>CAVEID010000033.1:0-4128 GCA_963615785.1 Oxalobacter sp. | reverse complement strand
TGGTCTATGTCATGCTCATCGTTCCGTATATCATGAAAAAGGTATATGAGTCCGGTGTGCTCAGACGGGTAAAGGCATAAGCAATAGAATCCACCGTCGGCAAAAGGGCGTGTAAAAATGAGAACTCATTTTTGCACGCCCTTTTCTTTAACCACGCACAAATTTATGTGTCGGATTTGTGTCTCTTGGCATGCTATAGTGCAGCCATAACAAAAGAAACACAGAAATAAGCACTGTAAATAGCGTAACAGGAAGGAACATGACATGAACGAAGAGCTTGAGAAATTACTGCAGGAACTGACCGAATCTTTGGAAGATGAGGCTAATACCTTTTCGAACTGGAAAGGAATGCTGGAAACTGACTTTTCTGATGAAATTCTGACAGAAGACAACGGCTTTGAAGACAGATTTAAATTCCTATATGACTGTAATAATCTCGCTTATGATGAACACGATACAATGTTCGAAGAGGCGGAAAAACTGATCAGTGCATCAGACGATGAAAAAAAGGCAGACTACACGGAGCAGCTGCAGGCTTTGCGTGAGAAATACAAACAGAACATAGACCTCTATGAAGTGGTCCATCAGGATACGCAGGAAAAATACAGTGCTATGGAAGCTGATGCTGAGGCAGCATTGGAAGACGCACTGGACCAGTTTTCAAATAGTCTTCAAGAGACTGCCCAAAAAATCAAAGATAATCCGCAGCTTGAGGCAGTCATGAAAAATGAAATTCCTGAATTTGATCTGAATGCGGCATCTTATAACGACAATTTCTGGGATACGTATAACGCCGTGAAAACGCTGAAGAGTGCTCTTTCTTCCTACGAAGGAATTGAACCTGAAAATCGCACGAAGGACATAATTGCCTGCATGAGCGAGGAAAAGAAAGCAGCCTATAATGAACGACTGCAGGCATTAGAGGCACAGAGGCGCAAAGTAGTTGAGTCCTACGATCACTTCTATGAAGTTGTTGATAATAAATTCAAATCCATGGATAAGGTCAGAGATTTATTTGACTACAGGTTTAACAATATCTTTCGGGGTGCTGTAGATCGATTCCGGACCAGTGATCGTGAGGTAGATGAGAAGAAAAGCAGCAATGAGTATAAGGCAATGCGGACAGCCATCAATGCACTGGTGGGAGAAGACGGAGATGCCAAGAAGCTTGACGATCCGAATGCGCAGAAGCAGTTATATAAGGATGCATATGATGCATGCAGCAGATATGTTGCAGTGAAAAGCAGTAAGCTTTCAAAGATATCCCACAACGGTTCCAGACGATTGGACGCAGCAAAGGATATGTTGACGGCAATAACAGCGTTGTATCCGGAATTCGAAAAGTCTAAGTCGAAAACCAAGAAGGTAGATGCCAAGAAAGAACAAGAGAAAGCACAAAAGATAAAAACAAACTTCAAGGAACTGTCAACAAAATACCGGGATCGTGAAGAAAAGATTCACATGAAGCAGGTAAAGGCAATCAAAAAGATAGCCAAGAAAATAAAAAAAGCAAATGGACTGTAAAGAAGGGCTTATGAAAAAAGCCACACCAAAGAAGCACCGCGGGTTCGCAAGCGCCCGCGGTGCTTCTTTGGCTTGTACCCATTTCCCGGTACGCGGATCGTACTGCGCTCAGCACGATAAGGCGTCCCGCAATCTATACAGCTGCGGCGGTGTGACGGCGGCCTCCTTCAGCGCCTCGCTCTCCCGGAAGACTTCTGCCGGGGTACCGTCGGCGAGAATCTCGCCGTGCGCCATTACCAGCACCCGCTCGAAGCAGGCGGCCACAAAATCCATGTCATGCAGGATGGCCAGCACCAGCTTGCCGCGGGCGCGCAGATTTTCGATGATTTCCCGGAGCTTCGCCTTTCCCAGCATATCCTGGGCAATGGTGGGCTCGTCCAGAATCACCACCTCGGTGTCCATGGCCAGCACAGAGGCGATGGCCACCAGCTTCCGCTCCGAAAGCTCCAGATCGTAGGGATTGCTCTCCGCCTGCGAAGCCAGTCCCACCTGCGCCAGCGCTTCTCTGGCCTGTTTTTCTGCCTTCTCCTTCGACATACCGATGTTGAGCGGCCCGAACATCACCTCATCCAACACCTTGTACTTAAAAATCTGATCATCCGGATTCTGGAACACATAGCCGACACGGCCGCTGAGCTCTGCCACCGTATGGGTGGTAATGTCTTCACCACCAAAGTACACGCTTCCGCTCTCCGGCTTGAGCAGGCCCTTGAGAATCCGCACCAGCGTGGTCTTTCCGGCACCGTTCTGACCGATGATGGCCGTGGGGCGGTGATCCAGTGTCAGGCTGAGGCCCGGCAATACCGGTTTTCCCGGAATATAGGAAAATTTCAGATTCTCCGTCCGGAAACTTTCCGCAAGAGACGCTTCCTGCGGGCTTTCCGCTGCCTTTTCCAGCGCTGCCGACAGAGAGACACAAAGCTCGGCTTGCTGCGCCGAAGACATTGCCCCAAGCAGCCCCGAAAGCGTCACGGGATAGCAACCGTTTGCCAACTTCAGTCCATACTTCCGGGCAACGCTTGTATAGACCGGCGGCTCCACGTGTCGCTCCGCAAGGTCGTCCCTGGAAAAAATTTCCTCCGGGGTGCCGGTGGCGAGGAGCTTGCCGTCCTGCATCAGCAGCAGACGGTCGCAGTAAGCAGCCAGCTTCTCCGGTTTCTGCTCAATCATCAGGATGGTGATGCCGGTTTTGGTCAATTCTTCCACGATACGGAAGACTTCTTCGGAACCGGCGGGATCCAGCTGGGAGGTGGGCTCGTCCAGGATCAAAAGCTCCGGCTGCATGGCCAGCACCGACGCAATGGCCACGCGCTGCAGCTGTCCGCCGGAAAGATCGAAGGGGTTCCGGTCCCGGAATTCCCAGATGCCCAGCTGCCGCAGCACCGTCTCGACGCGCTGACGAATCTCCTCCGGCACGATACCCAAGTTCTGCAGACCGTAGCCCACCTCGTCAAACACGCTGTCCTTGGCACCGGACAGCTGGTTGAAGGGGTTCTGGAAAACGAGTCCAATTTTCTGACAGAGGGTGCCCACCGGGGTTTTCGCCGCCTCCAGGCCGTCGATGCGGACCACGCCGCCGTAAGCGCCCTTATAGAACTGAGGAATCAGCCCGAGCAGCGCCTGGGAGAGGGAGCTTTTGCCGGCACCATTTTCGCCCACGAGGCCGATGAATTCGCCCTTTTCCGCTGTAAAGGAAATGTCGTCCAATGCCAGCCGCTTCGCCCCCGGATAGCGGTATTTGAGATGTTCTACTTCGATGAAAGCCATAAGAATCCGATCCTTCCAAGAATGCTGAGCAGCAGCGCCAACAGTGACAGGGTTTTCACAAGCTTATCCTGTTTGGAATAGGGATGCGTGTAGAGATAGGTCTTGCGGCAGCCACTGCCGAAGCCCCGCACCTCCAACGCCACGGCACGCTCCCGGGTGGAAGTCAGCGCACTCATGACCACCGGACTGATGAGGGGCAGAAAGGCCCGGATGCGAACAGAAAGCTTGCCCTCTGTCTCCATGCCGCGGCTCCGCTGGGCATCGGAAATGGTATGCATGGTGCCCACCATTTCGGGGATGATCTGAAAGACAGAATTGATGATGTAGCCGAAACGAGGCGAAAAGCCCTTCTTTTCCAGCTCCTCCACCAGCTCCGAGGGCTTGGTGGTCAGGACCAGCACGGCGAAGGCCAACAGCATGTTGAGGATGTTGAGACCGATCCGGGACGCATACAGCAGGCCCTCCTGATAAAAATGCACCGGCCCCAGTGAAAAGAGCACATTGCTGTTGTTCTGGTTGAAAACGCCCTGAATGATCACCACCGTCAGAATGATGGTGAAGGAAAAGGCGATCAGCGGCAGCGTCCGTTTCACAAGACGCGCGGAACGGAGCAGCAGAAGGCTGAGAAGGATCCACAGGAGAAAAGCCGTCAGCTTCCCGAGGATCAGCGGTGAGAGAATCGCCGCCAGCAGATAAAACAGCTTACTGAAGGGATGCAGCCGACAAAGCCAGCTGTTGTTGTTTTGATACAGACTGATAGATTTCATAGTTTTTTTCCTTCCCGTGGGCTTCGCGACAGCTTGGCTGATATCGAGCGGGATTCGCGATAGCTTGGCT
>CAVEID010000032.1:0-9930 GCA_963615785.1 Oxalobacter sp. | reverse complement strand
ATACCGGAATCAACCTTCTGCTCCCACTGTGTAACACATCATTGACAAACCTACAATTCGGCTTGACAGCAAGCCAACGGAATTGATAGAATAGTTGTAATTTGTGGAACGGAGGATGCACATGAATATCACGGAACTGCGTTATCTGGTGGCCATCCGCAAGTGGGGTTCGGTGTCGGCGGCGGCAAAGCAACTGTATGCTGCTCAGCCCAATGTGAGCAAGGCACTGAAGAACCTGGAAGAGGAGTACGGCATCCGCATTTTTGAGCGCTCTTCCACCGGCATGATCCCCACCGAGCAGGGCCGTCATTTCATCCAGCAGGCCGAACGGGTGCTGGACGAAGTAGACCGGCTCGATCTGGATGCACGCCGCCAGCAGGGCAGCTGCGCAGAACTGCGGGTGGTGCTGCCCCACGCCACCTATGCGTCCTATGCCACGGTGGACTTTCTGCAGCAGGCGGCGGACAGCGAACAGCTGCGGGTGCACATCCGGGAGTCCGGCGCTATGGAAGCGCTGGATTTTGTGCTGCGGCGGGGCTATCATCTGGCGCTGCTGCGCTATGCAGAAGAGGACGAAGACTATTACCGCCGCTATTGTGAGCGCCACAACCTGCACCGGGAGCCGGTGATGGAGTTCGATTATCTGCTGCTGACCAATCGGGAAGGCCCGCTGGCAAAGCAGGAGATCACTGACATCAATCAGCTGAACCGCTATACGGAGATTTTGCATGACGATTTCCAGCTGCCCGGCGGTGAGGACAGCGGCCTGCACTGGCACACGAACCCCAACCGCCGCATTCATGTATATGAGCGGTGCAGCCAGTTTTCCATTCTGCAGAACCTGCCCAATGCCTATATGTGGGCGTCGCCTATGCCGCAGAGGGCGCTGGAACAGTATCATCTGGTGCTGAAGAAATGTCCTGCCCAGCGCCAGCGCATGAAGGATGTGCTGGTCTATCCGGACAAGGGCAGCCTGCGCCCGGAAGAGCGGACCTTTGTGCAGCTGCTGCACAAACAGGCATCACTCACGGTGAAATGAGGGCTGGCAGGCTAAGAACTGGTAAAAACAGCAGATAAGAATTTTTAGAAACGGAAAAGAAACTTCACCGGCGGCGAGAGCATAAAATGTGCTCTCACCGCTTTTTTGCTGATAAAACGAATAAAAATGGAACGAAACATCGGCTAAAAATCTTTGCGGCCAGATACTTTTTGATATGACCCTATTCCAGAAGCATATTATCACTTTTATGAGAAATATGTTAACATGAGGGCAGAAAGTTGGCCGGGCTGCATGGAAATTCTGGAGATTTTTTCCATGTGACCCGTCACGAGAGAAAAAGGAGGTTTCTGGTATGATCAGTTTCTTACTCTGTCTGGCGATCCTGATCGTGGGCTACTTTGTCTATGGTAAGATCGTGGACAATACCTTCGGCCCGGACGACCGCGAGACCCCCGCTGTGCGCATCAACGACGGCGTTGATTACGTTGTGATGCCCCAGTGGAAGCTGTTCCTCGTCCAGCTGCTGAACATCGCAGGCCTTGGCCCCATTTTTGGTGCCATGCAGGGCGCTTTGTGGGGCCCTGTGGTGTTCCTGTGGATCACCTTCGGCACCATCTTTGCAGGCGGTGTGCATGACTACTTCTCCGGCATGATGAGTGAGCGCAACGACGGTGCTTCCATCGCCGAGATCACCGGCAAATACTTAGGTCCTGTGATGCAGAACGTCATGCGCGTGTTCTCTGTGGTGCTGCTGATCATGGTGGGCACCGTGTTCGCAGTGGGCCCCGCAGGCCTGATCGTGGAGCTGTGCAGCCAGAGCGGCGCTTCCGGCGCATTCACTTCGCTGCTGTTCTGGCTCATCATCATTCTGGTGTACTACTTCATCGCCACCTTCATCTCCATCGATGCAGTCATCGGTAAAATTTATCCCATCTTCGGCATCTGCCTGATCATCATGGCCATTGGCGTCATCTTTGGCATCTTCACCAATCCCGCCTACACCATCCCCGAGATCTGGGATCACTTCGGCAGCATGCATCCGTCGGGCACCCCGATCTGGAGCTTCATGTTCATCACCGTTGCATGCGGCGCTATCTCCGGTTTCCACTCCACTCAGTCGCCTCTGATGGCTCGCTGCATGAAGAGTGAGAAGCAGGGCCACTTCGTGTTCTACGGCGCAATGGTCTGTGAGGGTGTTATTGCTCTGATCTGGGCCGCTGCCGGCTGCAGCCTGTACGAGGTCACCGGAGGCCTGAACACCGGTCTGGCCGAAGCTCTGGCCATGGGCCAGTCCAAAGCGATTTATGATGTCTGCTCCAAGACCATGGGCGGTGTGGGCATCGCACTGGCAATGATCGGCGTTGTGGTGTGCCCCATCACTTCCGGTGATACCGCGTTCCGTTCCGCCCGTCTGACCCTGGCCGACTGGTTTAAGATCGATCAGGACAGCTATGCAAACCGCCTGAAGCTGTGCATCCCGGTTCTGGGCGTCGGCGCTTTCCTGGGCATCGGCAACGCACTGGGCTTCATCAACTATACGGTCATCTGGCGTTACTTCAGCTGGACCAACCAGACTCTGGCCATGATCGTGCTGTGGGCCGCATCCATGTATCTCTTTAAAGAAAAGAAGAACTACTGGATCACCGCTGTTCCCGCAACCTTCATGAGTGCGGTCTCTTCCACCTACTTTATTCTGGCTCCCGAGTGCCTGGGCGGTCTGCTGAACTCGAAGACCGCTGAGGGCACTACCATCTACAATACCGCAGTGGCATATCCCATCGGCGTCATCTTTGCGGCTGCGATGCTGCTCATTTTCATCCACGCCACCAAGAAAGCGGCGCAGAAAGCATAAGATATATACAAACATATATACAATAATCTCCTGAACAAGGCCCCCGGCGCACACGATCAGCAGCGCCGGGGGCCTTGCGTTTTGCAGCATTTCAGAAAAGGAAAACACGATTTCAGGAGAAATTCGAAAAGGATTGAGCAGCTTGCACAAAAATGAGCTGAAAAGTTTGGTAAGGGCAACATTGAATGCTCCCGGAAAAGTTCTTTTGTCAAAAGCAAAGAAAATTTGCCGTTGCAGCGATAAAATCTCTTTTCCGGTATTCCGGTAGGGAATTCTCCTATATGCTTTTTGATATAGGAACCATACCAGAAAAATATTAACAGCTTTATGAAAAAAGTGTTAACATGAAGCCAGAGATTGGTCAGAGCCGCAGTCAGGCACGCAATATGCTGGCTGTGGTTTGAAACAAAAAGGAGGTTTCTGGTATGATTAGTTTCTTACTCTGTCTGGCGCTCTTGATCATCGGCTACTTTGTCTATGGCAAGATCGTTGACAACACGTTCGGACCGGACGACCGTGAAACTCCTGCTGTGCGCATCAACGACGGCGTTGACTACGTTGTGATGCCCCAGTGGAAGCTGTTCCTCGTCCAGCTGCTGAACATTGCAGGTCTGGGCCCCATCTTCGGTGCTCTGCAGGGCGCTCTGTGGGGACCCGTGGTGTTCCTGTGGATCACCTTCGGCACCATCTTTGCAGGTGGTGTGCATGACTACTTCTCCGGTATGATGAGCGAACGCAACGATGGCGCTTCCATCGCTGAGGTCACCGGCAAATATCTGGGCCCTGTCATGCAGAACATCATGCGTGTGTTCTCCGTTGTGCTGCTGATCATGGTCGGCACCGTGTTCGCAGTGGGCCCCGCTGGCCTGATCGTTACCCTGTGCAAGAACAATGGCATGTCCGGCGCGATGACCACCACTCTGTTCTGGCTGATCATCATTCTGGTGTACTACTTCATCGCTACCTTCATCTCTATCGATGCTATCATCGGTAAGATCTATCCCGTGTTCGGCATCTGCCTGATCATCATGGCAGTGGGCGTTATCTTTGGTATCTTCACCAACCCCGCCTACACCATCCCCGAACTGTGGTCGAACTTCCACAGCATGCATCCGTCGGGCACCCCGATCTGGAGCTTCATGTTCATCACCGTTGCATGCGGCGCTATCTCCGGTTTCCACTCCACTCAGTCGCCTCTGATGGCTCGCTGCATGAAGAGTGAGAAGCAGGGCCACTTCGTGTTCTACGGCGCAATGGTCTGTGAGGGCGTCATCGCTCTGATCTGGGCTGCTGCCGGCTGCGCACTGTACGAGATCACCGATGGCAAGATGACCGGTCTGGCCGAGGCTCTGAGCGCTGGTCAGTCTGCCGCCATCTACGATGTGTGCGCAAAGACCATGGGCGGCGTTGGCATTGCTCTGGCAATGATCGGCGTTGTCATCTGCCCCATCACCTCTGGTGATACCGCATTCCGTTCCGCTCGTCTGACCCTGGCCGACTGGCTGAAGCTGGATCAGGACAGCTACGCAAACCGCCTGAAACTGTGCATCCCCGTTCTGGGCGTCGGTGCTTTCCTGGGCATCGGCAACGCACTGGGTGTTATCAACTACACCGTGATCTGGCGTTACTTCAGCTGGACCAACCAGACTCTGGCCATGATCGTGCTGTGGGCTGCATCCATGTATCTGTTCAAGGAAAAGAAGAATTACTGGATCACCGCTGTTCCTGCAACCTTCATGAGCGCTGTGTCCTGCACCTACTTCGTGCTGGCACCTGAGTGCCTGGGCAAGATGATCAACACCTATGCAGACGGCAAGCTGGTCGCTTACAATACCGCTGTTGCATACCCCGTCGGCATCATCTTCGCCGCCGCAATGCTGTTCATCTTCATCCATGCTACCAAGAAGCACGCTGCTTCTCAGAAGGCATGATGAACTCGTCCGCATCGCATAAGCTTTGAAACTGCACCCCCGCCGCTGCACCCCGCAGTGACGGGGGTGTTTGTCATAACGCCCAAACCTTTGTGCCAAATCTTAGCAGGAAAAGGGCTTGAATTTCAGGGTCTGCGGTGCGAAAATAAAGTAGAAAATTATAAGCAAAGAAGGGAACTTCCATGATCTTCAAACCTGCACAGCTGGGTATGGCAAAACTGGACAAACAGGAACTGATCGAGGACAAAAAGTCCTGCAGAAAGATCGGCCCCTGCGGCGTTGGCAAAAAGGCGCTGTACCTCAACAGCTTTTACATCGACCGCCGTTATTATCTGCCCTACGGCAGCATCAGCCGCGTGTTCAAGCGGGTGGCCATGAGTTCCGGCGGCTTCACCGGCAAGGGCATGTTCGCCTCCATGGCTTATCTTGTTGTCGAGTATGACGGCGGCAAGCAGAAACAGTGCAACTTCAAGGATGAGCGTGATGTGGACAAGCTGCTGGAAGTGCTGGCAAAGGAGCAGCCGCAGATCCATCTGCTCAGCGAAGCCGGTGAGCAGGTGTTGCAGAAGAAGGAAGCCGAAAAGGCTGCCCGCAAGCTGCCGGAAAGCGAGCTGACCGACGATGCCCGCCACAGCATTACCGTGCTGCACAGGGCAAAGGAGTATCTGGAAGCAAAGCCGGAGCTCTCGGATGAGCTGAGCGCGGCCGAGCGCCGCAAGCGCGCCCAGCTGCAGAGCAAGCCGGTGTACCGTTATGTGGCGCTGGCCATCTTTATCTTCGGCATCCTGTCCGCGGCCTATGGCCTGTATGCGGTCACCACGCATACAGGCAACTACGGCATCTACTTCGCGCTGTTCGGCTTCGCAGCCATTTTCCTGTTCTCCAGTTACAACATGCTGCCCACCGCCCGCAACAACCACAGCTCCATCATGAAGCGTGCGGAAAAAGCGGAAGCCGCTATGGCAGAGTATGTGAAGCGTTATCCCAACGGAGCTTTCCCGGTGCCCAGCTGGTATGCGCACCCCATCGTGCTCAAGCAGATGACAGACGCCATCGAAGAGGGCCGTGCCGTCACTGTGCCGGAAGCCCTGAATGCCGTGGAAGCCCGCCTGAAATCCCTGAACGCAGATGTTCAGGTGGATCAGGAGGAATACGACGAAGTGGTGGTCATCAAGGCCATGTTCCTGAACCACGATTATCAGTAAGACCAAAAGAAAAACGGCTCCTGCCCGAGTTGAAAAGGGCAGGAGCCGTTTGCTGTAATATCAGGTGCTTTGGACTGCTTTGGGCCGCTCAAAAATTTTCATGGATTCCTTATAGCAGTGGGCAAAATAGATGATCTCAGCCAGCGCAGTCAGCGCCCAGCTGCACGGATACAGGGCGTACAGCGAGGGGATGGTGTGGAAGTGGGCAAAGATGGTGTACACCCAGATCACCCGGAACACGCAGGAACCCATCACCACGATGATGGTGGGCACCACGGTCTTGCCCAGACCGCGGGAAGCCGCGATGGTGCAGTCCATGAAGGCGGAGATGCAGTAGGCGAAGCCCATGACGCCCACACGCTTCATGCCTGCGTCGATGACGGCACTCTCTGTGGTGAACAGGGCCAGGAAGGTGCGCCCGAAGAAGAACAGGCTTCCGCCCAGAAGCAGGCCTACGCCAAAGGAATAGGCCAGACTGATGAAGTAGCTCTTTTTCACGCGGTCGGGCTTGCCCGCGCCGTAGTTCTGGCTCATGAAGCTTGCGCAGGCCATGTAGAACGCGGCCATGCAGTCATAGATCATGGCGTCGGCATTGGCAGCGGCACTGTTGCCCTTGACCATGAGGGAGTCGAAGGAGTTGACACCAGCCTGAATGAACAGGTTTGCAATGGCGAAAATGGCGTTCTGGAAGCCGGCCGGAAGGCCAAGGCCCAGGATGCTTCTGGTCATGGCAGAGTCGAGATGCAGCTTTTTGGTGTCCAGTGCGTAGCAGTCCGGCACTTTGGTCAGGGCATGGAGAATGAGCCCGGCGGAAACGCACTGGGAGATGGCGCTGGCCAGCGCCACACCCATGACGCTCAGCTGGCAGACGATGACGAAGAACAGGTTCAGCAGAATGTTCAGTGCGCCAGCAATGGACAGGTACATCAGCGGCTTTTTGGTGTCGCCAATGGCACTGAACACGGCATTGCCGAAGTTGTAGAGCGCCAGAGCGGGCATGCCCAGAAAGTAGACCCGCAGATACAGAATGGCACCGGGCAGCAGGTCGTCCTTGGTGTTCAGCAGGCGCAGCATGAAGGGTGAACCCAGCAGGCCGACAAACAGCAGCACCACACCGGCGATCAGGCTGACAATGGCCGCTGAGTGGACAGTTTTTTCCACGTCGTGCTCGTGCCGGGCACCGTAGAAGCGGGCCACCAGCACATTGATGCCGTTGCTCAGGCCGATCAGGAAGCCGGTGAACAGGCTGACAAGGATGCTGGTGGAACCCACTGCACCCAGCGCCGTGGAACCTGCAAACCGGCCCACCACAGCCACGTCCGACATGTTGAACAGCACCTGCAGCAGGTTGGAAAGCGCCAGCGGCAGGCTGACCAGAAAGATCTGCTTCGCCAGAGGGCCTTCGGTCAGCGTTTTGGTAGTTGATTTCATATTCTCTTTTTTCCTTTGATCCTTAAACCAAACCGTGCCCGCGCACACCGGGGCACACCTCTATTATATGGGATGCCGCATCTTTTGCAAGATGGTTCCTGAAAAGAAAATGCATGGTAACAAAAAAGTGCCTACTGGCCAAACGGGCCGGAAAGACTTATACTGGAAACAGAAATTTTCCGGGAGGATGATACGATGAAGATGCATTGGAAGGCGGATGCAAGCCTGTTCCGGGCGATGCACACCCGAGTGGAAAATACGGTTCTGGATGGGATGCCGGTGGTGCGGGTGGTCAAGGCTGACAAGGTGGAGATACCGGACGAAAACACCTACGCCGAGCTGAAAAATGTGCCGCTGCACAACGGCACCATTGAGGTGCGTCTGCGCAGCCAGCTCTTGCCGGACGCACCGGACTATGCCCGCGGCTTTGTGGGCATAGTGTACCGCGCCAGGCCGGATGGCTCGGAGTTTGAGTCTTTCTATGTGCGGCCCACCAATGGCCGCAGCTGCACTGACCCGGTGCGCAAGGCCCACGGGTGCCAGTATTTTTCCTACCCGGGCTATACCTTCAGTTATTTCCGGGAGTTTGGCATCACCGAGTTCGAAGCGCCGGTGGAACTGGCGCTGGGGGAGTGGTTCACACTGAAAGCGGTCATCCGGGATGAGACAGCATCGTTTTATCTGAATGACGCAGAAGAGCCGGTGCTCACCGTGCCGGAGATGAAGCACGGCATAGGCAAGGAGGGTGCACTGGGCATCTATGTGGATGTGGGCACGGAAGCCTTTGTGTCAGATGTCTGGGTAGAGACGGAGGAGTGAGGGAATACCGGCCCTTTTCTCATCCTCTCCGGTCCTTAGAGCGTAGCCTGTTATTAGACATTCCTAGGCGTTGGGAAGTAGCATGGAGGGGGCCTTACGGGTTGCGTTTGCTGATTTTTCCGCAGCCCCTAGGCAGGGCTTTGAAAAATCAGAACGCGGCCCCAACAACTCCTCCCTGTTTCTGCCGCAGGCAGCGGTCGTCGTCGTTGCTGTTCGAATCCTCTCCGGCGCACAAAAGAAGCCCCGACACAGAAAAGTGTGTCGGGGCTTCTTGGTGCGACCGGGAGGATTCGAACCTCTGGCCTTCCGGGTCGGAGCCGAACGCTCTATCCAGCTGAGCTACGATCGCAAATTGCACTGACGAATCAGTACAACACAGTATAACACATGTAGATGTAAAATGCAAACGAAAATCGTCAGCCCCTCCGGTTCCGCAGCCAGATGCGATACAGGCCATCCGTGATAAGAGTTTCCCGGTAAAGGATGGGCGTGCGGCAGGCTTCCCGGATGGCGATGGGCAGATTTCCGGTGGCATAGAATGCGGTCTGCGGGCCCAGCTCTGCGCGGAAGCGTTCGGCCAGACCGTCCAGCAGGCTGGCAGTGCCCAGCACAAAACCGTTCTGCAGGCAGGAAGATGTGCTTTTGCCAAGGATGGACTCCGGAGCCCTGGCAGCAAGGTCGATCTGCGGCAGTTGAGCAGTGTTTTTGACCAGCGCACTGAGTGAGAGCTGCGGCCCGGGCAGGATCACGCCGCCCACAAGCTCCTGCTTTGCGTTGACGGCCATCATGGAAATGGCGGTGTCTGCAGAAATGACCACCAGCGGGCCGGAACACTCAGCCAGCGCCGCAACGGCACCACAGAGCAGTTCCGCACCCAGCTGAGCGGGATTGTCCAGCCGAAGTTTAATGCCGCTTTTCAGGCCGGGGCCAACGGTCAGGATGCGGGCTTTGCACAGAATGTGCAGTGCCGCCAGCACCCGGCCGCTGAGCACGGGCACCACGCTGCCCAGAATGCCGCCCTCGATCTGCTCTGGGGATGCGCCGTGCAGAGAGAGCAGGTTCACCAGCCGGATGGCGTATTCATCGATGGTGGCAGCGGGGTCAGAGTGGAGCCGTCCGCAAAACTTGAGCGTGTCCTGCTCGTAGCCGCCCACTGTGATATGAGTGTTGCCGATGTTGACGGTAAGAATCATAAACCAGAGCCCTCCTGACGGTGCTTATAATGTATATTATATAATATAGCGCACCCGGCGGGAAACTGCAAGGTGAGAGGAAAGATAAGCAAGGCCCCTGGCCCGCGGCTCTTGCAATGCAAGAGCCGCGCATTTTACCCTACGGCAGAAGCCGTTTTGAGGTGTACGCAAAAAACTTAGAAAAAAGTTGTCAAAAGGTGTTGACAATGGGACGGGGGTGTGGTATTATACTTGAGCGCCAAGCGCTGAGACAAAAGAATGACTTCTGAAAGCTCAGCACGAAGCCTTTGAAAAGAACCAATGAACGTTCAAATGTTCCGGTTAGCACCGAGAAACTGCTGAATGATTTAAGTTCAAAAAGTTCAAAAGCTTCGAAAAAAGGACTTGACAAAAAACCACTTTGGTGGTAAAATAAACGGGTCGTCAGCCAGTCGGCTGAGGCGCACAGGACCTTGAAAATTGAACAATATCGAAAAACTTGTAAGGAACCTTTATGTGT
>CAVEID010000031.1:0-13535 GCA_963615785.1 Oxalobacter sp. | reverse complement strand
ATACGGCGGATTATATATTATCTTAACCCATCGTGGAAAAGTCTGTGTAACGTCTATCTTCATACATTGAATATCCGTTCTTAATATTTTTTCGATCTCCTGCTGGAGAATATAGCATCCTTCTCAGAGCATCAAGACTAAAGTGAACTCACGGTCTTGACACTCTGAGAAGGATGCTATGTAGATCAATTAGGAGATCCAAGGAAAAATATGTCTCTAATCGTTTGACCTTTCGAACATTCTTTGAACTTAGAATACTCACCAATAGATGGGTTAAGATAATCGATACGATCAGCTCAAAGGGTTCATCATCCCAGTGCTGTGGACTGGTCAGCGTATCCTCACAGGCAATATCGAATTTGTCAAACTCGATGTCGTGCAGGAACATATTGATACGGCACAGGTTGTAAGTCGTGATGTTGATTTCCTGTCCAAAGAAACCGTTGCGCACGGCATCCCGTCCCAGCACCTTTTCTGCTTTCAGCAACAGCGAACCAGAGCCGCAGGCCGGGTCATATACCTTGTTGATTTCTTTCTTGCCTACGGTACCCAGCCGGGTCAACAGCTCCGACACATCGGCTGGAGTAAAGAACTCACCGCCGGATTTGCCCGCATTGCTGGCGTACATGGTCATCAGATATTCGTAGGCATCGCCAAAAGCATCAATGTCATGCTCTTTCACATCGCCAAGGTTCATGTCTGCCACGCCGTTCAGCAGCTTCACGAGCTTTTCATTGCGCTTGGCAACGGTTGCGCCCAGCTTGTTGCTGTTCACATCGTAATCATCGAACAGCCCTGCAAACTGCCCCTCGGAAGAGCTGCCCTTTGCCGATTCCTCAATGTGTCGGAACACCGTTTCCAGCGTTTCATTGAGGTTTTCGTCACTGGCAGCTTTCGCCCGTACATTGCAGAAGAGCTCACTGGGTAGGATAAAGAAGCCTTTTTCCTGCACCAGCCCTTCCCGTGCCTGCTCTGCTTCTGCATCGGACATCAATTCATAGCGGAAATCCGGGTTTCCTGCGTCAATTTCGCCCTGATTGATGTAGCTGGCAATATTCTCAGAAATATAACGGTAGAACATCGTACCGAGAACGTAGCTCTTGAAATCCCATCCGTCCACTGCGCCGCGCAGATCATCAGCGATTGCCCAGATCGCGCGGTGCAGCTCTTCGCGTTCCTGCTCTTTTTTGGTGTCGACCATTTCTATTTCCTCCATCAAATGCGGATTTCCGCATTGTTTTCTTTTATTTTAACACAGTAAATGTCCCACTATTGGTACATCATGATGTCTTTTTTCACAAAAGGATACACTCTCCCTTTATACTATCCTAGTAAAGGGTACCACAGCTTTTCCGTGATTGCAAGCCAATAAAATTTTGTATTGCATTTTTCATCGAAATAGTGTACGCTCTTCCCATCTCGTCCACTGTCTGTATCTCGGATGAAGTTTCGTATCGTCAAACACCTGTGAACTGAGAGGGAAACCAATGAAAGTGAAAAAGACCAAACTGCCCGAAAACTTGTATCACTACACCAGCCTCATCAAGTATCGGATGATTCTTGCCACTGGCAAGCTGGCACTGACCCCTTCCAACCTGAAGTACGATGATGCCACATTCCATCAGGAACCAATGTACTTTTAATGGGCATGAAATTGGCATAAAAGCTGTTGACAAATACGAGAACTACCATCCCGTTGTCTGGTTGACTGCCAATGATCGTGCTGGTGCTCAAAGCACTGGTCTGTCCAACGATAAAATCATGTGCCGCATCACCATCAAGACCGAGGGTAAAATCTGGCGGTATCTGCCTTGGCGCACTTTCTGCGACAAGTACAACGCTGACCGCAGCATTGCTTCTACCCTGAAGCAAACTGCTGATGACTACCGGAATTGGTATGTCTGTGAATCTGAAATCCCTGTTACAGACTTTGCAAAGGTCGAATTTCTGGCCGAGGATGGCACTTACAAGGATGAGAAAGACATTCCCGGCTTTGCTCTGACGGACATTGCCCCGGAGCTTTTCAAGTAAAACATCACCTATATGTACAGACCCCCGCCAACATCCGCTGGCGGGGGTCTGCTTTGCTTACAGCTCTACGCTGTTCTGTCTGCTCTTCTTCTGGCTCTTATCTGCGGTCTGCTCCTGCTCCCTCATAAGTCCAATGACCTGCTGCATCTTTTCGGCACCGAAATAGTTCCACACTCGTCCAAAATCACGTTTCATTGCGTAGAGCTGCGAGTTCTCGGCTTCTGCTTGCTCTAACTGTCGGCTCAGATGGCGGGTAGCTTTCTTCTCGTCCTGATAGAAGTGCTGGTACTTATCCCGTTCGTCCTTGACCTCCCAATACTTCCGATGGAGGGCAAAGAGCAATTTTACCAGCTTCTCGATCAGCGGCATGGCCTTCTTCTCCCGGTAGCTCTTGGCCGTTTCAAACGTAGCCGCTTCCGGCACCCATTCCTCTGGCCGCTGGGAGTACCGCGCCGACAGACTTTCCAGTCCCTCCATAATGGGAGCCAGCTTGTTCAGCTTCTGGCTCTGCTTCTGGTAGGACAGTTCCGCTTTCTGCACCCGCTGTTCGGCAGCTTCTACGGCTGTCTGCACCGTTTCCAACTGCTCCTGCATCTCGGTCAGGTCGCTCTGGCACTCCTGCTTGGCCGCTTCCAGTGCGGCCACCTCTTTGCCGCGCTCCTGCTTCTTGAAGTCCAGCACAGACAGGTGTTCCTCGTGGGTGCCTTTCTGTTCCCACTCAATGCCGTGCCGCTCCATCACGGCGGCAAGCTGCTCCTTCTCGGCGTTTATCCACTGGTTCAGCTCGGATTCCCGTTTGGAACCGCCTGCAAAGCCCAAGGCTTTCAACGCCTGTTTCAAGGACACCTTGGTGTCCAACCCCTTGCCTTTCCAGCCAGACACATACGGCACAAAGTCGATGTGCAGATGGGGCGTAGCTTCGTCCATGTGGAGGAACGCCCCGAACACCCGTAAGGTTGGGTTGCGCTCTTGGAAGCCCTGCATATACTCGTCCAGCAGTTCTTTTGCCAGTGCGCCATTCTCCATCAAAACTCCCATATCGTCCTTGTTGCCAATCTGGACGATCAGCTCATGGAAGAGCTTTTCCTGCTTGCCTGTCCGCAGGTGCTCATAGTAGTCGGTGATGCAGCGGTCTTTCCGCTTCTGCTTGGCATTGTAGCGGTTCACTGCCTCGTCAAACAATTCGTGGTACACCTTCTGAATCGGCTCATCCCGGTACACGACATTCAGACTGCTGCGCTCCGGGTCTACGTTTTCAGCGGTGAAACTTCTCCGGTTATGGTTGAGGGAGCCGGGACCCCGCATTGCTGAAATGGTTCTTTTCAATCGCACGTCCTTTCTCTGTGGAAGTAACTGGTGCCGGACACGGCACAGGCTTTGTTACTTTCGCCGAAAGTAACGCAAAAGCACTTTTGACAGACGTTCCGTCCATCAAAAGATGCCTTTGCGCCCTGCCGGAGGCTTCCGTCTGCGGACGGGGTTTTGCTGAACCTCGCCGCTGCCCCGTCCATCACCACCTTCCTGCTTAATTGCTTCTCACAGGAGCGTGACACGCTCCTGTCCTCTGCCAATAGAGGGAATCACCAACGGAAACTCTCTGGCACACCTCGCCTGTCCAGATACTCCTGCCGAGCCTGTTCCCGCTGTTCCTTGGTGGGTGCTGTCTTGTACTGGGCATACAGCTCATGTCGCAGCATCGCATCCAATTTTTGCTCCAAACCCTGCTCAATGACCTCTTCATACTCATTTTCGCCGCTCAAATGATATTTCAGCAAAGCAACGAAAAGTTCCTGTGTGATTTGCACATTTTTCATCATTATCACCATCCCGTGTCGGTTGTGTCGATTGTGACGGTATTTTACATAGTAGCAAAAATACCGTCACAACCGTCACGAATCGTCACGCGCCAGAATTTTCCAGCGTCAATTTGACCACTCTGCCCTCATGGGTACGCCTGCTTTCGTACCGGATTCCGTAGTCGTTGTAGAGCCTGTCAGCACTCACATTCAGTTTCCGGGTCAGGATGTTTGCCTGTATGCTTACACCCGACAGACGTTCCATCAGCTCCGTAGGCGTTCCGCTCCACTCCGGCTGTTCCGGGGTGAGCACCTTTGCCACCGCTTCCAACAGTGGGTCAGGTGGCAACTTCCAGAGTTCCGTTTCAGCTCCTTGGAACTCCCATACACAGCGTTCCCGGTTGAACTCCAACGTCAGCTCTTGGTCTGGCTGGTCACGCCCTACAATATCCAGCAGAGCGGTGTTGTCTGTGCGCCGCTTCTTCTGCATGATGAACGCTCCATCCGCCGCACCCAACAGGCCATTTGTGCCGGAGATCATGTCAAAGCTGTCCTCGGCTTCCATCTTCCGTGTGTGGTGAACTACCAGCAGGCAGATGCCGTATTTGTCGCTGAAGGCTTTCAGTTTGGTTACGATCTCATAGTCGCTGGCGTAGCTGTATCGGTCGCCGCCGATTTCCCGCACCTTCTGCAAGGTGTCGATGATGATGAGCCGTACATCCGGGTGTTCCCGGATGAAGCCCTCCAACTGCTGGTCAAGTCCTTCGCTCACGGACTTGGCCTGTGTTGCAAAGTAGAGATTGCTGGTTTCCTCCACCCCGAACATCCGGGAGAGCCGCCGCTGCAATCGGGCGTAATCGTCCTCCAATGCCAAATAGAGGACAGTGCCTTGATGCACCTCGTACTCCCACAGCGGAAGCCCCATCGCCACATGGTAGGCAAGCTGCCCCATGAAGAAGGATTTGCCCACCTTGGGCGCACCTACGAAGAGATAGGTGCCGCTGTATAGCAGGTCATTCACGATGGGCTTCCGGGGTGGATAAACCGTGTCGTACAGTTCGGTCATTGATACCGTGTTCAGCCCGAAATTGTTTGACTTTTTCGCGGCTTGCAGATTGATTTGCTTGTCCGAATTTGTTATAATATTGGTGTTGATTTTGTTAAGCGACTGTACCGCATCTGCGCCAACAGATGCACCCGGTACGGTCGTTTTTCTATTGTCCGTCATTCGCATTCCTCCTTGAGTCCGTTCAACGTCAGAGCCACCATTTGCAGGGTTTCCAGCAAATCTGGTGGAACTTCTTCATCCACGGCCAGCCGCTGTAATTCCTGATAGATCAGCTCCATTTGACCTCGCAGAGCTTTGTAGACCCTTGGATTACCTACCACGGTGATTTCCCGGTCGGTCAGGCGGCGGATGATATACTCTTGTTTGGTCAGCCCGGAGAGCCTGACTTTTGCTTCCAGTACCTCATCCTCTTCCGGTGACATCCGGAAGGCCACCACCTTGTTCCGCCAACGGCCTTGTTGGTCGAGCACTCGTTCCATCTTCATCCCTCCTTTCGCTCCATGTCCAGCTTCTGCGCCATCTCCTGCTGCTTCGAGGGGAAGAGGTGGGCGTATTTGTAGGTGATGTCCACACTCTCATGCCCTACTCGGTCAGCGATTGCCAGAGCCGAGAAGCCCATCTCAATCAGCAGCGATACATGGGAGTGCCGCAGGTCGTGGATTCGTATCCGTTTTACCCCGGCCTCCTTGGCTCCCCTGTCCATCTCGTGATGCAGGTAGCTCTTGGTCACCTCAAATATCCGCTGGTCTGGCTGGACTTTGTAGAGGGATTTCAGATAGTCCCTTATCTCGTCCGTCAGGAACTGCGGCATTTGGATGACCCGGACGCTCTTTGGCGTTTTCGGGTCGGTGATTACATCCCGACCTTTCAGCCTTTGATAAGACTTGGTGATAGAGAGCAGCCCTTTGTCCAAATCAAAGTCTGCCGGAGTCAGAGCCAGAAGCTCACCCTCCCGGATGCCACACCAGTAGAGGACTTCAAACGCATAGTAGGATTGCGGCTTGTCCATCATGGCTTCTGCGAACTTGAGATACTCTTCTTTTGTCCAGAAGAGCATCTCTTTGTGCTTTTCTGACCCCATGCACCCAGCTATGGCTGCTGCGTTCGATTTCAGCCCATAGAACCGGACTGCATGATTCAGGATGGCACTGAGCTGTCCGTGCAGCGTCTTGAGGTAGGTTGGTGAGTATGCCTTGCCGTTCTTGTCTCGGTAATTCAGCATCTCGTTCTGCCACGCGATCACATCCCGTGGCTTTATCTCACTGAGCCGTTTTTCCTTGAAGTACGGTAAGATTTTCGTCCGGATGATGTGCTCCTTGGTAGACCATGTGTTTTCCCGGAGCCGCTTCTTTTTGTCCGTGATATAAATCTCCACAAAAGCTTCAAAGGTCATGGTCAGGTCTGCCGCCTGCTGAAGAAGGAACTCCCGCTCCCACGCCAGAGCATCCTTCTTGGTGGCAAACCCTCGTTTCAGCTTCTTCTGCTTCACACCTTTCCAGTTCTCGAAGTAGAAGGAAGCGTACCATGTGCCTTGCCTGCTGTCCTTGTAGGCTGGCATACTATCACTCCTCCCCTGCCCCGTAGATTTTCTCCTGATAGTACCTCCTGCTTACCCGGCCTCCTACGGTCGTGTAGCCCTTGGCTCTCAGTTCCTCGTTCCACTGGGCGATCATCTTGTACGCCAGACCCTGCGAGATGTCCAGCTCCTTTGCCAGCTCGTCTGCCTTGATAAAAATGCTGTTTGCCATTTTCTGTCCTTTCTTTGTCGGTTTTATTTCGGTGCCGCTTCATCCTCGCTGACTTCCGACAGGCATATCCCCTTGGCGGTGCTGTGCCGTCCCCTTGCGGAGCGCTCGCTTCCTTTCGGAAGGTCTTGGCGGTTTGGGTCAGTTTGGCGGTCATTCAATTTTTACTAAGCATTTTTGTTTATCTTTTGTGTCATCATTATACTAAACACATTCCGTTAAGTCAAGAGGTTTTCGGGTAAAATCTTAAACTTTTTTGTTTATTTTCTATTGCACCTCCTATTTTCCTGTGCTATACTAGGTTCAACAAATATGTTTAAGTCAGGAGGCAATCGCATGGCAGTCGGTGACCGCATCAAGCGCGCCCGCAACTTCCGTGGCATGACCCAAAAGGAACTGGGCATTGCCATCGGGTTTGAAGAGAAGAGCGCAGACATCCGCATCGCACAATACGAAAGCAACACCCGCACTCCCAAGGAAGAGCTGCTCCGCAAAATCGCGGAGGTGCTGGACGTGAACTACCGTTCCCTTTATGAACCGACCCTGTACGCCGCAGAGGATGTGATGTACACCCTTTTCGAGCTGGACGAGCACTACCCCGGCACCCGGCTCTATGAGGTTACAGACACCACCGACCCGGATTTTCCGGAAAAGCACATGGCAGTCAGCTTCCGGTATCGCTTGCTGGATGAGTTCTTAAAGGAGTGGCAGCTCCGCAAGAAACAGCTCCGGGAGGGCGAGATCACCAAGGACGAGTATCTGGAATGGAAGCTCAACTGGCCGCAGACCGCTGATGATTGCGGACGTTACGAGCCAAAGAAAAAGTGGCGCAAAGAAAAATAGACACAAAAATGCCCTCTGAAAAACTTACCGTTTCTCAGAGGGCATTCTTATGTCTCTCTTGATGAATAATCGCTCGATAGTATCAAAGCAGTATCAAGGAGCCTTTCAGCTCTCAAAATATTACGCTGCTTCAACACTTTTCAGAATTCGCACATTATTCGAGCTCGATCGTGGCTGGCGGCTTGCCGGTGCAATCGTAGAACACGCGGTTGACGTGCTTGACCTCATTGACGATGCGGCTGGTGACAGTGCCCAGAACATCCCAGGGCATATTGTAGCTCTCGGCAGTCATGAAGTCGGTGGTGGTGACGGCACGCAGGGCCACAGCGTAGTCATAGGTGCGCTCATCGCCCATGACGCCGACACTGCGCATGTTGGTCAGTGCAGCGTAATACTGATTGATTTCCTTGTCCAGACCAGCCTTTGCGATCTCCTCGCGCCAGATAGCGTCTGCATCCTGCACGATGGCGACCTTTTCCGGGGTCACTTCGCCGATGATGCGGATGCCCAGGCCGGGGCCAGGGAACGGCTGACGGCTGACCAGATATTCGGGCAGGCCCAGCTCACGACCGACCTGACGGACTTCGTCCTTGAACAGGTTGCGCAGGGGCTCCACCAGCTCCTTGAAGTCCACGGTGTCGGGCAGGCCGCCAACATTGTGGTGGCTCTTGATCACGGTGGACTCGCCGCCCAGACCGCTCTCAACGACATCGGGGTAAATGGTGCCCTGAGCCAGGAAATCGACCTTGCCGATCTTCTTGGCCTCTTCCTCGAACACGCGGATGAACTCCTCGCCGATGATCTTGCGCTTGCGCTCCGGCTCGGTGACGCCCGCCAGCTTGCTGAAGTAGCGCTCACGGGCATCCACACAGACAAAGTTGATGTCAAAGTTCGGGTTGCCCGGGCCGAACACTGCGCAGACCTCTTCCTTCTCATTCTTGCGCAGCAGGCCGTGGTCCACGAACACGCAGGTCAGCTGCTTGCCCACAGCCTTGGCCAGCATGGCAGCCAGCACGGAGGAATCTACGCCGCCGGACAGTGCACACAGCACCTTGCCGTCGCCGATCTCCTCGCGCAGAGCCTTGACGTTGTTCTCCACAAAGGAGTCCATCTTCCAGTCGCCGGTGCAGCCGCAGACGTTGTACACGAAGTTGTGCAGCATTTTTTTGCCCTCGGCAGTGTGCAGCACTTCCGGGTGGAACTGAATCGCGTACAGGCCCTTCTCAGCGTTCTCAGCTGCGGCCACCGGGCAGTTCACGGTGTGGGCCGTGATCTTGAAGCCGGGCGCTGCCTGCTCAATATAGTCATTGTGGCTCATCCAGCAGATGGTGGAGGGCTGAACATCCTCGAACATCTTGCTGCTGTTGTCCACGAAGACCTCAGTCTTGCCATACTCACGCTCCGGTGCGCGGCAGACATGGCCGCCCAGCAGGTGCATCATCAGCTGGCTGCCGTAGCAGATGCCCAGCACGGGCACGCCCCAGTTGAAAATTTCAGGGTCGATCGTGGGGGAATCCTCCAGATAGACGCTGTTGGGGCCGCCGGTGAAAATGATGCCCTTGGGGTTCTTCGCCTTGATGACCGACAGGTCGGTTTTATAGGAATAGATTTCACAGTAGACATTGTTCTCGCGGACACGGCGCGCGATCAGCTGATTGTACTGGCCGCCAAAGTCCAGCACGATGACAGTTTCATGCTGCATGATGTTCTCCTCCCTTATCCATTCAGTGTGTTTCTATAGATAAAGCTAGTATAGCACATCTGACAAATAAAAGCGACAGTATTTGTGAATTTTCCTGTTTTTATTTTTTCCTCAGAGGATGCCGCAGCACAGTCTTGAGCTTTTCCGATGCCGTGCGGCGCGGGTCGCCCAGATAAATTTCGTGGTGGAAGCGTGTTTCCGAGAAGTCAACCGCATATCCCTGCTCTGCCGCAAAAGCATCCATCTGACTCAGAGTTTTCGGCTCTGCATCGTAGGGGCCGAGGTGCAGGCACTGCACGCAGAGCCCTTCGTCATAGGTAAAAAATTCTGCTTTGGACAAGTCCTTTTTCTTTTTTCGCGCTGCTTCCTGCACAGCCCAATCGAATTCTTCCCGGGTGACGAACTCCGGCAGGCGGATCATGGACGTCCATTCAAAGGTCTCCTTGTGCGCATAGTCCACACCGTCCACGCCTTGCTGATGCCACAGCCCCTCCAGCGGCGGCACCACGTACTCGAAATAGCCGTCAATTTTATGGCTTCCCTTATAGCTCATCTTGATGGTGAATTCAATGCCATACAGCACTTCCATCGCTGCCTGATAATCTCCGTCGGGGTCATTAGGATTCCCCTTGCCGTGCACGGCCACAAAGTTCATTGCGGGAATCGTAATGAGATGCGGCTTTTTCGGCGGGAGGTAAAATTCCCTGTACTCTTTCTTATAATCAAACGGCATTGCTCTTTTCCCCTTCCAAAAGCTCCTTCTGTTTCTTCTTGCTGAACCCTCCCAGCACCAAACTATAGGACTTTTCCAGCATCTCCTTCAGCAGCTCATCCGGCACAGTGCCCTCAGCCTTGACCGAGTTCCAGTGCATCTTGTTCATATAGTAGCCCGGGATGATATCTGCGTACTGCTGACGCAGAAACTCCCCCTCTGCCGGATCAAGCTTCAGGGTAATGTAGACGGCCTTCCCGGCGGCATCGTCCAGACAGACCGCCGCAAACAGTTTGCCGCCAATCTGATAGCGGATCCAGTTCCACTCCGCCTGCAGGTCTTTTGTCACACCGGGCTTTGCCAGCAGATATTCATCGAGCCATTCGTATTTCATTCGTACCTCTTCAGCATTTCTTCCAGTTTCGTTTTCAGTCGAGTGCGCAGGGAGGTAGGTTCCAGAAGCTCTGCTTCTGAGCCAAATGTCAGCAGCCAGCTCATCAGATTGTCTGCGTCGGTGTAATCTGCCTCAAACAGAAGCCGCCCATCCTGCTCTTCCGTAAAGCACTCCGGCCCGAACTCTTCCACAAGCCGCCATTTGCAGCCCGGCTCAAACCGGGCACGGACATGTATCCCTCCCGGAAAGATACGCTCATTGCTCAGGTCGGGGTAAGGTGCAGCACGTTTTTCGAAGGGCTGGCCTGTTTCGGCAAGTCTGTCCATCCGGTCAAGCTTGAAAAGCCTCCAGTCCCGCCGCTGCGTGCACCAGCCCCAGAGATACCAGCTCGACCAGCGGAAAATCAGATAATACGGCTGTACCACCCGTTCGCTTTCCCCTTTCGGGCCATAATAATGAAATTTCAATTCCCGCCCTGTTTCAATTGCCCTGCGGGTCCGCTCAATTTTGACGGTCAGGTTCTTTTTATCCCATTCTGACAGATCAATCAAGATCGAAGGATCCCCCGCCATCCATTCCGAAGAACCAGCCGAGAGCTTTTCCATCAGGCGTTGATAACGGTTCGTGCCATTCACGCTGTCAAGGCTCCGCAGGCCGGTCAGGATATCCTGCATTTCACGGCTCGTCAGGAGCGTGCGATCCAGCTTATAGCCCTCCAAAATGGAGATTCCTCCGCCGCTTCCCTGCTGGGTGACGACGGGAATGCCTGCCCGGGACAGTGCATCCAGATCACGCAGGATCGTGCGGACGGAAACTTCGAACTTTTCTGCAAGCTGCGGCGCTGTCACCTGCTCCCGCTGCAACAGAATGGACAGGATGCCCACTAACCGGTCAAGTTTCATCTTTTTCCTCCCTGCTGCACTATTCTAGCACACCAAACCTGACAGCTGTATGTCATGTTTACAAGCCCAGTATAACAGGAATTTTCCATTTTCGAAAGCATAAAACAAAAATCCCCTGCCCTTGCGGACAGAGGATACAAAAAAGAGTCCTTCCCACTCTCCGGAATGGGAAGGACTCTCGTAAGTTTAACCTTTAGCCTTAGGAAAGGCGCGAAGGGTCAAAATCACTCAATGATCTTGCCGACGACGCCAGAACCAACGGTACGGCCACCCTCACGGATAGCGAAACGCAGGCCCTCTTCCATAGCGACCGGGGTCAGCAGCTCAACGTGCATCATGACGTTATCGCCGGGCATGCACATCTCAGTGCCTTCGGGCAGAGTGATGATACCGGTCACGTCGGTGGTGCGGAAGTAGAACTGAGGACGATAGTTGGAGAAGAACGGGGTGTGACGGCCGCCTTCGTCCTTGGTCAGAACGTACACCTGAGACTCGAAGGTCTTGTGGGGGTGCACGGAACCGGGCTTAGCCAGAACCTGGCCACGCTCGATCTGGGTACGATCAACACCACGCAGCAGAGCGCCGATGTTATCGCCAGCCTCAGCGAAGTCCAGAGACTTACGGAACATCTCCAGACCGGTGATGGTGGTGCTCAGACGATCGGGCTTAATGCCGACGATCTCCATTGCATCGCCAACCTTTGCAACACCACGCTCAACACGACCGGTTGCAACGGTACCACGGCCAGAAATGGTCATGACGTCCTCGATGGGCATCAGGAAGGGCTTGTCTTCCTCACGATCGGGGTTGGGGATATAGTCATCGACTGCATCCATCAGCTCCTTGATGGGAGCGTAAGCGGGATCCTCAGGATCGTTGGGAGCCTCCAGAGCCTTCAAAGCGGAACCACGAATGATCGGGGTGTCGTCGCCCGGGAAGTCGTACTCGCTCAGCAGCTCACGGATCTCCATCTCGACCAGATCCAGCAGCTCTTCGTCGTCGACCATATCGCACTTGTTCATGAAGACAACGATATAGGGCACGCCGACCTGACGAGCCAGCAGGATGTGCTCACGGGTCTGGGGCATGGGACCGTCGGTAGCAGCAACGACCAGAATAGCGCCGTCCATCTGAGCAGCACCAGTGATCATGTTCTTGACGTAGTCAGCATGGCCCGGGCAGTCAACGTGAGCGTAGTGACGCTTCTCGGTCTGGTACTCAACGTGAGCGGAGTTGATCGTGATACCACGAGCACGCTCCTCAGGAGCCTTATCGATGTTGGCGTAGTCCATGAACTCTGCGTCACCCTTCAGTGCCAGGTACTTGGTGATAGCAGCAGTCAGAGTGGTCTTGCCGTGGTCAACGTGACCGATGGTGCCGATGTTAACATGCGGCTTAGAACGGTCGAACTTTGCCTTTTCAGCCATTGGAATATCCTCCCTTAATTTAGGTTTTGATATTGGTTACAACAACCCTGCAGGATGCAGACATTGCATTGCAAGGCTATTCTACTAAATTTGCCCTGTAAAATCAAGTGCTTTTACAGGAAATTTTGCCGGAGCTACACTACCCCGGCAAAATTCTTATCCTTTTTCAGGAAATCAGCCCTTGGTGCGGCCTGCGATGATCTGATCGGCGATGTTCTTGGGCACCGGCTCGTAGTGAGACGGCTCCATGACATACTGGCCACGGCCCTGAGTCTTGGAACGCAGGTCGGTAGCGTAACCGAACATCTGAGCCAGAGGCACGAATGCGTTGACACGCTGGGTGCCAGCCATAGCCTCCATGCCCTGGATCTGACCACGGCGTGCATTCAGGTCGCCGATGACATCGCCCAGATACTCATCGGGAACGATAACAGCAACCTTCATGATGGGCTCAGTGATGATGGGATCAGCCTTGCGCATAGCATCCTTGAATGCCATAGAACCAGCGATGGAGAAGGCCATTTCAGAGGAGTCGACCTCATGATAAGAACCATCCCACAGGGTGACCTTGACATCAACGACAGGATAACCAGCCAGAACACCGGACTTCATGGCACCCTGGATACCGTTGTCGATAGCCGGGATGTATTCCTTCGGGATAGCGCCGCCAACGATGGCGTTGACGAACTCGTAACCCTTGCCGGGCTCGTTGGGCTCGATCTTGATCTTAACGTGACCGTACTGGCCCTTACCACCAGACTGACGTGCGTACTTGGTCTCCTGATTGGCCTCTTTGCGGATGGTCTCACGGTAAGCAACCTGGGGAGCACCCACGTTTGCCTCAACCTTGAACTCACGCAGCAGACGGTCAACGATGATCTCCAGGTGCAGCTCGCCCATGCCGGCGATGATGG
>CAVEID010000030.1:0-17077 GCA_963615785.1 Oxalobacter sp. | reverse complement strand
GCTTTCACTTCGTCAGTCCTGTTAAGATTTATCCTACATGGGGCTCTTTTTGTGCATGTCTACTATTTCTGGGGCGGTTCACCGCTCTCTGAAGGCTTTTTCACCCAGATCATTCCCTGCCATGATCCTTGATGTACTTCATGATGCAGCATCCCATCACGATGATCGGGAATACGATCCGCAGGCCGAGTTCTCCTCCACCCAGATTTGCATCGACCACAAAGCCGACAAACCATGCCGCCAATGTAAAAACCGTCGCCCAGCCGTAACTCATTTCTTCTGCCTCCGTCTGCCTGCATTAAACATCGTCCATGTTTCCTCTGCTCCGCTCAAAGCCCAGATAGCGCGTGCCCTGAAAGCTCAGCTTTCCAATGTCGCCCTCCACCAGCATCCCGTAATCTGAGCCGCTCACCGCAAGTTCCATCCGGTCTCCGCTTTCCACCTGAAATGTCACATAATAAGATGTAAATGTGCTCGTGCTGTATCCATGTGCGCCGGACACATCTCCGGCATTGGCACTGCTGGAATGCGAGACGTCCGTCCGTTTTGCAGCCACCGCTGCCGGAACGATCAGTCTGGGGGAGTGATTGTTTTTGTTCCATGTGCGAATATTCCCGATGAAAGTATACAGGATCATCCCCAAAGCCACAAGGAACATGATGGGAAACAGGATGCTGAACAACACATCAAACCCGGCGTAAAACATCTTACTCCTCCAAAATTTCTTCCAGCAGTTCCTTCACGTCATCCAGAAAGGATTCTTCTCCAAGGGTGTTCACCTTGAAGAACACCGCCTGACTGCCGCCTGCAGTGATTGCAGACAGCCGGATCGGACTGTCCCCGTTCTGGAACATGGTCAGCGTCAGGCTCAGGCGGTTGCCGCCGATCATGCTGTACCGTTCAAACACGCGAACACTGCACCGGGCATCGCCCTCTTTGAAATCGCTGCCCGCTTCCAGATCTGCCGACCAGCTGCTGTCGGGGATTTCCCGTTCCAGCTTGTGAAGCAGCGCATCAAACTTTTTGTTACGGATAGTCTTTTCAAAAATCGCCATAACAGTTCCTCCTGCCCTAGGTCGAAATTTCGTTCCTTTATCCAGAATACGAGCGTGAGAAGGCCATTATTGCACAATTTCTGCTTTTATTGCAAAAAAGAGGCTTCCTGTCGGTTTTGCCCGGCAGAGAAGCCCCTGTTTTTGTTTTATTACGCTTCCGGTTCCTTGCAGACATCCACCCAGCCCTCAGCACCTGCTGCAGCTTCCAGTTCCTGCAGCGTCAGCTTCACCGCCGTGTGGCCGTTGCCCGCTGCAGGATAAACCGTTTCAAACTTGCGCAGGCTCTCGTCCAGATAGATCTCCACACCATCGTTCACGCCAAAGGGGCACACACCACCCGGCGCATGGCCGACATAAGCCTCTACTTCATCGTAAGGGATCATCTTTGCCTTGATGTGGAACAGGCTCTTATATTTATGGTTGTCCAGTTTTGCCGTGCCCTCGGTGACGATCAGCACCGGCTTTTCGCCCTGCAGCACCGACAGCGTTTTTGCGATGCTGGCAGGCTCCACGCCCAGCGCGTGAGCAGCTTCGGCCACCGTGGCCGAGGACTCGTTCAGCACAATAATGTGATCCCCCAGGCCTTTGGCCTGCAGGTCTGCTTTTGCTTTTTCAAACGACATTGCAGTTCTTCCCTCCCGCTTTTACTCCGTGATGGCCCAGACGCGTGCGGGCAGGCCGGTAGCACCTTCAATGCGCGGGTAGGAAACGATGACCACAGCACCTGCGGGCTGAACTTTGTCCAGATTTGCCAGCACCTCCACCTGCAGTTTGTCATTGTCCAGCACATAGCGTTCGCAGGCCAGGTCGCCTTTTTCCTCGGCCACAGCAGAGGAATCCGTGTCCAGTGTTTCGTGACCATTGGCAGCGGCATTGCGCACCTTATAGATATATTCCAGCGCTTCCAGCGACCAGCCCGGGGCATTTTCTTTGCCCTCAGCATCGATACCGGACAAAGCGTCCATATCCGGCCACTTCTTGTACCAGTCGCTGCGCAGAGCCACCAGTGCACCGTCCGGGATGGGACCGTACTCAGCCTCATAGGCCTTGATGTCTTCCACGGTCACGGCGTAGCGGGGATCCTTCTTTGCCTGCTCGCTGATGTCGATGACCACCAGCGGGAAGATCAGATCGTTCACATCATATTTTTCGGACAGATTTTTGCCCTTGATGAAGTGGCCCGGGAAGTCAATGTGGGTGCCAAACTGACCGGGAAACTTAAAGGTCTGGATCAGGCATTCCAGTTCCGGTTTGCCCCAGTCCCACACAGTCTTTGCCAGTTCCACAGAACCATCCGGAATGCCGGACCAGTAAGGGCTGTCGTTGTTCAGCGAGTGGGAAAGTTCCACCCACTTATATTTTTTTGCATCTTTCAGTGCGTCCCACAGTTTATACTCAGCCATTGTCAGTTCTCCTTTTATTATCGCAGAATTTTCCTCGGATATTTCTCCCAGACAACGGCATGGCATTTCTCATTTTTCCTGCCGCAGTTCTGTCTGGGAGCAAAGCATTCGCCCGGGCATTCCATGCCGGGCCAGGAGCCGATTCAGCATCTGTCTTTCCTCCCTTTTTTGTGTTGGCGCTATTATAATCCCATTTTCATATTCTGTCAATAGGTTTATAGCATTAAAGCATTTTTGCAAAAACGCCCCTGCGGGCTTCTTTTCAAAGCTCACAGGGGCGTTCCGTCTTATTATGTTTTATGAGATCTGGGTCTTGATCTCCACGGTCCGCCCGCCGAGGTTCTCATAAATGCGGTGAGAAACCGAAAGCACCGTGCGGCCCGCCGAAGCGCGGCGCAGAGCTTCCAGCACACGGGCTTCGGTCTCCGCGTCGAGGTTCGCAGTGATCTCGTCCAGCAGAAGGACGGCCGGGTCTGCGGCGGCGGCGCGGGCGATGGACAAAAGCTGCCATTCACCCTGCGAGAACATGCCGTCCGTGCACACGGTGCCATAGCCTTCCGGCAGAGTCTGGATGGCCGCGTCGATGCCGGCCAGCTTGGCCGCATTCTTTGCCATTTCTGCAGTGATCTGCGGGTCGCCCAGAGTGATCTGTTCCATCACCGTGCCCGGCACACGGGAGAAGTGCTGTTCCACACAGCCGATGCAGGTGCGGCGTTCGCGGTCAGTAATGTCTGCCACATTCACGCCGCCGATGGTGACTGTTCCGGTTTCCGGCTGGTACAGGCCCAGCAGCAGCTTGAACACCGTGCTCTTGCCCGCACCGGTGCGGCCCACCAGCGTGACCTGTTCCCCTTGCTTGACGGTCATGGAGAAGTCATTCAGAACGTGCTTTTCACCGTAGCCGAAGGTCACATGGCTGAGCTCCACATCGCCCCGGGCGGCGTTTTTCCGTTTGGGCGGAATGGTGCGCTCGGACTGGTCGAGGAAAGCGTCGATGCGCTTAACGCCCGCCATAGCCGACTGGATGGTCTGGATCTCCATGCCAAGGCTTTCGATGGGAGCAAAAATGCGGGAGATGTAGTTGATGATCGCCACCGAAGTACCCACCGACATGCCAAAGAAGGTGAGCACTGCCGCATTGCCGGAAGCGGAAAGCAGCATCACGATGCCCACCACGGCAGCGTTCAGCACCAGCACCACCGGCGAATAAATGGCGTCGTAGAAGTTCGTGCGCTCCATGGCTGCATAGCTCTCGCCGATGCAGCGGTCATAGCGGCGCTCCATGTAGCTTTCCAGTCCGAGGGCCCGGATGGTGCGGATGTTGTGCAGCGTTTCCGGCACCTGACCGGAAACGGCAGCAACAGCGCGGCGGTTGTCCAGCTGGGCAGCCAGCATCCGCTTCTGCACATGGCGGGTAAACACTGCAAACAGCGGCAGCACCAGCAGCAGGATCAGCGCAAGACCGGTGTTTTCCACTGCGATGACTGCCATGATGGAAATAATGCGGCAGGCGTCCGCCACCATGCTGATGATGCCGGAGGTGAACAGTGCTTCCACGGTGTCCACATCACCGGAAAAGCGTGCAGCCACCTCGCCGGGGTTCTGATCCACCAGTGTGCTGGCAGGCAGCTGAGTCAGTTTCTGGGACATTTCCGAACGCAGGGCGTGAGTCATTTTCTGGCCGAACAGCACCAGCAGGCTTTCCTGCGCGGAAGAAAGCACGCCTTCCAGCGCCAGACTGCCGAAGTAGAGCAGCACTGCAAGGAAGGTCAGCGGGATGCCCGCGGTCAGTCGGTCAATAATGCGGGCCAGCAGCAGCGGCGGGATCAGCGATGCCACCACCGACGCCGCCACACACAGGATGGTGCCTGCCGTAAGAAGATGATGCGACACGGCGGCCATGCGGATGGCTTCAAACACACCGTTATTCTTTTTATGCTTCATGCTGTTCTTCATCCAAGTCGCCTCCTTTCTTCACCGTCTGGCTTTCATACAGCTGACGGTAGACCGGGACAGACGCCATCAGTTCGTCATGGGTGCCCACAGTGGTCTTTCCGCCGTCCATAAAGACCACCTGCTGCATCTGCGGGAAGTGGTACAGGCGGTGCGAGATCAGGAATACGACCTTATCCTTTGCATACTCCTGCAGATCTGCAAACACGGTGTCCTCGGTGCTGCGGTCCAGCGCGGAGAACGGGTCGTCCAGAACCAGCACCGGGCGCGGGTGGGCCAGCGTTCTTGCCAACGCCAGCCGCTGGGCCTGACCGCCTGAAAGACGGGTGCCGCTGGGGCCGATGACCGTATCCGTGCCGTGTTCCATGGCCAGAACTTCGTCTTTCAGCGCGGCAGCAGCCAGCCACGGCATGGCGTCCTGCTCACTGCCGCAAAGGACATTGTTTTTCACCGTGTCAGCGCTCAGTTCCGGGTCATGGCCCAGATAACCGACCGTGGCAGAGATCTGACGCGGAGTCAGGGCAGAAAATTCTTTTTTGCCGAACCGTGCCGAGCCGCCATAGGGCCCTTCACACAGGAACACCCGCCCGAAGGTGGACTTGCCGCAGGCCACAGGCCCGGTGACACCGATAATGCCGCCAGGGTGTGCCGTCAGGGTCAGGCCGGAGAAGATGGGCTCCTCGCCATAAGCGAAGGAGAGGTTTTCCAGCGTCACATCCTCTGCTGCCGGGACGATCAAAGCGTCCAGCTCTTCCGGGGACTTCATCAGGGGTTTGATGCGCTTCCAGGAGACTTCCGCCTTCTGTACCGAGTTGAACAGCTTTGCCACCTTGGAGGACTTGACCACCAGCTTGGTGAAGCAGGAAAGGAAGGTGGTGAACGCCGCAATGTCCCATGCGCTCCAGCCGGTGCCCAGCACATTCTTTGCGCCGAACCACAGGATGAACAGCACGCCTGCCTCGGACACCGCCAGATACAGCGGCGGCAGGGCCGACTGCCACACATTGTTGCGCACCGCTGTTTTTTCATAGGTGTTCAGGGCTTCCTCGTACTTTTCTACCCGGGCGTCCTCGCAGCCATAGATGCGGTAAGTTACGGCGTTCTGGGCGCGGTCAAGGGTGGCGGCACTCAGCGCGCCCGCAGCCTTTTTGTAGGCCGCGCCGGCGCGCTGCACCGGCTTTTTCATCCACGCTGCGCAGACGTAGGAGAACGGCGTGAACAGCAGGCTCAGCAGAGCCAGCCGCCAGTCGTATACCAGCAGCATGACCGCATAGCCCACCAGCGCCACGCCGGTGTCGAAGATTTCGGTGGTGAACTTTCGCATTCCTTCCACGCAGTCGTCCACATCGGAAATCGCCTTGGTCATCAGCTCACCGGCCCCCTCTTTTTCCAGCGCGGCACGGCTCTGGCGCACCAGATTGGCGTAAAGGATGCCTTTCATCCTGCGGTTGATGTTGTTGGCAAAGCGGCGGACATAAAAGCGCTTGATGAACCGCGCCGCCTGCACGATCAGCGTAACAACGATGTAGGCCAGCACCAGCATGGCCATTTTTGCGGCGGTCTCGCTGCCGCCCAGAATATCCGCAAGGCACTGGGCCAGCCGGCCCTCGAACCACGGCGTCGCCAGCAGACCAATGTTATACACAAGGCCTGACAGAGTCACAAACGCCAGCGGAAGCCACTCCACCTTAAAATAGGACAGCACCCGGTCCGGGCGGAAGGTCTTTTCATTTTTCATCAGTGGTTTCACCTCCTGCAGCTTTTCGGAAGTGCGGGAACCCTGCGCGGCTCTCCGTTTTGGATGCCCAGTACAGCTTGTCCAGCGACGACGCAAAAGCGGCGGCTTCCTCTTCGGTCAGCACATCGGTCAGATATTCATAAAAGGATGCTTCGATCTCTGCCTTGGAAGATTTCAGATTTTCCGCCTTTTCTGTGGGGTACAGCAGCTGGCTGCGCCGGTCATTCGGGGCATCTTTGCGGACAAGATAGCCCTTTCCTTCCAGGTTCTTCGTCCGCCGGGCAATTGCAGCTTTGTCTGCGTGCAGCAGCTCTGCCAGCTGGGCCTGCGTGCAGCCGGGATGATGGCGCAGGGCATGGATCAGGTCGATCTCCGCCGTGCCGACGCCCTCTTCCCGCATCGTGAGCAGGACCAGTTTTTCCGTTTCACGCGCGATCTTTGTGATTTTTCGCTCTGTAATATCCATAGGCACCTCCGGATCCCATTCAAAAAGTTGCATCTACATTGTTGTATGTACAACTATTATAGCACAGCTTTTTCATTCGTCAATCCCGTTATGAAAAGAGACCACCCGGCAGCACCAGACGGTCTCTTTTCTGCTTTGTCTTTCGTTCCGATATCAAGTCGTTACCTTCCCGCCATTTTACAGCAGCAGCACTGCAAGGCCAACCACCGGCGCAAACACCGCCCCGATAACCATGCCTCTCACGCTGGCCTTGAAATGGAACCAGACTGCCGATCTTTCAACAGGGCTCACCTCTGCCTTCTTGTAAAACTTGTCAAACGGTGCCATCAAAATATCCACGACCAGAAAATCGTACCAGTCCACCACCAGCCATAGAAGATACGCCGTCAGAGCCGCTTCCGAAAAGGCGGTGATGCCATTGATAAATCGCAGAACAAGGGCAAAAACGCCGACGTAGACCACCAGTGCCGTCGCCTTGCGGATAATATCACTCTTTCTGGCCGGCGGCTTTTCTGCCACCAGGCCCAGCGCCCGCAGCTTTTCTGTCACAACAGGAGGGTAATCATTGATAAACACCTCTCTCCGCTTTGCACAGAGCAGTTCCAGTGCGGCGGTGAACAAAACGCAGGCCGCAATGCATTCCAGCACAAAAATCATAACCATGCCTCCCTCAAATGCATCCTCAGTTCTCTCAGCCCAGTGCCACATCCAGAACCATCATCAGGCTGAACCCGACCGCAAAGAATACCGTGCCGATGTTGGAGTGTTCTCCCTGCGACATTTCCGGGATGAGCTCTTCCACCACAACATAGAGCATGGCACCGGCGGCAAAGCTGAGCAGATACGGCAGCGCCGGAACGATAATACCTGCTGCCAGAACGGTCAGCACTGCGCCGATGGGTTCCACGATGCCGGACAGCACACCGCCCCAGAAAGCGCGGCCCTTGCCCATGCCCTCTGCCCGCAGCGGCATTGAAATAATGGCTCCTTCCGGGAAGTTCTGGATGGCGATGCCCAGCGAGAGCGCCAGCGCACTGGCCGCCGTGATCTGCGCCGTGCCGGATAAATAGCCCGCATAGACCACACCCACCGCCATGCCCTCCGGGATGTTGTGCAGCGTCACGGCCAGAACCATCATGGTGGTGCGCTGCAGCTGGCTGTGAGGGCCTTCGGCCTGCTCACTGTTCCGATGCAGATGCGGAATAATATGGTCAAGCAGCAGCAAAAACAGAATGCCCAGCCAGAACCCCACCGCCGCCGGGAAAAACGCCAGCCGCCCGAGGGATGCCGACTGATCCATGGCCGGGATCAGCAGGCTCCAGATGGACGCCGCCACCATCACACCCGCCGCAAAGCCAGTGAGCGCACGCTGGATGTGATCTCCCAGTGACTGCCTGAGAAAGAACACGCTGGCGGCTCCCAGCGATGTGCCCAGAAACGGGATCAGTATCCCGTAAAACGTTTCTGTCATAAACTGATCTCCTTACGGTTAGTCATATATAACCATAAGGAGATTATACCGCATTTCTCTCCGGACGTCAATCTTTTCCGCATCCCGGCCGGAGCCCGGCTCTAAAGATCGGACTCCCATGAAGGTGTACTTCTATGTGCCAGTGCCCAGAGCTTCGGCAGCCTCGATGGTGTAATGAATCCCCCGTCCGCTTCTTATTTTTATGATGCTGTAATTCCGGGAGCATGAAAATCATGATTTTTCCCCCATTGGCAAAAAACACCCGTGGGTGATGCCTTGCAGCATCCACCACAGGTGTTTTTATAAAGAGAAGAAAAAAGAAAGAATTAAGAAGAACGCTTATTCAGCCGTTGCGGCAGTCTCGCCTGCAATGCGGCCATAGGTGATGGCATCGGTCACAGCGTTGCCGCCCACACGGTTGCCCGCGTGGATGCCGCCAGTCACCTCACCCGCTGCGTACAGACCCTCGATGATGTTGCCATCGGTGTCCAGCACATTGGTGGTGCTGTTGATGCTCAGGCCGCCCATGGTGTGATGGATGGCCGGCTTACGGGCAGATGCAAAGAAGGGGCCTTCCTCCACCTTGAGGGCAAAGGCAGTCTTGCCGAACTCCAGATCAGAACCGGCGTCCACATAGCTGTTGTAGTCCTCAATGGACTTGAGGAAGTTGGCCTTCTGCTCTTCGTTGTAGCCCATCTTGTCGGCCAGCTCTTCCAGCGTGTCGGCCATGATGGTGTTGCCGCGCTCCACCTGCTCTTCCCAGTTGGACAGCCAGCGGGAATCCTCGGCGATGTTGATGTCAGCGATCATGTAGAAGGTGCCGCCGTTGTCAATGGCTGCGGTGGCCAGAACGTCGCGTGCAGCACACTCGTTGACGAAACGCTTGCCCTCGGAGTTGACAAAGACATAGTTTGCGGTGGACTTGGGGATCAGGCCGGTGAACAGGTCGCCGGTGTCGGGGTCAGCAATGGCCATCAGCTGGGTGTACTCGGTGCCGGTGGTGCCTGCGCCGATCTCGGCAGCCATCAGCATACCGTCACCGGTGGTTCCGGAAACATTGGTGGTGCCGATATCGTCAGGGATGTTGCCCCAGTAGTTGTCGGTTTCCTGCACCAGCTTGAGGTTGTTGCCGTAGCCGCCGGTGGCGAGGATGACCGCCTTGTTTGCGTGCAGAGTGACCTTGGTGCCGTCGGCCTGTTCAGCGTTCACACCCACAATGCGGCCGGTGGAATCCTGGATCAGGCTCTTGCCGGTGGTCTCGTACAGGATGGTGCCGCCCTGACCGGTGATGGACTTATCCAGCACAGAAACATACTCAGAGCCCTTGCTCATGCTGGGGTTGTGGCCGCGGCGCCACATGCCGCCGGTAGCCTGGGTGACCTCATCCTGCCAGTTCATGCCCTGGTCTGCCAGCCAGTCCACGGTGCCCATGGCGTTCTCGGTCATGGTAGAGACCAGATCGTAGTCGCCGTACACGGTCTCGCCGTCCAGATTCTGGCGCAGGCCGTAGTAATAGGTCTGAATAGTGTGGAACTCCACGGAGTCAAAGTGCTTGGTGGTGTCGCCTGCCAGATACTCGGTGATCTGGCTCTGCAGGGTGCGCAGGTCATCACGGTATTCCTCCGGGAAGGTCTCCGGGTCCATGGCCTGGAAGGTCTTCAGGGTGTCCAGCTCACCGGTCTGCACGTCGAACTGGGAAGCCCAGTCCTCATCGGCCGCATTCAGAACGCCGCCGCACACCACGGTGTTGCCGCCCAGCATGGCAGTCTTTTCGATCAGGATAACGCTTGCGCCGTTCTGCAGAGCAGCGGCTGCCGCAGACATGCCGGCTCCGCCGCCGCCCACAACGATGATGTCAGCGGTCTCTTCAATGGGGTCGCCCGCAGTAGCGTAAGCTTCCGGCAGAGCGGCCGGAGAAGCACCGGCTTCCTCAATGGCTGCATTGACAGCGGACTTGATCGCGTTGCTGGTGACAGTTGCACCGGTCACGGCATCAATTTTGGTGGTCTGCTTTTCCACGATCTGGGCAGGGATGCGCTCCAGCGCCACGCCTGCCACAGTCTGGGTCTCAGCGTGGTCGGTGATGTTGACTTCATCAATGGAATTTTCGGAGAAGGTGACCTCCACGGTCAGGTTGGCGTTGCGGCCCATGACCGATTCGGTATAGGTGCCGGGCTTGTAGGAAACAGCTTCAGCGCTGCCGTTTGCCTGCGCCAGGGCAGCTGCGGCAGCGGACTTGACCGCACCGGAAGTGACGGTGGCACCGGTCACGCCGTCGATCTCGGCACTGTTTACGGCTACGATCTGTTCTTCCAGAGCAGACAGAGCTTTGCCGCCCACCTCTGCGGTCTCGCTGTCACCAACGATGTCGCATTTGGTGATCTTGCCGCTCTCTAATGTAAGGGTGACAGTCACAGGGCCGCCAAAGCCGTCGGCGGTGGCACTGTAAGTGCCGGACGGGCCGTCAGACGCTGCCGTGCTGGTGGATGCAGCCTTGCCACAGGATGTGAGCACCGAAGCCATCATCACAGCTGCCATGACGAGTGCGAAAGTTTTTCTCATTCTCATGGATGATTTCCTCCTTGTTTTTTGCAGACGATTCGTCGTTTTTGGAAAGTCTGCTATTTCCTTAACAAGGATACACCATTGTGCCATGCGAAGGTCAAGCCCTAAAACAACAAAAGCAGCCGCATTGCTGCAGCTGCCCGATTTTTTGGTGATTTATACGATGAGCTTGACCATCAGCTTGTGGAAGTTGACGGAAACACCGCCTTTTTCTGTGCTTCCCACCACATAGCTGAAACCATCGCCAAAGCTGTTTGAACCACGTTTTTCCAGAAACTCTGCCATGGGGCGAATGTCCTCCCATGTCCACGGCCCGCGGTCGGTTTTCTGGTGGAGCAGTACGGCATAGTCTCCGCCGGGCACAAGCTCCACACAGGGTGTGCGGCGCAGGCCAAGCCTGCGGGCGTCGTCCTCATAGCACATCAGTCCATAGCCGTACTCAATAATTCCCTGCGCGAACTGCCGCAGCTCGTCATGGGGAATTTTGCTCACCCAGAAGGTGGCAGGCATCAGGGAAAGCCATTTCTGTTTTTCCTGTTCCAGCGCCGGGTCCGGGTCTGCCTTTTCCATCATGGAAAGGTTCAGCCGCCACATGGGGCGCAGATGCTCGATGTAAATTTTCCCGCGCTCATATTCCATAGCCGGCACCAGCTCAAGCTCATCCTGAAGATAACGCACTGCGATCTCAATGCGCTCCTTTTCCCGGCGCAGGTTCTCGATCTGATGCTGCAGGGTCTGCTCGATTTCCGAAGCCTGCATCCCGTTCATCAGTTTTACGCAGGTCTCCAGCGGCACGCCTGCGCTGAACAGCTGGCGGCTCAGGTTGAAACGCCGGGTATCCAGCACCGTATAATAGCGGTAGCCAGTCTGCTCGTTCACTTCGGGTGCGATAATGCCGATCTTCTCATAGTAGCGCAGCATATGAGTGGTCACGCCCAGCAGAGCCGCCATTTCGCTGATGGTATACTTCATAACCTTGGCATGGCACGAATCTTTTGTATGTTCCGGCACGGCTTCTTCTCCTTTTTTCGCAAACCGTCAGATGCTTTCCCCTCAGAATTTGTGAAAACAGCATCCTTCCGTTCTTCTTCATCCTATCACATTCGGGAAAACCTTGCAAGTGCCGCTCTTGTTTCCGGCCCGCACAGCCATTATAATAAGGGCAGCAAACAAAACTGAAAAGGGGAAGATCTTCATGGGAGAATCTGAGGTCAGCCGTTTTCTCTGCGTTCTGGTCAAAATGGGCGAGGCCCTGCAAAACAGCGGCGCAGAGGTTTTCCGCGTGGAAGACACACTCAACCGCATTGCAGCCGCCTATGGCGCAGAGGAGGTCAATGTGTTCGTGATCACCTCCAGCATCGTTGTCACACTGACCATGCCGCAGCTTCCGCCGCAGACCCAGACCCGGCGCCTGCGTCATGCGTCCGGGAACGACCTGCTGGCATTGGAGCAGCTCAATGCCCTCAGCCGCCGCATCTGCGCAGCTCCGCCCTCTGTGGAAGAATTCCAAAAACAGCTGGACGCCATTCTTGCGCAGAAGGCAGACCCCAGAATTCACCTGGCAGGCAGCGTTCTGGCTGCTTCCAGCTTCGCAGTCTTCTTTGGCGGCAGCATGTGGGATGGCCTGCTGGCGGGAGGCATCGCCGTTTTGATCTGCTGGATGGAGCGTTATCTCGCGCCTTTCTGCATGAACGGCGTGGAATTCCAGTTCATCGCTTCGTTTCTCAGCGGCATCTCCACCCTGCTGCTTTGCCGCGCCGGGCCGCAGCTCCACGCCGACAAAGTGCTCATCGGCATCATCATGCTTCTGATTCCCGGCATCATGCTGACAAACTCCATCCGGGATATCCTGCTTGGGGATATCATTTCCGGTTCTTTGCGGCTGGTGGAAGCCGTTTTGCTGGCAGCCGTCCTTGCGCTTGGCATAATGGCCGCCATCTGGCTGATGGGAGGGGTCGTATGATGCAGGTTTTATCACAGCTGTTCAGTGCAGCACTGGGTTCCATGGGCTTTGGGCTGATTTTCAACCTGAACCGGCGCTATCTGCCTGCCGCCGGCGTGGGCGGATTTCTGGCGTGGCTGGCCTATCTGCTGGCCGCAAAAGCTTTGAGCAGCATTTTCCTCGCCAATCTTCTGGCCGGGTTTTGCGCCGCTTTGTATGCCGAGATCCTTGCCCGGTGCTGCAATGCACCTTCCACGCCGTTTTTCATCACCGCTGCCATCCCCCTCATCCCCGGCAGCACCCTTTATTACTGCATGAATGCCGTTGTTTCCAACGACCTGACGGCCGCAGAGCACTTCGGCGAGCAGACCTTTCTGGCCGCCCTTGGCATTGCGGGCGGCATGGCCATCGCGTGGTGCCTGGCCGACCTGAGCCGGAAACTTCACGCACTGCTGTAAAGCCATCAGGCAAAAACGGCAGCACCGCGATTTTCAGGCGCTTCGTCATATGTGCTTTGACGTGCCCTGCATGTTCAAGCGCTTTTTCACAGAAGCTTTCCTCTCCAGAACCAGCATATCAGATTTCATGGGCCAATGCAGAGCATCTTTCTTTCGTTTGACACAGCAAACCGTCTGTGGTATTCTTTTCCCAGATCAGGAAGCATCAACCTTGCATAAGGCGAGAAGAGGAACGCGTATGAAAGACAGTGAACTGCAATTTGACCGGAGCTGCCATGTGCTCTACTCCAAACCCTGCAAAAAAGAGATCTTGGCAAAAATCGCCCTGCACTACCCGGAAGCCCAGCAGGAGACCATTTGGGAACAGGTTCAGAGGCAGTATGTGGAGTTTCTCTCCGACTGGCGCACCGATCTTGGCGGAGCCAAAAATTTCCATAATGGTGCAGGCGGCACCTACGACTGCATCGCCATCATGAGTTACTATGTCGTGTGCAAAGCTGTCACATCCTTCCGGGAGATCGAGGAAATGGAGGAAAATCTGATCCTGCCTTCGTTCCGCCGGTTGAAATTCGTGGACTGCAACAAGCCGTTTTTCAAGCAGCTGATGTATCGGGCATTTGTCTCCGCAAAGGCGCGCTGCGACAAATGGCACGACTATGAAATGACAGTGGCTCCGTATGAAAAAGACAAGCCCATCTATTATGAATTCACAGCGTGCCCCGCGGCGGAATTTGCGATTCAGCATGGGCTGACCGACATCATGCCCGCCCTGTGCAATGTGGATTTTGCGTCCATGGAGCTGATTCATGCAAAACTGATCCGGACAAGCACCTGTGCAAACGGGTGCAAGTGTGACTTCACCATCTGCGGCGATAGAGACCCCTATATAAAGGCTCACCCCGAATACCGGGACGAAAACGGATACCGAAGGAACAAGTAATGCTTTTTGTCCGCATCCATGGAGGCAATATCACCGTTACCCTTTCAGGATCTGCTTCAGCATGGCCGCGTATTCCTGCGGTTCCGCCGTCATGCGCCCGCAATGTGCATATCCCTGCCAGACCTTCAGTTCTGCGCAGGGATATTTTTCAGGCAGGAGTTTTTTGCACTGTCTCAGGTCAGAGTCCTTTTCGCCATATGCAAAAACACAGCGTTTCTGCATTTCCGGCGAAAGTTCCGGCAGCTGCACATAGGCGCAGTCGTGGATGATGTTGCGGATGCTCTCTTCGTTCATGGCAATGAACCGCTTTGCCATGGCGGGGCCGGCGGTTTCACCGTAGATTGCGCTCATCTTCCGCCGGGAAAGTTCCGGATCCTTCACGGCCTTGCGGTGCTTGGAAAGGAACACCTGCGTCAGCACGAAATTGAGCAGCGGCGCTTTCTCATAAAAGCTGACGCCCTCAAAAAAGATGTGATCAAAGGTCAGGTCTTGGAACTTCAGCAGCTCAAACAGCACCACTCCGCCCAGAGAAGCACCAAAGCCCAGATCCAGGTGGGTGCAGCCTTTTTCCACCAGCACATCGTGGATGGCTTTTGCTTCTTCGGCGGCGCTGTGGTAGGTCGCCGCCGCATCTTCTCCGTGCGCCGACAGATCCGGAACAAAACAATGGACATCTTCTCCCCAGAAGTCCGTCACGCACAGGTTGATGCCCTCCGCCGAGGACAACATCGGGTGGATCAATACGGCCGTTTTGCGTTGTTCCGGGTTCCGTTCGTACAGTTTCATCGTGGTTCTCCTTTCTTTTCCGTACATTCTACATAAGCAAGGGCGATTCTCGCCGGCATCAGCTTATGATAGTTCACCTGCCAGCCATTGCGGCGCAGGAAGTCGAGATATTCTTCCTCCGACCACTGATGCGCAAAGGAAATGCCTGCCAGCTGCAAAATGCCCGACCACACCCGGCTGGCAGCGCCTTTTTTGTGCCCCACAAAGTTCGGCGCAATCAGGATGCCGCCCGGCCGCAGCACCCGCCGTATTTCCCGCAGGGCTGCTTCCGGGTACGGCATTACATGCAGTGCATTGGCAATGAGCACGGCATCAAAGGAAGCATCCGGGTACGGCAGTGCCGTGGCATCCGCCACTTCAAAGGTCAGGTTGGCCGGACAGGTTCCCTTTTTCGCTTCCTGGATCATGCCTTCCGCATAGTCTGTTGCCACCATTCGTTTGGCCGCATAAGCCACATGCCTTGCCAGCAGGCCCGGCCCAGTGGCGATTTCCAGCACTTCTTTGCCCTCGATCACCTGCGGGATGCGGCCATACATAAATTCATAAAGTTTTCGGTCGGCCCGCATTGCCTTCTCATAAATGGGCGCATAGAAACTCCAGACGTTTTTGTTCACCGCTTCCTCCTTTGTGCTGAGGACTTTTCTTTCAATTTAATATTAGTTTACACTAACCTTTCTGTCAAGAGTATTTTTTCAGCGCAGCAGAGAGCCGCCGAAAAGGCAGTGAACCATCCATCACCCTATATTGCTCAAAAGCATCCGCAGATACTTTCTTCCTGTTTCTTTCGTGCAGGAAGCATCTTTCAACGCCGACCACTGCCACACCAGAAAAAGTGTATTGCTGTAATGGTCGGCGAGCAGTTCCTTGGGGATCTCCTTTTCCGCAGCGTCCGTGCACTTTTGAAAAATCGCCCGCATCTGTCCGTTCAGAAAGCTGCGGAAACTCGAAACCATATATCCGTTTTCCGGGTTATGAAGCAGGATCTGTGAGACCGCGCGCCTGTTTTCCCGTGTAAAATCATAGATTCGGTCAAAATAGAGGTAGAGCATCTCGTTTTCCGGCGCATGGTGATACTCCGAAAGCCCAATTTGTGCCGCAAGCGTCTGCCAGCAATACTCCAGCAGATCATACTTATCATCAAAGTAGTTATAGAATGTTGCGCGCGGGTACTGTGCTTTCTCACAGAGTTCTCCCACAGTCATTTCCTCAAACGGCTTTTTTGTGAGAAGCAGCAGCATCCCATTGCTAAACGCTGTCGATGTGCGCTTCGCTCCGCGTGTCATCGGGCGCGATACATCGTATTTCATGGCCATTCCTTTGCATTTTTGAAAATTTGTCTATCTTTGGACGGAAGTGTTGATTCGCGGATTGCTTTCCGGATGATTCTGTTTTATCATAAGTGCAGAAACTTTGCAACTGTCCAATGTAAGACAGCAGAAAAAGGAGCTGCACCATTATGATCTTTTATTTTTCTGCCACTGGCAACAGCCGCTATGTTGCCGAACGCATCGCCGCCGCCACCGGTGAAGAAACCATTTCGATTACCGACTGCTGCAAAAGCGGCCTTTTTTCCTTTGATGAACGGGACAAAACCGTTGGGATCATCTGCCCCACCTACTCATGGGGGCTGCCCAGCATCGTGCAGGAGTTTTTGCAAAAGCTGACTCTGCCTAGCCAGCCGTCTTATCTGTGGTTTGCCGCTACCTACGGCACAACACCGGGGCAGACCGGACGATTCGCAGAAGACATCTTAAAGCAAAACGGGCTGACCGTTTCGGCAAAATTCAGCGTCCAAATGCCGGATACCTGGACGCCGCTGTTTGATTTGAGCAGCAACGAAAAAGTGCAGCGCATCAACGCCGCTGCGGAACCGCAGATCGACCGCATCATCCAGCTGATTCACAGCCGTACGCCGGGCGACTTCATGCAGCGCAAAATGCCGCTTTGGCTTGCAAAGTCCGTTTATGCCATCGAATATCCTTCCATGCGCCGGACGCATCATTTCCATGTGGAGGACAGCTGCATCGGCTGCGGCCTGTGCGCCCGGAACTGCCCGGTCTCGGCCATTCAGCTTCGGGATAAAAAGCCCGTCTGGGTCAAAGAGCAGTGCGTCATGTGCCTTTCCTGCCTGCATCATTGCCCCAAATTTGCCATTCAGTACGGAAACCGCACCCAAAAGCATGGACAGTACAGCCATTTCAGGCTGTCCTGAAACGCAAAAAGCCCCTGCGAGCTTCGGAATCAATGAACCGGTCCGTAAAAAGTAGACAATAGACAAAAGACCTCCCCGTGTAGGATAA
>CAVEID010000029.1:0-17607 GCA_963615785.1 Oxalobacter sp. | reverse complement strand
TTATCCTACACGGGGAGGTCTTTTGTCTATTGTCTACTTTTTACGGACCGGTTCACTCTTTGTTTTGGGGGGCGCTTTTTGTTTTATAGTTTTGCACTCACTCCCGCTGCATACGGCGGCTGGATTTAAAGAACAAAACACTATTATTTGAAAACCAGATGGAGCGAAAATGTCTGATCCGGGCTAGGAAAACCACAGGGGATACGCTATAATAAAAATTGCCGAAAGGCGATTTTTAAAGGCTGAAAAGTTAGCTGAAACTAATCTTGCTTATTCCGGAAAGGAGGCCCCGGATGTATCACGAACCGGAATTTCGTCAACAGGGGGCGGCGCTGCTGGCACAAAGCGGCGGGTGCAGTGTGTGGCAGTTCCGCAATGAGACCGGAGAGGGGACCATGACCACCTACGAGCTGTTCCCCGGAGCGGCACTGAGCTTCAACGATTTCCACATGGCGTCCTTTGATTCCAGCTTCACCACCCGGCAGCGGCTGTTTGCCATCGATTACTGTCGGGAAGGCCGCATGGAGTACACTGCAGGGGAGAACACCCTGTCCTATATCAAGGCCGGGGATCTGAAGCTGGACCGCCGCCTGACCCATCAGGGCAGGTTCGTGTTTCCGTCCAGCCACTACCATGGCATCACAGTGGGGCTGGATCTGGACATTGCAGAGCAGTCGCTGCCGCGGCAGATGCAGGATTATCCGGTGCGGCCCGGGGCACTGCTGGAAAAGTTTCAGCTTGGGCAGTACCCGCGGGTGTTCCACAGCGACGGCAGCAGCGACTTGCCCAAACGGGTGTTTGAAGAAATGTACCATGTGCCGGAGAGCATCCACCTGCCGTACCTGAAGCTCAAGGTGATGGAACTGCTTTTGTATCTGCAGGCCATGGAAGTGCCCGTCGAGGAAGAAGCGCCTTACTTTTATAAGACACAGGTGGAAAAGGTGCGGGCTATCCGGGAATATCTGGCGGGGCACCTCACTGAGAACCACTCACAGGCGGAGCTGTCCAGGCAGTTTGACATCCCCCTCACCGCCATGAAGAGCTGCTTCAAATCGGTGTACGGCGTCAGCATCGGTGCGTGGGTGACCGCCTGCCGGATAGACAAAGCAGCCCGGCTGCTGCGGCAGGGGAAGAGCAGTGGCACGGTGGCGGACATCGCCGCAGCAGTGGGCTACGACAGTGCCAGCAAGTTTGCGGCTGCTTTCAAAAAGGCCACAGGCCGGACGCCTGCAGAATACCGGAACGAGATCCGTCAGGAGGGAAAACCATGAAAACAAAAAAACAAAGCTGGACGGCAGCACTGTTTGCCTACGCGAAAAACGCGAAAGGGGAGCTGGCACTGTCCGTTGTGCTGTCCATCCTCAGTATTCTGCTGGGGCTGGTGCCGTTTTACTGCATGTACCGGGTCATCTGCCTGTTTACGGCAGGCACAGCAGCGAAGCAGGCTGTGCTGAGCTGGTGTCTGTGGTCGCTGGCGGCCTATGCGGGCAAGGTGGTCTGCTTCACCCTGTCCACCGGCGTCTCTCACCATGCAGCCTACCACATTCTGGAAGGCCTGCGCCTGCGGCTGGTGGAGCGGTTTCTCCATGCGCCGCTGGGTGAAGTGCAGAAGCATTCCATTGGCGAGATCAAGAGCATCATGGTGGACAAGATCGAGAACATCGAGCCGCCGCTGGCGCACATGATCCCGGAAGGGGCCGGACACATCGTGCTGCCCATTGTGAGCGTTGCAGCGCTGTTTGCCATCGATTGGCGGCTTGCGCTGGCTTCGCTGGTCACGTTCCCGGCGGCGCTGGTGTGCATGATGCTCACCTTCGTCATCAGCGGCAAAAGCTTCCAGATCTACGATGAGTCCAATGCCGCAATGAACAGCGCTATCGTGGAGTACATCGAAGGCATCGAGGTCATCAAGGCCTTTGGCCGGGCAGGCGTTTCCTATGAGAAGTACGCAAAATCCATCACTGACTTCCGCACCTTCGTGGTGAAGTGGCTGTCCAGCACATGGATCACCATGAAGCTGGCCTTTGCGCTGTTTCCCTCCACCCTCATCGGCACACTGCCGGTGAGCCTGTGGCTGACAGGCCGGGGCATTATTTCGGCCCCGCAGGCGGCGCTGGCCGTCATGCTGTCCATGTCCATGGTGGGTTCGCTGGCAAAGCTGGAAGTGTTCTCGGAGAATATGCGTCAGGTGAAAGCGACCGTGGAAAGCCTGGAAGAGTTTCTCGAAATGCCTGCTCTGCCGGAGCCCGCCCAGCCTGCGGCGGTCAGCGGCACCGGCGTAGAGCTGAAAAACGTTCATTTTGCCTACACGGCTGACAGCCCCGAGGTGCTGCACGGCATCGACCTGGCTCTGCCGCAGGGCAGCTTCACGGCGCTGGTGGGCCCCTCCGGCGGCGGCAAGTCCACTGTGGCAAAGCTCATTGCCCGGTTCTGGGATGTGACCGCAGGCAGCATCACCATCGGCGGCGTGGACGTGCGGGACATGCCCCTTTCGCAGCTGTCCGGCCTTGTGAGCTTCGTCACGCAGGACAACTATCTGTTCCGCTGCTCGCTGCTGGAAAATATCCGTCTGGGCAACCCTGCCGCCACCGATGAAGAGGTGAAAGCCGCCGCCCGGGCGGCACAGTGTGAGGAATTTATTGCAAAGCTGCCGCAGGGTTACGACACTCCGGCGGGCGAAGCAGGCAAGCGGCTGTCCGGCGGCGAAAAGCAGCGCGTCGCCATTGCACGGATGCTGCTGAAAAACGCCCCCATTGTTATTCTGGACGAAGCCACAGCTTTCACCGACCCCGAAAACGAGGACAAGATCCAGCAGAGCATTGCGGCACTGACCAGGGGCAAGACCCTGCTGGTCATTGCCCACCGGCTGTCCACCATCCGCAATGCGGACAACATCGTGGTGCTGAAAGAGGGCCGCATTCTGGCTGAGGGCACGCAGGAGCAGCTGCTGGAAAGCTGCCCGCTCTATCGCAGCATGTGGCAGGCTCACATTGGTGCCAAGGCGTGGGCGGTGTCGTCCGCAGGGAAGGAGGAGTAAACCATGTTCAAAACGGTCAAACGCATCATCGACTGGTGCGGCGAATTCAAGGGCAGACTTTATGCGGGCTTTGTGGTGTCGTTTTTCTCCCACCTGTTCACGGCCCTGCCCATCATGCTGGCGGCTTACACCATCGGTCTGTTGATGCAGTCCGCCATGGACGGCACGCCCTTTGATATGAGCTGGGCGTGGAAGAGCCTGGTTCTGATGCTGGTGCTGGTGCTCTTCCGCTTTCTGTTCGATTATCTCCGCGCCCGCTTTCAGGAGGCCATCAGCTATGAGCTGGTGGCACGCGACCGTCTGGCCGTGGGCGACGCGCTCAAGCGCGTTTCGCTGGGCTATTTCCAGCAGATGAGCACCGGAAACATCCTCAACTCCCTGACCACCGGCCTCGGCACACTGGAAGGCATGGGCATCCGCATGATCGATAACTTCGTGGGCGGATATCTGAACTTTGCGGTCATTTTCCTGAGCCTGCTGGTGTTCAGCCCCCGCACGGCGGTCATCGCGCTGGCTGCGGCTGCGGCGTCGCTGGGGTTCCTGCTTCTCATTTCGCGTTACAGCGCCCAGAATGCTCCCGTGGAAGCGCAGGCCAACCGGGATATGACCGGTGCCATTCTGGAATACGCCCGGGGCCTTGCGGTGGTCAAATCCTTCGGAAAGGACGCCGCGGCGCTGGACACCATCAACCGGTCCATTGCGGACAGCCGCGCCATCCACATCAAGATCGAGTGGGGCTATCTGCCCTCCAACGCCCTGCATCTGCTGGCACTGAAATGCGGTTCGGTGGGGCTGGCACTGTCTGCCTGCCTGTCCGGCCTGTGCGGCGAGATGGAGCTGCCCGTGGTGCTGATGTTCGTGTTCTTCTCCTTCAGCGTCTTCGCCAGTCTGGAACCCATCAGCGACAGCGCCCATGTGCTGAGCGTCATTGACGACGCCATGGATCAGCTGGACAAGCTGCGGGAAAGCCACTTCATCGACAGCGACGGCAAAGACATCCCGCTGGAGCACTTCGACATCCGGTTTGACCATGTGGATTTCGGCTACGACAGCCGTCAGGTGCTGCACGATGTCAGCTTCACCATCCCGGAAAAGACTTCCACGGCAATCGTGGGCCCCTCCGGCTCCGGCAAGACCACCATCTGCAGCCTGCTGGCCCGGTTCTATGACCCGGACAGGGGCAGCATCTCAGTGGGCGGGCACAACATCCGGGAACTGACCTGTGACAGTCTGCTTTCCAATATCTCGATGGTGTTCCAGAACGTGTACCTGTTCCATGACACCATCCGGGCAAACATCTGCTTCGGCAGGCCCGGTGCCACCGAGGATGAGATGATCGCCGCCGCAAAGAAAGCCTGCTGCCACGATTTCATCATGGCTCTGCCGCAGGGCTATGATACGGTCATCGGCGAGGGCGGCGGCACCCTGTCCGGCGGCGAGAAACAGCGCATCAGCATCGCCCGTGCCATGCTGAAAGATGCCCCCATTATCATTCTGGATGAGGCCACCGCCAGTGTGGACCCGGAAAATGAACATCTGATCCAGTCGGCCATTTCCGAGCTGACCCGCGGCAAGACCATCATCACCATCGCCCACCGGCTGGCCACCATCGAGCAGGCAGACCAGATCCTTGTGGTGGAGGATGGACGCATTGCGGAAATGGGCACCCATGCCCAGCTCATCCGCAAGCCCGGCCGCTACCAGAACTTTGTGCGCATCCGCGAAAAGGCAGAGGGCTGGAAGCTGTGAGAAGCAAACCGGCCAGAACGATATGAAAGTAAAACAGCGCCCTGCCTTCCGGGATGGAAAGCAGGGCGCTGCGGTTTATGCGTTATAGGTTTCGATGCGTGTTACAGCTGGCTCTTGTACAGCTCCACGATCTCTTCCACGCTGGTGTCGCGGGGGTTGCCCGGGCGGCATGCGTCAGCGTAAGCAGACTCAGCCAGGAACTGGATGTCCTCTTCCTTCAGGATGCCGTGCAGGTTGGCGGGGATGCCCACGTCAGCACTCAGCTGCTTGACGGCGGCGATGGTTGCATCGGCGGCTTCGGCGTCGTTCATCTCGTCGATGCCCTTCACGCCCATGGCCTTGCCAACGGCGCGGTAACGCTCACCGGCCACGGTCTTGTTGTATTCCAGGCCCACCGGCAGCAGGATGGCGCAGGCCACGCCGTGGGGAGTGTCATACAGAGCGGACAGGCCGTGCGCCATGGAGTGCACGATGCCCAGACCAACGTTGGAGAAGCCCATGCCGGCGATGTACTGGCCCAGAGCCATGCCCTCGCGGCCTTCCGGGGTGTTCTGCACGGCACCGCGCAGATTCTCGCTGATGAGCTTGATGGCTTCCAGATGGAACATATCGGAAATGGTGCAGTGGCCCTTGGTGATGTAGCCCTCGATGGCGTGGGTCAGTGCATCCATGCCGGTGGCGGCGGTCAGGCCCTTGGGCATGGAGGACATCATATCCGGGTCAACGACTGCGACCTCAGGGATATCGTTGGTGTCCACGCAGACAAACTTGCGCTTCTTCTCCACGTCGGTGATGACGTAGTTGATGGTGACCTCAGCAGCGGTGCCGGCAGTGGTGGGCACTGCGATGGTGAACACAGCGTGCTTCTTGGTGGGAGCAACACCCTCCAGAGAGCGCACATCGGCAAACTCCGGGTTGTTGATGATGATGCCGATAGCCTTTGCGGTGTCCATGGAGGAGCCGCCGCCGATCGCCACGATGCTGTCTGCTTCTGCAGCCTTGAACGCGGCCACGCCGTCCTGCACATTGGCGATGGTGGGGTTGGGTTTGATCTCGCTGTAAACGCTGTAAGCAAAACCGGCGGCATCCAGCAGGTCGGTGACCTTTTTGGTGACACCGAACTTGATCAGGTCGGGGTCAGAGCAGACGAAAGCCTTCTTGCAGCCGCGGGCGGTCAGTTCGGGAACGATGTTCTCGATGGCGCCGTGGCCATGGTAAGAAATGCTGTTCAGAACAATACGATCAGCCATAATACAAAAAACCTCCAAATCCTCATTTCCGCCGTTTCCCGGGCGGAACTCTCTGACACTCAGCATAGCACATTGCTAAAAAATATGCAATGTGAAATTGTTTGAATTTCTTGTAAATTTTTATAATTGTGCAGACTTTTCTGGACGTTTCCTCTAATTTTCGGCGGCTTTGCGGCGCGCCGCTCTTTTTATTCCGTGCAAATCCTGCTATACTGGGAAGCAGAAAAATCATGCAGGAGGTTCATCCCATGTCCCGATACATCCTTGCCCTTGACCAGGGCACCACCAGCTCCCGTGCCATCCTGTTTGACGAGCAGCAGAACATCGCTGCCGTCAGCCAGAAGGAGTTCACCCAGTTTTACCCCAAAGAAGGCTGGGTGGAGCACAACCCCATGGAGATCTGGTCCAGCCAGTATGCCGTGATGATGGAGGTCATCGCGCAGAGCAATATCCGGGCTTCCGACCTTGCGGCCATCGGCATCACCAACCAGCGCGAAACGACCATTTTGTGGGATAAGACAACGGGGATGCCCATTTACAACGCCATTGTCTGGCAGTGCCGCCGCACCGCGCCCATCGTGGACAGGCTGGTGGAGCAGGGCCTTTCCGGCCACATCAAAAAGACCACCGGCCTTTTGCCGGACGCCTATTTTTCCGCCACCAAGATCCGCTGGGTGCTCGACCATGTGGAGGGCGCACAGGCGCGGGCTGAGAAGGGCGAGATCCTGTTCGGCACGGTGGACAGCTGGCTGCTGTGGAAGCTCACCGGCGGGGCCGTGCACGCCACCGACGTGACCAATGCCTCCCGCACCATGCTGTTCGACATCCACAAATTGGACTGGGACGACACCCTGCTCAAAGCCCTCAATATCCCCCGGGCCATGCTGCCTCAGGTGCGCTCTTCCAGCGAAATTTACGGCTATGCGGAGATCCAGGGCGTGAGGGTGCCCATTGCGGGCATGGCAGGCGACCAGCAGGCGGCATTGTTCGGCCAGACCTGCTTCGCCCCGGGCGAGGCCAAAAACACCTACGGCACCGGCTGCTTTTTGCTGATGAACACCGGTGAAACGCCCTGTGAGAGCAAAAACGGCCTTGTCACCACCATTGCGGTGGGGCTGGGCGGCAAGGTGCAGTATGCGCTGGAAGGTTCGGTGTTTGTGGGCGGCGCGGTCATCCAGTGGCTGCGGGATGAGCTGCGGCTGTTCAGCGAGAGCCGCGACGCGGAATATTACGCCCAGAAGGTGCCGGACAACGGCGGCGTCTATCTTGTCCCGGCGTTCACCGGCCTGGGTGCGCCCAACTGGGATATGCACGCCCGGGGCTGCATCGTGGGTATCACCCGCGGCACCCGCCGGGAACACATCATCCGCGCCGCGCAGGAATCCATCGCCTATCAGGTGGCCGACCTCGTGCACGCCATGGAAGCCGACACCGGGTTGGAGCTGTCCTCACTCAAAGCGGACGGCGGAGCCAGCCGGGACCGCTTTCTGATGCAGTTTCAGGCAGACATCATCGGCCGTCAGGTGCGCCGCCCGGTCATCCGGGAGACTACGGCTTTGGGTGCAGCCTATCTCGCGGGCCTTGCGGTGGGCGTCTGGAATAACAAGGACGAGCTGCGCCAGCTCTGGGAGTGTGAGATCAAGTATGAGCCCGCCATGGAAGCAGCCCGGCGGGAAAAGCTGCTGCGCCAGTGGCACCGTGCTGTGCAGCGCAGCCTTGCGTGGGAGGAAGACGAGGACTGATTTTTTGTCAGCCGTTGTCATAACCACCGATTTTGTGGGGAAAAGAGGGTATAATAAAAACACGATAAGGCTTCCCCTTGGGGAAAGGCTTTTATAAGGAGCTTTTATGTCTGAGCGTTGTTTCACTCTTTCACAGGTGCGCCCCATCCGGGACGCCATGACTGTTTCCCGCCCGGCGGGGCTGGGCCGTGAAGTGCCGGTCACCTGGTTCTCACTGGGGGCCGGAACCTCCATCACTCCGGAATACTACGACTGCACCACCCTGTATCTGGGCGGCGAGGGCAGCGGCGAGTTCATTCTGGGCGAAGACGGCCATGCCGTGGCCATGAAGCCCGGCCAGCTGCTGCATGTTCCGCCGAAAATGCTGTGCGGTTCCAGAACCGACAGCGGCATGATCTACACCGAAATCATTTTGAAAAAGGAGAAATTTACTATGAACAGCATCATCAAAGCAGGCCAGCCCACCGAACTGAAGGACCTCATCTCTTATGAGACCGGCAGCATCGCCAACCTTGACATCGTACACGCCGACAACATGAAGTTCGTGCTGATGGCCTTTGACGAGGGCACCGGCCTGACCCCGCACCGTGCACCCGGCAACGCCATCCTCACTGCTCTGGAAGGCAAGGCCATCATCGGCTACGAGGGCAGGGACTACGAGCTGAACGCAGGCGAAAGCTTCCGCTTCGACAAGAACGGTCTGCACAGCGTCACCCCGCAGGGCAAATTCAAGATGAGCCTGCTGCTGGTCATCGAGTAATTGTGACAGGGTGTGCTCGGTTCGGACTGATACCGCGACGCCATGTCTGAAGGGCGGGTCTGGTACTTCAATCGACGATATTTCTTCTGGGGAGTGCGAGGGCTGCCCGCGCTGGAGGTCTGGCGAGCGGGAGCAGGACGAATTGAGCACACCCGTCTATAACCCCATAAATCAAAAAAGGACTGCTGCAGAGTCTCTGCAGCAGTCCTTTTCAGGTTCAGCACTCTTCGTACTGCTTTTTCAGGTAGTTCAGGCAGTCCACCGAGTTTTCGGGGGTGGTGTTTTCCAGCGTGGCGAAGATGTAGGGCTTTTCCTGCTTGGCAAACCGCAGGATGGTGCGGTAGTCGCCCATGCCGCCCTGTCCGGCACCGGTCGCGGCCAGCTGACCGCCTGCATCCTTGAGCAGGAAGTCCTTGAAGTGGATCATGGCGATGTCCTTGCCCAGCAGCTCGATGGCTTCGGCGAAGACCTCTTCGCGGCGGTCCACATTTTCCATGTTCAGCAGGTTCACCGGGTCGAACAGGATCTGCAGGTTGGGGCTGCCGATCTCGTCCAGCACAGTGCGGGCGCGCTTGGCGTCATACACGATGTGCTTGACCACCGGCTCGATGGCAATGGTCACGCCGTACTGCTCGGCGCAGCGCACCACAGGCTTGAAGTTCCTGATAAAGGTGGCAAGGGCTTCGTCACTGCGGCACTCGGGGCAGAACTTATATTCCGCGTTGGGGGCACCGGTCTCAGTGCCCACCATGCCGCAGCCCAGCAGGCTGGCAAAGCGGATGTGGGCATAATATTTTTCCTGAATGGCGTGCAGGGCGTCTTCATCCGGATGGGCAAGGTTCAGATAATTGCCCAGCACGGCGATGTCGATACCGTTTTTCTCAAACTGATGCCGCAGATACAGGGCGTAGCCGGGTGTCAGGGCACTGGGAGTGCAGGGCACTTCTTTGAGGGATTTGCTCAGGGCCAGATGAGCGCAGGTGAAGCCCTTCTGGCGCACCAGCGGGAGCACCTGTTCAATGGGCAGCTTTTCAGCGTCATGGAGACGCAGACCGAATTGGATCATGGGGAAAATCCTCCTTTTCCGCAAAGTGTGGATGACAGCTTTATTATACAACAAAAAAACGGACTCGAAAAGAGCTTAATAGGGGCGTGCAGTGGAAGCGCCAACACCAACCACTCCGTCCTGCTGCGGCAGGCGGCGTAAAAATTTTCCTCCTTCCCTTGTGCATCCCACGCAAAACAGGTACAATCAAAAGAGAATCTGCGCACAGCAGGGGAAAGAGGGCTTTTATGACGCTGAATATTTACACTCTGGGTGCTATCTACCTGATCTATTCTTTCTTGGGCTGGGTGGGCGAGACCGTTGTCGCAACCATCAAGGGCAAGAGCTTTGCCAACCGCGGCGCGGCAGCGGGCCCGTTCTGCTACGTCTATGGCACCACGGCGGTGCTGCTGGCCGTCGGCTACACCGACCTGCGCACTCAGCCGGTGTACCTGTTCTTTGCCTGTATGCTCAGCGCAACGGTGGTGGAATGGCTCACCGCAAAGCTGCTGGAACGCCTGCACCACCGCAAGTGGTGGGACTATTCCGGCAAGAAGTTCAACCTGAACGGCTATGTCTGCCTGCAGTATTCGGTGTTGTGGGGCCTGCTGGGTGCGGCCAGTGTGTTGTGGGGCAACGACCTTATCATCCGACTGTGCATGCTCATCCCGGCATGGCTGCTGCACCCGCTGGTGTGGGCGGCGCTGACCGTGTCGGCGCTGGATCAGATCGGCTCGGCTGTGCTGGTGAACCGCTACGCCGCTCAGCACCCGGTGCTGGAGCAGGTGAATCAGCGTCTGGGCGAGAGCTCGGCCACCCTGCGCCGGCGGATCACCTTATATGTGGAAAAACGCATCCAGCATGCATACCCGGCGGCGGCTCAGCCCCAGCGGAGCGTGGTGCTGGAAAAGGCCATGCGCTTTTCCGACCTGCTGTGGCTGTTCGTCATCGGGGCGTTTCTCGGCGACGTGATCGAGACTGTTTTCTGCCGGGCGACGGCGGGCGTCTGGATGAGCCGCTCGAGCCTTGTGTGGGGGCCGTTCAGCGTGGTGTGGGGTCTGGCGCTGGTCATGGCCACCGTGCTGCTGCGGCAGGACAAAGAAAAGAGCGACCGCTACCTCTTCGTGTTTGGCACCATCATGGGCGGCGCGTATGAGTATCTGTGCAGCGCGGTCACCGAGCTTTTGTTCGGCACGGTGTTCTGGGATTACAGCAAGTTCAAGTTCAATCTGGGAGGACGCATCAACCTGCTCTACTGCTTTTTCTGGGGCATCGCGGCGGTGGCGTGGATGCGCTACGGCTACCCGCTGATCGAAAAGCTGATGACGAAAGTCCGCAGCCATATCCGCCCGTGGATGACGGTGGTGCTGGCGGTGTTCATGGCGGTGAACATGCTTACCAGTGCTTTGGCGCTGGCCCGCTACGACGCCCGCACCAGCGGCGAAGCTCCGAAAAACAGCGTGGAAGTGCTGCTGGACGCGCATTTTGGCGACGAACGCATGGAGCGTATTTATCCCAACGCCAAAAAAGTGGTAAAGGCTGGATAAAATTTTTAGCGTTCCTCTTGCGCTTTCGCGCAAAAACCGGTATAATATTTTCCGGATAAAAGGGAGTAAGGGGCGCGTGTTTTGCAAAAACGTGCGCTGTGCCGCAGCGACATCCCGGCAGAAATGCCCGCTGCGGTGCCGGAAGCTTGAGACTTTTATTACACTTACCCATTTTGGGGCAGGCTGTAATAAAGGTCTCTTTTTTGTTGCCGCTCTGCCGCAAAGATTCAAAAGGAGAAAAATTATGCTCATTCCTGTTCTGTTGTTCATTGTGGGCCTGCTGTGCCTCATCAAGGGCGGCGACTGGTTCGTGGATGGTGCCACAGGCATTGCCCGCCGCTTCCATGTGCCGGAGCTGCTCATTGGTGCCACTGTGGTGTCCATCGGCACCACCCTGCCGGAGGTCATGGTCTCCACCACTTCCGCCCTCACCGGTCACGGTGAGATCGCCTACGGCAACGCCATTGGTTCGGTCATCTGCAATGCATCGCTGATCGCCGCCATCACCATTGCGGTCAAGCCGGGCAAGGTGGACCCCAAGAGCCTGCGCACCCCGGTGCTGTTTTTCTTTGTGGCCGCCGCCTTTTACGCAGGCGTGGCTTACACCACCGGCTACTTCTCCCGCCCTGTGGGCCTGGTCCTGCTGGCCATGTTCGTAGCCTACATCATCTGCAACGTGATGGCCATGAAGAACGCCCCCGCCCCGGAAGAAGAGGAAGAAATCGACGAAAACGCGTCCTTTGCCAAGGAGCTGGGCCTGCTGGCTGTGGGCGCTGTGCTGATCGCCGTGGGCGCAAACCTGCTGGTGGACAACGGCACCCTGATCGCTCAGGCGCTGGGCGTGCCGGAGTCGGTCATTGCACTGACCTTTGTCGCTCTGGGCACCTCGCTGCCGGAGCTGGTCACGGCCATCACTTCGCTGGCCAAGGGCCACGGTGCGCTGTCGCTGGGCAACGTTATCGGTGCGAACGTGTTCAATCTGGTGCTGGTCAGCGGCGTGTCTGCCACTGTGGCACCCTTCACCATCCCGCAGAACTCCATTCTCTTCGGCCACAACGCTTCACTGGTGCTGGAGTTCCCGGTCATGTTCGCCGTGATGCTCCTTCTGACGCTGCCCGCTCTGTTCAAGGGCAGGCTCAGCCGCCCGCAGGGTATCGCCCTGCTGTGCATCTATGCGGCCTTCTGCGTGGTGCAGTTTACCATCTAAAAACGATTGAAATGCCATCCGTTGCACTCTGGGCATATTCAGCGGAAATAATGATTTCTTTATCTGGGACTCAGAAGATCTGCGGATTTTCTGAGTCCCTTTTTTCACGCAAGGGGACGAAGCCTAAAATTTCTTCTAAAAAATAAAAGCGAGAATGACCGAAGCCATTCCCGCTTTTGTGAATTGAAATCAGCCAACCAGCACCACAACACCAGCCACTGCCGCCGCAACGGCCAGATACAGCACGGTTGCGGCAGTGCGCTTGATGAGCACCGTTTTCCACGGCTTGATGTAGGGCACACCCTCCATGCCCCCGATGATCCAGAGCTTGCCGCGGGCCACCCACAGCCGGTCCAGCACGATGCCGTCAAACCAGTTCATGACCACAAGGAAAAGATAAGCCTGCCAGTAGGCGGTCTTGAAATCGGTGACATGGTTCCAGAATGCGATGATGCATACCAGCACAGCAAAAATGATCAGGCAGAACGGGATCATGATGAGCCTGCCCTTTTTCATCAGAGCATCTTTGTCGGTCAGGCCGCGCCGGTCCGCTTCTTCGATGAACTCTTTGGGGTAAAAGTACATGCAGTTCCGGCCGCTGTCCCGGGCAAGGCATTTCACCATCAGAAGAAACAGCAGGCAGTACAGCACATTTTGAAGCAACAGCATTTTCCGGGCCCTCCTTGAATTTTTTGCAGAAACAAAGCCCCATTACCGGAAAGTAAGGGGGCTTTGTGTGGTTATTTACTGCTGAGCGAAAATTTTGATCTCGTCCTTATCCATAAAGGCGGCACCGGCAAAACCGGCGGCTTCCAGCTGGCCCAGCTGTTTGCCCAGCTTCTTGCCCTGCTGCAGAACGGTTACGTTGTAGCTGTCGCGCAGGGAAGCGGCCTTGGCCAGAACAGCGGTGAAGTCGGTGCCCTTTGCGTACAGCAGGGCGATCTTCTGCTTTGCGCCGGGGATCTGGTAGCCCTGTTCGAGCAGGATGCCGCACACGCGCTCGAAGCCGATGGAGAAGCCCACGGCGGGCACCTGCGTGCCCAGGAACTTGCCCACCATGTTGTCGTAGCGGCCGCCGCCGGCCACTGCACCGCTGAACTGCGGGCAGGTGATCTCAAACACCATGCCGGTGTAGTAGCCCTGACCACGCACCAGGCTGGGGCAGTAGGCCACTTGATAGCGGCCTGCGGCCATGGCGTTGGCAGTGGCCAGAACGTACTTCAGATCGTCGGCGATGGCAGAGTCGGCGCAGCGGGAAGCCACAGCCTCCAAAGTGACCTCACCGGCAGCGATGAAGTCGGCCAGAGCGTTGATGGCGTTTTCCGGCAGCTGCTTCTCGGTCAGCTCGGCCTTGACGCCGTCGGCACCGATCTTGTCCATCTTGTCGAAGGTGATGCAGACAGAATCCAGCGTGTCAGCAGCGAAGCCCATGCTTTCCAGCATGCCGCGCAGGATGCGGCGGTCGTTGATGTTGACGGTGAAGCCGGTGAAGCCGATGTTCAGCAAAGCGCGGGTGGTCACGTCGATCAGCTCGACTTCGGCATTGGGGCTCTCGTCGCCCAGAATGTCAATGTCGCACTGCACGAACTCACGCAGACGGCCCTTCTGGGGGCGCTCGGCACGGAACACGCGGTCGGTCTGGATCACCTTGAAGGGGCTGGGCAGCTTATCCTTGTTGGCGGCGTAGTAGCGGCTCAGGGGCAGGGTCAAATCGTAGCGCAGGCCCATATCAGAAAGCTGCTTGGGGTCGCCGGTGTTCAGGGCAGCGGTGAGCTTGTCGCCGCGCTTGAGCACCTTGAAGATCAGGTTCAGGTTGTCACCACCGTCGGATTTGTCCAGATTTTCCATGTCTTCCAGCATGGGGGTGGAAATGCGCTCGAAGCCGGACGCACGGTAGGTCTCCAGAATTTTGCCCTGGATGTAATCGCGCAGGGTCTGCTCAGCGGGCAGCAGGTCGCGCATTCCTTTTAAAGCCTGTGTTTTCATAGTAGCTGGTTCCTCTCTATAAATGCGCTCGCCCTCTCAGCCTCACTCTGTTCGGCAGCTCCCCCAAAGGGGGAGCCCTTGGCAGTCCATGCAAAGCTTCTGGTTTCGCCAGAGGCACTCCCTTTGGGAGAGCTGGACGCGAAGCGGCCTGAGAGGGCGAGGCCGTTTTATTTTTACCTTTTCATTATAAAGGAATCTGCCGTTTTGTCAATTGAAATGGGCACACTGTAAGGGAAAAACCATTCGGAGGGCAGACGATGAAGCAGCAATTTCAGGCAAAACACCCGTGGACCATCCTTGCGGCAGGGGCAGCGATCCAGGTGCTCACGGGCATTCCGGCGGCGTGGGGCGTGTTTCAGCAGCCGGTGATGGACGAATACAGCCTGTCTGAGCAGGGGGCAGGGTATGCCTTCGGCATCCTTATTGCGGCCTTTGGCGTGGGGTGCGTCATCGGCGGATTTCTGCAGGATCAGAAGGGGCCCCGCTGTGCCGGGCTGTGGGGAACAGCGCTTCTCTGCGGCGGGTTCTTTGCGGCGGCGATGCTGCCGGGCGGGAGTGCGTGGACGTTTTTTCTGGCGTTCAGCGTCCCGGCGGGGCTGGGCACCGCGTTTCTCTATCCGTCCATCCAGTCCTGCGCTCAGAAGTGGTATGCCGGGCGCAAGGGACTTGCCACCGGCGTCATCGGCGGGGCAGTGGGACTTTCCGGTGCGTTTCTCACGGTGTTCGTGCGCACGGCGGTGAAGGGGTTCTGGATCGTGCAGGGCATCCGTGGTGCGTTCTGGGCGCTGGGGGCCGTCACGCTGCCCATCTGCCTTGTGGGCAGCCTGCTGCTGAAAGACCCGCCGGAAAGCGCACAAAAACAACAGGGAAGCGGGAAAAATTCCATCGACCTGTCCCCGTGGCAGATGCTGAAAACCAGGCAATACTGGCTGTGTGCCGGGGCGGTGTGCTTTTCCACCCCGGCGGTGCTGCTGTTCAGCCCCATCATCTTAAAGCTGGGCATGGAGCGGGGACTGGATGAGAGCGCTGCTCTGTGGAGTGTGGTGCTGGGCAGTGTGGGCAGTGCGGCAGGTCGGCTGCTGATGCCCATGCTCAGCGATAAGATCGGCCGCAGGCCCACGGACATGCTGCTGTTTGCAGCGTCGCTGGGTCTGTCGGCGGGGTTTGCATTCGCACAGAGCTGGTGGGTGGTGGCCTGCTATGCAGGGCTCACCTTCTGCTATTCCGGCCTTGCCGCAGTGCTGCCCGCCCTTTCCACTGATCTGTTCGGCTTCCCCCACGCCGGGGTGAACTATGGCTTTCTGGCTTTGGGCCAGAGCGTGGGGAGCCTTGCATTCCCGTTTGCAGCAAACTTTTTTGGGCTGGAAGCCGCGCGGCACTGGCTGGCTGTGGGCGGCGCGGCAGCAGGTTTTGCAGCAATGTGGGCGCTGAAACCGACGGAGCAGACACCCCGGAAGAGGGGTGCCGGAGCATGAAATTTGTCTCTTGACAAAATTGACAAAAACTTGACGATTGGACAGACGAAAGCGTTCAAAATGACGGTTAGACGTGAATAACCTTGAGGAGAATTGCGGAATTTTGACTGAAATGTATTGCAAAATCCGTCCGTATTCTCTATAATAAAAACATGCGTGGAAGAACTGTGTGCTGCCGAAAGAGAGAGCGGCGGGCGCAGTCGATGCAAGACGGAAAAGGCAGGCCGTGCCGGCAGGGCGCAGCCGCATTTTCCGCAAAGCGACATTTGTCAAAAGGAGAGTATGATTATGACCTATTCGCAGCAAGTACAGAATATGTGCCCGATCACCAAAGGTCCTAAGCATGGTCCGGCTCCCATCCCCGAAGAGGGCGCATGGGTCAAGGCCTATGAAGTGAAGGACATCAGCGGCTACACCCACGGTGTGGGCTGGTGTGCACCTCAGCAGGGCTGCTGCAAGCTGTCTCTGAACATCAAGAACGGCGTCATCGAAGAGGCTCTGGTGGAGACCATCGGCTGCTCCGGCATGACCCACTCCGCTGCTATGGCAGGCGAGATCCTGCCCGGCAAGACCATCCTGGAAGCTCTGAACACCGACCTGGTGTGCGACGCCATCAACGTGGCTATGCGTGAGCTGTTCCTGCAGATCGTCTACGGCCGCAGCCAGACCGCTTTCTCTGAGGACGGCCTGCCCATCGGCGCAGGTCTGGATGACCTGGGCAAGGGCCTGCGCTCCATGACCGGCACCATCTTCTCCACCAAGGCAAAGGGCGTCCGTTATCTGGAGCTGACCGAGGGCTACATCAACAAGCTGGCTCTGGATGCCAACGATGAGGTCATCGGCTATCAGTTCGTCAAGCTGGGCAAGATGATGGAGGATATCCGTCACGGCAAGACCCCCAACGAGGCTTACGAGAAGAACGTGGGCACTTACGGCCGCTTCAGCAAGGAAGCAGGCGCTGTGAAGTACATCGACCCGCGTGAGGAATAAGAGAGGAGGAACAACTCATGGCAACTTTTGAATCTATGGATCGCCGCATGCCGAAAATCGAGGCATGCCTGAAGGCTAATGGCCTGGAGTCTCTGGACGCTTGCAACGAGATGCTCCTCGCTAAGGGCATCGACTGCGACAAGATCGTCCGCGGCGTTCAGCCCATCTGCTTCGACAACGCTGTCTGGGCATACACCCTGGGCACCGCTATCGCCGTCAAGCGCGGCCTGACCGACGCTGCCGAGTGTGCTGCTGCCATCGGCGAAGGCCTGGAAGCTTTCACCATCCCCGGCTCTGTCGCTGAGCAGCGTCAGGTCGGTCTGGGCCACGGCAATCTGGGCGCTCGTCTGCTGAGCGAGGACACCACCTGCTTCGCTTTCCTGGCAGGCCACGAGTCCTTCGCTGCTGCTGAGGGTGCTATCGGCATCGCCCGCACCGCAAACAAGGTCCGCAAGACCCCCCTGCGCGTCATTCTGAACGGCCTGGGCAAGGATGCAGCTTACATCATTTCCCGTATCAACGGCTTTACTTACGTTCAGACCGAGTACGACATTCCTTCTCAGACCCTGACCGTCGTGAAGGAGATCCCCTTCTCTGAGGGCGAGCGCGCAGCTGTCAAGTGCTACGGCGCTAACGACGTCATGGAAGGTGTTGCTATCATGAAGAAGGAGGACGTTCAGTGCTCCATCACCGGCAACTCCACCAACCCCGTCCGCTTCCAGCACCTGGTCGCTGGCACCTACAAGAAGTGGGCCATCGAGAACGGCAAGAAGTACTTCTCCGTCGCTTCCGGCGGCGGCACGGGCCGTACCCTGCACC
>CAVEID010000028.1:0-20083 GCA_963615785.1 Oxalobacter sp. | reverse complement strand
ACACCCCATTTCCTAAACAGTATACCATACTGTCTAACAAATGGGGTGCAGTTCAAAGGGCGGCAGTTAAGGTGCTGTCTGCAAATGCAGGTGGTCATGCTTCCTTCCGGCAAGCGTCGGGAGGACGTAAAAATCTTATTGCTGGTCTTCCCGTTCGCAAACGCGAAAGGGGGGATGCATCATGGTGTTGAACGATGTTCTGCAGCTGCTCGTCGTCATTGGCGGCACAGTTGGGATTACCTTCAAAATCTCATGGGCAATCTTTCAAGAAATCCATAACAATAAGAAATGACCGCCCCAGTCTACCAAACGGTGAGCGGTCATTCTTATTGATCCATTAGCCAAGGGAAGCTGACCATGCGGACAGCGCCTTTTCTGCTTGTAGTATAGAGCTTTTTTGCCTGATTGTCAAGCAAAAAAGCCGGTTTTACTCTTCAATGCGGATCGCGTTCACCGGGCAGGCGTTGGCGGCGTCCACGGCCTGCGGGACTTCCTCCGGCGGGATGGGGCCTGGCTCCGCAACAGCGAGAACTCCTTCCATGCGGAACACAGCGGGGCACAGCCCGGCGCATTGGGTGCAGCCGATGCACAGATCAGGGTCAACATATGCGTTCATAGAAATACCTCCCTTTTATGATGGTGCCAAGGGCAGTATGGCCCGCTATGCCGCGAATTATGCCTATGCATCCGGCATGGGATGTGGTACAATAAAAACTCAGGAGGGCATAGACCATGAATATTCAGATCTTCGGCACAAGCAAGTGCTTTGACACCAAGAAGGCCCAGCGCTATTTCAAGGAGCGGGGCGTGAAGTTCCAGATGATCGACCTCAAGGAAAAAGGCATGAGCCGCGGCGAATTTGAGAATGTGGCTCGTGCACTGGGCGGCTGGGAAAAGCTGGTGAACCCCAAGGCAAAGGACAAGCAGACTCTTGCTTTGCTGGATGCACTGGTGGACTGGCAGAAAGAGGACAAGCTGTTTGAAAATCAGCAGCTTTTCATGACCCCCATTGTGCGCAACGGCCGGCAGGCTACGGTGGGCTATCAGCCGGATGTGTGGAAAACCTGGGAATAAAAAGCTGCTCTGCGTGCACTTTCACACAAAAAACACGGGCCGGGTTTTGCACTCTGCACCGTGATGTGGTATACTGAACGACAGAGCAATCATTCCTGGGAGATAAAATCACTATGAAACATTATATTACCCCTGAAGAGCACGCCCGGCAGCAGCGCCGCCGGGGCCGTCAGGCATTGGGCCTGCTGGTGGCCGTGCTGGTGATCATCGGCTTCGTGACCGTTCTGCGGGCAGGCGTGGGGCTGGTGGCAAACCTCTTTGACGACACTGCTCAGAAGCAGGAATACGAAGATAAGCTGGAGGGCCTGGTGCTCTTTGATCCCATGCCATTTGACGGCATTGGCAACATCGACGACCTGACCCTGCGGGAAGCCGCAGTCTGGGGCTGCATCTATAACATTCAGGAGACGCAGGGCGGCTTTGACAACTACAACACCGACCCGGACACGGAGCAGCTGCTTCTGCCCTCGCTGGATGTGGACGCCTATCTGGCGAAGCTCTTGGGCCCCGGCTTCAAGCTGACCCACCGCAGCTTTGAGATGGAAGACATGACCATTGAGTTCGATGAGTCTACCCAGTGCTATAAGATCCCGGTCACCGGCAGTGTAGGCTATTACCGTGCAGTTGTGACCAAGCTGTTCAAGAAGGGCGGCAAGCTGCACGTCACTGTGGGCTATATCCCCACTTCCAGCACGGACGACAGCATCATCAACCCGTCTTCGGATACGCCCACCAAGTACATGGACTATCTGTTCGAGCGCCAGAGCGGCAGCTGGTATCTCACCGGCCTGACCGAGAGCGAGACCAAGGCGGAGACGGCAGACAGCGCCTCCACGGCAAATCCGCCGGAGCCCATGGCGGAGAGCGATGTGCAGGACGCCATCCTTGCAGCAGCGGGTTCGGATTCCGCATCTGCGGAGGCGGACAGCGCCGCTGCAGGAGACGGTGCGGACGCTCAGTCGGAGGAAGCCGGCAGCGCTAAAGCGCAGGCAGACGAGAGCGCGGCCAGCCCGGCGGCGTAAAACAGAACGATTGAGAATATCCGCCGCTTTGCTCTGGATATTGTCAGAGGTAAATTGGTTTTGATTCTGGGGTTCAGAAAAGTCTGCGGACTTTTCTGAACCCCTTTTTCACAGAAGAGGCCGAACAGAAAGCGGATGCTGTTTTCGGTTCGGCCCTGGAGCGTGAAAATACAAGCCCCGGCAGGCCGCAGTCTGCCGGGGCTTGTGCTATCAAAAATAATTTTTCCGCTGAACAATGGCGCAGCGCACGCGGAGCCAGTTTAAATCGTTACTTCAGATCAAACTTCACGACCACCAGCCGGTACCAGAGATACGGCACCATGTTCCAGATCATCCACAATTCCATGAGGATATAATTCGGCAGGTCCTTCAGACGGAAGGGCCGCTTGCCCAGTTTTCTGGTTTTCAGCAGGGCAAAGGCTTCGTGCATTCCCTTATCCCACGCTTCGCCGAAGCCCTGATTGTGGAACTTGTAGCACTTGAGCAGATAGCCCACGGCCAGCGGAATGAAGTTTAAAATCAGCATCAGCAGAGGTTCGTTCTTGAGGGGGAGGAGGATGCTGTTGCGGCCGCTCTGCTGGCTTTTGAAGGCGTTGTACCGCACTGCGCCGGTGCTGGCACCGCAGATGTGGTAGCACTTTGCCGTGGGGCAGAGCACATTTTTGTAGCCTGCGTTGTTGGCCCGCCAGCTCAGGTCAACGTCCTCAAAGTAGGCGAAGAAATTTTCGTCAAAGGTGCCGATCTCGTCCAGAATGCTCTTGCGGTAGAGGGCTGCGCCGCCGCAGGCTGAGAAGATGCGCTTCTGTCTGGTGTAGCGGCTGGCTCTGCGGCCGTCGCCGGTCTTGCAGGCGAAACCCATCCATGTGACATAGTCGCCCGCGTCGTCGGCCAGCTCCCGGTCGAAGTGGCGGATCATCAGGCTCTGCACGGCGAAGATTTTGGGGTCGGCCTCAGCCGCGCGGATGAGTTCCGCCAGCCACTGAGGCTCGGCGAAGGCGTCGTTGTTGAACAGCACTACATATTCGCTGTCAGCCATGGCGATGCCCTGATTCACCGCGTGGGAAAAGCCGGTGTTGGTGCCGTTTTCGATGAGGGTGAAGTTCTCGCGGCTGCAGTAGCTGCGGGCCTGCTCAAGGCTTTCGTCGGTAGAGCCGTTGTCTACTACAATGAGCCGGAAGTTCTGTTCGGTCTGAGCATAGACCGACTCAATGGAATCCTTCAGCCAGCCCTTGCCGTTGATGTTCGGGATAATGATCGTCGCTTTATACATAAGGATACTCCTAGAAGTTACATTTACCCGGACAGTATAGCATATCTGCGCGCAAAAAGAAACCGCATCCCGGCATGATGCGGCTTCTGAAGAGCAAAATTATGCGGCGAGGGCCTTTTCAATGTTGGCCAGCAGGGTGTCGTGGTTCTCGGCGCAGACGAGGATCACTTCGCCGGTGGGAGCCACAGTGACGGTGGCGGCCTTGGCGATCTGATACTGATCTTCCAGATAGTGCTCCATAGACTGCTGTTCGCTCTGCACATAAGCTTCCAGGGCAGCTTTCACGTCGTCAGCCTTTCCCACGGCGGGTTTCACGATGGCTACGGCATAGCTGCGCACCATCATGGAAGAGACGGACGCGGCAAGGCCGGTGTACATGTCGTCTTCGAGGTTCAGCAGGGGGAGCATCATGTTTTTGATCTCATCATCCAGCTGATCGGCTTCATACTCGGCGCTGTAACCGTCAATGGCGGTGAACCTGCCGTCTTCGCCTTTGGTGAAGATCATGTCATACTCGTTCTCTTCGTCGGTGCGGGCGTCGTGGATGATCTGGGAATAGTCCTTCGGGGCAGAGGAGTCGGCTTTGCTTTCGGCGGAGCAGCCCACAAGGGCCAGCAGGCACAGACCGGCGAGCAGGGCGGCGATGATTCGTTTCATAGTGTGATTCCTTTCGTGCTTCGTGTGTGAATCAGAGGAGCAGGCGTTTCGGGGATAGTGTGTGCTGTTTTTCGCCTGCTATCCAGAATACGAATCACACGGGCCGGGGATTGCACCGGAAGCGTAACAGTTTTGTGAACGGCTCACAGCATGAGGGCGTCCAGCTCGCCGTGATTCACGGGGGTGGACAGGATGATCTGGGTGCTGGTGGTGCCCAGCTTCTGGAACTGCAGGATCAGGTGCTCCAGCTGGGGCATGCTGCCGCAGCTCACCTTCACAAGGAAGGTGTAGGCTCCGGTGACATGGTAGCACTGCAGCACTTCCTTGCTGTTCTGCAGCAGCTCCAGAAAGGCATCCTGCTTGGAGGGAGCCACCGAAAGACTGATGAGGGCGTCCACATACATGCGGTCAGCAGGACGGTTGAGAGTGACCGTGTAGCCGCTGATGATGCCGTCAGTCTCCAGCTTGTGGATGCGGCTGGACACGGCCGGGCTGGTGAGAGAGACCTGCTCGGCGATCTCTTTCACCGGCATGCGGGCGTTCCTGGCGAGAAGGGAGAGAATCTTGCGATCCAGATCGTCCATGAGAAATTCTCCTTTTTAAAATATGTTGGATTGTATAAAATTTTCTGAAAGTAAAGTTTTATTGTTGTTGCAAACATACAAAGAATGAAAAGCTTTGCTTTTGCTCTGGTTTGTGTTAATTATATAAAGTTTTATCGGAAAAGTAAAGACTTAATTTAAAGCAAAACCGGAAAAATTTGTTTGACAAGAAAATAAAAAGGCGTATAATACATCATGCAAGGCAGCGCTGTGAAAAACACCTGCCCTTTAAATTTGAGATTCACCACTTTATATACTTTCCCACCCCTCTATACACAAAAACCCGCTGCCAGGCGGGTTTTTGTGTTTGTTGGGGATTTTTTGGGAATGATGTGCCTGCGGCATGATGTCTGCTGGTGCAGATGATGTTTTGCTGCGCAAAATGATGTGCGCTGCGGCGCATGAGGGACTCTGGCGAAAAGGAAAACCTTTCCTATCTAGTTGCAGGGAACGCATTCATGCGTTCTGCATGCTTCCCGGAAGATGGATTTTGCTCTGCGGAGCGGATGAATCCGCTCCCTACAGACATACCAGAAGCTTGGCTGGCTTGTCATAAAATGATTTCTCGATTATTCAGGAATGGAATCGACCTTGTTTTTCTTTGCCCGGCGGAACAGCAGCAGTGCGATCACCAGCGTGACGGCTTCTCCCGCAGCCAGCGGCACCCAGACGATGCGGACATTCCCGGCACCTGTTACCATCCGGCTCAGCAGCCACACTGGCGGCAGAACAAAGATCACCTGACGGCACAGCGAGATGACCAGAGATTCAATGCCGCATTCCAGTGCCTGAAATACGCCCTGAAATGCAATGCACAGGCCGGCGAACAGAAAGCCCAGCGAGATGATGCGCATACAATCGATGCACATGGGCAGGGTGGTTTCGGACAGCGAGAACAGCCCGGCCAGCGGGGCCGAGAACAGCTCCACGGCCAGACACCCCGCCAGCATCAGGATGGAAGTGTAGATCAGGCCCCAGCGGATGCCGTCCTTTACGCGCTGACGGTTCTGCGCGCCGTAGTTGAAGGAGACGATAGGCGTGATGGCGTCGCGTACACCAAAGGCGGCAAAGATGATGAGCTGCTGGATCTTATAGTACAGGCCGTAGACGGTCACAGCGTTCTGGCCTACCTGCGGGATGCCGCCGAGGATCAGGTTGAGTGAGTAGGTCATGACAGTGAGCAGTGCCTGCGAGATGATGGCGGGCAGGCCGATGGAATAGATGCCCAGAATGGTGCGGCGGTCCGGCTTGAAATAGCAGGCGTTGTTGTCGATCTCTGCATCAAAGCGCAGGTGGAAGGCAAGGCCCAGCCCCATGCTGACCAGCTGGCCAATGACCGTGGCCCACGCAGCACCCCGGACACCCATTTCCGGCAGGCCGTACCAGCCGTAGATCAGAAACGGGTCAAGGACAATGTTTACCACGGCACCGGTGATCTGTGCAATGGTAGAATATAGCGAGCGGCCCGTGGCCTGAAGCACTTTTTCGTACACCGAGAACAGCACGATGCCGAAGGGGATGCCGCAGCAGATATGCAGGTAGTCGATGGCCATGTCCAGCACTTCCGGGCTGATACTTCCGCCTGCACTCAGGGAGTATACATAGGGGCGCACACCCAGCAGGCTGAACAGCATGAACACAGCGGAGATGATGATGCCAAGGGTCTGCGCATTTCCGACGGTGCGGTCGGCGCTTTCTCGGTCGCCCAGACCCAGCAGTTTTGCCAGCAGAGCGTTGGTGCCCACGCCGGTGCCGATGGACACTGCCACCATGAACAGCTGTACCGGGAAAGCCAGACTCAGGGCGGTGAGAGCGTCCTCGCCGCCGGTGGTCATGCGGGCAAGATACGCGCTGTCCACCACGTTGTAAGCGGCCTGTAAGATCATGGAAAGCACGATGGGCAGGCCGATGCGGAACATCAGCGGTGCAATGGGCTGCACCGCCATTTTATTTTGCGAACTGTTTTGCATAAAAACGTTTCCTCCTTTGTTTTGGGCAAAAAAGAAAACGAGCGGCAGCAACTGGATTTACGCAGTTACTGCCACTCGTTATGGCTTTATTCTATCAGAAACTGTGCTAAAAATGCAAAGGCGTTTTTGTACAAATCGCGCACTGGATTTTCTGAGGATTTTGGAAAGCTCTCAGACCAGATACCCTTCAAAGCAGTGCAGGTCTTCCGTCTTGACGATGCCCTCAAGATACAGGCCGTCCTCCCGGTACTCCTCCACCTGCACACTGCCGCGCTCCCGCATGGGGGCGGCAAGGCCGATCTTGTCATAAGGCAGAAGAACTTTCAGGGTGTGCACCCGGTCGCTGAGAAGCTCGTCCAGCTTTGCCAGAAGCTTGTCCAGACCGTAACCGGTTTTGGCGCTGGTGAGCAGGATGTCCGGGTCAAAGTTCAGAGCATTGGGCTTATCGCACTTGTTGTAGACGGTCAGGCGGGGGATATCTGCGCAGTCCAGACCGTCCAGCACTTCGTCGGTAACAGCCAGCTGCTCTTCGCGCTGGTCGTCACCCGCGTCCGCGACCCGGACGATGACGTCCGACCAGGCGGCTTCTTCCAGCGTGGATTTGAAGGCCTCCACGAGGTTGTGCGGCAGGCGGGACACGAAACCGACCGTATCCACCAGCAGCACGGCCATGCCGCTGGGCAGCACCAGCTTGCGGCTGGTGGGGTCCAGCGTGGCGAACAGCATGTCGGCTTCGGCTACGCTGGGGCCGCACAGGGCGTTCATCAGGCTGGATTTGCCCACATTCGTGTAGCCCACAAGGCTCACCACCGGCATTCCGGTTTTGGCGCGGGCCTTGCGGCTCTCGCCCCGGCGTTTTTCCATCTCGGCCAGCTTTTCGGCCAGTGCGTCAATGCGGGCGTGGACGTGGCGGCGGTCCAGCTCCAGTTTGGTCTCACCGGCACCGCGGCGGGCACCGCCGCCGCCGCCACCGCCGCCGCCCTGACGGCTCAGCGCTTCGCCCATGCCCTGCAGACGGGGCAGACGGTAGCGCAGCAGGGCCAGCTCGGTCTGCAATTTGCCCTCGTTGGTGACGGCACGGCTGCGGAAGATCTCAAGGATCAGCATGGTGCGGTCAATGACTTCCAGCCCGCCCAGGGCGTTGGAGATGTTGCGGATCTGGCTGCCGGTCAGCTCGCCGTCAAACACGGCGCACTCAGCCCCCAGACTCTCGGCGGCGAGGGAAGCTTCTTCCAGCTTGCCGCTGCCCAGCACGATGCCGGTCTCCGGGGTCTGGCGCTTCTGGGTCACCTGCGCCACGGCTTCCATGTGGTTGGCTTCGCACAAGGCAGAAAGCTCTGCCAGACTGCGCTCACAGTCCCACAGGCCCTGATCCAGAGCCAGAAGGATGACCTTCGTCGGAGGTGTTTCTATTAAGATATCGTAAAGTTCGCTCAAAATAAGTCCTTTCTTTAATAATCCCTTTCGTGAGAGGGCAGAAACGTAACGGTTAAGTTCTTGGCTCTCCCTCTGGGAGAGCTGCTGAACGAAGTGAAGCTGAGAGGGTGAGGCCGCTAACCAATTCGCTGTATCGTTCTCTGGTTAATAAATAGCTCCTGCATTTCACCGGTGTGCCGTCAAATTTGTGGTTCACGGTGTCGTGGTGGTACACGAAGCCTGCCTTTTCCATCACCCGGCCGCTGGCGGGGTTTTCTTTGGCGTGGCAGCAGGCAAGCCAATTACTGTTCGTATTCTCAAACCAGTATTCTACAACGGCTTCTAATGCTTCGGTGGTGAAGCCACGGTTCCACCAGCGCTTCCCGATGCAGTAACCCGCTTCCCAGACGCCTTCGGAGATATCCAGCCCGGGCCACTCGGTTTTCTGCTGGGGTTCGTCCTGCAGAGAGTTGAACAGGCTGATGGAGCCGAACACCTGCCCCGTGGCCTTTTCCACCATGGCCCATTGGTAGTAATCCGGGTTCGGGTAGAGGGTGGCCCATGCCGCCAGCAGAGCCAGCGTTTCCAGCGGATTTTTGTGGGGCTCCCACCGCAGAAAACGGGTCACGTCCGGGTCGGACGCCCAGTTTTGATACATCATGTCCGCATCCTCCGGCAGCAGGCGGCGCAGAAGCAGCCTGTCCGTTTCCAGCTCCTGTGTTCCGGCGTGGCGCACGGCGCATCCCTCCTTTTACTATAAAGTATGCATAGGATAGCACAAATTTCGCGTTCCTGCAAGCGCAGAACGCGAAAACTCTTGACCGGGCCCCCATTCTGCATTAAACTAAATCCAACCACTTTTCTAGGAAAAAGGAGAACCCTTCATGAGTGATGTGCGTGAGATTCTAAAAAAGCGGCCCCTGCTGTTCGACGGCGGCATGGGCACCTATTATAAAACACTGCCCGGTCAGGAGTGCGAGCTGGCCAGCCTGACCGACCCGGAGGGCATTCGGGCAGTGCACCGGGAATATCTGGCGGCGGGGGTGGATGCCATCAAGACCAACACTTTTGGCCTGCCCCGGATGGCAGCGGCACAGAACCCGGGCTGGGAAGCTATGGTGCAGGCAGGCTGGGATCTGGCAGAGCAGGCCGCAGCCCAGACCGGTGCGGCAGTGTTTGCCGACTTCGGCCCGGCTCCGGACACCGAAGCGGCTCCTGCGGCGCAGGCATATCTTGCAGTGGCAGACCGGTTCATTGCACTGGGGGCAAAGAACTTCCTCTTCGAAACGCTGAGCAGTGACGCCGGTGTGGCGGAGGCTGCAAAGCACATCAGGGAAGCTGTGCCGGATGCCTTTGTTCTGGTGTCCTTTGCGGTGCTGCCGGACGGCTACACCCGCGAGGGCCGTCACTGCGCCGAACTGCTGCGCTGCATGACCGACTGCGGCGCAGTGGATGCCGTGGGCCTGAACTGCGTGTCCGCCCCCGGTGCTATGCGCACGCTGGTGCAGCGTCTGGGCGAGACAAAGCTGCCCCTGTCCGTGATGCCCAATGCAGGCTATCCGGTGGTCACCCGCACACGGGTGCAGTATCAGGGCAAGCCGGAGTATTTCGCCCGGGAGGTGGCACGCATTGCATCCGAAAGCGCGGGCGTTAAGATCGTGGGCGGCTGCTGCGGCACCACCCCGGCTCACATCGCGGCCCTGCGTGCGGTGCTGGACGCCATGCCGGAAGCACGGCCTGCTGCCCCGGCGGCACAGATTTCCACCGCCGCAAAGCCTGCGGTGGAAAAAGATGACGCTTTCCTGCGCAAGCTGAACGCAGGGCAGAAGGTCATTGCCATTGAGCTGGATTCTCCGAAGACGGCTGATCTGACCGGCTATCTGGACGGTGCACGCCGCCTGCAGAAGGCCGGGGCCGATCTTTTGACCATTGCGGACTGCCCCATTGCCCGGGCACGCATGGATTCTTCGCTGGTGGCCTGCCGGGTGCACCGGGAGCTGGGGATGAACGTACTGCCCCACATGACCTGCCGTGACCGCAACCTCAACGCCACCAAGGCCTTGCTGCTGGGGCTTTACGCGGAGGGTGTGCGGGAAGTGCTGGCCATCACCGGCGACCCCATCCCCACCGCAGAGCGGGACGAGGTGAAGAATGTGTATCAGTTCAACTCCCGCAAGCTGGCACAGTACATCATTTCGCTGGCGGGGGAGGACCGGGAGATGCCCAGCCCCATGACCGTGTTCGGTGCGCTGAACCTGAATGCCCGCAATTTTGACGTGGAGCTGCGCCGTGCCGCCGAAAAGCTGGAAAACGGCATGAGCGGCTTCCTCACCCAGCCGGTGCTGTCTGCACAGGCAGTGGATAACCTGAAAAAGACCCGGGAAACGCTGGGCGAAAAGGCGAAAATTCTGGCCGGAATCATGCCGGTGGTGAGCCAGCGCAATGCGATTTTCATGGAAAACGAGATCAATGGCATCCATGTGGACGCCGAGATCATCGACCGCTTTGCAGGGCTGGACCGCGCAGAGGGCGAAGAAATGGGCCTTGAAGTGTCGGTGCAGGCAGCGCGTGCCGCTGCCCCCTATGCAGACGGCTTCTACCTCATGACCCCCTTCAACCGTGTCGCTCTGATGGAGCGGCTGATCGGTCGGCTGAGGGAAGAGGTGCTGGAATAATTTCAAGAAAGTAACGGCACCTGCAGAGAAATTGCTGTAATTTCTGCTGCGGGTGCCGTTTTGTGTTGCAAGTTTGTTGCAAACTGTCCGGCAGGATGTTATACTAAATCTATATGTGCATGTGCAGGAAGTGCGAAGCCAGAGGAGGGCGTGAATCATGCAGAAGGAACCGATCATCAGCATCATCGTGCCGGTCTATAAGGTGGAAAACTATCTGCAGAAATGCATCGATTCGATCCTGGCCCAGACCTTCCGGGACTTTGAGCTGATCCTTGTGGACGATGGCTCGCCGGACCGCTGCCCGGAGCTGTGCGATGCGGCTGCGGAAAAAGACGGCCGCATCCGGGTGATCCACCAGAAAAACGGCGGGCTTTCGGCGGCGCGGAATGCCGGGCTGGATATCGCCCGGGGCGGGTGGATCGGCTTTGTGGATTCCGATGACACCATTGAGCCGGAGATGTATGAGACACTGTACCGCCTTGTGCAGGAGCACGGCGCAAATCTGGCGGTGTGCGGGATGCTTCTGGTAGACGAGCAGGACAAGACACTGACGGAACCCATAAAAGCTCCGCAGCTTATGGTGCTTACACGGGAGCAGGCCATCGGGCGCATTGCGTCTACGCCGTTCCATGTAGCAAACAATAAACTGTACGATCGGGAGATTTTTGCACAGCTGCGTTACCCCGTGGGCAGACTCAACGAGGACAGCTTTACGGCCCCGGCGGTGCTGGAGCAGGTGACTACTGCAGTGTACACCCAACAGCAGTTATACCACTACTGCCAGCGTACCGGCAGCATCATGCACCAGCAGAAAAAACTGAGAAATTACGATGCCGTTGAAGCGGCTTACGCCTGCTGGGAGTGCCTGCTGCGCAATGGGCAGAAAGAAGCGCTGCCCAAAGGCGCAAAATTCGTGCTGGGCAGCCTGCGGGAAGTCTACTGCGGCCTTTCAGCAGAAGACCGCCGTTCGGCCCGGAGCCGGGAAATGAAAAAATTGCAGCGTGACGTAACGCGGAAAACGCTGCAGGAGGGCTCCTTCTCGGCTTCGCTTTTCGCACAGACACTGTTTTTCCAGCTATGGCCTATGGGGTATCAGGCGGCGCACGAGCGGAAAGGCGGGAACTGAGGAGAAAACATGAGAACAAAATATACATTGATCAATATGCTGGTCAATCTTGGCGGACAATGCCTGACGCTGGTGCTGAACTTTATTGGCCGTATGGTGTTCATCCGCTGCCTGTCGGCGGAATATCTGGGCGTGAACGGCCTGTTCACGGATGTGCTCAGCATCCTGAACTTTGCAGAGCTGGGCATCGGCACTGCTATGATCTTCAGCATGTACGAACCGGCAGCACAGAACGACGAATACAAACTGGCCCGGCTGATGAATCTGTACAAATGGATGTACCGGGCCGTGGCGGCGTCGGTGCTGATATTCGGACTGATTTTGCTGCCGTTCCTGCCGCACCTTATCAAGGGCGGCGCGGGCGTGGAAAACCTCCGGCTGATCTACATGATGTATGTGATCAACTCCGCCAGTTCGTATCTTCTCAACTACAAAAACTCCATTTTTCAGGCGTATCAGAAGGGGTATATCCGGGCTGGCTACAATATGGTCTGTGAGTGCATTCGTACCATTCTGCAGATTGCCGTGCTGCTGATCACACGCAGCTTTATTTTGTATCTGCTCATTCAGTTCGTGATGCAGTTCGTGCCCAATATCCTGATCTCCCGCAAGGCAGATAAAGAGTTCCCCTATCTGAAAGAGTGCAAAGAACTGCCGGATGAGGAAGAGCGGAACGGCATCCTGAAAAATATCGGTGCCATGAGTCTGCACAAACTGGCAACCATTATCGTGCGCAACACCGACAGCCTGCTCATGTCTTCTTTCATTGGCCTTGCCACAGTGGGCATGTATTCGAATTACCGGCTGGTCATCAACAGCCTGAACGGTGTGATGGCAAAGTTTTCGTCTGCATTTTCCGGCAGTATCGGAAACCTGAGTGCGCTGGAAAATTCAGATCGGCTTTACAGCATCTATAAAGAACTTGATCTGATGTTTTTCGTGCTGGCAGGCTATGTGGCCGGCGGTATGATGATGCTGTTCAACCCGTTCATCTCGATCTTTTTTGGTGCGCAGTATTGCTTTCCCATAGCGACTGTGGTGATCATTGTGACCGAGTTTTATATCAGCCTGATGCGCCAGACGAACCTGCTGTTCCGCGAAGCGATGGGCCTGTTCTGGAATGACCGTTACAAGGCTGTGGCGGAGTCTATCATCAATCTGGTGGTGTCGCTGCTTCTGGTAAAGCCCTTCGGCGTGGCTGGTATCATCGGCGGCACCATCATCAGCAGTGTGAGCACCTGCGTGTGGGTGGAACCCTATATCTTTATGAAGTACGGCATCCGGGATGACTGGCGCTCAAAACTGAAAGCCTATTTTGCAGAATACCTGAAACGGGTGTGCATTATGGCCGTGATCTCGGCGGCAGGCATTTATGCGGTGCAGCGCTTTCCGGTGGGGAACATCGGCTGGTTTATCTTGTATGGAATGCTGTATACGGCGGCATTTGGCGTGATCGTTGTGCTGATCTACCACAGAAGCGACGCTTTTATATCGCTGAAACAGCGCGTATTCAAGCTGATAAAACGAGCTTGAGCATGGAAAACTGCGCAAAAAACAATTGACAAATCACACAAAAAACGCTATATTCTTTTTATAAATGCGTTGAAAAAGAGTGCGCACTGCTTTTTGCCATTCAGAGAGCCGGGGGCTGCTGAAAACCCGGTATGGCCCGGCGGTGTGCTGTCACTTTGGAGCAGGAGCGGTGAGCCGTGCGGTGAGCCGCTTTCGGAGCTGCCCCACGTTACCGGGGCATCAAGGGGCACGGAAGCATTCCGTGCAATTTGGGTGGTACCGCGGTATGTAAAAGCTACAGCCGTCCCATGGAACGTTCCGTGGGACGGCTTTTTTCGTCCCACTTTATCAACATTTTGGGAGGATACCTATGAAAGAACTCGCAAAGCAGTACGATCCCAGCCAGGTGGAAGACCGGATCTATCAGTTCTGGCTGGACGGCGGCTACTTCCACACGAAGGCCGACCCCGACAAGAAGCCCTACACCATCGTGATGCCGCCCCCGAACGTCACCGGTCAGCTGCACATGGGCCACGCGGTGGATAACACCATGCAGGATATCCTGATCCGCACCAAGCGGATGCAGGGTTACGCCGCCCTGTGGGTGCCCGGCACCGACCACGCATCCATCGCCACCGAGGCCAAGGTCGTGGAGGCCATGCGCGCCGAGGGCCTGACCAAGGAGATGGTGGGCCGCGACGGCTTCCTCGACCGTGCATGGGCCTGGAAGACCAAGTACGGCAATCGCATCGTCAGCCAGCTGAAAAAGCTGGGCAGCAGCTGTGACTGGGACCGCGAGCGCTTCACCATGGACGAGGGCTGCTCTGAGGCCGTCAAGGAAGTGTTTGTGCGCCTGTACGACAAGGGCCTGATCTACCGCGGCAACCGCATGGTCAACTGGTGCCCCCACTGCAACACCTCCATCTCTGACGCCGAGGTCGAGTACGAGGAAAAGGACGGCAATTTCTGGCATCTGTTGTACCCGGTCAAGGAGACCGGCGAGATGCTGGAGCTGGCAACCACCCGTCCCGAGACCATGCTGGGCGATACCGCTGTTGCCATCAATGGCGATGACCCTCGCTACGCTCACCTGCACGGCTGCCATGTCGTTCTGCCTCTGCTGAACAAGGAGATCCCCATCGTCTGCGACGAGCACGCCGACATGACCAAGGGCACCGGCGTCGTGAAGATCACCCCGGCCCACGACCCCAACGACTTTGAGGTCGGCCTGCGCCACAACCTGCCCATCGTGCGTGTGTTCACCTACGACGGCCACATGACCGGTGCCGCCGACAAGGCTGCTGCTGATGCTCTGTTTGCCGCCGGCAAGAACACCATCAACGAGCCCGAAGTGCTGGACTGCGGCAAGTACGCCGGCATGACCACCATCGAGGCACGCAAGGCTATTCTGGCCGATCTGGAAGCAGGCGGCTTCCTGAAGGAGATCGAGCCCCTCAAGCACGAGGTGGGCACCTGCTACCGCTGCCACTCCACCATCGAGCCCATGGTGTCCAAGCAGTGGTTCGTGAAGATGGAGCCGCTGGCAAAGCCCGCCATCGAGAGCGTGGAGAAGGGCGAGATCAAGTTCGTGCCTGAACGCTTCACCAAGAACTATATGAACTGGATGAAGGGCACCCGCGACTGGTGCATCAGCCGCCAGCTGTGGTGGGGCCATCAGATCCCGGCTTGGTACTGCGACGACTGCGGTGAGACCGTGGTTGCAAAGTCCGCTCCCTGCACCTGCCCCAAGTGCGGCGGCGCAAAGCTGACCCAGGACCCCGACACGCTGGACACCTGGTTCTCCTCCGCACTGTGGCCCTTCAGCACTCTGGGCTGGCCCAACGAGGACAGCGAAGACCTGAAGTATTTCTACCCCACCAACACGCTGGTGACGGGCTATGACATCATCGGCTTCTGGGTCAGCCGTATGATCTTCTCTGGTCTTGCCTACACCGGCAAGGCACCCTTCAGCACTGTCTGCATCCACGGCATCGTCCGCGACAGCCAGGGCCGCAAGATGTCCAAGAGCCTGGGCAATGGCATCGACCCGCTGGAAGTCATCGCCAAGTACGGCGCTGACGCTCTGCGCTTCATGCTGGTGGATGGCTCCACCCCGGGTAACGACATGCGCTATATCGAGAAAAAGGTGGAAGCTGCCCGCAACTTTGCCAACAAGCTGTGGAACGCCACCCGTTTTGTGCTGATGAATCTGCCCGAGGACTTCGAGCCGGGCCTGCCCAGCGAAGACAAGCTGGACATGAGCGACAAGTGGGTCCTGACCAAGCTGAATCAGGTGGCCGGTGCCATGACCGACAACCTCGACCACTACGAGATGGGTCTGGCCGCGGCAAAGATCAACAGCTTCATCTGGGATGTCTATTGCGACTGGTTCATCGAGATCGCAAAGCCCCGCCTGAACTCCGGCGACGCCGAGCAGGCTGACACTGCACGCCGCGTGCTGGTGTATGTGCTGGACAAGGCCCTCAAGCTGCTGCACCCCTTCATGCCGTTCATCACTGAAGAGCTGTATCAGGCACTGCCCGGCTCTGCCGAGACCATTATGACCCAGAGCTGGCCCACCTTCGACGAGGCTCACAACTGGGCTGACGAAGAGGAAGCCTTTGAGAAGGTCATGGACTACATCAAGGCTGTGCGTACCATGCGCACCGAGATGAACGTCCACCCGGCCAAGAAGACCAGCATGATCATCGAGACCGCTGATGCAACTCCGTTCCAGAAGGCACAGGTCTATCTGGCAAAGTTCGCTTTCGCCACTGATGTGACCTTCACCGAAAAGTACGAAGGCAGCACTGACGGCATGGTGCAGGTGTCCACCCACGCAGCCCGCGGCTTCATCCCCATGATGGAGCTGATCGACCGTGACAAGGAACTGGCACGTCTGAACAAGGAAAAGGCCAAGGCTGAAAAGGAAATGGCCATGTTCCAGAATCAGCTGGCCAACCCCAAGTTCGTGGAGCGTGCGCCGGCAGCCCTCGTGGAAGACATCCGCAATAAGTTCGCCAAGAGCCAGGACAAGCTGGCCAACATTGAGCAGAGCATCAAGGCTCTGGGCTGAACGCTATGAAAGAAACCTATAGCCGTGAGCAGGAGCGCACCTCTCCGTGGGTCATCGCGGGGCGGGTGGTGTTCACCTTTGCTCTTATCGGCTGCATTGTGTTCATCTTTTCCAATTCCATGGCGGTGGCAGAAGTCTCCAGCCTGTCCAGCGGACGCGTGCTGGCTCTGCTGCAGCGCATTCTGCGCGGTCTGGGGCACCCGGGGCTGGCAAACCGCCTGACCATGCACATCGTGCGCAAGATGGCGCACTTCTGCGAGTATATGCTGGAGGGCTTTCTGCTCATGCTGTGCATGCGTGTCTACAGCCGCCATCCGCTGCGGCACATCACAGTGCCCATGCTGGGCGGTGTGCTCACAGCCCTGACGGATGAGACCATCCAACTCTTTTCGCCGGGGCGCAGCAGTCAGGTCACCGATGTGTGGCTGGACTCTGTCGGCGTTCTGGCGGGTATCCTTGCGGCGCTGATGCTGATGGCGCTGTGCAGGCTGCTGTTTCATCATCGTGATAAGGAGTAACCAATGACCATCGAACAGGCAAATCAGTATTTTGCTTTTCTGCCGGACGGCTTTGCTTCCACGGAGCAGATGCGTGCGGCGCTGACTGCTCCGGTGCAGCAGGTGGCTTTTGTTGGCGTGGCGGGCACAGCTGGCAAGACCGCTGTGGCGGCCCTTCTGGCGGCCATCCTGCACGCGCAGGGCATCCGCACCGGCCTGTACCATGCAGGCTGTGAGCCGCTGGTAAAGCGTATCCGTGTTGACGGCACCCCAGTGGATGAGAGCCTGCTCTGCCTGGCTGCAGACGCTCTTTCTGCTGCGGAAACCCTGCCGAAGGATGCTGCAGAGCTGGCAGCTGCCGCCCACTGCTTTGGCGAAGCTGGCTGCGCGCTGGCTGTGGTAGAGCTGCCAGACGCCGGTCTGGCGGAAGTGCTGCCCAATATGCCGGTGTGCGCTGTCACCTCGGTGGGCCCGGATGGCGTCAGCCGTTCAGTGGAGCGTCTGGCCGCTCTGGCGGCGGGCGTCATGCGCAAAGATTCCATCTGTGTCACCGCGCCGGAACAGCCCAAGTCTGTGCTCAGTGAGCTCATTGTGGCTGCGGGCAAGTGCGGCTGTGAGCTGGTGGTGCCTGACCCGGAGGATATCACCTTTCTGGAAGCAGAAAAGTTTGCCAGCAAGGTGGACTATGGCGGATACACCGTGCCGCTGGCCTTTCTGGGCCGTCACGCGGCGGGCAACGCTGCCATGGCTGTGGAACTGGCGCTGGCCCTCTGCCGCAAGGACTACGATATCTCGGACGAAGCCATTCTGGAAGGTCTGGCTGCGGTGGAGAACCGCAGCAGCATCCGGGTCATTTCGCAGCGTCCGCTGGTCATTCTGGACGCCTGCCGCACCCCGCAGCAGGCCGCAGCGCTGCTGCGTGTGCTCAACATGGCCAAAGTGCGCCATATGAGCGCCATTATCGGTCTGACCGAGGAAGAGGGCGCAGAGGCTTTCTTCTCCGCTCTGGAGACCGGCCTGACCCCTGAGGAGCAGAAAAAGGACAAATCCACCATGCCCGGCATGAGTGAGAACCCCTTCGACAAGGTGTATCTCATCACCCCGGCGGGTGCTGATGAAGACTTGACTGCCCGTCTGACTGAGAAGGCAAAGTATCATTTTGACGCCGAGCTGTGCAAAGATCTGGCAGAAGCAGTGAAGCTGGCCCATGCCAACACCCGCCGCGGCCTGCTGGTCTGCGGCAGCGAAGCCGCAGCGCTGGAAGCGGCTGAGCTGCTGGAAAACAGCTGAGCGACACCGTTCTCTAAAAAATGAACCAAGGACCCCGTACACTGAAACTAATGTGTACGGGGTCCTTTTATTTTTATACAAAGGAGATGGACAAACCATGGCAACGGTGAACTTCAGCCCGGCGGGGGAGACGCTCTACGCCTTTCTTGCCGGGGAGATCGATCATGATGCGGCCCAGAGCCTGCGCATCCAACTGGATGACGCTCTGGTCAGCCGCAGTCCACGCACGATGATTTTGGACTTCGGCGGCGTGGGATTTATGGATTCGTCCGGTGTGGGATTGATCTTAGGCCGTCAGCGCATTGCCCGCACACTGGGCGCGGCCCTGCGGGTGCAGCATACGCCCGCGCAGATGACCCGGGTGCTGCAGCTGGCACATATCCCCTGCATGGATGCGGGGCAGAAGGAGGAATGAACCATGAAAGCGGAAAACACTACGAAAATACAATTTGAGTCCCTCAGCGTGAACGAAAGCTATGCCCGGGGCGCGGCAGCAGCTTTTCTGGCACGTTATGACCCGACTGTGCCCCAGCTTGCGGACATCAAGACGGCTGTGTCGGAAGCTGTTACAAACTGCATCGTCCATGCCTATCCGGATCAGATCGGAACTGTAACCATGACCATTGCAGTCTATTCCGGGAGAGAGGTGCACATCACAGTGGCAGACAAGGGCATCGGCATTGCGGATATCCCGCAGGCCATGGAACCACTGTTCACCACCGGTAATCCGGAAGAACGCTCCGGCCTTGGTTTTGCAGTGATGCAGAGCTTTATGGATAAGGTGAAAGTTACCTCGAAGCCGGGAAAGGGAACGAAAGTCCTGCTGGTCAAGCGTCTGTCCGAACGGGGAGCCTCTACATAATAGGAAAGGCGGTCAGAGACTATGGTATCGGACAAGACCCGGCGGGAGAGCTTTATTGAGCAGAACCTTGGGCTGGTGCATTCCTGCGCGGGGCGCTTCCGTGGAAGAGGAATCGATTATGATGACCTTTACAGTGCAGGCTGCATGGGGCTGGTCAAGGCCTATGACAATTTCGATGAGAGCAGGGGCGTCTGCTTTTCCACCTATGCAGTGCCGGTGATCCTTGGCGAGATAAAAAAGTTGTTCCGGGACGGCGGCACAGTAAAGGTGAGCCGTTCACTGAAAGAGCTGGGGATGCGGGTGCAGGCGGCAAGGGAACACCACATGAAGGTCTGCGGGGCAGAGCCTACCCTTTCCCAGCTTTCTGAGGAACTGGGAGAACCGGTGGAAAATATCACACTGGCCATTCAGGCGGCACAGCCCGCCATGAGTCTGACCCCGGAGAATGCAGAAGAGGAAGACCGGCAGCTGGATATCCCGGTGGAGTCACCTGAGGAAATGCTGTCCGACCGTATCAGCCTGGCGGAGGTGATCGAAGCTCTGCCGGAAGAAGATCGCCAGTTGATACGGCTGCGCTTTTATGGAAACAAGACACAGAGTGAGACCGCAAGAGTTCTGCATACCACACAGGTGCAGATTTCCCGGAGGGAACGCAAGATATTGACCCTGCTTCGGCATCGACTTTTGGAAGAATAGATGTCATAATTTCCAGAATAAAAGGAAAAAACTGGGCAAAAGGTCAAAAGACGGATTTTTGCGAAAAAATATGAGAAAAACACTTGCAATTTGAAGGATGCTGTGATAAAATTCATTAACGTCAGGCGGGCAACCGACACAGTGAGAACACTGAAACGGACGCCCTAACGTAAAGATTCGACAGAATTAAAAATGAATCTCGAAAATCTTTCAAAAAAGTGCTTGACAAAAAACCGCTTCGGTGGTAAAATAAACAGGTCGTCAGCCGGTCGGCTGAGGCGCTACAGGACCTTGAAAATTGAACAATATCGAAAAACTTGTAAGGAACCTTTATGTGT
>CAVEID010000027.1:0-20930 GCA_963615785.1 Oxalobacter sp. | reverse complement strand
GAGCGCCACCTTGCCAAGGTGGAGGTAGCGAGTTCGAGCCTCGTCGGCCGCTCCAACACGAAGCCATCATCAATGCAGAAATGCAAAGATGATGGCTTTTTTGTGTTCTGCGGTTTGAAACTCCTTCCGTTAAAGCCTTTGGCAAAGAGAAAAAACTTTTCCGTACTGCCAAGAGCCCCATTTCTGAAGGAGCTGGCACGGCGTAAGCCGTGACTGGATGAGTCAGTCCAGATGCCGTTTGGCCGTTACGGCCCCTTCCTGTGAAAAGGCAAAGCCGGAATGACCACAGTCATTCCGGCTTTGCAATATAAAAATAATTTTTCCTCTGAAAATGCCTAGAGCATCGCGGAGGGCATTCGGAATCGTCTCACATCACCATCGTGATCACCAGCGCACACAGCGGGAGCACCACAATGCTCAGCAGGGTGGTCAGCACGACGCTGCCGGCGGCATAGCTCTCATCATGGCCGAACTGCACGGCGAACACTGAGGTGATGGCAGCAGCGGGGCAGCACTCCAGCAGAACCACCACCTGCGCCGCTGTGCCGTGGAAGCCCAGCAGGCTGAACACTGCCAGACATACTGCGGGGATGAGCACCATGCGCACGGCAGCAAGCTTCCAGATATGGGTATTGGTCACGATGCCTTTGATGCTTCCGGCGGCGATAAGCATGCCGGTGATCATCATAGAAAGAGGGGTGTTCATGCCAGCCAGAAGTTCCAGCGGCTGAGCGATCAGGGTCGGAATGGGGATCTGCAGCAGGTAGACCGCCAAACCCACGGCCACTGCATATAGTACCGGGGTGCGCAGCAGGCTGCGGGCAACTTCCCTTGCGCTGGAGCTTCCGCTGACAAAGCCGTAGCCCATGGTCCACAGCAGGATGTTGAACACAGTCACATAGGCGCTGGCATAGAGCAGGCCTTCCGAGCCAAACAAGGCTGAAATGAGCGGGAAACCCATGTAGGCCGCATTGGAAAAAATGCAGGCGAACCGAAAGATGGGGGTGCGGATGCTCTTTTTCTTGGCGGTGAGCGCCAGCGTGATGGCGGTGCCCACAAAAATGGCAAGAATGCTCATGCCGAATGCAGCCAGCAGATTGTGCAGGATCTCAGCGCTGAACTCCATGCGGTAGGAGTTGACGATCATGGCGGGCACGATGATGTAGACCAGCAGGTTGGAAAGTGCCTGCTTATTTTCCGGCTTCAGCACGCCGGTCTTGACGGCCAGCATTCCGGTGCCGATGAGCAGAAACAGAACGATGACCTGCTGCGCAGTGATAAGAGCCAGTTCCATAATACCTCTCCTGAAAATATCCAAATGTGTTTAACGAAAGATACAACACAGATATAACACGAAACCCCGCATTTTGCAAGAGAAAGTTTTGATTTTGGATAAAGGACGAAGAGAAAAATACCATCAGGTGCCGTTTTCCGTTCCGATCCTTCTCATGAAATAAACATCCACCAGCCGAGCTGGTGGTTTTTCATATGCGGGCATAGCCCTCTGTTCATCGCAACACGTCGAACGTGTAATAACGGTCTGCCAGCCGCGAGAGATTGTTACTTGCTGCCCGTGAACGGGCCAACCTGACTCATCGTCAACTGTTCGCCCAGTTCATCTTCTTTAAGCTGGTTCTGGATGTATTCCGCAATTCGGCTCGTGTTCTTGCCTACCGTATCGACGTAGTACCCTCTGCACCAGAATTCTCGATTCCGGTACTTGTACTTTAATTCGCCGAATTGCTCATACAGCATCGTGCTACTCTTACCTTTCAGATAGCCCATAAAGCTGGATACTGCCATCTTAGGTGGAATCTCAACCAGCATATGGATATGTTCCGGGCAAACTTCTGCTTCGATAATGTTTACACCTTTCCACTCACACAGCTGTCTTAAAATCTTTCCAACAGCTGCTCTGTGGTTTTTGTAGAAAACTTTTCTACGATATTTGGGTGCAAACACAATATGGTATTTGCAATTCCATGACGTATGCGATAAACTATGAATGTCGTTCAAACTCATTTTGGATGACTCCTCTGTTATTTTAGTTTTGCAGTTGGCAGACCGCATCTCTATTATAGCAGAGGTTTTTCTTTTCTCAGCCATCCTTTAATGACTCATCGATATAATCTTTATCGAACCACTCGCCTAGCGAGTGGTTTTAGATATACAAAAAGCAGCCAGGGCAGCCCCACAAGTCTGCCCTGGCTGCAATATCAAATATAAATCGTATTTACAGGATCACATTCTTGATGAGCAGCGAAATGCTGCCGTCATCGCTGTGCAGGAACTCCACTTCATTTTCCGAGTTCAGCAGTTCAGTGGGGATCTTCACCTCGATGCCGTTGGCAGTGTGGATGCTGCGGCTCTCCATGCGGCGGATACGGGCAGGCGTCACGGTGACCGGCTGCTCGGCGTGCTCGATGACATCGCTCTTCTCCACATAATCATCAAACGGCACGGCGGCAAGGGGATATTCCTCTTCCAGCTGCTGACGCACCTGCTGAACAGACACCTGATTGTCGTTGTCTGCGGCCTGATTGGCGATCATCATGGCCACCTGAGCTTCCACATGAGGCTGATCGGCGTAGTTCTCCTGCACGGCCTGCACAGCGGCTTCCTGAATGGCCTGCAGCTTTTTCTTTTCCGGCTGGGCAGTGGTATACTGGAACACGACTGTGGACAGGTAGAATTCCTTGCGGCCGTCAATGTCGTATTTCTTTTCCAGAAGGCGCATGGAATAATCGGTCAGGTTGACCAGCGCGCCTTCCTCCACCTTGCCGCTCTGGCTGGGCAGGCAGGCCCGCTGCTGAATGATGGAATTGACTGGGGCGCCCTCCACATTTTCAGTGAAGTGGGTGTAGCCATTTTTATAGTTCAGTTTCAGGATGCCCAGCCAGGGCTCACCGTCTTTGGCGAAATCCACCACGGCCAGGTCGGCTCCCGGTATGGTGACATGGGCGTGCATGTAGTCGAACAGAACGCCGGCGATGCGGCAGGAAAGATCCACAAAGTCGCCGTTGTGTTCCAGCTCGTTGCGGAAGGCAGAGTCCGACAGGGGGCGGCACTGGCGGATGTCGTCGCTGGCAAACAGCTTTTCGATGTGGTACTGAAGGTAGGCAGTCTTTTCCGCAGTCAGTTCCATACCGCTGCCGCTGAGCACGGGGGCGTCCAATGTGGTGTCCAGAACATGCAGGATGGCCTGATGAATGATGATCTCCATGGGTGAAAAACCTCACTTCGTGCAAAAATATCGTTGGGATACAGTATAACACAGTCCAGCCCAAAAGGCGAGAGCACATCTTGTAAACTGCGCGGTAGAATGCTACAATAAGAGCGGAATGACACGCAGGAAAGGGGAACAGAAACCATGGAATTCCGCGATAAACCGATGGAGAACCTCATCCGCATTCAGGAAAAAGACATCTGCAAAAATGCCCGCGCGCTGCTGCTGGACGGCGAGAGCGTAGTGGGCGCGTACAAAACGGTGCGAGATCAGGTGATCTTCACCACCCACCGCATTATCATGGTGGACATGCAGGGTGTCACCGGCACCCGGCAGCAGATCTTTGTGCTGCCTTACCGCAAGGTGCTTCATTTCGGCATCCAGACCGCAGGATTCGGCGATCCGATGCAGGCGTCCCAGCTGACTGTCTGCTTCGCGGATGAGCACGAAGCAAAGTTCGGCTTCATTGGCCAGCAGGAACTTTTCGCCGTGGCCAATGCCATCAGCCGGTGCATTTTGTAAACTCCTTTCGTCATCGCTGGCGCGATGCCACCTCCCTCAGTGAGGGAGGCTTTGCCGTGCGGATAGGCTCCCTCCTTGAGGGGGCTGTCTGCGCCAGCAGACTGGGGGAGTCCTCCCCAAAACAGCAGGCTCCCCGCCCAAGACTGGACAGGGAGCCTTTTGCTGTATACGAAAAGGGAGAATGACAGAGTTAAGAATGGCTTGTTTTTCTCACCAGCTGCTCATGCATGAACACCATGAGCACCAGCAGGAACAGCAGGTAGAAGGGGAACAAAGCCGGGGTGATGTTGTTGGCAATCAGACCGAACAGCGGCGGCATGACCAGATTGCCCACATAGGCGCTGGCCATCTGGATGCCGATGATGGCCTGCGACTTGTCCGCACCGAAATGGTCAGGAGTGGAGTGGATGATGCTGGGGTAGATGGGCGCACAGCCCAAGCCCACCAGCACAAGACCCGTCAGGGAGAATATCTGCGGCCCGGGCAAAAGCAGGGCCAGAACACCTACGGCCAGAATGCACTGGCCCATGCGGATCATCTGAGTATCGTTGAATTTCAGGGTCAGGAAACCGCAGGCCGCCCGCCCGGCGGTGATGCCGATGTAGAACAGGCTGGCAAAGCTGGCGGCGGTGTCAGCGGCGACGCCCTTGGTCAGGGTCAGATAGCTGCTGGCCCACAGGCCCGCGGTGGTTTCCAGTGCACAGTAGCAAAAAAAGCAGAGCATCACTTCTTTTGCGCCAGGCAGGCGGAACACCTGCCCGAGGCTCAGCGCCTGCGGAGCAGCACCGTCTTCGGCAGCTTCGGCAGTACGCTTCTGCCACAGCGGCAGACTGAAAACCAGAACAGCTGTCAGTGCGATCTGGAAAAGGGCGATGGAACGATAGCCCAGTGTCCAGGATTTTCCGCCTGCCAGCACCCGGCCCATGACCATGGGGCTGATCATCGTGCCGATGCCCCACATGCAGTGCAGCCAGCTCATGTGACGGCTTTTATAATGTAAGGCAACATAGTTGTTCAGGGCAGCATCCACGCTTCCGGCACCCAGGCCATAGGGGATGGCCCACAGGCAGAGCATCCAGAACCGGCCTGACACCGAGAACCCGAAGAGGGCCGCAGCGGTCATGCCCACGCTGATGGCAGTCACCCTGCCAGTGCCGAGGGCCCGGGTCAGGCGGTCGCTGTTCAGGCTGGAAATGATAGTGCCAAGGGAGATGATCATGGAAAGGATGCCCGCGTAGGACACCGGAACCCCCAGCAGGGGGTACATGGACGGCCACGCTGACCCCAGAAGAGAATCCGGCAGGCCCAGACTGATGAACGCTACATAGATAATGGGCAGGAGAAGCTGGAGCATGGGTTGTTTTCCTCCCGTGGGGATGTTATACTGTATTTGATGTTTCTGATAGAATAATACCACGAAATCAGAACAACAGGTAGAATAAAAACACCGGATTTGTGCAACAAAATCAGCTTTTGAGGAAAGGAGAGAGCACTATGGCATTCCAGAGCAGCTGCCCGTCGGCTGCCGGGCCGGGTGCACTTGCCTGTTCTTCGGTCATCGTAGCGGACGCCGGGGGCAGGGAACTGGTGCAGCACGGCAGTGCATTGTTTCCCATCGCATGCTATGCTGAAGATATGAAAAGCTATTCCGTGGCCTGGCACTGGCACGAAGAATTCGAGTTCATCCTCGCCGAAAAAGGCCCGCTGGCCGTGGACGTGAACAAAATGCAGCTGACCCTGCAGACCGGGCAGGGCGTGTTCATCAATTCCGGCGTTCTCCACGCGGTGGAACAGGCTGAAAAAGAAGAAGCACTGCTCCACTCCGGGGTGTTCCATCCCCGTCTTGTGGGCGGCATGGACACGATCTTCTGGCAAAAGCTTGTCTCTCCGCTGGTGCAGCCCGGCGCGCCGGCGTTTTTTCTGCTGGATGAGGCGGTGGACTGGCAGCGGGAAGTGCTCACCGATTTGCGGGATGGCTGGGAAGCGGTGGCAAAGGAACCGCCAGATTACGAGAACCGGACTCGATATCATCTCTCGGCGGCGCTTCGGCTGCTGAGCACCCAGTGCACAGAGGGAAAAACGAAGGTCTCGCAGCAGGAGCAGATCGCAGCCGAACGCATGAAGCAGATGCTTCGCTTTGTGGAAGAGCATTATGCAGAGGAACTGACCGTGGAGCGGATCGCAGCCTGTGTGGCTCTGAGCGAGAGTGCATGTCTTCGTTCTTTCCGGCAGATGCTGAGCATCACACCCATCCAGTATGTGAAGCAGTTCCGGGTGGAAAAAGCTGCAGAGCTGCTGCGCTCCACACGGCTCAAGACCGGTGAGATCGGGGCGGAATGCGGCTTTGCCGACGGCAGCTATTTCATCAAGACCTTCCGGGAACTCAAACATTGCACCCCGAAAGAATACCGCCAGCGGTTTGCGGATACGGAATAGCTGTCTGCCCGGTATCAGTGCCTGAGCGGACGGTGCGGATGCCCCTGTATGCTGGCCGGGCGAAATAACAGAACAGATAAAAAGGAGAATCGGAAAAATAATGCAGCGCAGTCTGACCCAAGGCCCGATCACGAAGGGCATATTACTGTTTGCACTGCCCCTGATCATGGGAAACCTTCTGCAGCAGATGTACAACATCGCGGATACCTGGGTGGTGGGGCGCTTCCTCGGCCCGGATGCCCTTGCGGCGGTGGGCTCGTCCTATACTCTCATGACCTTCCTCACGTCCATTTTATTGGGCCTGTGCATGGGCAGCGGTGCGGCTATTTCCATGCAGTACGGCAGCGGGGAACACGACCGGATGCGGCAGAGCGTGTTTTTATCCTTTACCCTTATCGCGGGCATTTCGCTGGTGCTGAATGTGCTGGTGTATCTGGGGATGGACGGCATCCTCTGGGTGCTGCGGGTGCCGGATGAACTGAAGCCCCTGATGAAGGATTATCTCGTCATCATTTTTCTGGGCATCACGGCCACATTTTTGTATAACTACTTCGCCAACCTTCTGCGTGCCATTGGCAATTCGGTGGTGCCGCTGGTGTTTCTGGCGGTGTCGGCGGTGCTCAATGTCATTCTGGACCTCGTGTGCGTGCTGGTGCTGGGCTGGGGTGTGAAAGGAGCCGCCGGTGCCACCACGTTTTCCCAGTTTGTCTCCGGCATTGGCATCGGGCTGTATACCCTGAAAAAGTTCCCCCAGCTGTGCCCGAAAAAGGCAGACTGCCGCTGGGACAAGAAGAATCTGGACAATATCCTCAATCTTTCGGTCATGACCAGCGTGCAGCAGTCCATCATGAACTTCGGCATCCTGATGGTGCAGGGTCTTGTGAACAGCTTCGGCACGGTCATCATGGCAGCTTTTGCGGCAGCGGTGAAGATCGACTCCTTCGCTTACATGCCGGTGCAGGACTTCGGCAACGCTTTTTCCACTTATGTGGCCCAGAATTATGGCGCGGGCCAGACCGACCGCATCAAAAATGGCATCCGCAGTGCGGGGGTGACCAGCGTGCTGTTCTGCATCCTCATCAGCGCACTGGTGTGTGCCTTTGCGGCCCCGCTCATGGGCATCTTCATTGATCCCGGTGAAAGCGCCATCATCGAGGCCGGTGTTCATTACCTGCGCATCGAGGGTGCGTGCTACATTGGCATCGGCATCCTGTTCCTGCTCTATGGCTACTACCGGGCTGTCAATCAGCCGCAGATGTCGGTGATCCTCACCATTGCGTCGCTGGGCACCCGCGTGGCTCTGGCCTATCTGCTGTCTGCCACCCCGCTGGGCGTGACCGGCATCTGGCTCAGCGTGCCCATCGGCTGGGCGCTGGCGGATGCCATCGGCATTGGCTATTACCTGAAAAAGAAGCGGTAAAACAAATAAAAGCGCATCTCTTCGCGGGAAGAGATGCGCTTTTTTCATGCTTCGGAGCTCTGCTCTTTTTCGTTGAACCGTTCCAGGAAGCTGTGCTCCACGCCTTCAGACTTATAGCCCGGCATGGTGTCCAGCGCCACGGCGTGGATGCTGTGGAAGATGCTGTTTTCGATGTTGGGATTGTCGCGCTTCAGGCGGCGCAGCAGGGTCTTGACCTCCTGCCGCTTGGAACCGCCGCCGCCATTGTCGCACATGGTGCAGTTTTCGGTGAAGCGGCAGGCGCACTGGATGAACTCCAGCTCATTGTAACGCTTCCATGCGAGGATGTCCTCTTCCCGGATGCAGTACATCGGGCGGATGAGGGTCATGCCGGGGAAGCTGGTGCTGTGGAGTTTGGGCGGCATGGCCTGCAGCTGAGAGCCGTAGAACATGCTCATGACGGTGGTTTCAATCACATCGTTGAAGTGATGGCCCAGCGCGATCTTGTTGCAGCCCAGTTCCTTGGCCTTGCTGTACAGGTGGCCGCGGCGCATCCGGGCGCAGAGATAGCAGGGGTTCTTGTCGGTGTTGTTGGCTACGGCGAAGATGTTGCTCTCGAAGATCGTCACCGGGATGTGCAGAAGCTCGGCGTTGCTTTCAATTTTCTGGCGGTTGATCTCGTTGTAGCCGGGGTCCATCACCAGAAAAACCAGCTCGAAGGGCACATCGCTGTGGCGCTGCAGCTCCTGCATGAGCTTTGCCATGAGCATGGAGTCTTTGCCGCCGGAGATGCATACGGCAATGCGGTCGCCGGCCTGCACCAGCTCGTAGCGCTTCACTGCCACGATAAACGGCGTCCAAAGTTCCTTGCGGTATTTTTTGATGATGCTGCGTTCGATCAGCTGATAGGGTTCCAGAGTCTTTTTCATGCGATACCTCTTATATTGTTACTGCTGGGTCAGGGCCTGATAGCAGGCGTCGAAAGCCTGCATGAAACCGGTGAGGTCCTGTTCGGTGGTCAGGTGGCTCAGGCTGATGCGCCATGAAGACAGTGCGTTGCGCCGGTCATGGCTGACCGCAAATACTGCCCGGGAGGGCAGGCCGTCCGAAGAGCAGGCCGACTTCACCGAGACGCACACGCCCCGGGCGTCCAACTCCCGCTGGAAGACTGTACCCTTCACGTTCTGCACGCTCAGGTTCAAAATCTGCGGCACAGAGTGTTCCGGGCTGTTGATGCGCACTTTCGGGTATTTGGAAAGTTCTGTGCGCAGGCGGTCGTTCATGCTGCGGATGTGCTCCACGCGGCCGGGCAGCTCAGTCACAGCTTTGTCCAGTGCCAGAGCCAGAGAACAGGCGAGGGCTACAGTGGGGGTGCCGCTGCGGTAGATGGTGGTGCTTTCGCCGCCGTGAATGAGCGGTTCCAGCGCAAGGCCGCGGCGCTTGACCAGCACGCCGATGCCGTTCAGCCCGTAGAACTTGTGTGCGGTCAGGCTCATGGTGTCGATGCCTTCAAAGCTCATCGGCAGCTTGCCAATGGCCTGCGTAGCATCCACATGGAAGTGGCAGTGAGGATGTTCCTTTAAAATAGAAGCGATCTCCTTCACCGGCTGCACCACGCCCAGCTCACTGTCCACAGCAGTGACAGCCACCAGAATGGTGTCCGGGCGGATCAGCTCCCGCAGATGTTCGAGGTCCACGGTGCCGTCCTGTTTGATGTCCACGAGGTCAATCTCATAGCCCTGCTCCTGCAGGGCGGTCAGGCTGCCGCTGACGGAAGAGTGCTCCAGCGGGGTGGAGATGATGTGCCTGCCATGATGCCGTTCCAGCCGGGCAATGCTCTTGATGGCAAAATTGTTGGCCTCGCTGGCGCCGGATGTGTAGATGATCTCGGCGGGCTGCACATTCAGGCTGCGGGCAATGCTCTGGGTGGCCTCGTCGATGGCAGCCTTGGCGGCGGCGCCTGCCTGATGCCGGGAGTTGGCATTTCCCGGGCAGCTGCGTTCTATTTCGCAAAACCGCTGCAGCACCGCTTCGTCCACGGGGGTGTTGGCGGAATAATCCAGATAGATCATAGATCCTCCTGCTTATGGCTATACAGATTACAATAGTAGGTTATATTATAGTGCGCTTTTGCCCGGAATGCAAGTGAACAGCCTGGAAATTCCGGGGAATCCGCTCAAAACAGTTGCGGAGAAGGAAAAAGTCTGCTATACTGTTCTGAAAGACTGCGGGTCAGAGCCTTTTGCGGGGCGCGGGCAGCAGCCGGGCCGGGGAAAACACCCGGCGGTTTGGAAAGAGCCTGAGAGGAAGGGGAGAGAACACTATGCTGCACACGAATCACCGACTGCGCCGCACAGCTTTTCCTGTTTTTCGGGCGGAATCATTGTTCCCAAATTTCAGAGGCATTGCCGTTTGAACAACGGCGGTGCCTCTTTTTTTGGGGCTGGGAAGTTCTGTAGGAGGCAGAAAACTCATGAGTGAAAAAATCGATTACTCCAAGGGCATTTACGACGCGCGCCAGCTGGGTGCGGGCCGCATGTTCATTCTGGGCGTGCAGCACATGTTTGCAATGTTCGGCGCAACTGTGCTGGTGCCGCTGCTCACCGGCCTGAGCGTTTCCACCACCCTGCTGTGCGCCGGTCTGGGCACGCTGCTGTTCCATCTCGTCACCAAAAAGAAGGTGCCCGCATTCCTGGGCTCTTCCTTCGCTTATCTGGGCGGCTTCTCCATCGTGGCCCCCATGCTGGCTGACGCAGACGGCAACCTGACCGTGGCCAACACCAAGATGCTGCCCTATGCCTGCGCAGCCATCGCGTTCTCCGGCCTGGTGTACCTTGTGGCAAGCATGCTGATCTCCACCTTCGGCATCCGCCGCATCATGAAATTCTTCCCGCCGGTGGTCACCGGCCCCATCATCATCTCCATCGGTCTGATCCTGGCCCCCTCTGCCATCAGCAACTGCCAGGCCAACTGGCTGCTGGCCTTTGTGGCTCTGGGCGTGGTCATCATCTGCAACATCTGGGGCAAGGGCATGGTCAAGATCCTGCCCATCCTGATCGGTGTTCTGGTGTCTTATGCGGTGGCACTGGTCACCGGTGCGGTGGACTTCCAGCGCATTGCGGATGCTGCATGGTTCGGCATTCCTCTGCATAAGGAAGCCATGGGCCTGTTTGCCATCGACGGCAGCCCCGAGTTCATCAGCGCACTGTTCACCATCATCCCCATTGCTCTGGCGACCATGATGGAGCATGTGGGTGACATCGCTGCCATCAGCGCAACTGTCGGCCACAACTACATCAACGATCCCGGCCTGAACCGCACCCTGCTGGGCGACGGTCTGGCCACCACCATGGCCGGCCTGCTGGGCGGCCCGGCCAACACTACCTACGGCGAGAACACCGGCGTGCTGGCCCTGAGCAAGATCTACGATCCGCTGGTCATCCGCATCGCTGCTGTGCTGGCCATCATCCTGAGCTTCAGCCCCAAGTTTGAGGCTGTCATCAACACCATCCCCACCGGCATCATCGGCGGCATCAGCTTTGTGCTGTATGGCATGATCTCTGCAATCGGCGTGCGCAATGTGGTCGAGAACCGCGTGGACTTCACCAACAGCCGCAACCTGATCGTGGCCGCTGTCATTCTGGTGTGTGCACTGGGCTTCAATTCTGTGGGCGGCGTGAGCTTTGCCATTGCAGGCGTCACCATCAACCTGTCCGGTCTGGCTGTGGCTGCCATCGCCGGCATCCTGCTGAACGCCATCCTGCCCGGCAACGATTACGAGTTTGATGCAGCCGACGGTGCAGAAGCAGCTTCCAGCAGCAACCTGCAGGTATAATTTTTAAGGCAAAAACCGAAGCATCCGGAACAGGTACGTTCTTCCCACTTTGTTTCAGCAGGGCGGGGGAGTGCGTACCTGTTTTATTATGTATATAAAGAGGGTCTGATGACACGGGCAGGGCAAAGCGCCCAGTTTTCCGGCAAGGTTTTTGGTGACCTTGCCGGATTTTTGTAAATAGGAATTATTCTTAAAATTATCCTTGACTAACTAGGAATCATTCGCTATAATAGAGCCATGAGAAGGGCCGGTGAGTACCAACGCCAGTGCTTCAAAACCAGTGAATGATAAAGAGAATGATGGAGGTCTATTCTTATGAAGAAATATGTTTGCACCGTTTGTGGTTACATTGCTGAGGGCGAGATCCCCGCTCAGTGCCCTGTCTGCAAGGCTCCCGCTTCCGCTTTTGTTGAGAAGACCGGCAACACCTACGTTACCGAGCATGTGGTCGGCATCGGCAAGGCTGAGGGTGTGCCTCAGGAGATTGTTGACGGTCTGCGCGCAAACTTCGAGGGCGAGTGCAGTGAGGTCGGCATGTATCTGGCGATGGCACGCGTGGCTGAGCGCGAGGGCTACCCCGAGATCGCTGAGGCTTACAAGCGCTATGCTTATGAAGAAGCAGACCACGCTTCCCGTTTCGCCGAGCTGCTGGGCGAGGTGGTCACTGACAGCACCAAGAAGAACCTGATGATGCGCGCTGAGGCCGAGTGCGGCGCATGCGCAGGCAAGATGGATCTGGCCAAGAAGGCCAAGGCCCTGAATCTGGATGCTATCCATGACACCGTCCACGAGATGGCCAAGGACGAGGCTCGTCATGGCCGCGGCTTCGAGGGCCTGCTGAAGCGCTACTTCAACACCGAAGTCTGATAAGGTTTCCCCAGTCATCAATTCTGCCGCTGCATGGCTCCACTGCCGTGCAGCGGCTTTTTGATTGATTCCTTGACAGGAACAGAGCAGCCGGTTTATACTGAAAAACAAAAAGGGGATGAGAAATGTGGAAATGCGCTCCACAAAAAAGGCCCTGGCTGGCCGCTACGCCATGCTGGACGAGCTGCGGGGACTGGACCTCATCAGCATGATGCTGTATCACGCCTGCTGGGATCTGGTATTCCTGTTTGGCATCTGGATGGACTGGTATGTCGGCAGGCCGGGCCAGCTGTGGCAGCAATCCATCTGCTGGATCTTTATTCTGCTTTCCGGTTTCTGCGTGCAGTTCGGACATCACACGCTGCGGCGCGGGGCCACAGTTTTCGGGGCAGGAGCACTGGTCACAGCGGTGACGCTGATCTTTATGCCGGAAGACCGCGTGGTCTTCGGCGTGCTGACTCTGCTGGGTACTGCCATGCTGCTGACCGGTCTTCTGGAGCCGCTGCTGAAAAAGATCCCGCCTGCGGTGGGCTTTGCGGTTTCGGCGGTGGTGTTTGCGCTGACCTATCATGTGTCGGGGCATTATTTCGGCTTCGGCAGCTGGAAGCTCTTCCTGCCGAATGGCTGGTATGCCAATTACTTCACGGCTTTTTTGGGGTTTTATCCGTGGGACTTTTATTCCACGGATTATTTCCCGCTGCTGCCGTGGTTGTTTTTGTTCTGGGCGGGATATTTTCTCCATGGCATCATCGGGCGGAAACGGATGGAGCCGCTGCGCCGGTCGGTGTGCCCGCCGCTGGGCTGGATGGGGCGGCATTCGCTGATTTTGTATCTGCTGCATCAGCCGGTGATCTTTGGCGTGCTGACGGTCTGGCATTTTCTCAGCAGCGGCGGCGCACTTTGAAAAAATTGAGAAAAGGGCTTGACAGAGCTGGAAAGCTGTGGTAATCTATCCGTGGTTAGAAGATGCTAACCGAATGAAAATGCGTCTGCGTGGTTGGACGCATTTTCATGGAGCATAAAGTTAGAGACATCTAACTAATATTATTTTTGAGAGAGGTCGATCCTTATGAGCAAAGTAGCAGTCGTATTCTGGAGCGCAACCGGCAACACCGAGACCATGGCAAATTGCGTCGCTGAGGGCGCAAACGGCACCATCGTGCCCTGCGGCGAGATGAACGCAGCCAAGCTGGCTGAGTTTGATGCAGTGGCTTTTGGCTGCCCCGCAATGGGTGCTGAGCAGCTGGAGGAGAGCGAGTTTGAGCCGATGTTCTCTGATCTGGAGGGCTCTCTGAACGGCAAGAAGATCGCTCTGTTTGGCTCTTACGGCTGGGGCGATGGCCAGTGGATGCGCGACTGGGTCGAGCGTGCACAGGGCGACGGCGCACAGGTGCTCAACGGCGAGGGCCTGATCTGCAATGAGGCTCCTGATGATGATGTGCAGGCTGCATGCCGCAAGCTGGGCGCAGACCTGGCTGCATGGTAAGCAGATTTCGGGAAAACTTCTCTTGACAAAAAGAGTTTGCTGCGATAAACTACGAAAAGCCGGTTCGGCATTTTTATAGGAGTAAAAGTTAGAAAGCTCTAACTTTTTGAAAGCCGCAGCAGCCTTTGTACAGGACAGCAAATGAGATCAGCGGCAGGGGAGAATGGGCGTGTGCGCCCTGGCCCCTGCCGTTTTCCGTTAGAAAAGGCGGTGTGTATGGCAATGGTTGCAGCAATTGGTGTTACGGTAGGCTTTGCATTTCTGCGTGGCGCAGTGCGCCGCGCTGCAATTCGGTCGGGCCGTAAAAAATAACAAACGATCAGGAGGTTCGGACCCGATGCCAAAGGCCCCGAAAAATTTGGACAAGAAACGTGCAGACGAAAAGCTGCTGGTCAGTGAGATGATCGCTCTTTACTGCCGCAAACAGCACAAAACACCAAAAGGAACGCTGTGCCCGGAATGCCAGCAACTGCATGACTACGCGCTGAGCCGCATCGACCGGTGTCCCTTTATGGAGACAAAGACCTTCTGCTCTGCCTGCAAGGTGCACTGTTATCAGCCTGCCATGCGGGAAAAGATCCGCGCAGTGATGCGCTGGGCCGGGCCGCGGATGCTGCCGGTGCATCCGGTGCTGTCCATCAGGCATGTGGCTGTGACCATCAAAGCCAAACGCGACGCCAAAAAGGCTGGCTGATATTTCCTGCATAAACTTTCTGCACCTGGGGCAGACTAGGAGCAGAGAGGTGATAAACATGGAAAACATCGGCGTGACCTGTGATGTCTGCGAGTGCTGCCACAATGTGGGCGGCTGCAAGTGCGACCTGCCCCAGATCAAGGTGACGGAGCAGTGCACCTGCACCACGCAGGAAGTGGAGACCCCGCACTACTGCCAGAACTACGAGAAAAAGTAATTCCCAAGCAGCAAAACAGCTCCTGCCAGAGCACTCTGGCGGGAGCTGTTTTGGGTTATGGAGTCAGCGCAGCGTGACGTTGCAGGTGGCAAGGCTGCGCACCAGAGTGCCGACGCTTTCCTTCATCTGGATGCCTGCAAAGCCCAGAGCGAATGCGGCCTGAACATTTGCCAGATTGTCATCGATGAAGACGCATTCGTCAGCCTTCAGATGATATTTGTCCAGCAGGGCCTGATAGATGCGCGGGTCGGGCTTGTTGATGTTCACCTCGCAGGAGGCAACGCCGCCGTCAAACTGCGCCAGCGTGCCGCGTTCGATGAGCATTTCCAGAATATCCTGTGGCATGTTGCTCAGGTAATAAACGCAGTAGCCGTGGTTTTTCAGGCGGCGCACCAGCTCCTGCATCCGGTGGCGGGGACGCAGGATGTGGGTCCAGTCGTCCAGAACGCCCTGCACCTCGAATGCACAGCCGGCTTCCTGCGCGTGTTTCAGCATGGCGGAGTTGCCGTCAAAGCGGGTCATCAGGCCGGCGTCCAGCTTTTTCCACTCTTCGCTGCCAAAGGTCAGGTCATAAACTTTTTCTTCCATTTCGGCGTTGCAGAGCCGATCGACAAGATAGCCCTTGGGGTCAAAGTCGATCATCACACCGCCAATGTCAAAAACAATGCTCTTATACATAAAAGGTTCCCTCGATTTTTCAGCATGAAATTTCTTTTTTCAGTATACCACAACCGGCGGTTCGGTTTCCACTGCTTTTTGCATAGCGCAGCCGCGGCCTGCATAGGTTTGTGGGGAAAGGGGAGAGTGCTGTGACCATCCGGGAACTGTGTGCAAAGGAGATCGTGCAGATGGAAAAGGGGGTCTGCCTTGGGAAAGCGGATGATCTGGAGTTTGACCCCGGCACGGCGCAGCTGCAGAGCCTGATTTTGCTGGGGCGGCCCCGTCTGTTTGGTCTTCTGGGCAGGGATGAGAGCCTGACGATCCCGTGGCGTGAGATCGAGACGATCGGAGAGGATGCGGTTCTGGTGCACACGGCCCTGCCGGAGGCAGGAGCATCGCCGGAACACCCGGACTTCTGGCAGAAGCTGCGGGCGAAACTGCATCTGTAAAATTTTCGCAAAATCAGGGGTGGACATTTTCGGAGAAGTGACTATAATAATCGCAGAAGCTTTGTGCAAAAAGCAGAAAAACGGGTTTAAAGTGGAAAGGAACGGAATCTATGAAAACTCCAAAGCCGCTTTTGACGCTGCGGATGGTGTTTCCGCTGGCGGCATCGCTGATCGTGCTGCTGCTGGGCGAATGGATCGCCCGCGGGAGCCTGAGCGCAGATGTGTTTACGAGCTTTATCTTCCCTCATGCGGAAGCCTATCTTCTGGCATGGCTGCTGCTGTTTCTGGTGTGGCTGCTGCTGGATTGGGTGTTCCGCTTCCCGCCGCTGTCCACACTGGGCATGGCGGTGCTGGGCTGCGCCCCCTGCGCGGTGAACTTCTATACCCTGCAGCTGCGCGGTGAGCCCTTCCTGCCCTGGGATCTGGCGCAGGTGTCTGAAGCTGCCGGCGTGGCTTCGGCGGCGGGCATCAAGATCCAAACCAGCATGATCGTCACCATTATCGTGGTGCTGGTGCTGACGGTGGGCAGCTTCTTCCTGTACCGCGGGCGGCACAAGCAGCGCTGGCTGCCCCGTCTGGCAGGCTCTGCTGCCACGGCGGCAGCCCTCTGCCTGCTGATCTTTGGCGTGTACCTGCAGCCCGCTGTCACTCAGGCCATCGGGATCACGCCGGACGCCTGGATGCAGGATCGTTATTATCGCTACTACGGCGTCATCACCGGCTTTATGACCAACCTGACCAATCTGGAGATCGATAAGCCGGAGGGCTACTCGGAAGAAGCTGTGGACGATCTGCTGGACAAAGTAGACGAAAGCCAGAACTTCGCCACCAGCCCGTTGTACTCCACCAGCTACAGCGCTGTGACGCCTAAGGAGGAGCAGGTGAAGCAGCCTACGATCATCTATGTGATGGACGAGTCTTATTGGGATGTTTCCGAGCTGGAACAGTATGGCATCACCTTTGATACGGATGTTTCCCAAAACCTCCATGCTCTGCAGCAGACCAGCGCTTATGGCCGGGCCTACAGCCCCAGCTTCGGCGGCGGCACCTGCGACGTGGAATTTGAAGCACTGACCGGATATTCGGTATCCTTCCTTCCCAGCGGCAGCAAGCCCTATCAGCAGCATGTCACCAAGCCTATGTTTGCGCTGCCCAATTATCTGCGGCTCAAAGGATACCAGACTGCGGCGGTGCACTGCTTCTGGGCAAAGTATTGGAGCCGCGACAAGGCGTACCCCAATCTGGGCTTTGAAGACTTCATCAGTCTTGAGGATATGCATGGCGTGACCAAAGTGCGGAAACACTATTGGACGAGCGGCCTTGTCACGGATGATTCCATGGCGGACCAGATCATTCAGCAGTACGAGAAGATGAGCGCTTCTTCGGACGAGCCCATCTTCCTGCATGCTGTTACCATGCAGAACCATACCAATTATAATAGGGACAACTACCCGGACGACGAGCGTGTGAAGGTGGTGACCCATCCGGTGGGCATGAAATCCAGCACGGTGGGTGCACTGGAAGACTTCGCCACCGGCATCCGGGACGCCGACGCCATGCTGGGCAAACTGACGGAATACTTTTCTCAGGTGGACGAGCCGGTCATTCTGGTGTTCTGGGGCGATCACTATAACCCCATCGACTCCAACTATGATGTCTACACCACCACCGGTTATGCCAGTGATTCCAGTGCAGACCCGAAGCTGCACCAGACCACGCTGCTGATGTGGTCCAACTACAGCCAGCAGCAGGTGGATCTCGGCACCATTGCCGCTTACGATATCTCGCCGGTGATGATGGACATTTACGGTCTGGATGAGCCGCTCTACTTCCAGTTCCTGAACCGCCAGCTGCGGGTGGCCGACCGGGCCTACACCCGCGGCGTGATCATGAACCGGGACGGCAGCACCACGCTGGAGCCCACCGAATTCCAGCAGCGCTGGAATCAGGAGCAGTGGATGCTGCAGTATGACCTGATGTTCGGCAAGGGCTATGCCCTCAAGCGCATGGGGCTGGAGGGCCTGAGCGGCGTGGACACGGGCAAATAAGAGAAAAACAACGAATTTCTTTGTAAAAAACAGAGAAAAACACTTGCAACCGCATTCTTTTTGTGGTACTATAACAAGGCATTACACACGCATCACTATGCCCTTTTGTGCTCTTTCGGGAGTGGAGGGCAGTCCGAGGCCGTCCGATATGGCCAAGGATCACGGTGTGCGGAGGCAAAACAATATCTGGAGGTATTTTTATTATGGCAGTCGTTTCTATGAAGCAGCTTCTCGAGGCAGGTGTGCACTTCGGTCACCAGACCCGCCGCTGGAACCCCAAGATGAAGAAGTACATCTTCACCGAGCGCAACGGCATCTATATCATCGATCTGCAGAAGACCGTGAAGAAGCTGGACGAGGCTTACAACTATGTGAAGGAAGTTGCAGCTGAGGGCGGCGACATCCTGTTCGTCGGCACCAAGAAGCAGGCTCAGGAGTCCATCCGTGACGAGGCTCTGCGCTGCGGCATGCACTATGTCAACGCTCGCTGGCTGGGCGGTATGCTGACCAACTTCCGCACCATCCGTAAGCGCATCGACCGCATGGATCAGCTGGCTAAGATGAAGGAGAACGGCACCTTCGAGCTGCTGCCCAAGAAGGAAGTGGCTAAGCTGGAGCTGGAGATGGAGAAGCTGGACAAGTACCTGGGCGGCGTCAAGAACATGAAGACCCTGCCGAAGGCTATGTTCATCGTCGATCCTCACAAGGAGCGCATCGCTGTTGCTGAGGCCCGCAAGCTGAACATCCCCATCGTGGCTATCGTTGATACCAACTGCAACCCCGACGAGATCGACTATGTGATCCCCGGCAACGACGACGCTATCCGCGCTGTCAAGCTGATCGCTGGCGCTATGGCTGACGCTGTGCTGGAAGGCAAGCAGGGCAACCAGGAGGCCGCTCCCGCTGAGGATGCAGCAAACGCCTGATTTCCCCATTCCACAAACAACAAAATAACGTGTAAGGGAGAATACGAAAATGGCTATTTCTGCAAAGGACGTTATGGAACTGCGCAAGCAGACCGACTGCGGCATGATGGAGTGCAAGAAGGCTCTGACCGAGGCTGACGGCAACTTCGAGAAGGCAATCGAGATCCTGCGCGAGCGTGGTCTGGCTACCGCGGCCAAGAAGGCAAGCCGCACCGCTGCTGAGGGCATGGTCTACGCTGATTACTGCCCCGAGTGCAAGGTCGGTGTTGTCATCGAAGTCAACGCTGAGACTGACTTCGTTGCCAAGAACGACAAGTTCGTTGCTTTCGTCAAGGAAGCTACTCAGGTCATCATGAAGCAGAACCCGGCTGACGTCGAGGCTCTGATGGCTTGCAAGACCGAGAACGGCGAGACCGTGGACGAGGCCCTGAAGAACTTGATCCTGGTCATCAAGGAGAACATCAAGGTTCGCCGTTTCGTCCGTTACGAGGGCGTCTGCTCTGCATACGTCCACGGCGGCGGCACCCACGGCATTCTGGTCAACTTCGAGACCACCAACGACATCGACTCCAAGGACGAGTTCGTTGCTTACGGCAAGGACATCGCTATGCAGGTCGCAGCTGCTAACCCCAGCTATGTCGACGAGGCTTCTGTCCCCGCTGAGGTCGTGGCTAAGGAGAAGGAGATCATGCTGGCTCAGATGGCTGGCGATCCCAAGACCGCTAACAAGCCCGAGAACGTGAAGCAGAAGATGATCGAGGGCAAGATCAAGAAGTTCTTCAAGGAGAACTGCCTGGTCGATCAGGAGTTCGTCAAGGACGGCGACCTGTCTGTTGCTCAGTACACCGCTAAGGTCGCTAAGGATCTGGGCGGCGACATCAAGATCGTCAAGTTCACCCGCTTCCAGAAGGGCGAAGGCCTGGAGAAGCGTGCTGACGACTTCGCTGCTGAAGTTGCAAGCATGGTGAAGTAATTTAACTTCCAAGGTTGAATTGGGAGCCGCAGTACCTGTAACAAGGTGCTACGGCTCCTTTTTGTTTGTGTTTGGCGGGGGAGTGTGGTATCATGAAAATACATAAGAACAAAATGCGTTTTGAAAACTGTAGGGAACGCATTCATGCGTTCCGCTGTGTTGGATAAACGGATACTTTCCCTGCGGAGCGGATGAATCCGCTCCCTACAAAAAAGTTTTTCCGCGAAGGGAGAACCCATTATGAAAAAACAACGCATGACCATTTCCGGCATCCCTGCCATCCTATACGGCAGCCGGAGCCGGAAAATTTACCTCTATGTCCACGGCAAAAACGGCTGCAAGGAAGAAGCCGAACGATTTGCATACACGGCCTGTGAAGCAGGCTGGCAGGTACTGGCTGTCGACCTGCCTGAGCATGGTGCGCGCAGAAACAGCCCGGAGAAGCTTCTGCCATGGACGGTCATCCCGGAGATACAGGCCGTCTATGCCCGCATGAAGCCGGTGTGGGCGCACATCCGGCTGTATGGTGTCAGCATCGGTGCATGGTTTTCTATGCAGGCGCTGCAGAACGACGTCCCGGAAAAGGCGCTGTTTGTCTCACCGGTGGTGGACATGGAAGACCTCATCACCAATATGATGCAGTGGGCGAACGCTACCGAGGAACAGCTGAAGCAGGCGGGAGAGATCCCCACCAGCTTCGGCGAGACGCTTTCGTGGGAATATCTCTGCTGGGTGCGGGAACATCCGCTGCGCTGGAAAGCCCCCACGCAGGTGCTTTACGGTGATAGGGACAATTTGACACCGCGTACAGTTATTGAGCGCTTCCGTCAGCAGAGCGGGGCACATCTGACCATCGTGGAGGATGGGGAACACTGGTTCCACACTCCGGTGCAGATGGCAGTTCTTCAAACGTGGGAAGAAGCAAACTTTTGATTTTTAATTTAGAATGCCCTCCGTTTCACTCTGGGCATAAATAGATGTATATTTATTTTTAGTTTGTGTGTTTTAGAAACGACTGCGGTCGTTTCTAAAACACTTTTTCACGGGAAGAGGCCTGAAGGTAAAAATGCTGATTTGATTTCAAATGCCGTGTATCGCTGCAACTCTTCTTGTAAAAAGCGAAGTCTGGAAAATTCGCAGATTTTCCAGACTTCTAAATTAAAAATATTATTTCCGCTGATATTGTCAGAGC
>CAVEID010000026.1:0-23217 GCA_963615785.1 Oxalobacter sp. | reverse complement strand
AGACCGTTCAGATTGCTTGATTCTTATTTTTGTCTAACTTTTGGGGTTCACTTCACTTCGGGGCGGCAGTTTTAGTTTAACATACTTTTTTGCAAATTACAATCAGCATCACTCACGCTCTTATCACGGTTTTTTACGCAAAAATCCCCCGCTGGGCGCGGTTTTGTGCTATACTATAAGGTGTGAAATTGTGCTATGGAGGACAAACGACTATGCGTTTACTGGTCATCGACGGCAACAGCATCGCCAACCGCGCTTTTTTCGGCATCAAGCTGCTGACTACCAAGGACGGCCGCTATACCAATGCCATTTATGGCTTTCTGAATATCCTGCTCTCCCTGCTCAAGGAGTGCGAACCTGACGAGGTCGCTGTGGCCTTCGACCTGAAGGCCCCCACCTTCCGCCACAAGATGTACGATGGCTACAAGGCCACCCGCCACGGCATGCCCGAAGAGCTGGCCCAGCAGATGCCGGTGCTGAAGGAAATTCTGGCCGACCTCGGCTACCGCGCCGTCACGGCGGAGGGCTGGGAAGCTGACGACATCCTCGGCACGCTGGCCGCTGCCTGCGGTGCCCGCAAAGATGACTGCTTCCTCGCCACCGGAGACCGTGACAGCCTGCAGCTGGTGAGCGACACCACCACCGTGCTGCTGGCCGCCACCGTCATGGGCCGCAGCAAAACCGTGACCATGGATGTGGACGCCATCCGCGAAAAATACGGCATTGAGCCCAAACAGCTCATCGAGGTGAAGAGCCTGATGGGCGACGCTTCGGACAACATCCCGGGCGTGAAAGGCATCGGTGAAAAGACCGCCCTGTCCCTCGTGCAGAACTTCGGCACGCTGGAGGGCGTCTACGCCAATATCGACGACAAGCGCATCAAGCCCAAACAGCGGGAACACCTGCTGGAAGACCGGGCTATGGCAGAACTGAGCCACACCCTCGGCACCATCCGCACCGATGCCCCCATCGACACCGCCGAGGGCGCTTACAAGGTGGGCGAGGGCAGCAAGGCCGAGGCCGTGCGCCTTTTGCAGGAACTGGAGATCCATTCTCTGATCCCGCGCTTCGGGCTGGACGGCATTGCTCCTTCCATGCCGGAAGAAGAATCCGCTGACCTGCCGGAAGCTGAGATCGCAGCCCTGCCGCTGGCCCCCGCCGGGCACTATCTGGTGGCATCCCGCCCTGCTGTCATGGGCAAGCAGGGCACCCGCAATGTGGTGCTGCAGCCCGAAAGCTGGTATGCCGTGCAGGACACCACCGTCTATCCGCTGGAAGACGCTGACCTGCTCCGTCTGCTGGACAACGCAGACGTGACACTGGATGTGTTCAACTCCGCGCCTCTCTACGCCAAGGCCATGGCCGCAGGCGGCTGGGGCAGCAGCATCCAGTGGGACGGCAAGCTGGCCGCCTATCTGCTGGACGCCTCCGCTTCCAAATACCAGATCGGCGAGCTGACCACCAGCTACCGCGCTGCCGCCGCTTTCACCTGCACGGATTATCCGGACGCAGGCCGTCTTGCCGATCTGTTCGCCAAGATGAAGGCCGAGATCACCGACTGCGGTGAAGATGCCCTCTACAACGAGATCGAATTCCCGCTGGCACAGGTGCTGGCCGACATGACCCGCACCGGCGTGCTGGTGGACCGCGACGGCATCGACCAGTTCGGCGTGAAGCTGCGCGGTGAGCTGGAACAGGTGCTGGGCCGCATCCACATGGAGACCGGCAGCACCAGCTTCAACCCCAACAGCCCCAAGCAGCTGGGCGAGATGCTTTTTGACACCATGGGCCTGCCCCACGGCAAAAAGACCCAGCGCGGCTGGTCCACCGACGCAGAAACACTGGAAAAGCTGCGGGATTACCCGCTGGTGGAAGATATCCTGCAGTATCGTGCCTACCAGAAACTGAACTCCACCTATGTGGAAGGCCTTTTGAAGGTCATTGGTGAGGATGGCCGCATCCACTCCACCTTCAATCAGACCGAAGCCCGCACCGGACGCCTTTCGTCCGATAACCCCAATCTGCAGAACATCCCCATCCGCACCGAGCTGGGCAGCCAGCTGCGTGCCTACTTTATCGCAAAGCCCGGCTGTGTGCTGGTGGACGCCGACTACAGCCAGATCGAATTGCGCATTCTGGCCCATATCACCGGCGACGAGCACATGCAGCAGGCGTTTTTGAATGGGGAAGACATTCACCGCAGCACCGCTGCAAAGATCTACGGCATCCCGCAGAGCGAGGTCACCCCGCGCCTGCGCTCCTCGGCCAAGGCCATCAACTTCGGCATCATGTACGGCAAGGGCGCTTACAGCCTTTCCAAAGACATCGGCGTCACCGTGAAGGAAGCGGACGCTTTCCTCAAGAACTATCTGGCCGCGTTCCCCAGCGTCAGCGGCTACATGGACAAGACCATCGCCGATGCCAAGGCAAACGGCTATGTGTCCACCCTGTTCGGCCGCCGCCGGGCTCTGCCGGAGCTGGCAAGCTCCAACTTCAATGTGCGTTCCAGCGGTGAGCGCATGGCCCGCAACACCCCCATTCAGGGCACCGCCGCCGACGTCATCAAGCTGGCCATGGTGCGGGTGTGGAAGCGCCTGCGGGACGAAAAAATGGAAAGCCGCCTGATCCTCACCGTCCACGACGAACTGATCGTGGAAGCGCCGGAAGCCGAGGCCGAAAAGGCCGCGCAGATCCTGCGGGAGGAAATGGAGGGCTGCGTGCAGTATGCTGTGCCCCTGAGCACCGATGTGCACGCAGGCAAAAACTGGCTGGAGGCCCACTGAAAATGATCATTCTTGGAATTGAATCCACCTGCGACGAGACTGCCGCATCCTTGGTAGAAGATGGCCGGCATCTGCTGAGCAACGTCATCTCCACCAGCGTCAAAGAACAGGCTCTTTATGGCGGCGTTGTGCCGGAGATCGCCAGCCGCCGCCACTGCGAATTCATCAGCGCCACGGTGAAAAAGGCTCTGCTGGACGCGGGCAAAACCATCGACGATGTGGACGCCGTGGCCGTCACCTTCGCGCCGGGCCTGATCGGCGCTGTGCTGGTGGGCGTGAACTTCGCCAAGGGTCTGGCCTACTCGGCGGGCAAGCCCCTTGTGCCTGTGCATCATCTGCGGGGCCACATTGCGGCTTTGTACCTGACCCACCCGGAACTGAAACCGCCTTTCCTCTGTCTCGTGGCATCCGGCGGGCACAGCCACATCGTGGAAGTGCAGGACTACACCCACTATCACATTCTGGGCCACACGGTGGACGATGCCGCCGGCGAAGCCTTTGATAAGGTGGCCCGCACGCTGGGCCTGCCCTACCCCGGCGGCCCCAGCGTGGCCAACGCTGCCAAGGCCGGCAACCCCAAGGCCTACCGCCTGCCGGTGCCCCATGTGGACGGCAAATACAACGTGAGCTTTTCCGGCCTGAAAACGGCGGTGCTCAACGAAGTGAACAAAGCCCAGATGAAGGGCGAAGAGATCAATGTGCCCGACCTTGCGGCAAGTTTTCAGGAGCGCATTGCGGGCATTCTGGCCGAAAAGCTGCTGCTGGCCGCAGCGGATACCGGGGCAAAACAGGTGTGCCTGGCGGGCGGCGTCGCTGCCAATGGCCGTCTGCGCCAACTGGTGAATGACGGTGCCCAGAAGCTGGGCGCAAAAGTCTATCTGCCGGAGCTGAAATTCTGCGGCGACAACGGTGCCATGATCGCGGCGCAGGGTTATTATCAGTACATCGCAGGCCACACTGCCGGGCTGGAACTGAACGGTCTGCCCACTCTGCCCATCGACTACGAGTAACTTCAAAATACGCTTTCACCAGAGAGGTTGAAGAGGAGAATTTATGATTTTCAGTTTTATCATCAATCTGTGCTCCGGCATCTGGTGGCTCATGCCGTTTCTGTTCGTATTCTTTCTTCTCGCTGCGATTCGCGAGACCATGCACGAAGGAAACAACGATCTTAAGTACGGCTTTGCCGCCGCTTTCTGTCTTCTGGTGCTCTGTGCAGCGTTCATGTTCCGTTAATAACAATCGATTCAGGGTTACGCTTTATGTTTGAGGAAAACACAAAACAGGTCAACGAGATCATGGCCCGGCTGCTCATCCGGCTGTTCCCTGCTCTGCTTGTGCTGACCGCACTCTCGCTGCTGGGTGTGTTCGAGTTTGGTCACACCTACTGCAACATCATGCTCATCACCGGCTTTCTGGTGGCTGTCACCCCCAGCCTGCTCATCCGGCATTTGTCGCCGGACGGGCTCAAGCACTACATGCTCATCACCCTCGCGCTGTTCATTGCAATCCTTGCCACCAGCAGCAAGATCGGCGTGAACATCACCTTTCTTCTTGCACCGGCTTTCAGCTGTCTGTACTTTGACCCCAAGCTCGTTCTGAAAAACAGCATTTTCTCTTATTTGCTTATGATCGGTGCCGTGTACATCAACTCGGCCGATAAGCTGGAAGTCGTGCTGCAGGGCAGGCCGCGCTTTCAGATGTTTGTGGCCTTTGCATTGGGCTATTCCGTGGAATATATCATCATGGTGGCTCTGCTGTATTTTCTGGTCAGCCGGGCCCGCCTGATGATGGAACAGCGCTACTCTGCCGAGGAAGCCAATCACATGAAGAGCCAGTTCCTCTCCAACATGTCCCACGAGATCCGCACCCCGATGAATGCCATCATCGGCATGGCGGACGTGGCCCTGCGCAAGGAAATGGCCCCCGACCTGCGCAAATGCATCGAAGTCATCCGCTCTTCTTCCACCGGCCTTTTGGAGATCATCAACGATATCCTCGATTTGTCCCGGGTGGAGGCTGGAAAGGTGAACATTATTCCGTCCGCCTACTCCACGGCATCTCTGGCGGAGGAAATGACCACCATTGTGGACGCCCGCAACACTGACCAGAAGATCCCCATCTGCTACCACATCCAGCCCGATATGCCTGCGTGGCTCTACGGCGACGCCGTGCGCCTGCGGCAGGTCATGCTGAACTTTGCTTCCAACGCCATCAAATACACCGACTTTGGCCGCATCGACATCGACCTGCACTGTGAGCCGGTGGGCAGTGACTCCGTGAACCTGATCTACTCTGTCAAAGATACCGGCCAGGGCATCCGGGAGGAAGACCAGAAAAAGCTCTTCACTCTCTACAGCCAGTTCAACACCCAGAAAAACCACGGCAAGGAGAGCGCCGGCATCGGTCTGGCCATCAGCAAGGCGTTCATCGACCAGATGGGCGGCACCGTCTCGGTGACAAGCCGCTACGGCGTGGGCAGCACCTTCACCTTCTCGGTGCCGCAGAAACTCACGTCTGCCCCGAAAAACGCTGAGAGCAGTGCATCTCCCGCAGAGAACACAGACTTCACCGCCGAGGGAGCAAGGGTGCTGCTGGTGGACGACAACGCCATCAACCGCGAAGTTCTCAAAGCCCTGCTGGAACCGGTGAAGCTGACCATTGAGGAAGCCGCTGACGGCCAGCAGGCTGTGACCCGTGCGGCAAGCCGCCCCTACGACCTGATCCTCATGGACAGCCACATGCCGGTGATGAACGGTGAAGAAGCCGTGCACATCATCCGCAGCATGGACGGTGTGAATCAGACCACGCCCATCATCGCCGTCACCGCTGATGCCATTTCCGGCGTGCGGGAGCGGCTGATCGCAGGCGGCATGAACGACTGCATCACAAAGCCCATTGACCCGGTTCAGCTCAACACCGTCCTCCGGCAGTATCTGCCGAAGGAAAAACTGAAAAGCCTTCCCTGAAGCCGAAAAAAGCCCTGTTCTTCCGGATATTCCCGGAAGAACAGGGCTTTCTGCTTGTGTTTGTTTTACGCCTGCTGAGGTTCTGCGCCGAAATATTCCTGCGCACGGCGGGCGGCATTGTTGATGCACGCCCGCAGCTCGTCCAGCGTGTCAAACTTCTTGCTGGGACTGAGGTAAGCGTGGAACTCCACCACCGGGTCGGTGCCGTAGAGGTCGCCGGAGAAGCCCGGGATAAAGGTCTCGCAGGTCACCTTAGTGGCGTCGTCGTTGACGGTGGGGCGGCTGCCCAGGCCGGTGGCCGAGGGGTACCATACACCGTTGATTTGGGTGCGGGTGATATAAATGCCGCTGCGGGGCATCTGGAAACCATCGGGATACAGCTGGTTGATGGTGGGCACGCCCAGCGTGTGGCCCAAGCCAGCGCCGTGCTGCACCTCAAACCGGATGGCATAGGGCATACCCAGCATGGCGTTTGCCGCCGGGATATCGCCGCCCTCCAGCGCCGTGCGGATGCGGGTGGAGGACACCGGCTTTTCCTCGAACTGCGCCATGGGCACCACAATGACTTCCACGCCCAGCGGGGCACAGAGAGTGCGGAGAAGTTCCGGGTTTCCAGCTGCTTTGGCACCAAAGGTGAAATTCTCACCGCAGACCAGCGCCCGGGCGTTGCAGTCCCGCACGATGCCCAGCACAAACTGCTCCGGGGTCAGGGCCTTGATCTCTTCAAAGTCCGGCGTGAGATAATACTCCACGCCAAGGCTGGCGATGAGGGCGTGCTTGTCCGCTGTGGACAGCAGGCGTCTGCCCTTCATCTTGTTGACCATGGGCAGCTTGAAAGTGAACACTGCCGGGGCGGCATCATGTTCCTTTGCCCACTGGACGGCGCTGTCGATCACCGCACGGTGGCCGATGTGGATGCCGTCAAAAAAGCCCATTGCCACGGCGGTGCCTCTTTCCGGCGCAGCCAGCGGCAGCGGCGCAAACTGTGAAATGATCTGCATGGGTTTTGTTTCCTCTACTTGTCAGCGTCCTCGCCCTCTCAGTCACCTGACGGCGACAGCTCCCCAAAGGGGGGGAGCCACGAGCGTCCCGGTCAGGCTTTCGCGTTTCCAAAAGGGTGAGTGCGTCAATTTCGTTCTACGAACAGCTTTTCCACCCGGAGCACACCCTGCACGATGTTGGCAAGGCCCAAAAACTGCCCCGCTGCATTGCGCACACGGTAGCGGCCATCCTCCGCCGGGTAGCGGCTGGTGGGGCAGCCGTTGTACAGATGCTGCTCCACCCAGGGCTCCACCACCAGCAGCGGCAGGCTTTCGAACACGCTTTCCACCGGCAGCATCAGCGCTTCCAGTGCGTCCATCCCCTGCTCTTTTGCTGCAAGGATCTCTTCCAGCGTGTGGGCGTCAGCCTCCGTGTAGACACCCGCCGAGGTGCGGCGAAGGGCGCTCATGGTGCCCTTCTGGCCCATGGCCTGGGCAATATCTTCCAGCAGGGTGCGGATATAGGTGCCTTTGGAGCACTTCATATCCAGCACATACTCATTCTCTGCCGGGCTCCCGCCGTAGGTGATGCCGTAAATTTCGATGGGCCGGGCCTTGCGCTCCACAGTCACACCCTCGCGGGCCAGCTTGTAAAGAGGCTGGCCGTTCAGCTTGATGGCCGAATACATGGGCGGCACCTGCATCTGCGGGCCAATGAACTGCGGCAGAACAGCCAGCAGCTCAGCCTCGCCCGCCGTCACCGGGGCTGTTTCCAGCACGGTGCCTGTGACATCGCCGGTGTCGGTTTTTGCGCCCAGCCTGAGCGTGGCGCGGTAGCTCTTGTCGTGGTTCAGCTGCAGGTCAACGGCCTTGCTGGCCCCGCCGCAGAACACTGGCAAAACACCGGTGGCCATGGGGTCCAGCGTACCGCTGTGGCCCAGCTTGCGGGTGCCCAGCACGCCGCGCAGCTTTGCCACCACATCAAAGCTGGTCCAGTCCATGGGCTTGTCTACGATCAGGATGCCCTGCATTTACGCTTCCTCCTGCGGTGCGTCCAGCTCGGCTTCCACCTCTGCCAGGATCGCATTTTTGGTGTTTTCCAGGTTGCCCAGCAGCTCACAGCCGGCAGCACGGGCATGGCCGCCGCCGCCCAGACGCCGCGCGATGGCACATGCGTCCACGCCCTTGGCGGTGCGCACGCTGATGCGGTAGCTGCCGCCGGGCTGCTGGCGCAGAGTCAGGCCGACCTTGACGCCCTCAATGCTCACGGGCAGGCTGGTCAGCTCCTCAAGGTCTGCCGGGTCCACATGGCTCTGCTCGATCTCGTCCCGGGTGAGGTAGATCAGCGCACAGCGGCCATCCAGATAGTATTCCAGATGGTTTCGCGCGATGCGCTCCGCTTCCATGCGCTCCCGGGGCTTGGTGTCAAACAGCAGGGTGTTCAGCTCTTCCACATGGCAGCCCGCCTCGATGAGCTTTGCCGCCACAAGGTGGGTGTTGGCCGTGGTGGAAGAAAACCGGAAGCAGCCGGTGTCCGTGGCAAGGCCGGTGTAGAGGCAGTCCGCGATGTGGGACGTGATGTCCACGCCCATGGCGCAGATGACCTCATACAGCAGCTCGGCCGCAGCCGCTGCACCGCCGTCCAGCAGGGTGAAGTCGGCATAGCCGCTGTTGCCTGCGTGGTGGTCGATGCACAGGTCCACATGGCGGGCGAACTGCGGCATGCCGTTGTTTTCGCCAAACAGCTGCACACTGGCCACATCCACGGCCACGACGGTCTTCGGCTCAAACTCGCCCTTGAACATGTGCGCATTGGTAAAGGCATACCGGCTCGGGACGGCATCGGAGCAAAGCACCGCTGCATTCTTATCCAGCGCTTTCAGCGCATAATACAGGGCGCTGCCGCAGCCGATAGTGTCGCCATCCGGGTTTTTGTGACACAGGATCAGTATGTCGTCCGCAGACATCAGGCGCTGCGCCATCTGCTGCACATTCAACTGTTCTGTCATTCCATGATCCATCCTTTCCGCAGGCGGAATTATTCCTCGGTTTCGGCGGGCTGTTCTTCGGCGTCGCCGTTCACATTCAGCGTGCGGAGCAGCTCATTGATGTGGGCTGCATAGGCTGCGCCGTCATCCTCCACGAAGATGAAACGGGGAGCCTTGCGGATGTGCATCTTCTTGCTCACTTCGGTGCGCACATGGCCGGCCGCGCGGTTCAGTGCTTCGATAGCGGGTTTGGGGCCGTCCTCGCGGCCCATAACGCTCACATACACCTTGGCCACATCCAGATCAGGGGTCACGTCCAGACGGGTCACAGTCAGCAGACCGCCCTCCAGACGCGGATCCTTCAGCCGCCCGATGATGGCAATGACCTCACGCTTCATATCCTGCGCCAGACGGCCCATATTTTTCTGAGACATTTGGTTTCTCCTAACTTTATTCAAGGCTTCCCCCTCGGGGGAAGCTGGTGAGCAAAGCGAACCTGATGAGGGGAAGTTCCCTCCCGATGCCGCTTTTCTTCACGGAATCTGGCGGAATCTTCCCCTCATCCGTCATTTCGCTTACGCTTCATGCCACCTTCCCCCGAAGGGGAAGGCTTATATTTTTATTAGTCGCGGTACTCTTCCATCTTGAAGGCTTCGTACACGTCGCCTTCCTTGACGTCAGCAAACTTTGCCAGAGTGACGCCGCACTCATAGCCCTCGGCCACTTCCTTGGCGTCGTCCTTGAAACGCTTCAGGGATGCGATCTCGTCCTCGGTGATGACGATGCCGTCACGCACAACGCGCACCTTGCTGTCGCGGGTGATCTTGCCGCTGGTCACGCGGCAGCCTGCAACGGTGCCCACGTTAGAGATCTTGTAGACCTGACGCACCTGCAGCTCGCCCAGAGACACTTCACGGAACTTGGGTGCCAGCATACCCTTCATAGCGTCGGTGACATCGTTGATGGCGTCATAAATGACGCGGTACATACGCATTTCCACCTTGGTGGCAGCGGCTTCTTCCTTGGCCACGTTGTCGGGGCGGACGTTGAAGCCGATGATGATAGCATTGGATGCATCGGCCAGGTCAACGTCAGACTTGCTGATGGCACCGACACCGGCGTGGATGACGCGCACGCGCACTTCGTCGTTGGAGATCTTCTCCAGACTCTGCTTCACAGCCTCGGCAGAACCCTGCACGTCGGCCTTGACCACGATAGCCAGTTCCTTCATGTCGTTCTGAGCCATCTGGCTGAACAGGTTATCCAGAGTGACCTTCTGGAAGGCGGAGAACTGCTTCTCCTTGGCGGCAGCGATGCGCTGCTCGGCCAGCTCACGGGCCAGGCGCTCGTCCTCAACAGCCTCGAACAGGTCGCCGGCTTCGGGAACAGCGGTCAGGCCGGTGATCTCCACAGGGGTGGAGGGGCCGGCATCTTTCAGCAGCTGGCCCTTGTCGCTGCGCATGGTGCGCACACGGCCAACGGCAGTGCCGGCAATGATGACGTCGCCGGAGTGCAGGGTGCCGTTCTGCACCAGAATGGTGGCGATGGGGCCCTGGCCCTTGTCCAGACGGGCTTCGACCACAGCGCCCTTGGCGCGGCGGTTGGGGTTTGCCTTCAGCTCCATGACCTCAGCTTCCAGTGCGATGCGCTCCAGCAGATCGTTGATGCCCATGCCGGTCAGCGCAGAAACGGGGATGCAGGCCACATCGCCGCCCCAGTCCTCGGTGATGATGCCGTACTTGGTCAGGCCTTCCATCACGCGCTCGGGGTTTGCGGTGGGCTTATCCATCTTGTTCATGGCCACGATCAGCTTGACGTTTGCAGCCTTGGCGTGGTTGATGGACTCAATGGTCTGGGGCATGATGCCGTCGTCGGCAGCGACCACCAGAACTGCAATATCGGTCATGTTGGCGCCGCGGGCACGCATGGAGGTGAATGCCTCGTGGCCCGGGGTATCCAGGAAGGTGATCACGCTGTCGTTGACCTTGACCTGATATGCACCGATGGCCTGCGTGATGCCGCCGGCCTCGCCTGCGGTGACGTTGGTCTTGCGGATGGCATCCAGGATGCTGGTCTTGCCGTGGTCAACGTGACCCATGACGCAGACGACCGGGGGACGCTCCACCAGATCATCCTGAGAGTCCTCTTCCTGGGTGAACAGACGCTCCTCGATGGTGACATGCACTTCGTGCTCGACCTTTGCGTGGAACTCCTCAGCCAGCAGAGATGCGGTGTCGAAATCGATGACGTCGTTGATGGCGTGCATCTCACCCATCTGCATGAACTTGGCAATGACCTTGCCGGCCTGCTGCTTCAGGCGGGCTGCCAGCTCACCGACGGTGATCTCGTCGGGGATCATGACCTTCAGCTGAGCGTTGCGGGCCTTCTCCAGCTGGATGCGCTGCAGACGCTCGAACTCGGTCTCGCGCTTGCCCTTCTGGAACTGCTGGCGCTGGCGCTGGCCGCGCTGGGTGAACTTCTGCTTGTTGCCCTGCGGGGTGGGCTTGCGGCGGTTCTCGGTATTCTTGGTGGAAGCCAGATCGTCGTAACGGGCATCGAAGCGGTCCACGTTCATATCCACAGTGCGGGTATCGACCGTGACCTGATTGTCCTCGCGGCGGACAGACACAGCCTGAGCCGGGGCAGCGGATGCCTTTGCGCCGGTCTCGCGGGCCAGCTCGCTCAGAGAAACAGTCTTCTCCTCGCGCTTCTTGTGCTGCTCGTTCTTCTTATCGCTGTGCTTGTTGTTATTGTTCTTCTGCGGGGCGGGCTCAGACTTCTTGGCAGCGGGCTGCTCCGGCTTCTTCTCGGCAGGCTGCTCAGCCTTGGGGGCTTCCTGCTTCTTGTCAGCCTTCTTTTCGGGCTTCTTGTCAGCCTTGGGCTCTTCCTTGGGAGCCTTGGCGCTGTTCAGGAACTCGTCCAGGCTGGCCACGCTGTTGTCCTTGCTGAACTTTTCCAGCAGGTAGTTCAGCTCGTTCTCTTCCAGATTGGAGCTGTTCTTCTTGCCGGTGCTGCCCATGGCGTTCAGCTCATCCAGAACCTTCTTTGCAGAGAGGTTCAGGTCTTTTGCAAAGTCACTCACTTTATATTTTACGATCATTCGCTCATATCCTCCTCATTTTTGATTGCTCCGCAGTCCGACAGACGGTCAAAGCAGAGCTTTGCGAGGTTGCGGTCTGTCACCGCATAAACAGCCACAGGCTTGCGGCTGATATCGGCCAGCTTATCCTGCGTCAGCGGCATGGTGATCACATCCACCAGATCGCCCACAGAATAGTTCAGGCGCTGCACGGTCTTGGCGCTGGCATCGCTTGCCACCATCACCAGCCATGCCTTGCTCTTGACGCAGGCATCTTCCACGGCGTCAAAGCCCATGGTCAGCGCGCCGGCCTTGCGGCACAGGCTCAGAGCCTGAAACAGCGCTTCCTCCGGGGGCAGCTTGGGTTTTGCGGGGGTGTTAGTTTTCTTTGCCATCGTCTGCTGCCTCCTTTGCGGCTTCGGCCAGCTGTGCGGCCAGTGCCTCATAGACTTCGGCGGGAACCGGCTGCTCAAAGCAGCGCTCCAGCGCCTTTTTCTTCTTTGCCTTGGTCAGGCAGTCGGGGTTGGGGCAGAGGTATGCTCCGCGGCCCGGCTTTTTGCCGACCAGATCAATGCTGATCTCTCCGCTGGGTGCACGCACCACACGCACCAGCTCCTTTTTGGGGCGGCTGGTCATGCATCCGATGCACTGGCGGGAAGGGATCTTCTTTTGTGCCATCCGGTTTCCCTCCTTTGGCCATTCGCGCCGGAATTACTCGGCGTCGGTCTCCTTCTTGGGCTCTTCCTCACCGTAGTAGCCGCTCTCGGGGCGGATATCAATGTTATAGCCGGTCAGGCGTGCGCACAGGCGGGCGTTCTGGCCCTTGTTGCCGATGGCCAGGCTCAGCTGCTGGTCAGGCACAGTCACGCGGCAGGAACGGGTCTCGCCGGGCAGCAGCTCCACCTTGACCACCTTTGCGGGGCTCAGGGCTGCGGAAATGAACTCGGAGATATCCTCGCTCCACTTGACGATGTCGATTTTCTCGCCGCCCAGCTTCTCGACCACAGCAGCCACACGGGCACCATGCTCGCCGATGCAGGCAGAAACGGGGTTGACGTTGGGGTCCTTGCTCCACACAGCCATCTTGGTGCGGGCACCAGCCTCGCGGCTGATGGCCTTGACCTCGACAGTGCCGTCGAAGATCTCAGGCACTTCCAGCTCAAACAGGCGCTTGACAAGGCCGGGGTGGGTGCGGCTGATCATGACGCGGGGGCCGCGCTCGGTGCTGACCACATCCACAACGTAGACCTGCAGAGTCTGGCCCTCGGTGTAGACCTCGCCGGGCACCTGCTCGTTGTGGGGCAGGATGGCCTCGCCGCCCTTGCCCAGATCCAGAGCCACGATGCCCTTTTCCGGATCAACGCGGGTGACAGTGGCCTGCACGATGTCGTGTGCACGGGACTGGATCTCGCTCAGCTGCTGGCTGCGCTCGGCCTCGCGGATGCCCTGACGAATGACATGCTTTGCAGTCTGGGCAGCGATACGGCCGAAATCCTTGGTCTTCAGCGGGGTGATGATGCGGTCACCGACCTCATAGGTCTTGCGGATCTTCTGGGCCTCGGTGATGCCGATCTCAGAGTGCTCGTCGTACCAGTCTTCGTCGGCCACGACATCCTGGATCAGGGCCACGTCAAAGCGGCCGGTGTCAGGGTCGATGTCCACCTTCACATGGTCTTCCTCGACCTCATAGTTCTTCTTGACGGCAATGATGATGGCCGCCTTGATCTTCTCGATCAGGTACTCTGCGGTGATTCCGCGCTCGTGCTCCAGCATGGAGAGAGCTTCAAAAAATTCATTGTTCGCTGCTGCCATTTTTCGGGTTCCTCCTGTAATTTACTCTCTATCTATGTTAATCAAACAGGTCTTCGTCGTCGCACAGGTTCACGCTGGACGCGGCGTTCACCTCAAAGGTGACAGGGCCGTTTTCATTCTCCACCGTGACAGTGCTGCCCTCGCGGCCTGCCAGAATGCCGGCAAACTCGCGCACGCCGTCGGCGTTCGGGCGGATGAGCTTGACCCGGATCTTCTGGCCCTTGAGGGCTTCGTAGTGTTCCGGGCGGGTCAGTTTGCGGCCAAGGCCGGGGCTGCCGACTTCCAGATAATAACTCTGGTCGATGGGGTCTGCCTCATCCAGGATGGGGTCCAGTGCATGAGAGACATCCGCGCAGGTGTCGGTATCCATGGTGCCGTCCTTGTCGATGAGGACGCGAAGATACCAGTCCGGTCCTTCCTTCTCAAAAACGACATCCCACAGGCGCAGACCCATGCCCTCCACGGTGGGGCGGACAAGCGCTTCGACTCTCTGGGCGGTGTTGCCGCCAGACTGCTTCGCCATAAAAAACCTCCAAACAAACAAGAAACGCGGACCTTGCGGCCCACGTTTCAGGTTAAACTATATCGTACTATTAGAATATACCATACATCCTGCGATTATGCAAGCTTTTTCGCAGATTTTTTTCGCCGCAGGGTCTTTTACAGCACCCACACGCCGTCGCGGAACAGCTCCACAGTGCGGCCGTCGCGGCATTTGCCGGTGATATGGCTGTCCTCGGCACCGATCATCACGTCCTCGTGCAGATGAGACTGGTTCATGCCGCGGGCCAGCAGCTGTTCCTTGGTCAGGGCCGTGCCGCCTTTGGTGGTGCCGGGATAGCTGGCACCGAACGCGATATGGCAGGCAGCGTTCTCGTCAAACAGGGTGCTGTAGAACAGCTTGCCGCTGCGGTTGATGGGGCTGCTTGCAGGCACCAGTGCCACCTCGCCGATGCTGCGGGAACCCTCGTCACCGTCCAGCAGGCGGCCCAGCAGGATCTGGCCTTCTTCTGCGCCGTACTCCACCACGCGGCCTTTCTCAAAAGTCACATGGAAGCCCTTGATAAGCTGACCGTTGAAGACATAGGGCTTGGTGCCGTAGACAACGCCCTCCACTTTATCCTTGTGGGGCGCGGTGAACACCTCTTCCGTGGGGATGTTGGGCAGAAACACCACGCCCTTTTCGCTTTTGCTGGCAGCGCTTTCCCAAATGGCTTCATCAGCCAGACCCACGGTCAGGTCAGTGCCGTTGCTGCTCTCAAAGTGCACGCTTTCGAGGTCAAGGGCGTTCATCTTGTCCCGCAGGGTGGAAAGCCGCTCCATGTGGGCTTTCCACTCGTTCACCGGGTCACCGCCGGTCACGCGGCACACGTCAAAGATCAGCTTCCACAGAGCTTCCATAGCGGCGTCTGTGTCCAGTTCTGGAAAAATTTTCTTTGCCCACGGCACGCTGGGCAAGGCAGCAATGGACCACTGCACCCGGTCGTTCATGGTGTACTCCTGCCACTCTTCCATAAAAGCGCGGCGGGCGGCATTCACCCGGCTGATCTTGTTTCCGTCCAGCCCGGCATACAGTTCCGGGTCGTCCGCGATCAGGTGCAGCACGCAGACGCCGCCCTCGCTCTCGGCATAGTCCAGATAGCGGCGCAGCTGCCACGGCTTGAAGTCGGTCAGGGCTTCCTCGCCGCCCAGTTCCATGCGGGCGCGAGCCACAGCGTCGTCGTTCCAGTTCACCTGCACATCCCGTGCCCCGGCTTCGTAGGCGCTGCGCACGCACAGCCGGGCAAGCGGGGCACCCTCCAGCGGGCAGTTGATGATAAGTGTCTGGCCCGGCTGCGGGTTCACGCCCACCCGGACGATGAAATCGGCATATTTTTTCAGCAGTTCGTTGAAGTTTTCCACTGGTAGAACCTCCTGATGTGTAAAATCATGTTTTTCTGTTTTTCAGTATACCCTCTGTGAATGCTTCTGTCCAGTAAAAAGAAAACAGACGCTTCCGCTGTTGAAAAAGCGTGAAACGTCTGTTATACTGTCTCTTGAGAGTGCTGTCTACATACGGCAGGCGGTCTATACCTTTTCGGCGGTGCGTCGGGAAGGCGAACATTTTTGTCGTACCCCCGACGCTTCACAGCGAAAGGGGTGATGCTTCAATGACGCTTTTAGAGACTCTGGCTCTGCTCACGCTTCTTGCAACCGTGAGCTTTGGCATTTTCGATATCGCGTGGAAGATCTTCAACAACAAAAAATGACCGCCCTCAGCGTCCAACTCCGAGCGGTCATCTTTTGATTAACCAACCGGAAAGGTACTGACTGTTTGCCAGACAGCACTTTCTCTGTTTGTATTATAGCACAGCCCCGCCGAAATTGCAACGGCGGGGCTGTTTTTTATCGCTTAAAAGTCAGTTTTTTCTCAGAACTCGATCTTGCTCTCGATATAAGCTTTCAGCTCAGAGATGGGCATACGCACCTGCTCCATGGTGTCGCGGTCGCGGACGGTGACGCAGTTGTCGGCCACGATGCCCTTGGCTTCGTCGCCCACGGTGTCGAAGTCCACGGTGATGCAGTACGGGGTGCCGATTTCGTCCTCACGGCGGTAGCGCTTGCCGATGGAACCGGTGTCGTCGTAGTCCACCATGAAGTACTTGCTCAGCTCATTGCGGATCTCCATGGCCTTCTCGCCCAGCTTCTTGCTCAGGGGCAGCACGGCGCACTTGTAAGGAGCCAGAGCCGGATGCAGGTGCAGGACGGTGCGGATATCTTCCTTGCCCTTGCTGTCGGTCAGGTGCTCTTCGTCATAAGCCTCGCACAGGAAGGCCAGAGCCACACGGTCGCAGCCCAGAGAGGGCTCGATGACGTAGGGGATGTAGTGCTCGTTGGTCTCGCTGTCGAAGTACTCCAGGCTCTTGCCGGAAGCTTCCTGATGGCGGGTCAGATCGTAATTGGTACGGTCTGCGATGCCCCACAGCTCGCCCCAGTCGGTGAACGGGAAGGCATACTCGATATCGGTGGTAGCGCGGCTGTAGAAGGCCAGCTCTGCGGGCTCGTGGTCACGCAGGCGCAGGTGCTCCTTCTTGATGCCCAGACTCAGCAGCCAGTTCTCACAGTAGTCCTTCCAGTAAGCGAACCAGTCCAGATCGGTGCCGGGCTTGCAGAAGAACTCGCACTCCATCTGCTCGAACTCGCGGGTGCGGAAGGTGAAGTTGCCCGGGGTGATCTCGTTACGGAAAGCCTTGCCCACCTGACACACGCCGAAGGGCAGTTTGCGGCGGGTGGTGCGCTGGATGTTGGCAAAGTTGACGAAGATGCCCTGTGCGGTCTCGGGGCGCAGATAGCAGGTGGAAGAGCTGTCCTCGGTGACGCCAATGGCGGTCTTGAACATCAGGTTGAACTTGCGGATGGGGGTGAAGTCATGCTTGCCGCAGACGGGGCAGACGATGTCCTCGTGCTCTGCGATGAAAGCGTCCATCTCGTCGAAGCTCATGGCATCAACGTTGACCTCAGGGTGCTCCTCGCCGATCAGTTTGTCGGCGCGGTGGCGTGCCTTGCAGGCGCGGCAGTCCAGCAGGGGGTCCGAGAAGCTGGAAACGTGGCCGGTGGTCACCCAGGTCTGGGGATTCATGATGATGGCCGCATCCAGGCCCACATTGTAGGGGCTCTCCTGCACGAACTTCTTCAGCCATGCCTTTTTGACGTTGTTCTTGAACTCGACGCCAAGGGGGCCGTAGTCCCAGCTGTTGGCCAGACCGCCGTAGATCTCGGAACCGGGGAACACATAACCACGGTTCTTGCAGAGATTGACGATCATATCAAGGGTCTTTTCGCTCTGTTCCATTGTAGTACATCCTTTCCGTCCGCGGCTGGTTTGCCGTGTCGTGTTGTATCGTTCCGGCAGCTTTCCCCACCACCGGGCGTGCTTTTCCAAGTGGAAGCACAGTATCTTTACTGTATCATGTTTTGGCCGGATTGTAAAGCCGAAAACCGGCCTGTTCCGCAGAGCAGGCCGGTTTTTGCACTTATTTATGGTACTTCATTCCCGCGTTGATGGTGCAGGCGCGGTAGATCTGCTCGGTGAGCACAAGGCGGGCCAGCTGATGAGGCATCGTGATGCGGCCCATGCTGAACTTGAGGGCTGCGGCACGCTTCACCTCGTCGGACAGGCCGTGAGACGAGCCGATGACAAAAGCCACATCCCCTGCGCCGCTGTTTGCGCGGTCGGCAAGGAACTGAGCCAGTTCTTCGGAAGAAATTTGTTTGCCCTCGATGCACATTGCCACGATGGACGCGCCCTTGCGGACATTGGAGAGAATGGCTTTGCCCTCCTTGTCCAGCGCCTTTTTCACCACGGCATCGGAAGCGTTTTTCTCTTCGATCTTCTCTTCCGGCAGCTCGATGATGCGGAAGGACGCGAACGCGGCAAGGCGCTTCTGGTATTCGGCCACGCCCTCAGCGAAGTATTTCGCGTTGAGCTTGCCCACACAGATCAGGTCAATATTCTGCATTTGATGGTTCCTCTTTTCAAGGCAGACGATTTAGAATGCCCTCCGTTTCACTCTGGCATACTCAGCGGAAAAATTATTTTTATTTTCGTGTTTGTCGCGGCCTGCGGGCCGCTCCAAACACATTTTCACGGAAAAGTCGTAACTCAAAAATGCATTTTACAATTGCGGCCGCTCCTGTGAAAACGCAAATCAGAAAAGCCCGCAGGCTTTTCTGATTTGCTGATTATAAATAATTTTTCTTTCCGCTAAGAATGGCAGAGCGAAGCGGAGCCATTTTTCAATAAAATATTTTTACAGCAGGCTCATCTGCTCTCCTTCATCCTCAGCGCGGATGAGAGCACCTGTGGCGGGCAGGCTGCGCACACGGTAGCGGTGCGGGTTTGCCAGTTCCAGCGTATCCGCCGGGACGACCGACGCGATGGTCTGGTTCTTTTTCAGGGTGACGACCGCCACACCCTGACTGTCACGGGTGGTCTTGGCGGCGATCTGTGCCGAACCCACCAGCAGCATCCGGCTGGCGCTGGTGCGGATGGCAAGCTCCGTTTCCTCCGGCAGGAACAGCAGCTTTGCCAGCGGTTCCTTGTCGCAGTAAGCTTTCAGCAGCTTGCGGCGGTTCTGCTTGGTGGCGTAGGAGCTCAAGGGTATTTTTGCACATTTGCCGCTGGCAAAGAAGAACAGCATGTGGCCGCTGTATTCACTGGTGATGACCATGGCAAGCACATTCTCGCCCTCGTCCATGCCGAGACGGCCTGGGATGAAAATGCCCATCTGGGCCACTTTGCCGTCCTCCAGCTCGGCCAGACGCACCTTGTACACCTGCTGCTTGTCGGTAAAGAACAGCGCCTCCACATTGTTGCGCGTCTCCACCTGCTGGACGATCTCGTCGCCCTCTTTCAGCTTGTGGGCACCGGCAGTACGCAGGCTCTGAGGCGGAATTTTCTTAAAATAGCCCTCGCGGGTAAAGAAGACTGTGACGGGATAGTCCGGCACTTCCTCTTCCTCAGAGCTGCTCTCTTCTTCGGGCAGGTCGTACAAAATCTCGCTGCGGCGGGGCTGGCCGTATTTCTTGGCCACATCGTTCAGTTCATTGATGATGATGCGGCGGATGCGGGCGGGCTTTGCCAGAATATCGTTCAGGTCGGCGATGTCTTTTTCCAGCTGTTCGATCTCGCTGGTGCGCTTGAGGATATATTCCCGGTTCAAGTGGCGCAGCTTGATCTCGGCCACATAGTCCGCCTGCACCTCGTCGATGCCAAAGCCGATCATCAGGTTGGGTACCACTTCGCTCTCTTCCTCAGTGGTGCGGATGATCTTGATGGCCTTGTCGATGTCCAGCAGGATGGCGGCCAGGCCCTGCAGCAGGTGCAGCCGCTTTTCCTTGCCGTGCAGGTCGTAGTAGGTGCGGCGGCGCACGCACTCCACGCGGAATGCCGTCCACTCTTTCAGAATTTCCCGCACGCCCATGACACGGGGCTGACCGGACACCAGAATGTTGAAGTTGCAGCTGAAACTGTCCTCCAGCGGAGTTGCCTTGAACAGTTTGGCCATCAGCTTGTCCGCGTCTACGCCGCGCTTGAGATCCAGCGTCAGCTTCAGGCCGTTCAGGTCAGTCTCATCGCGCATGTCGCTGATTTCTTTGACCTTGCCCGCCTTGACCAGCTCGGCGATCTTATCCATGATGGCTTCCACGGTGGTGGTGGGCGGGATCTGGGTGATCTCGATCATGTTCTCGCCCGGCACGGTGTTGTAGCGGGCGCGCACCTTCACGCTGCCGCGGCCGTTCTCGTAAATTTCACGCATCTGCGCTTCATCATAGAGGATCTGGCCGCCGCCCACGAAGTCCGGGGCAGGCATGGTGGTGGAGATATCGTGGCTGCCGTCCTTCATCAGGGCCACAGTGGTGGCGCACAGCTCTGCCAGATTGAAGGAGCAGATGTTGCATGCCATGCCGACCGCGATGCCCAGCGTGTTGTTTGCCAGAATTGTGGGGAAGGTCACGGGCAGCAGGGTGGGCTCGGTGGTGGTGCTGTCGTAGTTTGGCACAAAGTCCACGGTTTCCTTGTCGATGTCCCGGAACAGCTCCTCGCACACACCCTCGAGCTTTGCTTCGGTGTAACGGGCGGCCGCGCAGGACATATCGCGGCTGTAGGCCTTGCCGAAGTTGCCCTTGCTGTCCACGAAGGGCACCAGCAGGCTCTCGTTGCCGCGGCCCATGCGCACCATGGTGTCGTAGATGGCCGCGTCGCCGTGGGGGTTCAGATGCATGGTGCTGCCCACGATGTTGGCGGACTTGGTGCGTGCACCCTTGAGCAGGCCCATCTCGTACATGGTGTACAGCAGCTTGCGGTGGGCCGGCTTGAAGCCGTCGATCTCCGGCAGCGCACGGCTGACGATGACGCTCATGGCGTAGGGCATATAGTTGGTTTCCAGCGTGCGGGTGATGGGGTCTTCCAGCACACTGCCTGCATTTAAGATCTCAACGCCGTCGCCCAGCTGCGGGCGCACCGGCTTGAGTGTTTTCTTGGTTGATTTTTTTGCCATACTGTATCCTCTTACTTCTTAAGCCTTCCCCCTCGGGGGAAGGTGGATGCGACCAACGGGAACAGCCGGATGAGGGGTAATTATCTTCAGAAGCCGCTTCAAATAAGCGAAATCTGACGATTGCTTCCCCTCATCCGCTTCACTTCGTTCAGAACCTTCCCCGAGGGGAAAGGCTCTCCGTCAGCTCACATCCAGATCATCCAGATATTCTGCGCCGTGCTGGGCGATATGCTCCTTGCGGCCGGCCAGATTGTCACCCAGCAGGATGTCGAACACCTGCGCGGTCTGGATCACATCCGTGGGCATGACTTTGATCAGTCGGCGGCTCTCGGGGTTCATGGTGGTCAGCCACATCATCTCGGGGTCGTTCTCGCCCAGACCTTTGGAGCGCTGGATGGTGTACTTTTTGTCACCGATCTCCTCGAGGAACGCGGCCTTTTCCGGCTCGGTATAAGCAAAATAAGTGCGGTCTTTCGTGGTGATCTCATACAGCGGCGACTCTGCGATATACACATAGCCCTTGTCGATGAGGGTCGGGGTCAGGCGGTAGAGCATGGTGAGCACCAGCGTGCGGATCTGGTAGCCGTCCACATCGGCATCGGTACAGATAACGATCTTGTTGAACCGCAGATTGTCGAGGTTGAAGGTAGCCAGCTCCTTGTTGTGCTTGCCGCCCAGCTCTACGCCGCAGCCCATGACCTTGATCAGGTCCACAATGACATCCGACTTAAAGATGCGGGCATAGTCCGCTTTCAGGCAGTTCAGGATCTTGCCGCGGATTGGCATAATGGCCTGATATTCACTGTCGCGGCTGGACTTGACAGCGCCCATAGCCGAGTCGCCCTCCACGATATACAGTTCGCGGCGGGAAGCATCCTTGGTGCGGCAGTCCACAAACTTCTGCACACGGTTGGCAAGGTCGATCTGAGTGGACAGTGTTTTCTTGATGCTCTGGCGGGTCTTTTCGGCGTGCTCGCGGCTCTGCTTGTTCACCAGCACCTGCTGGCAGATCTTCTGGGCTTCCTCAGGCTTTTCGAGGAAGTAGACTTCCAGATAATGCTTGAGGAAATCGGTCATCGCCTGAGAGACGAACTTGTTGGTGATGGCCTTTTTGGTCTGGTTCTCGTAGCTGGTGCGGGTGGAGAAGCTGGAGGACACATAGACCAGACAGTCCTGCACATCCTGAAAACTGATGGCGCTTTCGCCTTTCTTATAGAGGTTCTTGTCCTTCAGATACTTGTTAATCTGGTAGACAAAGGCCGTGCGCACCGCGTGCTCCGGGCTGCCGCCGTGCTCCAGCCAGGAAGAGTTGTGGTAATATTCCAGCATCTGCACCTTATTAGAGAAGCAGAATGCCGCACTCATGCGCACCTTGTAATCCGGCTGATCCTCGCGGTCACGGCCGGTGGCTTCACTCTCACAGCTGAACACCGGGGTCATGGCGTCGTCGCCCGCCGCTTCGGCCACATAGTCCGCAATGCCGTGCTCGTAGCACCAGCTCTCCTTCCAGGGCTTGCCTGTGGCGGGATCTTTCTCTTTTTCATCGGTAAAGTTCAGAGTCAGGCCCGCGTTGACCACAGCCTGACGGCGCAGGGTATCTTTATAGTAGCTGGCGGGGACATCGATGTCGGTGAACACTTCGTCATCCGGTTTCCAGTGGATGATGCTGCCGGTGCGGCGTCCCTTGTAGGCTTCCTTCTGCAGTCCGCCCATGTTCTCGCCCTTTTTGAAGTCGAGATGATAGTGATAACCATCACGGTAGATGTCGGCGGTCATCCACGCCGAAGCGTACTGCGTGGCGCACAGACCCAGACCGTTCAGGCCAAGGCTGAATTCATAGTTGTCTTCGCCCTCGCCGTACTTGCCGCCTGCATACATCTCGCAGAACAGCAGTTCCCAGTTGTAGCGGCCCTCGCCGTTGTTCCAGTCCACGGGCATACCGCGGCCAAAATCTTCGACGATGACACTGCCGTCCTTGCAGCGGGTGACATTGATGGTGTCGCCGTGGCCGTCGCGGGCTTCGTCGATGGAGTTGGACACGATCTCAAAGATGGAGTGCGCACAGCCCTCCACGCCGTCTGAGCCAAAGATGACAGCCGGGCGCTTGCGCACACGGTCGGCACCCTTTAAGGAAGTGATACTCTCGTTGCCATATTCCTGTTTTCTTGCCATGCTGATCCTCCCGGCCCGGGCAGAAATTCACCGCGTGGGCCGTCTGTAGTCAAATCAAGACGCTTTCGCTCTTTGTCTTATAATAAGTATAAGCCGTTTGTAAAGAGCAAAAGCGCCTGTAATCTTTCCTTTTCATTAAACCATAGGTTGTTAAATTTGTCAATCGCAGTTTCGCCGTGCCTCCGCCCCGGCAGCCGCCCTGCGATTCTCTCAAAAAAGTCATTCTTATTTTACGCGATAGACCGACCAAAATCAAGAAAGTTTCAATTTTCTTAAAAAAATTTGAATTTACCCCTTTACAAAATCGAAATTTCAGGTATAATAATCATCGTCCGGTGCGCCTCTGTAGCTCAGTTGGTAGAGCAGGGGACTGAAAATCCCCGTGTCATTGGTT
>CAVEID010000025.1:0-24486 GCA_963615785.1 Oxalobacter sp. | reverse complement strand
TCGCCACCGTCTGCCATGTGCCGTCTCCCCGCAGGAACTTGCCCTGCGCACCCGCCGCCGGTGCAGGCACAAGGCCCGCCGTGCCCGCCGCACTAGATGTTGCGCCCTTCATGGCCGCGTAGGTGTGGTCGGTGAACACTGCATTGCTGGGCACGCTCTTTCCCAGTGTGTAAGTGCAGGCCGCAGGATTGCCGCCTGTGAAATACACCGGCTGTGTCGCGCTGCCTGCCGTGGTCGTGTCCAGCTTCGCTGCGCTGGTGGCACTGCCGCCTGCAGACCCGGAGCCCGCATAATTGTGCGTGTGGCTCTTCGCTGCAAAAACAGATTCCGCCTTGCTCTTGATGTACGCCCACAAAGCGCTCATGGGTCTACGAACGTATGTGTCCCGATTTGCAGCATCCGCCGCTTCGTGATTGGCCCACTGCGTGATCATGTAATCATTGTCCGTGGGCGCGGCGGTTCCGGTAGTCAGCAGATTGATCAGTGCGTTTATGTCGTCAACGGTTTTCGAAACCTTAGTCTTCAGCTCGTCGCCCACGGTCTTCGCATCAGCAGGCGCACCGTCTATGGTCAGGGTCTTATCGACTCCGACAACAGCCTTTGCGGCTTCGGCACTCTTCGCGGCAGCTTCCTCGCTGGCTTTGGCGTTCTGCTCACTGGTGCCCGCATTCTCAGCACTGGTCTGCGCAGAGGAAGCGCTTGAAGCGGCTTCTCCGGCCTTTTTGGTAGCAATGCCTGCCTGCGTGGTGGCCGTGCCTGCTGCTGTCGATGCGGCGGATGCGCTGCCAGCGGCTGCAGACGCTTTGCTGGTGGCCGTGGACGCACTGCCCGCAGCAGCGCTCTGGCTGGCTGCTGCTGCCTTTGCAGACTTGTCTGCCGCTGCTGCGCTGTCGCTGGCGGTCTCTTCCAGTGCATTGATGCGGGCCCGGGCGTCGGCTTCCTGTTGGGCCTGCGCGGCTTTCCACTGGGTGATCAGCTGGGCCGTGGGCAAAGACTTGACGCCGTCCGACATGACGCCGCAGAGGCTCTCGTCGGTGCGGGTGTCTTTGATGTCCGCAGCGGTGATGGAGGTCGAACCGGCAGGGCGGGTGATCTGGGCAAAGCACAGGTCATACACCAGCTCTGTGCGGGTGATGGCGGGTGCCTTGGGAGTGCTGGCCGCAGTGCCCTGCAGCACAGTCAGGCTGCTGCTGCGGGTCGCTGCGTCGTAGCGCAGCACGAGCCGGTCAATGCGGGAAAGACTGCCGTTTGCAAGCGGCATGGTGACGGTCGCCGGGTCGCGCATGGTGACGGAGTATCCGGCGAAGCGCTCCGGGTGGATCCAGCCCATGCCGGCGGAGACCGTGACTTTGAGCCCTCCGGCAGCGGTGACGGAAAAGTCGTTCTCGCTGGAATAGACGCCGGAGGTGCGGGGAGAATTGTACGCTGCGGCATCGGCTGCATCATAGTCGATGCCGTTCAGCGGGTAGATCGTGATCGTGCTCATAAACCCTCCTTTAAGTTTTGTGCCATGTCGGGGTGCCCAGCCGGACGGTGCGGGTGGTGCCATTGTCCTGTGACTGGGTGATGACGTCTGCGACGCGCACCATAGCGGTATAGCCCAGCTGGGGCAGGCTGGCGCTCAGCACGTCGCCCACCTGCAGGGCATCGTCGTCCACGTCGAACTCGATGCTGCCGGTGCGCAGCTGGGCCAGCAGCTTTTCGCCGCCCCGGTCTGCCAGCTTCTGCAGGTAGGAGAGACTGGTGTTGGTCTCTCCGCTCTCTTCATCCGGCTGGATATCTCGGGCGTCGATGTACATTTCCCGCCGGTCAGAGCCGACGGCGTCCACATCGCCCACCCATGCCGTGGCCCGGGCTTCGCCTTCGCCTGCGCCCTGCACGAGGGCCACGTTGGCGTAGTCGGTGTCGGCAAAGCTCCACCCGGCGTTGAGCAGATTGCCCCACCTGGGGCTGTAGCGGTTATTGGGGTCGAAGGCAGGCCGGAAACACTCAAAGAGCAGCTTTTTCTCAGCGCCCTTGCCGTCCAGAATGACCCGGAATCCCAGGTCACAGGTCTGCCCGATGGTCTGGCAGTAGTCGAACACTGTGCCGCCGGAGGTCTGCTTCGAGAACGTGGTGTCGAAGCCGTACTCCGTGCCCAGCTCCAGCCGGGGCCATGGCTTCATGGCGGAGACAAGGCTGCGCATGGCCTGTTCGGCGTTCTGCTCCTTGATGCTCACGGCGGAGACCCGCTTAGTCAGCAGCCACGTTGCCGGGTAGCCGGAGATCACGAGGTTCAAGTCTTCGTTCTGGTTGGCACGGCTGCAGATGCGCATGGGGATGCGGGGCGTTTCGTCACTGCGCACCAGCCAGCGGCCTTCCCGCAAAAGCTGCAGGTTCTCGTCGGTGGGCCTGACCTCAAGGGTGAAGCTGCCCTCGGAGTAATACGGGCTGTCCCAGTAAAGAGATACCCACACCTCCACGCAGCCCACCCGGATGAGGGTGTCTGCTTCTAAAACGTCCAGTCTCATGTCAGAACCTCCGGAAGAATGCCGGACACCATGGGATAAAAGCGGAAGGTGGCCTGCAGATTGTCCGCACCGCTGTCGGCTTCGGTCTTGAGCAGGTTGTCGCCTGCGGCCAGCTCGAAGAGGTCAGAGTCTTCGTCCAGCGTGGAGAAGATGTTTTCCTCTATGCCGTTCCGGGTGCGCTTGACGGCCAGCTTGTCCGTGGTGGTGCGGTAAATCTCCACCACGTCCCCGCGCACGAGGGTGGTCTGCAGGCCGATGTTCTGCCCGGTCAGAACGCTGTGAATATGCGGGTTGACCACGTCGGCGTCGCACTTCAGAGTGGCCGTGAAGGGGACGGCCAGAGCCCCGGGGTTGTAGACATTGACCCAGCCCACATTGGCACGCACGCCGAAGCTGTGCGGCTGGCTGTAGTTGACCGGGAACCGGAACGCGGGAAGGAAGCCGTTCAGCGTGCCTGCAACGGCATTCATGTCGTACCAGAAGGGCTTCGGGCTGTAGAGCATCAGGCTGCAGCGCGGGTCTGGCGTGTAGCTGGAAAAGTACGGCGTCTTCTGCACCACAAAGCGGGTGAAGTATTTGTCCCCGAAGTACAGGGTGCCTTTGGTGAAATAGGGCAGGCTCCGGGTGAAGAACTCCGCGTTTTCCAGCTTGTGTTCGCCCCAGAACACCGCGCTCAGGGTGCGGGACACGCCGGAAACGCTCTGCCGCTCCACAGTGGTGCCGGTCTGGTTGATGCCCTGCGCGGTCTGCAGGTCTACGTCCACGCCGTTGAGCGGGTCGATAAAATAGGGAATGTCGTAGTCCCAGCCCAGATGCAGGGTGACGCCCGCGTCCGTCACGATCTCAAGATGATCCTTAAAAAGCATGGCGTCCTCCTTTCATCGTCTCTGGGCCTTTGCCCGGTCAGCTTCCCAGCGGGCCTCCCGCTGCAGATCTGCTGCGGACTGCGCCTTGCTGTAGATGTTCTGGGTGATGTTGGTGTCGCCGTCGCGGTGGTAGCTGCTGGCGGCAGCGGCCACCTGTGCCGTGCCGGACGCAGCCACCGTGGAGCCCAGCTTCATGTTGTCGCTGAGCACCAGACTGCCCGCCTGCCGGATCATGTCGGCGAGGGCGGAATTGGTCTTTTCCAACGCTTTCGTGTTGGCGGTGATGGCATCCTCCAGAGAACCCGTGCCGGGCAGCGGGTCAGGGTCGGGTGTCGGTTCGGGCTCCGGCGTCACGTCCGCCGTGCTGTCCTTCGCGATGTCCTCCAGAGTGGTATCGATGCGCTGCTGGATGCCGTCGATGTAGGTGGTGACAGTCTTGCAGGAGCGCTCCACGCCGTCCACCATTTTTGTGCCGGTCTCAGTCACGGTTTTTGTGACCTTCTGGGTCAGCTTGCCCGCTTCATCCTGCAGCGTTTCGGTGACGGTCTTGACCACCGTCTTTGTGCCGTCTTCGGCCACAGAGGTGGTGATGTCGGTGGTGGATGCGATGGTCTTGCTGCTGCCGGAGCCGGAAGTACCGGAACTGCCGGAGCTGCTGCTGGATTTTGAGCCGCCCAGGCGGGAGCAGATGGCCGCAATGGCCGCACCCAGCACAACGGCTGCACCGGCCACAACCACGGCCATGGGGATGCCGAAGATCGTAGAGGTTAAAGCGGCGGCAATGGCGTCCAGCATTCCCACAAAGGCCGCGCCGATGGTGCCCACCATGCCCGCCACACCTGCGTAGATGGACGGGAAGCTGGAAAGCAGCCCGCCCTGCAGGCCCTGGCTGATCGCCAGCGCCGCCTTGCTCAGCGGGCCTTTCATGTTCTGGAAGATGCTGGTCAGCGTAGAGCCCAGCTTGCTGGCCTGCTGCCAGACGTCGCCGAAGCCGTTGGTCAGGCCCTGACAGATCTGGGTGCCGATCTCCCACGCCTTTGCGGCAAGGTCGGTCTGCATCTGGCCCATAGCGGCGTTCAGCTTATCGATCATGCCAAAGGCAAACTCTTCGATCTGCTGCTTCTGGTTCGCTGTCAGGCCGCCGTAGATGGTCTTTGCCACCCACAGGCCCACGCCTGCCCAGTCCTGATTTTTGACCGCATCATACAGGTCGTCGAAGGTGCCCAGCACACCGAGGTTGGCCCGCTCCTGAATCTCCTTCCACAGGCCGTCGAGGGAGTCCGCGCTGGACTTCTTGATCTGCTCTGCCACCTGCTCGGTACCGTCTGCGGCAATGGTCTTGACCCGCTCGATGGTCACGAGGGCCCCGTCCACTACGTCGTCGTAGACCTCGGTGATGACCTGCTTTTGCTGCTCGGTGCCGTCGGTCAGGGTCTCGGTGACGGTCTGGGTGGTGGTCTTGATGCCGTCTGCCAGCGTCTCAAAGGTGGAGGTGACCGTTTTGGCCGTCTCACGGACGGTCTCCATGGTCTGCTTAACAGTCTTGGTGCCGTCTGCTGCTATCTCGGTGATGGTCTTGACATCCTTCAGGACACCGTCCACCATCTGGCGGCTGGTTTCGGTGATGACCTGCTTCTGCTGCTTCTTGCCGTTGGACAGCGTCTCGTTGACCGTCTCCACCGTGCGGGTCACGCCGTCTTTCACGGTGGTGTTCGTGTCGGAGATAGACTTCACCACGGATGCGGTGTTTTTCTTCGTGCTGGAGCTGGCCTTTTTGCCTGCGGTGTCCACTGCAGCGGCGGCAGCGCTCGCAGAGCTGGCAACGGTCGCCGCTGCCTGCTTTGCCGTAGCGGCCTCACTCTGTGCCTGCGCCACGCGCTCATCATGGAGTTTCTGGCGTCGGGCACGGTCATCATCGGTGACGGTGCTGCCCTTACGGGAGGGCGTGTCCGCCGTGCTCTCGGTGATGCCGGAAACGGCAGCATTGCTGGCCGTGCCCACCAGATTGGAGATCAGGCCGGAGACCCACGAGGTGAGTTTGTTCCACATCCGGGCGATGCCGTTGATGATGCCCTGCACGATGTTCTCGCCAATGTGGCCGAACTCGTCCATATTGCCGTCCCAGACGCCCACCAGTTTGGCGATGCAGGCGAGGGCAGCTTCGGCCAGATTCTCGATGCTGCGGATGATGCCGTCCACCAGTGTGGTCAGCATGGCAGCACCGCACTTGAGAATATCCGGCAGATGGGCGATCAGGGATGCGGCAAATTTGGCGATAAGCCCTGCCGCCGCTGTGATGAGCATGGGCAAGCCTGCGGTGATGCCGGTGATGACGCTTTCCACGAGCTGGACGCCCTTGTCCAGGATGTCATCGGCGTGGTCGCCGAGGTAGTTCGCCAGCTCAGAAATGATGCGGGCCGCGCAGACGAGCAGCTCCGGCAGGTTGTCGATGATGCCCTGCACCAGAGTGCCCAGCACCTCACCTGCGGTGCCCAGCATGGCGGGCATGGCCCGGGTCAGGCTCTGGGTCAGCTGGGTGATGATCTGCACGCCGGTGGACATCAGGCCGGGCAGCTTTGCCGAAATGCCCGCCGCCAGATCGGAGATGATCTCGCCAGCCGCCTGCAGCATGGCTTCCGGCCCGCCCTCGGTGAGGGCAGAGCTCAGGGTGCTGATGCACTCGGTGCCCCACTTGACCACCTCAGTCAGAGTGGGCTCCAGCTCATCATAGACAGCCAGCTGCAGGCCCTCGAATGCGGACTGCAGGATGGTGACCGCGCCGTCCAGGTTGTCGATCTGGGTCTCTGCCATCTGAGCCATGGCTCCATCGGCGTTGTCGATCTGGGCAGCCAGCGTGTCCCACTGCTCACCCTGAGCTGCCAGCAGGCCATTGACGGCGGCAAGGTCGGTCTTGTTGAACAGCTGGCTGATGATGCTGTCCTTCTGGCCCTGGGTCATGCCGTCCATGGCGGTGTTCAGGTCGCCCAGGATCTCGTTCAGGCCGCGCATATTGCCTTGAGCGTCGTAAACACTGACGCCCAGTTTCTGCAGAGTTTTGGCTGCGGTATCGGTGGGAGACTGCAGCGACAGAATGACATTGCGCAGGGCTGTGCCGCCTTCGGCACCCTTGACGCCGACATTTGCCAGCAGGCCCAGCGCGGTCGTCAGCTCGGTGGTGCCGCCCTTGAGGTTTGCTGCAGTGCCGCCCACTGTCAGGATGGCATCACCCAGCTGAGAGACGCTGGCGTTGGCCTTGCTGGATGCCATGGCCAGCTTGTCGCCGAAATCATCCACGTTGTTCTTTGTAGCTTCGATGTTCAGCGCAGCCATGGCGTCGGTGACCATGTCGGACGCTCTGCCCAGCTCCATGCCTCCCGCAGCGGCCAGATTCAGCACGCTGGGCAGAACTTCGGCAGCTTTGTCGGCGTCATAACCAGCCAGTGCCAGATAGTTCAGCGCTTCAGCGGCTTCCGTGGCGCTGAACTTGGTCGCACTGCCCATCTCTTTGGCAACTTTGGTCAGACCGTCGATCTGGTCAACCGTGGTGCCCATGGTGGCAGCTACCTGAGACATGGCTTTGTCGAAGCCCATGCCCACGCTGACCGAAGACTGCGCCAGCCCGGCCAGTTTGCTGCCTGCGGTCTTGACCAGATCAGAGATCAGGTTTCCCGCTGCAACGGTCATACTGCTGATACCTTTTTCGACGCCGCTGGTATCAAGCCGGGTATCACCGGTGATTGAAAAATCAAATGCCAATGTGTCCACCTCTCAATCAGAGCGCGGGCACAGGGGCACAGGCTTAAAGTTTGATCTCTATTTCCCTCTTACAGGCGGGGTTCTTGCATTTTACCCACAGGCCATGAGCAGATGCGGCATTTTCTGCCCACACTGGAAGCGCCCGGCCACAATAGGGGCAGGGCACCGGGGTACGGTCAATGCCGGAACCGCGCGAGGAACGCGGCATCATGCTCTTCGACAGACACGACACGGGCGGCACCCCCTCTCAGCTCCGCGGGCAGGGCAAAACGCTCCTGAAGCTCAGCGTAGTGGGCACGCATGGAGCCCTCGTATTCCGACAGATCCATGGTGCGCCAGCTCATGATCTTTGCCATAAGGGTGTCTTCCGGCAGGGCAGCGAACAGCGCCCGGAACCGGAACCAGTGCACCTTCTCGCGGGTCAGGTCGATGCCGTAGGCCTGCTGGAACGCTGCCACGATGTATCCGGCGTCGCACTGGTAGTCAAAGGCGGGCGGCTTTGCAGGGGTATTGTCTTTTTCGCTGGCAGTGCCCGCTGCGGCCTTTTCACCGGCGCAATAGAACTCGACCATGTACTGGTAAAACCGCTCTGTCTCCGCATCAGGAACAGAACCACGGTAAAAATACTTCATGATGATCAGCGCTTCAGTCGGGTCTTTTTCCAGCTCACCATGCGCATAGGCATTGGACAGCCGCACCATGTGCCGAAAATCCGGGTCGATATGCCTGCCGCCCCAAATATCGGGCAGAGGTGCCGTCAGCAGATCAGCCATTTTCCAGTGCCGCCAGCTCGGCCAGCAGTGCCTTGCGGCGTGCGTCCTTGTCGATTTGTCTCAGCTCTTCGGCATCATGCGGGGACAAAGTGCCCCACTGCTCATAGGGGATGGCAGGTCGTGCCGGGCGGCTCATCACCTGCGGGTTGAAACCCTCACTCCGGGATACAGCCGCCTGAGCCGGCTCCCTCGCCTGAGATGCCTTTTCCGCCTCACGGCGCTGCTCACGATTCAGGGGAACCACTGCGGCCTGCTTTGCTTCTGCCTGCTCCGCGACAATGGCGTCCTTAAAGGCGTTCACCACGCGGGTGCAGGCACCGAGGTCGTTGCCATCCAGACCCAGGCGCTCCGATGCACCCTCGCCCAGCACCTCGTCCAGATAGCCCATCACAAGGCGGCACTGGCCGCGCAGGCTGTCGCCCATGCTGACGTTGCTTGTGCGCACACGCTGCGTTTCGCGGTCAGATGCCAGGTGCAGATGTGCCTGTGCGCGTTCCATGCGGTCGAGGTCGTTGGCGTTCAGCGCGGAAAAACTAAATTCCTGTCCACAAATAAGCATTGTATTGCTCCTTTCTGTTGGGCCCTGTGCCGGACTTGCACCGGCGCTTACTGATGTTCAGGGCATAAAAAATCCCCGTTCCGGTGAGGAGCGGGGAAAGATGCGGTTTTGAGCGGATCAGCCGCCGGGGGTAAACGTGAACTCATCCGGGATGCCGACCACCTTCACATCACAGGCAAAGGTGGCAGCCGCGCCGGCAGCACCGCCCACGTCGCTGGTGACGATCAGAGCGGCCTTGCCCTTTTCGCCCTTGCCGGTGCGCAGGCTGAAATAGATGTACGGCACGATGACATCGCTGCCAGTGCCATACTTGATCTTGTGAGACAGCACAAAGTCCTGGAACGCATCGCCCACGCAGCGGTTGCCGTTGACAGACAGCGTGCGCTGGGTGCCGCTCTTGGTGGTGGCAGTGCCGGTGCGGATGAAGGTGTCATCATTGGTGGTGGCGTTCAGGGCACCGGAGTGCTCCTTGATGTGGTCGGCACAGACGATCCAGTCGGTCTCCTTGGACTGGGTGCTTTCGGTCTGGAAAGCCAGCAGGAAATCGTCTGCCGTCTCGATGCCGGTATAGCTGGCGCTGGGCGTCAGGCCGGACTTGGTAATGGCTTCAGATACGGTCATATCAAAACTCCTTTCATTTGGGCTGGTAATAGGTCAGGCGGAGCTGCATCTGCATCTTGCAGCTGCCCGCGCTGCTGGTGACGATGTAGCCGCTGTTTGTCACGGCAATGCCGGTGGGCGTTTTGTTTCCGCCGCAGGCTGATAGGTCAGGCAGACAGCGGCGGGCGTTCTGCTGCATGACCCACTCGGTCAGCTGCTCAAAAAAGCCGCTGTTCTGCACGGCCAGAACATCCGTTTCGCCGTAATCCCGCCTGGACAGGAAGAGGTAATTCTTTGCCATGTCATAACCGGAGAGATACTTGGTGATGATGGGGTCGCCGGGGCTGTCCTCGATGGAAAAGGCGGTGGATTCTTCTTCCAGCCCGGCAATGCGGAAGACTGCGCCGGTAGCTTCCTGCTCGTCGGCAATCAGCGGGCAGGTCTTGAGCCATGCCCGCAGGGCGGCAATGGTGGGTTTTACGTTCTCGCTCATTTACTGCCTCCGAGAAACTGCTTTGCGGCGTCGTGGGCGAACTTTTCAAGCTCGTCTTTGTGGTCAGCAATAGCACGCTGGCCCCAGTAAGACCCGCGCAGGCCGGTGTCCCCATGCAGTCCCTTGCCCTGTTCGTGCAGGTAATACTGCTTGCTGGCATAGGGGGTGTTATACACCAGCAGGCCGTTTTTGAAGTCGGACGCCTGATTCACGCTGTTTTTCAGTGTGCCGGTATCAAAGGGCACATAGGGATCAATGACTGCGGCCGCTTTTTGAGAAAAGGCAAACTGCACCTTTGCGAGCCGTACATCCATGTCGGTCTGAAAGCCGGGGCGGAGCTGAATCTTGAAATCAAAGACAGGTGCCCTCATACGGTCAGCTCCCTTCCACATGCCAGTGCGGCAGCAGCGGCTCCCGGTCGTCCGAGACAGCCGCTGCCGTGCAGCACAGGTGTGTTTTTTCAAGCCGGGCATATTCGGCTTCGGTCAGGCTGGGCACCGCGCCCTGCACCAGCTTCCAGCCGCGTTTCAGTGTCCAGTGCTTTGCCTTTTCCGCAGCAGGCAGCGCCGCCCACTGGTTATAGGGCAGATAGCCTGCCGTGCACACGCTGGCCGGGATGCGGATGTGGGTGGTGCGCTCGGGGTCTTTAGAGGTGCCATTGCCCGAGGCAGAGCGGCATTCCCGCCAGCTGCAGGCAGGGAATACCCAGCAGACCGGCGTGTCCGTCTCGGTCTTGACGTCGTGGATGAGGTTCACCACGGTAACAGCTGTCTGCATCAGTCGATCCCCCTGTACAGCAGGCCGTGCGGGTCAGCGCCCAGTGCGGTGCGGAGGATCTCCGCAGCTTCCTGCCGGGCGGCAGCACTCACGCTGCCGGTGCCGAAGGTGACGCTCCATCCGTCATTGCTGGTGCTGGATGCACCCGGCACAGCGCCCACCGCAGACGCAGCGGCCAGCAGGCCGATGATCTGGCAGCAGGCATCTGCAAGGGCGTCCCGGCAGCTCTCGCACCCGGCGGCGTGGCTCTCTGCCCGGCCAAAGGTGGCGGCATCGATTATGCGGGAAGCCCGGCTGCACAGCAGGCCGAAGGCTGTCTCCGGCACCGTGCCGCCTGCCGCCGCGTACTGATCATAGGTGCAGTAGAGCATGGCGGGCCTCCTTAGGTGTGGCTCTTGACGAGGATGGTCTGAGCCTTGGTGACCTTGTGGGCGTAGATCTTGCGGCCCTGCACAGCGCACGCACCGATGAAAGTGCCGCTGCCCTTCAGGTCGTTGACGGCTACCGGCTCGCTCCACTCTTCGACACGGGTGAACCAGTTGGGGTGACCTGCAATGAAGTCTACCTTCTCGCCCATAGTGGTGTCCTCGAAGACGGTAAAGCCTGCCACGCGGCCCACAGCGCCCGTCTGGACGACAGCATCGCCCAGATCAGATGCCTTGATGAACTCAGGGCTCTTCAGCAACAGGGCATAAGTGGCAGGAGAGACCAGAAGCCAGCGGCCGTCCGTGGGGACATGAGCCTCGGACAGCTGGGTGCGGGCGTCCACGATGGTCTCATAGATATTGGTCTTGGTCAGCGCAGCAGTGCTTTCCATGGCGGTGCCGCCGGAGACCAGCTCAGCGGAAGCGTCAGTCTCCATCTGCAGAGCCAGAGAGTAACCGGCGCTGTCCAGACGGTCAGCCACCAGATGGCCGGGCACGCTTTCAGCGTCGAAGCCGTCGATCAGCTCGTTCACAGCCTTGTCCTTGTCGATGTTCACAGTCAGATAGCTGGTGTCACCGTGGGTCATGGGGGTGCCGGTCTTCTTGTTGTAGTCAGCGACCTCCACCTCGGTGTCACGCACCGGGACCTTGACAGCACCGGCCTTGGGCGTGCCTTCGTAACGGTTGTTGCAGATGACGCCGACGCGCTTCACGATGGTGGCACGCAGCTTTGCATCTACCATTTCAGAGTAGCGTTCTCTTGCAATATGGGGCATGAAAAATCATCCTTTCTCAGATTTTGATGTTGGGGTTCATGGCTTTGAAAGCAGCTTCCACCGGGTCCTCATCGCCGTCACCGTGCATCGGGTCGCCGTGCTCGGCACCGGTGGAAACATGGACACCGCCTTTAGCATCCTCACCGAAGGCCCACGGATTTGCCTTTGCGGCATCGTCCAGTGCCTTGGAGATATCGGTGGTGCGGTCTTTAGAGCCCTTCAGGGCGTCCAGATCCAGCAGGGCACGCACCGCCTTGACGCTGCGGCCCTTCTTGCCCAAAATGGCGGCATCCAGTGCATTGTCAAAGGCAAAGCCGTCCGCCTGTGCCTGCATATCAGCCTTGAGTTTGGCAATGTCAGCTTCATACTCTTCGGGTTTCTTCTTGCCGTCAAAGGCAGCAAGACCTTCCTGAGCTGTCTTGAGCTGGGCATTGGCATTTGCCAGCTGAGTCTTGAACTGGTCCGCAGCGGCCTTTTCGCGGTTGATGTCCGCGCCGTTCTCCTGCATGATCCAGTTGAGCTGTTCGTCGGTGATGCCGGGGATCTGTTTCTTCACGTCTTCACGTTTCATGGTGGAAACTCCTTTCGTGTGTGAGACCACAGTTTTTTACACTGTTCTCTGTCAGTATTCGGTCGTGGGCGGGGTACGCGCCGCCCGCCGCATGGTGCCTGTTCCGTCCTCATGCGGGCAAAACAGGCATGAAAAAAGCACGGTGCAAACTGCATCGTGCTTAAAAATGGGTAAAAGAAAACCACGGTGCATGTGCATCGTGGTTCAGTTGATGATTTCAAAATTACCGGCAGGATAAAGATAATCTTCTCCGGTGTCGTCTACAATGCGATACCAGCCGCGTTCAACAGAAAGAACTTTGTAGATTTTGCCGTGGGTCAATTCCAGCGGAGACGTATCGCCAATATAACGGACTGTATCAATCTTCGTCATAGAACCACCTCTTTACCTTGAATTTTACTTTTTCGCTGCCATTCTGGAACCAGTGGACTTCCGCCTTTACGGCTTCGCCGTCAACATCGAGCCAGCCCTTCGCTTTGCAGTGCTGCCAGTCTTCCGGCTTGCCGCCAAACTCAGCGGCTAAGCCTTGCGCAACTTCTTCACGCAGCGGCTTAACGCCGCCTTTTCCCGCAAAGACTTGTGCATTTTGTGTTCTGGTTCCCTCAACAAAATAATATTCCTCGCCGGTAGATTTGTCAACTACAACGTAGTTTTTTGATTTTGCACCGACGCCGCGATAAATCTTAAAATCGTTGGGTGAGACTTTCGCTGCCCAGCTCGCCTTACTGGCTTCACTCCGCCCAAACTTGGGCACGCTGGTGCGGGCGCTGTCCACTCTGCCGCCCGTGGCCTGGGTGAAGTCCGCAAGGCTCTGGCGGGCGGCTTTCAGGCGCACAGCCGCATCTGTAGTGTCCAGCCCGGCGGCATCATCGGCCAGATACCGTTTTTTCCAGCGGCGGACATTCCGCTCTCGGGTGCGCTGCATCTGGGATATCTCGTAGGCGGTGTACTTTTTGCCGTTGTACTCGATGTCCCGGGCGTTCAGCTCCCGCAGACTCTCCTGTGTCCATGCAGGGGCGTCTCCCAGCTCGGGAAAAACACTGAAAAAAGTATGCCGGCAGTTCCAGCCGCAAAGCCCTTCGCCGGTGCCGTAGCCGGTGGCCTGCTCGAAATCCGGGTAGTGCCTGCCCCGGTACTCCACAGCGCCGCCGCGATGGAAGCGCCGCCCCTGCCACTCGGAATGACTGGGCCGTGCGCCGCCGTGAGCGGTCGTCTCAAAGAACTCCACGCCCATTTCATCGGCCCGGGCAACTTGCAGCTTCCCGCAGGTCTGGTTGACGCCGGTCAGGATGGCCCGCCGTGCGGCCACCTCGATGCTGTCGGTGTGCCCGCTGGGATAGGTCACCAGCGGCATCTCGTCTGCAAGGCTGTTCACGGCCTGTCTGACGGCAGTTTTGTAGTCGAAGGCACCGGTGCTCACCTTGCCCCATGCCACATCCAGCGTGCGCTCAAAAGCCCCTGCGGCGGTGTTTGCCGTGGTGGCCGTCAGGTTCTGCCATGTGCCGCAGGTCTGGCGGGCACCGGCGTCCAGCAGATTATTGAGGGCGGCGCTCTCTTCGAAGGGCGTCGGCTCTTTCCCGTAATGGTAATAGATAGCGTCTTCGCGCTCCATGGCTTCGGTGGCGGCCTGCTTCAGCAGACGGCGGATAGTGCTTTCGCTCTTACCGCTGTACTTTGCCAGCAGCTTCACCACGTTGTTGCGCACGGCTTCGGTCTGCTGGTAGCGCCAGAGCTGCCAGGATGCCGTTTCGGTCAGCTGTTCACCCCGGCCCAGTTTGCCGATGCGCCGGGCCGCGTCCTGCAAAATCTCGTCCTCCACCTGCTGCCAGAGCTGCACGAAGGCGTCCGGCATCTGGTCGAGATAAGACGGCGGCAGCATCAGGCACCTCCGCCGAAGGTGAGGGACTCATCGGACTGGCTGTCCGCCTTTGCTTCCTCTGCCCATGCATGAGCTTCTTTCTCGCTCAGACCGTACCGGGCAGACAGATACCGGCAGCGGGGCACAAGGCCCGCCAGAGCGTCTTCCCGCAGCTGTGCAGTGCGTTCCTGCTCGCTGACGATGTAGCTGTCGTCCCAGTTGACCGAGATGGAGGTGTCCGGGTCTACGTCCTCGCCCAGCAGGTTCTTCGCGGCCCACAGGATGGCCCGCAGGATGCCGATCAGCGCCGTCTCAATGGGGATCTGGTTCTTGTTGGCCGACTGCACAAGATCCTGTCTGCTTCCTGTGTACTCGGTGGCCGTTGCCACTTTGCCCAGCTCAAAGTTATACCGGTGACAGCCCAGGCCGCACTGAAATGCAAAAAGGTCGAGCATGTCCTGCACAGCGCGGTGGTTGTCCTCGGTGCGCAGGTCAGGGTTGTACTCGTGCCACTCCGGCGCTGCGTCCAGATCGTTTTCTTTGCCCGGCATGGTGAAGAACTGCTGCAGACTCATATCGTCGGGCGGGATGTAGCGCGGCTGTCCGTCCTCGCCGATCACAGTTTTGCAAAGGCTGCGGTCATAGAAGATCTTCTTGCCACCGAGATAGATGTCCTGCCGATAGTTATCAAACGCAAGGTCGATGCCCTGCGCTGTATCCAGTGCTTCCGCGAACACAGCCATGCCCAGTCCCGTGCCGCCGTCGATGTTCTTCAGCCCGGCAGGGGAAAACAGGCTGAACCATGCCGGAGAGCCTTCCGGGTGAATCTCGCTCACCGTACCCGCCGGGGATTTGTGCGGGGCAAAAACTGGTGCACCGTTTTCCTCGTCACGAATTTCAAACCACTCGTTCGTGATAGTGTACTGACCATCACGGCGGGTGTGCGTCTGAAGATAAACGCAGGGCCTGCCGTCCATCAGGCACTCGGAAACAAACGCCGCTTCGGTCACAGTGCCTCGTTCTACCCGCAGCGGGATGATGCAGGACGCCGGGTCATAGTCCAGCACGATGCGGGCATCGGGCCCCGGTGTAAGATGCCCGTCTGCATCCGCCGTGCCTTCCACGCTCATGACAAAAGCACCGGTGCCCGACCAATAGGCCTTTTCTACCAGCGCGTTTGCATGCTCCCAGAAATGGAGCTGTCGCAAAAGCCCGCCGGTCTGCTGTTCATCGCTGCCCAGCAAATAGGCGGCAGTGGCTGCATCGCCGATCTGGAAGGTGGTCTTGTCGTTCAGCAGAAGGTTCGCCCAGTCCTCACAGACCCGCTTCGGCATCCGCAGAGAAGCCCTGCGGCGCTTGTGGTCGCCGTCCTCCCGCCTGATCTTGATGTTGTGCACACCGGGCACATAGCCCTGCCACCACTGACGCCACTTTTTGATATGGCTGTAATAGGACGAGTCCAACTGCAAATTTTTGGTTTTGTTCAGATATTCGATAAAAGCGTTTACGTTCATCTGCTTGTCAGGCTCCTATAACTGCGCTCAATGGTGTACTCAAAGGCGTCCAGTGTGTCAATGTCGGTGGTGCCGTCGTCCAGACGTTCATCCACGCCAGGGTGCTTCTGGCTCCACAGTGCGCTTGCAAGGGCGTCCCGCAGGGTGGCAGCCTCCGGCATATACCAAAAGCGCCCGCCGCCCATGAGAATGGACGTCAGGCGGATGCGGTCGATGATCTGGATCTTGGCAGAATTGTTCACTCGGTCGGCCAGCCAGGGGAGCTTGCTGGCGCGCAGCCGGGTGCGGATGTGGTTGATCAGCGTCTGTTCGGCGCTGTCACAGAAAATGTAGTGAATCTCACCATACCGTGCGAACACAGCGGTGCAGAAATCAATGAGCTGCGCGGCGAGATAGTCTGCGTCCTGTCCGCGCGGGTCCACCCGCTGGGAAGCAAGGCCCACGACGCCCGCGTAGTACGGCAGAATGCCGGTGGCCACAAAGGCGTGCCGGGAACCGTTGCCGCCGAAGTCCACGCCGATGTGGATGCGCCACGGTTTGCAGGGCTGATCTGCGGGCCAGAGGAAGCGGTCATCCCCGGCGGCAATGCTGTCGGCAAAGGGCCGGTAGACGATGCCGTTGGCCGCAGCCCACTGCCCGAGGATGAAGCGGTTATAGTAGACCGTGCCCGCATACTCCTTCTTCAGCTGGGCCACGAACTCCGGCGGCAGGGTCGGATTGTCGTCGATGGTGTAGGCCTGACAGTAGATGTCAGCGTCGCTGTCAAGGAACTTCTTGAACCAGTGCTGCGGATTGTCCGGGTTGCAGGTGCCGTCGAAATGGCTGTGCGAGCAGGACAGACGGCTCTTGAGCATCTGGAACACGCCTTCGTCCCATGTAGTGATTTCGTCGCCGTAGGCGTATTCAAAAGCCGCGCCCTGAATGCGGGCAATGTGCTTTTTGTTGTCAGCACCCAGCACATACACCTTGCGGCCGAACAGCTGCACGACGTTGCCGGACGCTGACGTCCGCACGATGCCCACGAGATCAGGCCCCCAGAGGGCCCGCATGGGCTCCAGCACGTTGCGCTCCAGCGTGCCGAGGGTATTTCCCAGCATGACCAGAAGTCCTTCGTCCCGGGCCGCGCAGATGCGCTTCGGGATGGTGACGGCACAGTCCAGATAGGTCTTGCCGCTTCGGGTCGCGCCGGTCTTGATGTTCCAGCGGTGATTGCAGTTGTGCAGGAACTCCTGTTGAAACTCAGTCAATGGCACTGTCCACACCTCCCAGCAGTTCGCGGGCTTTCTTGAGCTGATCGGCGGAGTCGTCGGTCGCGCCGTTGTACATTCCCAGATGCTTGCCCAGCAGATCCAGTGCCCGGAGCTTGTCTGCAAGCTTGACCTCATGTTCCAAGCCGTCCTCGCCAAAGCTCTTGACCTTGATGGACTGGATCGCGGCCAGATCATCCCGGGAAGCGTCCAGCTTGACGGATGCGGTTTCCGGGTCGATCAGGTCGCTGGCATTCGCAAAGGCGATCTTCGCAAGCTCCCGCACCACCCGGTCGGCGGATACGCCTGTCCGGCGGCTCTGCTCAGCCTGAAGCTGGGCAATGCGGTTTTGAATACTAACATTTACTAACAATCGCCCGGCTTGTTCGTTGGCGCTCTTCGGACTGTATCCGGCGCGGATGGCCGCCTGCGTCGCGTTCAGGTCGATCATATATTCTTCGCAGAAACGCTCCTGCCTGTCGGTCATCCTCACCACCTCTCTTGCCGCAAAATCAAAAAGCCGCCCATCTGGACGGCTCGGAAATATCAAAAAATAAGCAGCACCCGTGCATTCCACCGCACATTCAGTTTGTGAAGATAAGTTCAAACGGAGTGGGTGCTGCTGCATCTGGGACTTTCGCGGCCAGATGCCCCGCTATTGCGCGGCCCCCTCATAGGGCACGCAACTGGCATTCCCGGCAGGGCCCGAGCCTGCAGCCTCCGGTTTTGGAGACCGGCGCTCTACCGATTGAGCTACGGGAATACGAAAGCCGCCCTTGGGCTCGAACCTTCCGCGACTACACTCGCGAACGCGCACCACTCTGCGCTCAGGCGGCATATAAAGCCGTCAGCTGGATTCGAACCAGCACCCACATGCCCCCGCCGGGGCTTGGTTAAGTGCCTCGGATGTGCCGGGTTGTAAGCTAGCAATGTGGTGTCACCAGCGTTGTCCCGCCTTAAATGGGCGGCGTTCTTCCAGTTGAACTATGACGGCATATAAAAACAGCTCCGGTTCGCCGCCGGGGCTGTTGGTTTGGCGCACATCCTGCAGGAAACTACAACCTTGCAAGGATTCTAAAGCTTTTTCTGTGGCACGCGAAGGTTAGGCGTGCGGCTTTGCGGGGTGTCCGGCCCATGCGCCATATGGAGCCTCGAACCGGATTCGAACCGGCAATCTCCATCTTGGGGTGATGGTGTTTTACCTGTTAAACTGCCGAAGCATAGAAGCAGGCTGTTGAGTACAGGCCTGCCGGAAACTACCGGGAAACTTTCGCGCTCCCGGTCACGCTAGGCGGTGTCGATGCCTTTAGTCGCCAAACTTGAATGCCAACGCAGAGAGAACTTAATTATCAGATGATTAGCAATAACCTTGCAAATGCACCAACGATATTCAATTTTCAAAGCATGCAGATTGTCTCAACATCCAGAGTTTAGCATAATGCGCGAGACCGTGGACTTGCACCACGCATGATGCTCAACGGGTATATCTCGCATAGAAGCAGTCCGCGAAATGTAAGTGCAGAGCAGGTACCCGTCGCGTAAGGAAGTAATCGATGATGCCAAATAGAGGTTCACACTTCGGAGACTGCATAAACAAGCGGCGCACCGCTTTGCGCGGTTCCGCTTATATCGATTTTACCTGATGTCATGTGTAATTGCAACAACAATAGGATGTTGTAAAATTACATAAAATTGTCCCAAATCAGAGCAAGACGCTTGCAGCCCTCCCGGATATACATAGACACCCGGTTTTCATTCGGCAGTTTCAAGCTGCGGGCCACCACAATCTGCTTTTGGTTCTGGATGTAGTAACCATACAGGCACGCCTGCATCAAGTCGCTGCTCTTAGTGCCGACAATGTACTTGATACGGTGGCTGGCTTCTTTCCGCATGACGTCAAGCTCGATTTGCAGCTCATCAATATGGCGCTCATTTAAATCCACTTTCTCGGCGCAAAAGCTGACTTTATCACCATAGCCAGATCCACCGGGCATCCCGCTCATGCTGGCTGTACACTTTGTGGCACTATCGTGTGCCCGCTGAATATCAAGCTGGATGCGATCAATTTCATCATCTAACGCCCGCAACTGCTGAAACCACGCCTTGACGTCGTGGTAGTCAACACCAGCTTCGCCCGGCTTTGGCTGTTCGATTTCAGGTGTCCATGTGCGGATCATTGGTGCTCCTTTCTTCAAGTTCAAACGTGACTTTCAGCGTCTTACCGCCACGAACGCCCCATGCCTGCTTAATTTCGCTTTCTTCATTACGCTCCATCTCGGTGACGAAATGTCCCATGACAGCTTTAATCGCTTCTTCGGTTACATCCGATTTATTGCGCCACATCTGCAATCCGTCTTTGCGGGGCGGTGCCATTGTTCCAGCGTAGATGGTTCCAAACATCCCGCATCCAACATGATATTCAGCCATTTTCATCCTCCTGTCCGGCTCTCCGGTTAAAGTATTCCACCGGTGAAACACCGCGCTCATCGCAATCTTTGTTGTTGAAACTGACGATTGCACCGCAGCCACGGTAGTTGGAGCAGACAATCATCGGCATACCTGTGATGGATTCGATTTCATTCGCTCGTGCGCCGCAAAACGGACACGGCTTGCATTTGGTGGTAATATGCGCTTTCATGTATCGTCCTCCATTTCTTCGATCTCAATTTCCTCGCAGTTGACCGCTTCTCGGATGCGGAGCCGAGAAAGTTCCGCTTTTGCATATCGAAGCTGCCAGCTGCTGAACCATCCCTTGTGAATGAGCTTTCCGGCGCAATATACAAATTCTTGCTCCATCAGATGATCGAGAGAGACAATGTAATTGCCCGGCTTGTATTTCTTGCTCATTTGCTCACGCCCTCCATCCTTGCACCACAGTACGGACAGAATTTGTAATCCATTTCGGGGAAGAAGCCTTGATCTTCCAGGCAAATCCGTTCGCAGCAATTTGAACAGGTGAAAACATCACTATCCACACCATTAGGGTCGTTCTCCCAGTGTGCCACAGGCCGCAGGCTCTTCGGGTCAATGGTGGGAAGATTTCTTAGATCCTCAATCTCGCAGGAAATGGCCTCGCCACAGGTAATGACATCATCCGAATCCGCTTTGCGTGCACTCACATCTAAGGCTTCGTACAGATCTTCCTCCAGCTCGCCAATATCGACCAGCCTGACGGGTTTCTTGGTTTTACTCATGGTGTTCGTCTCCTTCCAGTTTCTTCAGCAGCCCGTCCACGTCATACCGCCAGTGGACGCGGAGCAGATGCTGCTCCACCTCGATGCCGTTGAGTGCGGCCCACTGCCACGGGATGCTTTTGCGGGTCTGCGTCTGCATGTACTCCAGCACGGCGCTGGCAGGTACGGCAAAGGTGCGGTTCACCTTGCCACGGTAGTTTATCACCACATGGGCTGTCTGGCCTTTGTAGGACGCCGCAGCGGCCATGTCGGTGATGTGCTTGAGCTTGTGATACTTCCGCTTGTCCCTGTCGAAGCTGCCGAAGATCTTCGTCAGCGGGATGCTGGGCGTCTCGATGGTCTTGAGCTCGAAATAGTGGTGCATGGGGTAGCGGTAGACATCGAAGTCGCAGATGTTGTCAATGGAAAAGCTCAGGTTCTCATTGCCGCCGTAGTAGGTGGCGGCGCTGTCCTTGAGCCGGTAGCACCATGCATCCGGCGGCATGGATCTCTTCCAGTCCGCTTCAAACTGTTTTCCGGTGTTCAAGTAATTCTCCTTTCTGCGCAGCTGCCGGAGGGCAGCACCTGCTGTCGTGTCCGGGTAGTATTCAGGGTTCCGGTACATCGGGCGCGCCCTCCTTTACTGCATCTTTTTTTTTCAGCGGCCTGCGCCGCGTGGCGTTCTTCAGCCAGTCATTCCCGCTGGGCTCAGTTCGGTCAACCCGCTTGTTCCGCCCGGCCCCTATGGGGTTCGTCAGGCGGTATTCCTCCGCAGACTTGCACCCCTGAGTCTCAGCTTCGGCCAGAGCCTTGCGGACATACGCCCAGCTGTGCCCTCCCAGATCGGAGCACTTAACGATCACAGCAGACACCAGTTCATCTCCCAGCCGGTCAGCGTAGGCAGTCAGCTCAGCTTTGCCTTTGGCGCTCAGCTTACAGATACAGCTTTCAAATTCATTCACGGCGGGATGGGTCGTCGTCCTCGTCCCGGCGGTCTCGCGTGCACGCGCAGACGACGACTTATTTATGGTTTTTATGGTATTTATGGTTAAGTTGTTGTTATCTGCCTGTTGCTTGCCTGTTATCTGCCTGTTACCGGCCTCAATCAAATCGTAAAAATTCAGCGTAATAAGACTGTATTTTGGCCCTGTTTTGACTGTTATGTAGCCGGTCGATTTAAGATGTTCCAGTGCGGTTCGCACTTGCATGACGGTCAAACCGAGCTGTTTTGCCAGATTTGGCTGGCTTGTGACCAGCTCTCCGGGGTGGATCGTGATACCCTGCCATTGCTTTTGGCTCCAGTTTGCGGTAAGTATCAGGTGAAACAGCAGCCGGGCAGTGTTGGGCTCCGAGTACCACTCCCAGTCGGTCAGGCCGCGGGGAAAAGCCACAAAGCCGCGTGTTGTGTCGATGCCCACGGGCCGACCTCCTTTCGTACACGCCCGTATAGCCGGATAGCACAGCTTGCAAGGTCAGAACGGCAGGTCGTCCGCATCGTCGTCGATGAGATCATCGTCAGGGGAAGACAGGGCAGGCGGCGGAGAGCTTCGCGGGGCGTAATCGGAAAGCTGTTCGCCTGCGTACATCTGCCCGCCGGTCAGGCTGGTCTGCACGGGCTCTGGCTCCGCTGCAGGCGGCGGGTCAAAGGGCGTGGGCTCGTCCGTGGGGGTCAGCTCCGGCGGCGGGGCAGGCGGAGTCATGAGCTCGATCATCTGCTGAAGCCAGCGGAACGTTACCAGCCCGCCGGGCTGGATGTCGTCGGCGTCCACATCGTAGTACGTTTTCCCGTTGTACTCCCGGGTTTTCAATTCCCGGGCGAAGACGGTGACCTGGTCGCCCTTCTCGAACATTCCGTCAAACTGGTTGATTCCGTGCCAGAGGTTCACGCCCACAAAGAGCGACTGCCATTTTCCGCTGCTGTCCTTGGTGCTGCTGGCTTTGAGGTCGAATTTCAGAACCTGCTTCTGGCCGACAGACCGGACCTCCGGGTCTGTACGAATTTCGCCGTGCAGCATGACGCCGGTCTTAGTCTGGACGATCATGCATCGTCACCGCCAAACGGGTCATCTGCGGCTTCCTCTTCGGCGGATTCCTCCGGGGCGGGGATGAGTGTGCCCGCCGTCTTGCGAGGACGCTTGGTGCCGGCATAAGGATCCAGCACCGGCAGGTCGTTCTCGACCTCGCGGGCGGTGCCTTCGACGTCCGCATGGACAGAGATCTCGCTTTCGTCGTACAGCGCGCCGAAGGTAGACGGGAAGGCTTCCCGCAGGGCGTGCACCAGTGCCACCTTGCGGATCATGGTGGCTTTCTTGCCGTTCCAGAGGGATTTGCCGGTGTCGTACTCGCTGAGCTTGACCTCTTCGTAGCTGGCACGGGTGCGGTCTTTGCGGTAGACCTTTGCCCAGCCGCCCAGCAGCTCCTCGCCGTCGTAGACGATGGAGCCCTCGCGGTTCAGCAGCTGGCCGTCAGCGGTCAGCACGATCACACCGGCTTCGAAGCCGTCAAAGGCAGGGTGACGCTCAGCCATCTGCATGCAGCAGTTCTTGCCCAGAACGATGGTGCTTGCGGTGTCCTCGTTCTTGTTGTCGTAGTGGATCAGGTAGGCTTCCTTCGTGAAAGGGTTCAGCCGGTACTGCTTGCAGGTCTCCAGAAAAATCTTGCATTCGGCGTCGGTGGCCTTGGGGCAGATGAAGCTGCGGACTTCGCCGAAGCTGACGGTGAAGTGCTGGCCGTCTGCTGCGGTGATCTCCACCGGCACGGACGGGGATGCGGCCTGCATGGACATGCTGCCGGCGCGGGCGGCATTCTGCATGGAGCGGTTTGCCAGAGCCTGAGCATTGGAAACGGACGAAGTGGGCGCAGATGCGCCGGGACGGGTGAGTGCCATAAATATGTACCTCCAAATTATTTAATAGAACCATAGCGGAAGCCGCGTTCTTTTGCGGCCTGCTTGAACCATGCGATATCCTCCCGGGTGAACTCCACCCAGAAGCTGTATTTCTTGCGGACGGGCGCTTCCGGCTGTGCAGGCTCCGCGAAACGCTGCAGCACCTCACAGTCCAGCCGACCGGAAGCCGTGACGAAAGCGTTGCTGTGTGCGTTCTGTTCGGCCTCCGCTTCGATCCGGCGCTCTTCCTCCGTGGGCGGGACAATGACCGGTGCAGCGGCCCGGGCACGCTCTGCGGCCTGCCGCTCTTCCTCTGCGCGGCGCAGTTTTTCCCGGCTGTCCTGCAGGCGCAGGTGTTCGGCCAGCGCGGCATTCAGATCCAGCACACGCAGGTACTCCAGCTTGCAGGCTTCGGCGTCTTCGCCGCAGGTGTCCTGAATGATTTTCAACTCTTTCCTCCGGGTTTCAACATTCAGGCGCAGCTCCCGGCTTGCCTTAGCCAGGTCATAGGTTTTGTTGAGCCACTGGGGAACCAGCAGGCGGTCAAAGGGGATGAGCTCCCGCAGTTCTCCGATGCAGTCCGTATAGACAGCCCGCAGGGCGTCAGCCTTGTCCTGACGCTCAGCTTCTTCCACCGCCTTGACCTGGGCATCAATGGCACCGGACACCTGTTTGCACTGGGCCTGCATCTGCTTTGTGCGCTGAAGAAATTCATCCAGCGGGTTCATGTAAAAGGTTTTGGCGCTGCGGGCGGCGTCACTGAGCTGTTTGTCCAGCTTGTTCACGGCGGCGCGGTCTGCTTTTGCATCCTTGATGGTCTCCGGGGTGTAGACACGGCCCGTGTAAGCGGCCAGCATCTCGTTCAGATTCTGCTGCACCTCATCCTCGTTCCACCGGATCGCGGGAAGCTCCGGGCGTTCTACCCGGACGGTCAGTTCATTCGTCATCGGTCTCTTCCTCCTGTTCTTTTCCGCGCGGCAGAAAATAATAGTCATCGGGCGGTTCCAGCGGCGGGCCGTAGCCGTCGAGGGCCAGATCATACATCGGGTTCATCGTCTGCACCTCCGTCATAGTCTGCAGGCTGGCGGCAGAGCAGGGACGCTTCTTCCCGGATATCGTTCAAGGCAGAGCAGATGCTCTGGAAGGTGCTTTCCAGATCCTCGCCGGTCAGGTGAGAGTAGCTGCCTTTGCCGTTATTCCATGCCGTCCAAAACTGGACAGGGATGTTATTTGCGATCTCAAAATTCGCCTGCACGTTGTCATTGAACTGGCTGCGCATCTGGGCCAGCTGTTTGTTGACGGCCTTCAGCTGCTTTTCCAGCTTGTCCTTGTCGGACTGCAGCTCAGCGTTCCTGGCGTCTGCAAGGCCCCATGCCTTTTCCGCCGCCAGACGGTCGATCTCTTCCTCATCCACCACGGCGGCGATGGGCTGACGCTTGAGGGCGTCTTCGGCGGTCTTGGCGCGGGCTTCGGCCTTGCTCTGCATCTTCCAGGCCTCCTCTTCCCGGGACTCAGCGGCGTCCACCCGTTCTTTCAGCTGACCGTTCTGCTCCTTCAGCCCTGCCACATCTGCCTGCGCGGCTTCCAGCTGGTGCTCTGCAGTGTCGGCACGCTCTTTTTCAGCGGCGATGGTGTCATCTTTGGCTTTGAGCTGGGCCAGAAGCTCCTGTACCCGCTGGCTGTCTCCGGCGGCAGCGGTGA
>CAVEID010000024.1:0-24931 GCA_963615785.1 Oxalobacter sp. | reverse complement strand
TCGCCACCGTCTGCCATGTGCCGTCTCCCCGCAGGAACTTGCCCTGCGCACCCGCTGCCGGTGCAGGCACAAGGCCCGCCGTGCCCGCCGCACTGGACGCTGCACCCTTCATGTTGGAGTAGGTGGTGTTCGTCGTGGGCGGGGTGTAGCCCAGCGCACTCGTCACGTTTGCTTTCGTCAGGCTGATGACGCCGGAAGTGTTCGTGATGTTGCTTCCAACCTTCACGCCGCCCAGCACACTGGCAGTAGCAGTCGGCAGGCTGTACGTCGTATCCGTGTATTTATCCTGTGTCCATGCAGACCATGTACCGTTCAGACAGGTCCGACGGTATGTGTTGGCATTCGTGCTTGTCGTCAGGATCTGCGTGTAATAGCCGCCTGTAGCGTTATGCACTACGATCAAGCCAATTGCATCAAGGCCGCTCGGCTTATTCGCGATAGAGTTTCCTCCTCCGCAGCTGTAAATGCCGGGGGTCGTGACGTTGTTCAGATTGGCGTTTGTGGCGAGTACGATGCTCTCCGCCTTTGCGCTGAGCTTTGAATCCATCTCAGTTTCAGTGTAGTAACGGTCATCGTGGTTGTGATTCTTCGCCGCAAAAACAGATTCCGCCTTACCCTTGATGTACTCCCACAGGGCGCTGACCGGCCTGCGGACGTACATGTTCTGGTTTGCGGTATCCGCTGCTTCGTGGTTCGCCCACTGTGTGATAATGTAATCGTTATCTGTCGGTGCAGCCGTTCCGGCAGTCAGCAGGTTAATGAGCGCGTTTATGCCGGCTGTTGTTTTATCCGCCTTTGTGCTGAGCTTTGCATCCACCTGCGTACGGGTGTAATAGTCACTCATATCAACCGTGACCATGCTGTTCCGCCACATGCCGGTGTCGCTGTCCCACACCCAGATGGAGTCTGTCGTGCCAACCACAGCCCACCAGCCATTTTCGCCAATGGGCACCGCCGCTTTCAGGTCGTCTCCCGTGGCATACCATCCCTGTGCGCCCAGTGTGATGGTGCGCACCTGCTCGAAGTAGTCCTTTGTGGCCTGCAGGTACTCTCCAGATTTACTTTCACTGGCCTTTGCGGCAGATGCACTGGAAGCTGCACCGCTTTCAGCCTGCTGAGCAGTAGAAGCGCTTGCAGAAGCTTTTGCAGCATTCGATTTTGCGCTGGCTGCAGAAGAAGCTGATTCTGAGGCTTCCAGCGTGGCCGTGGATGCCGCGCTGGAAGCCGTGGATGCACTGCCTGCGGCGGCTGTCTGGCTGTTTTTTGCGTCAGACGCATAGGTGCCAGCATTGGTTTCCGAGGTCTTTGCATTTGTTTCGCTGGTTTTGGCTGCGCTTGCAGAGCTTGCCGCTGCCGACTCGCTGGTTTTCGCGTTCTTCGCACTGGCCGCTGCCGCCGTCTCGCTAGTTTTAGCGGCGCTGGCAGAGCCCGCTGCTGCCGTCTGGCTTGTTTTTGCTGCAGATGCACTGGATGCGGCAGCGTTCTTGCTTGCCAGAGCTTCCGCTGCGGCCTTTACGGCTTCGGCAGCTTTATCCACTGCCGTGCTGGCAAACTGCTCTACATACTCCATGCCCTGCGCAATGCACTCGCGCACCTCTCTGCCCAGCACAGCCGCACGGATGCTTGCAATGGTCTCTTTAAAAGTTTTCGCCATGTTTAGCCTCCCTTGCTGATGGCATACCCTTTGAGGGCTCTGCTCATGTCATACGCTGCGCCCGCTTTTCTAGCGCTCAGCGCCTGCAGGTCGCTGATGCTTGAAAACTCGGTGCCAAACGTGAACTCTTTTTTGTCCGGTGCGTCCAGCGGCTCCACAAGTTTTGTGCACACCTGCCATGTGTCCACGCCATGCTGATAAGAATAGATGTGCGCTTTTTTGCCGAACTCCAGGCGGCCGATATCGATGCCGGCATCTTTGAGATCAACCGCCTTGATTGTCAGCCCGTCGAGATACCGCACATTGCTTTTGGCGAGCTCTTCGTCCGCTGCATCCTGCAAAGACTGCAGAGTGCTGGACGTGCCGTCGATGACGATCACTTTCGTGATGATGCCAAAAAGTTTTTGCGCAGCGAGATCATTGGACGTAGCCTTGATGGTGTCCGTGTGCTCCCAGAAAAACCAGCCGCTCGTCTGCTTTCCGACAGCGATCACCCGCGTGGTGATATCCTCCGCTTTGACATAGCTCGTCAGGTCGAGAAGGTTTGTGCCAAATGCGATGGGCTGAGCGCTTTTGTCCGGGATGTCCTGCAGGTAATCAAGATACCTGCAGGGAGTCCCCATGCTGTTTTTTTCGTGACGGACTCTCAGATAACCACCGTACTTGTCGATCAATGCACTTTGAAGCATGTCCCATGTGACTGCAACGTCCTGCTCATCGTTTGTAAAGTCATAGACCGGCTGAACGGTTTCAGTTTTGCAGATGGTGTTTTCTACGCCGTCGATCTTAACCGTATACTTTCCGTTGGTTTTCGTGATCTTGATGCTGCTGTTTTCTTCTGCGTCGTCCATAACGAACGCGGCCCGTCGGCCAAACTCCATGTTCAAGGTCGCACAGGTGATCGATGCCGTGGACACTTCCAGTGCGGATGCCCATGTCTTTTCGTTTGCGTACACCGCGTTCAAGCGAACCTTGAACTTGTTGTCTCCGGTTCGAGACAGCAGGAATCCCCCTTTAAACGTGCGTTTGTAGAGCTTTTCTTGTCCAAGTTCCATGCTCAGCTCAGACGGCTTTTCGTTTTCCTTCAAAAGCTCATAGAAGTTATCCACCAGTTTGTTTCCAGCGCTGTCCACCAAATCCCAGTCATATACACGGTCGTCATCATCGTCATAGTAATACCGACCGTTTGTCCGGTTCAGGTAGCAGTTTTCAAAAACAGGGACAACGAAATCGTCATCCATTTTTACGGTTCCGGCTTTGAACGCCTTGTAAGCGTTTGTCATGCCGTTGTGATTTTCGCAAATCCAGGACAGGAACTCATAAAAGGTGACCCGGCTTGCAGTGTACGGCGGCACGCAGCTGTCATTGAGGTAGGCCAGTTCTCCTTCACAGTAGGTCTTCTGCCGGAGCATGAAATCCTGCTCATGGCTCATGACGCGGCCCTGCCAGATGGATTTTCCGTCCTGCTGCACTTCCACCGTCGTCCGCAGCTTTTGCAGCGCGGAGTGCGCCACATTGCCCAGCGGGATCGTGAACTCCAGCGAACCGGCTTTGCCCACCTCACGGGTCAGCGTGGGGCTGATGAGCTTTTTGGTGTCAGAGATATCGCCGGGGTCGTAAATGCAGACTTTTGTGTCCCAATCGTCCACATCTGTCTGCACGCCGGCATAAATTTTGTAGCTCATAGGCTTGCTCCCAGATACTTGATCGTGATGCTGCAGTTTGCAGATGCAGCAAAAATGAGGGTGCCCACCACACCGTCCGGCATGGTGAGCCCCTCAATATACTGCCAGTCCGTGGACTTTGCCAGAACGCCCACCTCAAAGCCGTTGAGAGACACGGCGATGTTCGCTGCGGTCTCGCTGCGCTTGAAGTAGATTCCGGCGGCTCTGGGTGCCCCAACGATGGGCACCGTGACGTCCTCGTTGGCTTTCAGCGGGATGTCTTTATACTCACGAATCACGTCCTGCTCAAAGTTGAAATCATCCCACAGCCAGTCGTTGGAACCGTCGTAGATGCTGCGCTTGAAAGGATTGCATGTGCCGGTGATGGTAAAGGTGCTGGAAAGCCTGTCTTTGCTCAGAGACACTTTCCAGAGCCCCTCCCAGTACCAAGAGGGGTCATCATCAAACACGCACTGCAGCCATTTGCCGTGAATGGCATTGGCCAGCTTGCTGTACAGCGACGGCCAGAGCTTTTTGGGTGCATCACACAGCAGCTCCATGGTGATGGTGCGCTTTTTGTAGTGCGGCTTATCATCCAGAGAGTTGGTCAGATTCAGCAGCGAATCGGACCCGGTGACCCGCACAAGAAGCTCGTCTGTTTCTGCTTCGCTGATTTCGGGGCTTCCCACCTTGAGGTAAAGCCCCCAATCGTTCAGGGTGTGAAAATTGCCGATTTTTGCTCCCAGATGCTTTGTCATTTACGCACCCCTCGCTTTCCGTGTTACTGTCACGCCGATGCGTGCATCTACGTTTGTAGCCATGCGGGGCGACAGCACGCCCACCAGTTCGCCGGAGTCCATGACTACCTGACCGGTGCCAATGGCCGGGAGATGTTCGTCCAGCAGGCCTTCGATGCGCTCCAGCACGGTGAGCTGAGCGTTGTTCTCAGCGGCCTGACCCGCAACGCGGTACTGCATGGCAGCACGGGTAGAGAACTCGCCCAGACTGTCATACACACCGGTTTTGTCAAAGGGGCTCTGGTAGTGACTGACTGCAGTATCACCCGTCTTGCGGCTGAATGCACTGAACAGCGCAATGCCCAGACCTGCAATGCCTGCCACAATGGCAATGACTGCAGCAATTTCAGGATTGGCAATGATAAGGCCGCCAAGCTTGGAAAAGATGCTGCCAAGCTGTGTGGCGATTTCACCCAAGCCGCCCATACTGGACGCCAGACCTGAAATGCCCTTTCCGACATCCGACACCAGCCCGCCCATAGAGGCTCCGATATTTCCCAGAACCTTTATGATCACAGAGCCGTTCTTGCTCACGTCACCAGCAATCTGGCTGAAGGTGCCGTTTTTGTTCAAGCCGTCCACGATCTCTTTTCCGGCGTTCCAAAGAGAATCCGAAATCTTGCCGACGATCTCAGCCAGATGATCATTGATCTTCTGAATGATTGCCTTACCGAGGTCATCGATCATTTTCTTTGCTTCCGGCGCAAGCCCGTTGTAAAGGGTGGACAGCACCCATTCGCCAACAGAAAGCCAATCCTGTTTTTTTACAGCATCGGCCAATGTGCTGAAGGTACCGAGCACGCCTTTGTTGGCCTGTTCCTGCCAGCCTTTCACAAGGCCGGAAAAGCTGTCGGCAGAAGCCTTTTTGATAGCCTTTGTCGTGGTTTCGCTGCCATCGGCTGCAATGCTGCGCACTTTCTCTACAGTTACAAGGGCGCCATTTACAATGTCGTTGTAAGTCTCGGTGATGACCTGCTTCTGCTGTTCGGTGCCGTCGGTCAGGGTCTCGGTGACCGTTTGGGTGCTGGTCTGGACGCCGTTCACCACAGAGTCAAAGGTCGAGGTGACCGAAAGCGCTGTTTCGCGCACCATTTCGGCAGTCTGCTGGACAGTTTTTTTACCATCCGCAGCCACCGTGGTGACGGTCTTGAGGTCCATCAGCACACCGTTCACCATCTGGCGGGAAGTCTCGGTGATGACCTGCTTCGTCTGCTTCTTCCCGTTAGACAGTTCTTCATTGGTAGTTTGGATGGTGCGGGTGACCTTCCCGGCCACCTCGGTCATAGTGGTCGCGTAGGAGTTGACCACTGTGGCGGCAGTTTTGGCGGCTTTGGCGGCTTTCTTGCTGGCCTTGGTCGCCGCATTGCCGGACTTGGTATAGGCAGGAATCGAAACATCTGCCATGCTTACAGCGCTGTCTCCAAGGTCAATATTCGCGTCTGCCCAGTCAGACAGTTCGTCGCTGCTGCCGCTGGCCGTTTCGGCGATCGTGAAGCCTGCCGTTGCAATAGAAGCAACACCGCCTTTGCCGGTCAGGCCATTGATGAAGCTCTGAATTAGATTCTTGCCCCACTGGATCGCCTGACCGGGCAGACTCTTGATCCATGTCAGGGCGCTGGAAAAACCGCCCTTGAATGCATTCAGCATACTGGACGCCATGCTCTTCACGCCGTTGGCGACGCCGGTGAGGATCTTCTTGCCGATGTTCAGCCAGTTGACAGCAGAAATGACCGAAAGCACTGCCTGAAGGATCTTCTGCCAGTTGGCCAGCAGACTGGGCACCGCCTGAACGATGCCCACAGCCAGCTGTACGACGAGAGATACGCCTTCGGCGAGGATCTTCGGCATGTTGTCGTTGATGACGCCGCAGATGTTGATGATGATGTCCGGCACATAGGCGATCAGATCGGGCAGGCCTGAGATCAGGCCATTTGCCAGCTGGGTGATGAGATTCAGGCCCGCATCTACGAACTGCCCCGCATTTTCCCGCAGGTTCTCTGTGAAGGAAAGCAGCTGAGGCAGCGCTGTGGAGAGAAACTCCGGGATGCCCTGTGTGAATCCCTGTGCCAGTGAGGTGACCAGCTCGGTGCCCGTCTGCAGCACCTCCGGCACAAGGGTGTAGACCAGCTGCGGGATTCCCTGCAGCACGTTGCCGATCATAGGCAGCAGGTTGCCCACGAGGAAGGTCTGCGCCGTCTCCATCAGGCCAGATAAAGGCTCTGTGAGATCTGCACCGGTTGACCAGTTGCCCAGCACATTCTCAGCGGCAGCTTTCATGGAAGCAAAACTGCCGGTCAGGGTAGTGGCCGCTTCTTTTGCGGTAGTTCCGGTGATGCCCATTTCCTGCTGAATGACATGGATCGCACTGTACATGTCAGCCAGATTGCCCAGATCGTACTTGACGCCGGAGATCTTGCCTGCATCATCCAACAGACGCTGCATCTCTGCCTGCGTGCCGCCGTAACCGAGCTTGAGGTTATCGAGCATGGTATAGTTCTGCTTTGCAAAGCCCTGATAGGCATTCTGGATATCCTGCATCGAGGTGCCCATCTTGTTGGCGTTGTCGGCCATATCCACCATAGCCACATTCGCAAGCTGTGCCGCAGCGTTGGTATCGTGGCTCACACTGGACAGCAGGCTGGCTGCAAAGCTGGTGGTCTGCTCCATGTAGTCGTTGGCCGACAGACCTACCGTCTTGTAGGCCTGCGCAGCATTGTCCAGAACGGTCTGCTGCGACTGCATCAGGGACGCATATTCATCCTTGACCGCATCGACTGATTTTCCCACGGACTGAGCATATTCCTCGACGGTTTTTCCGCCGGCGCCGAACAGTGTTTCCACGCCGCCGATGCTCTGCTGCAGGGCACCGCCCATGTTGATGGAGTCTGAAATGATCTTGCCAATGCCTGCCGCAGCGATGGCGCTTTTCAGGGTGCTGACTAGTTTTGCGCCGATGCTTTGGCCGGTTTTTTCTCCAAGACCGTCTGTCTCTTCGTCAAAGACATCCGTCAATGCTGCACGGATGCCCTGTGCCGACGGCACGATCTGGACATAGGCTTTCGCCATTTCAATTCCATCCGCCATATTCAACCTCCTTCCACGGCACGCATGGCCGCTTCGAATTCTTCCGGGCTGTCAAAGCTCTGCACGTCGGAGGCCTGTCCAGTCTCTTCACCAAGCATTGCTCCCAGAATGGACTTGGGAGATGCGCCTTTGCATCCGCGCATCCGCCACTCCAGAACATTCAGAGTATCTGCTGTTACGGCCTGCAGTTGCATTTCCACAGGAGCTTTCTGCCCGGCAAGTTTCATCACGCTGCGGCTGCTTTCCGGCAGGCCTGCAGCGAGTGTTGCTGCCAGACGCAGCGGCAGGGCCCGCCAGTCCAAAACATGATAGGTCTGGGCAAAATCGCAGATCAGCGCATCCTCGTCCGATGCGATCATTTCGGAGAGGACGACGAGTTTTTTCCTGCTGCGAAGCTGTTCATCAGCTCACCCAGAGCCGTGGCCGCTGCAGCCACAGGCACACGGCCATCCGGGCCGCGCAGGTAGTCATACAGCTTTTTCTTGCCTTCGCTGCCCAGCAGTCTCTGGGCGAGACGTCCCAGATCAAAAATGTTGCCGTCCTGCATACCGCCCAGCGCATCCAGAAGCTCCACATCGTTTAGCACATTATCGTCCAGCTCGATTTCAAAGCCGTCCTGAGTTTTTGCCGTGATCATGCCTGCACCTCCTTACTGACCTTGACGCTCTGAGTAGCCTGCTTTGCGGCTCCTGCTGCGGAGATCAGATATTCGTAGTGGGTGCGGCGGTCATCATCCGGCACAGCAGAGATCGTCGTCTCGTAGCCGACAGGGGACTTATCCGCATAGGTGATGTCGCCCACCTCGGTAACTGCGGCTTCCGGAATGACGATGCGCTTTTTGGCGTTGTTCTTCAGCAGCATATCAATGACCCATGCACAGGAGACCTGCGGATCAGAGTTTGCCTTGATGGTGATGCCTTCTTCCAGCGTGCCGGTGACGTTTTCGTCACCATAGACAGCCTTGAGCACTTCGGGATTCATGGCCTCAAGCAGGGTGAACTTGAAAGTGTCAGGCTTTTCGCCCTGCGTGTTCAGCACGGTGTCACCGCCCCAGGCAGAGGTGTTTTCACTGCTGGGCGAATTGGAGTTGGTCGCACCGTCCTCGGAAATGTAACCAAGGGACTTGAAAGCCGCATCCAGAGCTTCAGCAGCATTCGTCGGCAGCTTGCTGCCAAGAGGTGCACGCCAGACGGCACCGCCCACTTTGGGCTTCGCAGCGGTGACATTTTTCGCATTTGCCATAAAGAATACTTCCTTTCTTCAGTAATGTGTAACAGAAAAAACGGCCTGATAGCGAGGCCGTTTGCGTGTGGTATCCGGGAAATTGTAATCCGTGTCAAGACTACAGGACGCAATCTCCGGCAGGGTGTCGGCATCCAGCATGGCCTGCACCACATGATAGCTCAGCTGAGCGGCAGCATAGTCGCTGCTGCCGTAAGACTGCACCGCCAGCGTGGCGCTGTAAAGGCCGTCATAATAGTCGGAGCCGGTCTTTTCCAGAACACAAAAATTGCCGGAGGCATTCTCCGGCATGGATGTATAGCAGGAAAAGCCGCTTTCCCGCAGATAGTTCAGGATGATTTCTTCGATCATTTCTTTCGCTGGTAGCTCCTTACAGTAATGACTCTGCCGTCCTTCAGGCGGCGCTTGTGCTCGTGCACCATCGCGCCGGAACGGCTGGAAGAAACAGCTTTCAGCAGGGTATTGTTGGCAGAGTTGTCGTTGTAGGCGTTCCGAGAAACGGTCTCCACAACAGCCACAGCGCGGGTTTGGGCCACATAGGACTCATACCCGTCGCCGCAGCGGTCTTTCACGGTGTCGGCCCGGGCCTTGAGCACAGCCTGCATCTCCGGGGAACGCAGCAATGCGCGGACACCTGCGCTGTTCAGTTCCACACGCAACTTACTCAATCCGTTCCACCTGCACTTTCTTGTTCCAGGCAAGGGGCACAAGCGCCTCGATGTACTGGGAGACACCGCCGAACACCCGCCATTTCTGGTCGAAAAATTCCACGGTGCTGTCCTCCCAGCGGTGGGCGTCGCCTTTCGGGATGCACAGCTCATAGGCCACACGGCGGCCCGTGAGCTGCAGGTCGGTGACCACCGCCGCACTTTCCACCGGCGTGATGAGCACATTTTCCACCGTGACCGGTGTTTCGGTGTAAACCGGGGTGTGAAAAGCATCCTCGCCGGTCTGGGTGCGCTCATAGAGGATGACGGGGATGCCTTCAATCAGTGCCATAGGGCTCGATCACTCCCATCCGCTGGCGGCGCAGGCCAAGCCGGGCCAGCTCCGATTTTTTGATGAACAGACCGCCGCCAGGCACCAGAAAGGACCCGGACGCCGAGTAGCCGCCGGCTGCCTGGGTGACCTGGGTCATGGGCTCCTGGTTTGTGCTGGTCATCAGGGTGCGGGCGGCCACGTCCACGGCCACGCTCTTGGCCACCATGGCCAGCGCCGGGTCAGCGGCCACCAGCGCAGGCAGGTCTTTGCCTGCCTTGCGGGCCTCCACGTCCAGGCTGGCCGAGATGATGTCCAGCAAGGGAGAAGCCCTTGCCTGCTCGGCGGCGGTCATGGGACGCCACAGAGCGGTCATGTCATCCACGGTAGCGTAGCTCATTCGGCAGCCTCCGGTTTCTCCTTGGCGGCAGCCTTGGGCTTGGCCGCTTTTTCCGCCTTGACGGGCTCCCAGTCCCCGCCGGAAACGCGGCAGGGCGTCTCGATCACAGCGCCGGTGCGCTTGTTGCGGTACAGCATAGCATGTCCTCCTTAGGCGTTGGCCTTGATGTGGGCGAATGCGGACGGATCCAGGATGCCCCAGCCGATGTAGGCCTCGCCGCGCAGGTATACCTGGTTGTGGCCCTTCAAGTCACCCAGATCCGCGTCGTTGTCGGGATTGCCGTACTGGATCACCTCAATGGGCATCTCCTTGGCGTAGCCCCACTTGAAGCAGTTGGTGAAGTCGCCTACCAGCGCACGGTCCAGGCTGGAACCGGCAGACAGGTTGGAGGTGGATTCCACCCGCAGGCCGTTCACCTCGCCGGGGTTTGCGCCCCAGGCCAGCTGCGGGTACAGCTTGGCACCGTCGGTGGTGGTCTGGGCCGCCAGAGCGCTCTTGAAGCTGGGGGCCAGCACCATGCCGGTAACGTCCCGCTCCGCGCCCTGCACCAGGGCAATGGCGGCTTCCACGTTGGTGTCGGGCTTGTCAGAGGCGGCAATGGTCACGGCCTGGGTGACCTTGCTGTCAAAGTGGTTGGTGCCGATGACGCCGGACGCGGTGCCGGTGCGGGGGTTGATGCCGTGGAAGGCCATGAGGTCCAGACCCTTGGCCACCTTTTTGGCAAAGCCGTCCGCAAAGGCGCTCAGAACGTCCATCCGGGCGTCCTCGGAGGCGTACAGGAGCTCGTCGGACACGCGTGCGCCGTACTCGATCTTGATGGGCACGATGGTGATGGGCTCCACGGTCATGCCGCCCTTGCCCTTGGCACCGTTCTCTGCCACGATGTCCACTTCCTTGTCCAGCGTGAAGGTGAATTCCTTCTGGCCGTTGAAGGCGATGGGCGTTGCACCGCAGAGCTTGGCCAGCGCGGATGCGCCGGTGGTTTTCTGGATAAAGCCGGGGATCAGCTCCTCCGGGAACAGGGAGCCCTTGCTCAGAATGTCTGCCATGATGTGTTCTCCTTTACTCGTTGTTCATCAGCTGGTTTGCGAAACTGCGCCAGGCGGCCTTTTTGCCGCTGCCGCTGGGGTCGGGGTCGCCGCGCAGGGGTGCGGGTGGGGTCTTGGGCTTGATCAGCTGCAGCAGGTTCTGGGCGTCCTTGCGGATGTCCTCCTCCTTGGAGCCGGTCAGGCGGCCCGCCAGGTCGAACGGCAGGCCCACCTCGTGAGCGACGCGGGTCTTGAGCGCGTCCGTCTCGTAGGTCTGGCAGCGGGTGTTCAGCTCCGCCACCTGCCCGGTGAGGGCCTCGTTCTGGGCCTTGAGGTCGTTGTAGTCGGCGTAAGGGGCCAGCCTGTCAGCGACAGCGGCCTCAAACGCCTCCTGCGTGGTAATGGGTTCAAATGCTTCTGCCATGGAATACCCTCCTTTATGGCAACAAAAAAACAGGCCCGGGTGGCCTGTTAATAGCGGACGCGCTGCCGGCGCTTGCCCTTGCCCTCGGCGCACTGCCAGTGGGCAAGGATCACGCTGTCCAGCAGCTCGATGTGGCCGCCCTCGGTCAGAGAGCGGTAGCCGAAGCCGCCGTTGGAGCCGATGGCCCGCTTTTCGCAGTTGGAAGCAGCCTGCGTAAGGCCGGGCTGTCCGGCATGGCACAGGGCTTTTGCAAAAAGGGCCTGCTCAAAGGCGGCGTTGGCGGTGATGACCTGCTTGACCGTGGGCAGCACGGGGGCCCTGAGGTGGGCGGCTTTCATGGCGTCGGCCAGAAGCTGCTGCCCGCTGGCCCCGTCCACCGCCACGGCGGCAAGGTCGGCTTTGGATAGAAAATCGAGAAGCCACCCGCTGCCGTCCCGGGTAGGATGGCAGCCGATGGCTTCCACGAAGATGGCGTTGTCTTTGGTGCGGCACGCAACGGCCAGTGCGCAGCTGGTGCCGTCGGTACTGAACTTGATGCCGGCATACAGCTTGCCGGTGAGCTTGGGCAGGGTGTCGGTTTTCAGCTCGTCCCACTCCACCCGGCTGATGGCCGATTTGAGGTTGTACCGCAGCCACAGCCCCAGACGCTGGATGTTGAAGTCGATGGGGTCATCGCCGATCTCGTCCGCCACGCTGCGCTCGGTGAAGATGGTGCCGAGGCTGGGGTTCGTCTGATACCAGGCCTCCACGTCGTGGGGGTCGGTCTGCTGCTCCACGCTCCACTCGGCCCAGCCGGTGTTCTGCGTGTCGCCCCGCAGGGCGGCGTTGCGCATTTTGAGGAACACCGTGCCGGAGGACACCGGCGTGGGCGGGGTGCCGCAGAACAGGGTCTGCGGGTTCTCGCTGTCGGTGACCACATACTTCAGGGCGCTGGCCTGGTCGTCGGTGTACTCCTGAGCCTCGTCGATGACCAGCAGGTCAAAGCCCTCGCCCAGGCCGCCCTTGGAGGAGCGGGTGCGGAACTCGATGCGGCCCTCGCCCTCTTCCAGCTGGATGTGCTCCCGGCCCACGGCCTGAATGGATTTATAGGGGATCTTGGCCTTGTCCAGCAGGTGGCACAGGCGCTCCCAGGCGGCCCGGGAGGTGGTGGTGCGGTGGGCGGTGTGCAGGATGCTCTCGCCCTGCTGCAGGCCGTACAGCTCCCGGATGGCGGCGATTTCGTTCTTGCCGTTTCGGCGGGGTACGGCATAGCCGAACTTGGTATGCACCCACAGGTCATCCTCGTTGCGGGCAAGGATGTCATACAGCAGCAGCTCCTGCCACTGCTGGGCCGTGCGCCCGGTGGAGTTGTACAGGTCGATAGCGTCCTGGCCGAAGGTTTTGGTGTAGGGCAGTACCACGGCAGCGGTGGGCGTCTGACGCCCCAGCCTTGCCGGGGCTGTCTGTTTTCGCGTCCGCGGCATGGTGGGCTGGGTTCCTCCTTTGCATGAACATGAAAATGATGGCACCGTTTACTGGAATCGAACCAGCGACCTGTGGTTTTGGAGACCACTGCTCTGCCAACATGAGCTAAAACGGAATGAAAAAACCACTGTTGTGCCTTTTAGAGGGCATACAGTGGTTAAAATGGGGTGTTTCCGTTGATGTTCTTCTGATTTTGGGCAAAAGAAAACCACGGTGCGTGTGCATCGTGGTTTGGGTAATAGCAAAGTCAGAATTCTTTAAATTCAACAGAGACACTGTCGGCGTTTTTGTGCCAAACTGCAAACACAAATTTTGATGACGGAAATTCTCGTTCCAACTTTTGGGTATCGTCAGAACAGGACTGCCAGAGCTGTGCAAACGCATTTACATCATTAAGCGGAACCAGCCAGCCACTAAAATCTTCGCCTTCCATGTCGGGAGTTTTGAAATCACGGCCTTCACCGGCAAATCCAAAAAAGGCACATTCGACTTTATTGGCTTCATTCTGAATCAATTGCCAAAAGCAATTAAACTTTTCGTTTTCTTGCGTTCTCAACCCGAGCATTCGTTGTGCCTCCTTTCAAAATCGTTACAAATTCACCGTTTTTACTTTCAATGACAACATCGTCATCTTTAACATGAAACAAAACCGGATATTCCTGACCACGCCACTCACCGTAGAAGCGTTCGTCTGCATGGTCCACAATGTCCATGATGATCTTTCGCATGGCTTCACGATCACTCTCACTGGATGGATTCATTCCGAAGTCAGAAGTGTGCTTTCCAATCTTTTTACCAAATTGTGCATCGGTTAATTGGATAGCATGATACTGATATCGTTTGCCGGTCTCCGGATTGACAGGAAACTTCTCCGGAGGAAAAACCATTTTTCTTGCCTCTATTTTAGCAGAATCGTCTCGGTTTGTCGATAGATTTTCGATCTTTTGAATGCGCTGCTGCCGGGCTTCCTCATCCTCCGTCCATGTCTTATTCCACACGTTCTGCCGACGTCCGGAACCGGGGTCATATTCCACCCGGCAGCGGCAGCGCTCGTGGCGGCGGTAAACGTCTTTGGGTACACGGGGGTAATCGTAGGTGCCGGCCAGCGCGCTGCACCATTTGCAGCAGTGGCTCTCGGCGGTGCGGATGACACAGGGCCGCAGCCCGGCTCTGCCCTGAAAATCCACGTTGCGTTTCAGGGTGTCGTCCACCACCATGCGGGAGAAGGTGCGCACCGGCTCGTCCAGTGCCCATGCCACATCCGCAAACTGCTCCGCCGCGGACACCTTGTTCAGCAGGCCGTCCACAGCGTCGGCATTCAGCACGGCCCGCTGCGGGGCGATGCCGAGATCGGCCTGCCGGTTCAGCGCCTGCTGCACGGCAGCGGAAGCATCCGCCACCAGCAGGTGCTCCTCTTCCAGCAGGGGGCGCACCACCCGGTCGGCAATGTTCCAGTACAGCCTGCCGTCCGGCAGGCTGTCAGCGGTCAGGTTGCGGCGGAAGGCCTCGGCCAGAGCGCTGCCCACAAGCTCGGCGTAATCCGCAGCGGCAGCGTAGGTGTCGGCGGCGGGCTTTGCGTCGCCCAGCAGCGCCCGGAAGTCGGCCCGGATGCGCTCCAGCAGCTCCGGGGCAATGTCCTTGTCGGCCATGGGTGCCTCCTCAGCTCTCGGAGCGGATGCCGGTCAGGTCCCGCAGGTTCTCCGCACCGAAATAACCGGGGATGGCCGTGTTGATCTTGCCCACGGCGTCCCCGATGCCGGACAGGGTGGCGGCGTCCGGCTCGAACACCGGCTCCCACACCGGGCGGGTGAGGTAGAGCTGCTGACGCTGGTAGGCGATGCCGTCCCGCATGCAGGCGGCCAGATACCCGGCGTTCCGGAAGCCGCTGCCAAAGGTGCGCTGTGCCTTGCGGGCGGCCAGACGCAGGCTCTCGTGGCTGGACTTGATGGCCTCGGCACTGGACGGGTTGTCGGTGACAAAGCCCAGATCATCCAGCGTCAGGCCGGTCTCTCCTGCGAACAGGGCGGCAAAGGTGCGCAGCTGCTCGGTGTAGGGGCTCATGCTCTGCTGGGTGAACTGGCCCACCACCGGCTTGTCGCCGTCCTCGTCCTTGGTGAACTCCAGAAAGCTGGAGATGGTGGCCTTCCACTTGTCCATCTGCTCGGCGTCGTTGGAGGTGCCCAGCACATATTTCTGCGGGAAGGAATAGAACTCGGCGCTGATCTCGCTGCGCTTGAGGGTGCGCAGGGCTCCCTGCTGTAGGCCCATACAGGCACGGGAGATTCGGCTGTGGCCAAAGGGCCGCTTGGCGTCCGGGCGGTACACGACGGGCACCAGCAGAGGGGCCGGTGCGGGGTTGGGCACCTGATACGGCTTCTGGCCGTCGGGGTAATACCAGGTGCTGCCTGCGGTGAAGTAGGCTTCCAGCAGGGGCTTGTCCGTTTCCGGGTCACGGGACAGCACGGCATACCCTTCCGAGAGCAGGCCGGTCACCTCGTCCAGGATGCCGGTGGCGTTGCCGCCGTCGATGACCTGCAGCCGGGGGTATCCGCTGCCGTCCGGGCTGATGTACAGAAAGCAGCAGCTGGAAATGAGGGCCGACAGCACGGCACTGTCAAACAGGGTGTCGGCGTTGTTCATCTGGTAGATGGAGTTCAGGTCAAAGTTATCGTCCCGGAACTCCCGCCAGACCAGCCGGTCGGCCAGAGCGTCCACAGCCTTGCCGCACCAGCCCAGCGTCTCGCTGAAAAAGCGGAACTCGTCCGGGGTGACCTTGCCAAAGTCCTTCACGGCGTTCTTCATCTCGTAATACTTGTAGCGGGTCAGCACCCGGCTGCGCTTCTGGTTCAGGCGGCGGCGCAGATAGGCCATGCCTTTCAGGTCGGTCATGGGCGGTGGATTCTCCTTTCACGAGAAAATATTCACAGTACGGTCTGGGAAGGCCAGAGGGGCCCCGGGGAGGGGACATCCCCCCGTTCCTTGGCTTGCAGGCCGCAGGCTCCGCGGGCTGCCTCAGCGGCTGCGGTAGGCCGTCCAGTCGGCACTCAGCGGCAGGGCCGGTGCGGCATCAGCATCTGACTCGGCCTGCTTTTCCACAGGCGTGAACAGCTTGTCGCTCTTCTGCCGGTTGCACCAGAAATGTGCCAGCTGCAAATTGGCAAGGTCGCTGGGGTGGCCGCCCTTGGCGACCGGAATGATGTGGTCGATGCACGGCGAAAGCGGATGCGGAAACTTATAGCTGAAATCGACCGGCTTGCCGCAGATGCCGCACACCGTTTGCGTTGCATAGATTTTTTTCTTGTTGCGCTCGAAGGCCAGACGGTGGGTGCCGTCCCGGTCCGGGCGCGTGACCGTCTTTGGCATGTGCGGCTCCTTGTGGTCGGATGGCCCGCCGTCCCTCATGGGGAGGGGGACTTTTGCAGGCAGGGGTGTTTCAGAGGGAGAGGGATAAAAAGACCCCGGGGTGCTTTGCAGGCCCGGGGGTATGAAAAAAGCCGCCCATCTGGACGGCTCGGAAATATCAAAGAGACTCGGCTGGTACATTCAGGCTGTTGGTCGGTAAATGTGTGTTCCCCTGTCGCAGCCGGGCAGCACAAAGCCCGCAGGGTGAAGGGAGTAAGGGAACCTTTCCTGCGGGCTCTTGCATTTTAAATTTTAGCAGGGGTTGACAGTATTATCAAGTCCGGTTCGCTCCGGTTCAGTCCTGACTTTTGATATCCAGTCTTTTTATGGCTGTACTGTGGTGCAGGAATGTCTGACTGCGGGAGATTCGGACATGCTCCGAGATGTCCGGCCAGTCCTCCAGCAGGATGTACCGCCGGAACAGGATCATGAAATCCACCTCGTTGTCCAGCTGGCTGAACACCTCCATGATCTCGGCGCGGATGGTGTCGCATACAGCAGACTGTGCTTCGGCGGCCCGGCGTGCTTCGTCGATGCGCTCCACACTGCGGGGCAGGGCCTGTCCGTCACCACTGCCGCCCGGCACAGGGGAGATGCGCTGGGTGGTGTGGGTGGCATCGGTCTGCAGCATGTCCACTTCGTCCAGCTTGAGCCGCTCGAACCGCTTTGCTGACCGGTATCGCCACAGCCAGGCCTGTTTCTCTTCGTAGGTCACTTACATCGCCTCCACCCGGACGAACACGCCGCAGGGGTCCGACCAGAATTTTTCTACGATCTCGCTGCACACCTGGGCATCGTCGGCCCAGAAGTGCAGGCGGGTCATCTCATCCTTGAGGGCCTTTTCCAGATTGTCGGTGTCCGGCTTGCTGGTGCGCCATGTGCCGTTCCTGCGGCCCTCAGTGGGAAAGCACCACTTGACCAGCAGGCGCACCGGTTTGCCTGCAGGAATAGGCTGCTGCGGCGCGTGGGGCGCAAGGTAGGCGTGGAGTTTGGCACGGGTCTGCTTCAGCTCCGGGCTGTCATGCAGCACGGCACAGGGCTTGCCGCCCTTCATGTAAGCGTGCAGCTGCTTTGCGTTGTGGGTGGTGGTGGGCGGCTGCATGGGGATAAAGAATTGCGTGTACATGGGGTTCACCTCGTTTTTCTTTTTTCAGGATTCGCCAACGTGATGGGGAGGGTCCCCGAATGGATGGGGGCTGTGTACGCCCCATCCTTCGGGATACCCCATCACACACGGACGGATTTTTGTCTATTATATATAGGCTATTTTCCGTCCCGGATTCGGAAAAATAGCCGCTATTTTCCGAAATCCGTAAGCGGATGCGGATTTGTAATAGCCGCTATTTTACCGTTTTTGTACTTTGCGTAAATCAGAATATTGCAAATTGTAATCAACCGGCGCTTCCGGGCTCTTTGCGGCCCACATCGGAACCGTCAATCCAGAAACCGCCGTCAGCTTTCAGGCGCCTGCGGACCGTGTCCGGTTTCAGGCTCATGTATTCAGCCAGCGCGTAGACTGTAACTTTGCCGTCCATCATGCAGGCTTCGAAAGCCGTGTCCAGCTCGGCCTTTTTGTCCTTGGTCACCTTGGTTTTGTCACCCCAGCGTTTGGCTGCGCCGCGATTGCCCAGCGTTTTGAAGTCGCTGTCTGGCTGCAAGTCCTCCAGTAGACCGGAATCTGGTTTGTGCACGGGGTAGTCGAACCAGAGGTTTACCGGGTCGAAGCGGGCGAACTCGCGCAGGGTGCCTTCGATGCGCCATGCGGTCATGCCGTCGGCCTTTTTCTCAGCGGCGGCAACTTCGGCATCGATGGCCCGCAGGTCGGCAAGGCCCAGCGTTTCCTTTGCGATGGTCAGCATCCGGTGGCGGCTGAGGGCGTCGTCCGGGCCGTAGGCGTCCGCATGGCCGCGCTTGTCCAGCATGGCCTTGATGACCCGGCAGGCGGCCTTGTTGTGGAATTGCTCCCGGATGGCATCGGTGGGCACCAGCTCGGTCATGTCCAGCATGGCGTCCGGGTCGCGGGCGAACACGCCGGAACCGCTGGCGCGGTCCATGCTGCGCTTGCCGCCCTGTGCGCCTTTGCTGTGGTGATGGCAGTAGATCACGGCACAGTCCAGCGCGCGGCACACAAGGTCGAACTGGTTGCAGAACTTCGCCATCTGGTCGGCGCTGTTCTCATCGCCGGTGATGACCTTATAAATGGGGTCGAGGATGACGGCGGTGTAGCCTTTTTTCTGGGCCCGGCGGATGAGCTTCGGGGCCAGTTTGTCCATGGGCACGGACGCGCCGCGCAGATTCCAGATGTCGATGTTCTTCAGATTGTCCGGCGCAAGGCCGAGGGCGGTGTACACGTCTTTGAAACGGTGCAGACAGGACGCCCGGTCCAGCTCCAGATTGATGTACAGCACCTTGCCCTGTGCGCAGGAGAACTGGCCCAGCCACGGCTTGCCTTCTGCGATGGCGATGCACAGCTCGATGAGGGCGAAGCTCTTGCCTGCTTTGCTGGGGCCTGCCAGCAGCATCTTGTGGCCCTTGCGCAGGACCCCGAAGATGAGCGGGTCAGCCAGCGGCGGCAGGCTCTCCCAGTCGGCGGCAAGATTTTCCGTGTCCGGCAGTTCATCCGTCTCTGCTTCCAGCCAGTCGCGCCACTCGTCCCAGCAGGATTTTCCGATGTTGGTTTCCAGCAGCGCCTGCCGCTTGTCTCCGCGCAGGATGCCGGGCATCCTGGACAGGCGGCTGGGGTTGCGGTTCTGCTGGTCGAGGGTCAGACCGTTCTTCTGGCAGGCGGCATAGAGGTAATCTACCCGCCTGCGGTATTCGGCATAATCCGGGGCATCCACTTTCACGATGGCATGAACGCTTTTGCCGCCGGAATACACCAGCGCCGCACAGGGCAGTTCCAGCTGTTTGATGATGGCCTGCTGTTTGCCCAGCTCCATATTATCGCATTCTACGAGGGCGTAGCGGTAGGCGGTGATATTAGCATCCTTGCGGCCAGTGCCATCCACAGGATTGAAGCAGATCCATGCGCCCACCTCCAGGTCCCAGTCGCCGACCACTTTGCCGATGTCCCCGTTGCAGGCATCCAGTTCGGCAATGAGCTGGCCTGCTGTGCGTGTCCAGCTGCCTTTTGCAGGACGGCGGCGGTCAGCGGCCATGAAGCTTTCGGTCACATAAGCTACATATTCGTCCTCTTCGAACAGCGCCTGCAAATAGCGCTTCAGCTGGTCAGCGGGGTGCCACTCTTCGGGTAGGGCCAGTTCGTGGGCTTCTACCCAGCGCGGGTCTACCAGCTGGCCGTCTGTGTGAGAAGGCCCGGCAGAGATGTCGTCATTCCAGTCTAGAGCGTGCCCGGCGGGGCCGCTCCACCCATGGTCATAAGCCAGCTGAAAGATGCTGTTTGCCGTGACAGGGCTGGCTCCGCCGCCGTGAAAGCTTTCCCACTTCCGGGCGCACTCGCCCTTGTGATAGCGTCCCGCGTCCCGGGTGCTCCATTGTTCCCAGACGTTCACCGGCAGGCCGGAATCTTTCAGCGCCATGCCCACCATGAGCCACTCTTCGTAGGTCAGGGCGGACGGGGATACGAAGTCCAATGCTTCTTTGAGTTCATTTTCATGTTCCATTCGTATTACCATCCGAAGTCAATGTAGTTCGTGGGCGGCTCCTGCGCGGGGGTGTAGGTCTTGGGATTCACGCCCTTGGGCACACCGCGCCAGCCCTGCGCCGCGATGCGGTCGATCATGTGCTTTGCGGCGTCGAAGCTCCATGTGCCCACGCTCTGAAAGCCGTAGCGTTCCAGTACGCGGATCTGTTTCGGCGTAGTGAGCCCTTCCGCGCGGCGTTTGTTCAGCCGGTCCAACAGCAGAGACGCTTTGCCCGCAGACTCCACAGCGTCCGGCAGGATACCCATCTTTTCAAGAGCAGCAGTCTGTTCTGCACTGGGCGGACCTGCTTCCCAGCCGAAAGCCGGCACATACCCAGCGAGATCTTCGGCCTGAATGCTCATTTCGTACTGCAAGGGGTCAACAAGTCGGGCCTTTTTGCGGCGCTGCTCTTCCAGCTGCTGGGCAAGGGCTTCTTCTCGCTGTGCCACCACGTCCTCGCTGGCCTGTACGGCGGCTTCCTCAATGTCCTCGGGACACCCGGTCTGTGCCAGATTCTCGGTCATCTGACGGGCCACGGTGCGGTCTTCACAGACCAAATCCGCCGGGCGGCACAGTTCGTGCTTGTCGGTCATCCACAAAAAGTCCAGCAACAGCAGATCAGTCTTGCCCGGGGACAGGCGGGTACCACGTCCCACCATCTGACTGTACAGGCTGCGCACCTTCGTGGGCCGCAGCACTACCACGCAGTCCACGCTGGGACAGTCCCAGCCCTCGGTGAGCAGCATGGAGTTGCACAGCACGTTGTATCTGCCTGCATCGAAATCGGCCAGCACCTCTTTGCGGTCGTCGCTCTGGCCGTTGACCTCAGCGGCGTGGAAGCCGTGGGCGTTCAGCAGGTCGCGAAACTTCTGGCTGGTCTTGATGAGGGGCAGGAACACCACCGTTTTGCGGTCAGTGCAGCGCTGGGCCATTTCGGCGGCGATCTGTTCCAGATACGGGTCAAGGGCCGTCCCGAGGTCGCCCACCGCATAGTCGCCGCCGCTCATAGTCACGGATGTAATGTCCAGCTTCAGAGGGATGGTCTGGGCCATGATGCGGCACAGATAGCCCTCCTTGATGGCGTCGGTCAGCTTGTACTCGAAAGCAAGGCTGTCGAACACCTCGCCCAGATTGCGCATATCGCCGCGGTCAGGCGTTGCGGTAACGCCCAGCACCTTGGCATGATCGAAGTAGTCGAGGATGCGGCGGTAGCCGTCCGTGATGGCATGGTGTGCTTCGTCGATGATGATCGTACCGAAATAGTCATGCGGGAAACGTTCCAGCCGGGCAGTGCGCTGTAAGGTCTGCACCGACCCGACCACCACACGGAACCAGCTATCCAGGCAGGTGGACTCGGCCTTTTCCACGGCGCTGCCCAGACCTGTGGAGCGCTGCAGCTTGTCGGCAGCCTGTTCCAGCAGCTCGCCCCGGTGGGCCAGAATGAGCACCCGGTCCCCGGCACGCACCTGATCGGCCGCAATGGATGCGAACACGATGGTCTTTCCGGTGCCGGTGGGAAGCACCAGCAGAGTGCGTGTATGCCCAGTTTCCCATTCGGAGTGAATTTTGTCCCGGGCCTGCTGCTGATAGGGGCGCAGGGCTTGAATCTCTGCCATCAGAATGCCCCCTGTTTCCAGCCGGTCGAGGGCGCGGCCTTGGGTTCAGGCGGCGGCAGGAAGCGGGAAACTTCATTTGATTGGCCGGTCTCACCTGCATGAGGGCCGCTCTGCTTGGTGTACTCACGGATGCCCAGCTTGCACAGGCCCTTGGCACCCACTACATCGTTCCAGCGGGGACGGAAAGTCTCACCACGCTTGCACTGGCCGATGCTCTCGAAGAATGCACCCAGCAAGCCCTGCGTTTTGGTGTGCAGGTACAGACGGTGCGTCACGGTGGTGTCACCCTTGGCCCCGCCATAGATCTTCAGGGTCAGCTTCGCCATAGAGCAGGGCGGCAGCTTGGCACTGCCTTCAAAACGGGCACGTTCCATGCCAGTCACCTCGAAGGGGTATTCGCCCTCCGGCAGAAGAACGAACTCCTGCTGTTCGTTGGTAAATTCGTCGTCCCAGCCTAAAGCGAAACCTTCATTGTTCATGTTATCCATAAGTAAAAACTCCTTTCAAAATTATCAGAACGGAATATCACGGTTATCCAGCACCTTCTGGTATACCTGCGGCCATGCGCCAATCAGACAGCCCTCCACGAAATCAGCGGGGTAATCCTTGACGGGCATATCTTCCGGGAAATAACCCCGCTTGCCGACAACGCCCTGCAGTTCTTCGCAGCTGACCTTATTGGCATTCATCAGCACGGCCAGCTTTTCGGGCACGCCCAGAGAAAGCAGCACATCCTTTTCGGAGCTCTCCATCGGCGGGGTGGGCCGGAGTTCGGTCACCGGCTTTGCCTCCGGCTGGGGCTTCGGGCTGGGCAGGATGTCGTTTTCCGGCTGGATCTGGGGACGCGGCTTCGGTTCGGGCTTCGGCTGCTGCGCGGCAGTCCCGCCGGGGATGCAGGCGGCAATGCTGGCATAGTCAAAGGGAACTTCCTCCGGCAGATCAAAGCGGTTCTTTGCGTCCCAGCAGGCATGATGCGTGGTGTACAGCACCCGCTTGCCGCCGCTGGCCTTGTTCTTTGCGTTGGGGCTGCTGCCGGCCTTTTCCACAATGGTCTTGTAGTTGGCGAACAGTAACATATCACACCACTCGCGCAGCAGCGGGGCCACCTGTTTACTGGTTTTCATGCCCCAACGGTCGTAGTTGCCCACGGCATCCGGCTGTTCAAACTTGGTAATGGCAGCATGGGCCAGCACCACCACATTGTGCCCGGCGTTCAGCACCTCTTCCAGCGAGTCCAGCAGCTTACTGAACTCTTCTTTCGCGTAGGTATAGCCCTTGCCATAACCAAAATCTTCGATGCCGCTGACCTTCGCCTTGGCACACACTGCCTGAATGCACAGGCGTTCGGCCCAGTCGGCGGTGTCGATGACCAGCGTGCCGCAGGGCACTTCGCCGCGCCGTACTGCCTGCACCTCATCCAGCAGCATAGCCCAGCTGGTGGGCTGCGGCAGGCGGGCCACGTTCAGACGCTTGGTGCCGCCCTCGGTGTCGATGAACACGGGGTCCGGGAAATGGGATGCGAAGGTGCTTTTGCCAATGCCCTCGGGACCATACAACACGGTCTTGACGGGTGCGGACTGGATACCGCTGGTGACTGCATACTTGCTCATTTAGAACGCTCCTTTCGTCCAGCTCTTCGGCTGGGGCTTTTCGGTGATGGGCGGCAGGGTGATGTCGGCGTCCTTCACCATGCCGTCCTCGATGATGATCTGGCACTCACTGCCAGTGGAAACGCGGGTGGCAATGGCCTGCAATCCTTCAGCTTCCAGCCATGCGGAAAACTCCTGCAGGGTGGTCATGTCCATCTGTTCCAGCTTGTCCAGCAGCACAAAGCCGCAGTCCGGGTTCAACCGGCGCACGATGGCCGCAGCTACCCTCAGCTGGTCACTGCCGGACATGTCCCGCCAATGCTTACCTTTATAAGTGAGGGCACCGTCTTCCACGCCGAGACCAGGAAGCGGCAGGTCGGCACCGTTCAGCAGGGCCATGCGGTCGGCACGCTTTTGGGTGATCTGCTCGGTCAGTTTGTCATAGTCGCTCTTGTACTGGGCGGCTTCGTCCTCGGCACGGGATTTTTCCAGATTGGCGCGGACTTTGCGGTTGGTCTCCTCGATACCCCGGATGGAGGCTTCCAGCTCGGCGGTGGACTCGTCCTGCAAATCTGTGGCGGCAGTCTGAGCGATTTTCACATCGGCCTGCATCGTTTCAAGCCGCTGCTTTTCGCCACTCAGCTGAAATTCAAGGTCTGCAACGACCTTTTTCTGCCGTTCAAACAAATCCGTGAGCTGGGCCAGTTGGTTGCGCTTGCGCTGGTTCTCTCCGTTGCGGGCGAGAATATCCTGCTGCTGGCGAATAAGGTCAGATGCGCTCACCGGCTCGTCCGGGGCTTCCGGGTAGGAGATGAGCTCATCGGCAAAGTTCTTCTTCTGCTGGGCCAACTGGCCGGTGAAGGTGCGCTTGTCGTACAGGGCCTTGATCTCCATGTCACGGGTGTGCAGCTCAGTGCCGATGCCGATGATCCGCAGCAGAATATCGGCCTTTTCCTTGTCGGTGGCTTCCATGAAGCGGGGCAGGTCGAGGGCCAGCGGCTCCACGAATGCATTGAGCAGCTGCTGACCGCTGCGGCGTCCGGTGGGGTCAGTGACGGTCAGGCTGGCGTTCTTGCCCTTGCGCTCCACCACCACGCCGTTGGAAAGCTTGACCTTCAGGTGGGCCGGAGCCACAGCGCCGTCCCGCTGGGCCGCATCCGGGCGGAAGCGGTCACCGCCCAGTGCCCATGCCAGAGCGTCCAGCACACTGGTCTTGCCCTGATTGTTGTTGCCGCCCACGATGGTCAGACCGGTGGGCGACGGGGCAAGTGCAACGGCCTTGATGCGTTTGACATTTTCGGCTTCCAGAGCCGTGATCTTTACAGACATTTGGATACCTCCCCTTGAATCTGTCCGAGTGTGTGCACAAACTGATTGATGGCGGTTTCCCGCTGCTCGTCCGGCAATTTGCGGAACTGGCTGCGGACGCTCTGCCATGTATTCGTGATGGAGCGCCCTGCCATGAGAATGCTGTCGTAGGCATTCCGGGCGTCCTGCTCCTGCTGGGCTTTGTAGTCGGCGGTCATGTCGGCCGCCATTGCGTAAGCCTTTTCGCCTGCGCGGCGGTCTACCTCTTCTTCGTCCATCACGGCGGTGATGGGCTGCTGCTTCAGGGCGTCATTTTCGGCTTTGAGTTTGTCGCCGCGAAGCTTGGCTGCTTCGGCCACCTGACGGGCCCCAGAAAGCTGGCTTTCTGCGGTTTTGGCACGGTCTTCTGCCTTGTCGTGCATCTTCCAGGCTTCCTCTTCCCGGGACTCAGCGGCGTCCACCCGTTCTTTCAGCTGACCGTTCTGTTCCTTCAGCCCTGCCACATCTGCCTGCGCGGCTTCCAGTTGGTGTTCGGCGGTGTCAGCACGCTCTTTTTCAGCGGTAATGGCGGCGTCCTTGGCCTTGAGCTGGGCCAGAAGCTCCTGTACCCGCTGGCTGTCTCCGGCGGCAGCGGTGA
>CAVEID010000023.1:0-25477 GCA_963615785.1 Oxalobacter sp. | reverse complement strand
ACACCCCATTTCCTAAACAGTATACCATACTGTCTAACAAATGGGGTGCAGTTCAAAAAGACACAGCGGCTTTTCATTCGCTTTTATAGGAAAGAACTTGTCAGGGCAAGGCCCCTCCATCCTGCTGACGCAAGAGCGTTCTACGCTTCAAAGCCCCACTGGGGCTTTGATTGCTTCGCAGCCGCTTACTTGCCCAGCATCTCGCGGGCGGTCTTGCAGATGGTGGCGGCGTCCAGGCCGTAGAACTTCAGCAGATCCCAGGCCGGGCCGGAGCAGCCGAACTTGTCCTGCACGCCCACGCGGCGCACGGGGGTGGGCTGCTTCTCGCTCAGGACAGCGCACACGGCTTCGCCCAGACCGCCGATGACATTGTGCTCTTCAGCGGTGATGACCTTGCCGCACTCCTTGGCAGCCTTGATGACGATCTCCTCGTCCAGAGGCTTGATGGTGTGGATGTTGATGACGCGGGCATGGATGCCCTCTTCTGCCAGCTGTTCGGCGGCGATGCGGGCTTCGTTGACCATCAGGCCGGTGGCGATGATCGCAATGTCATTGCCCTCGGTGATCTGCTCGCCCTTGCCGATCTCAAAGTGGTAGTTGTCGGCGTCGTGGAACACCGGCACAGCCAGACGGCCAAAGCGCAGATAGACGGGGCCCTCCATGGCGTAGGCGGCACGCACAGCGGCGCGGGCTTCCACATCGTCAGCGGGGCAGATGACGGTCATGCCGGGGATGCTGCGCATGAGGGCGAAGTCCTCGCAGCACTGGTGGGAAGCGCCGTCCTCGCCCACGGAAATGCCGCCGTGGGTGGCACCGATCTTCACGTTCAGGTGAGGGTAGCCGATGGAGTTGCGCACCTGCTCAAAGGCGCGGCCGGCAGCAAACATGGCAAAGCTGGAAACAAAGGGCACATAGCCCATGGTGGACAGGCCCGCAGCCACGCCCATCATGTTGCCCTCAGCGATGCCGCAGTCAAAGTGGCGGTCCGGGTAAGCCTTGCGGAACATGCCGGTCTTGGTGGCGGCAGCCAGGTCTGCGTCCAGAACCACCAGATCATCGTGGCCCTCAGCAGCCAGCTCCTTCAGGGTGTTGCCGTAGCTTTCACGGGTAGCAATTTTCTTCACGTCTGCCATCTTACTTGTCCTCCTGTTCCAGCGCGGCGTATGCGGCGTTCAGTTCCTCAATTGCGATCTTGTATTCGTCGTCGTTGGGGCCCTTGCCGTGCCAGTCCACGGAGTTGGTCATATAGGAAACGCCCTTGCCTTTGATGGTGTCCATGATGATGCAGGTGGGCTTTTCGGTCTCTGCGTGGAATGTCTTGACGGCGGCTTCGATCTGGTCGTAGTCGTGGCCGTCAATGGTCAGCACATTGAAGTTGAAAGCTTTCATCTTCTCTTCCAGCGGCTCGCTGCTCATGACGGTCTCGGTGGAGCCGTCGATCTGCAGGCGGTTGCGGTCGAGGAAGACGCAGAGGTTCGCAAGCTTATAGTGTGCAGCAAACATGAATGCTTCCCAGCACTCGCCCTCTTCCACCTCGCCGTCGCCCACGATGGCGAACACATTGATGGGCTTGCCGGCGTGCTTTGCGCCCAGAGCCATGCCGCAGGCGGCAGAGATGCCCTGACCCAGGCTGCCGGTGGACATGTCCACGCCCGGAGTTTCGTTCATGTTGGGATGGCCCTGCAGGTAGCTGCCGATCTTGCGCAGGGTCTTGAGGTCTTCCACCGGGAAGTAGCCGCGTTCTGCCAGCGCTGCATACAGTGCCGGAGCGGCATGGCCCTTGGACAGCACCAGACGGTCGCGGTCGGCCTTCTTCGGGGCCTTCGGGTCAATGTTCATTTCCACGAAATAGAGGTAGCTCAGCAGTTCGGCGATGTCCAGACTGCCGCCCGGATGGCCGCACTTTGCGCTGTGCGTGCCCTCGATCACGCCCATGCGGATGTGGCAGGCGTGCTTGGCCAGGGTGAGTTTTTCTGCATTTGTCATGATGGTCCTCCCGTATGAACCTCAGATTTGCACATGTTCAAAAAAGCCTTTCGTCAGCGCTGCTGCACGCAGCGCGCTCTTTTTCAAGTTTATATTAGCTATTCTGTGCAGAAAGGTCAAGCTTCTTCATGCAAAATGTACACACGCGGGGAAATATCCGTGGAAATTTGCCGCTTTTTGGTCAAATTGCAGGCTTTTTGCCGCATCTTGACAAGGCCGAACGCATCTGCTATATTTTTCACAGATTCCGGCACGAAGCCGGGTGTGCGGGCCGAAGCCCGTTTTCTCCATATGGTGGAGATTTTTGTCCACTTCTTTGGCTGGACATTTTATCTTTTTATTTTTACAGACGCCACGAAGGGGTCTGCTTTTGGTGCGAACACCAGAGGCAGGCCCCTTTTTCTTTGGCCAAGGAGGATCTTTCATGAAAACCAAAACCAGTTCCACCACCCGCAGCATCGTGCTTGCGGCCCTGTTCCTTGCGCTGGCCTTCGTGCTGCCCATGGTGACCGGCCATGTGCCTCAGGTGGGCAACATGCTGTGCCCGATGCACTTCCCGATTTTGCTGTGCGGCTTTGTGCTGGGCGGGCCCTGGGGCCTTGCCGTGGGCTTTGCTGCCCCGCTGCTGCGCTCGGTGCTGTTCGGCATGCCGCCAATGTTCCCCATCGCCATCTCCATGGCCTTTGAGCTGGCAGCTTACGGCCTTGTGTCCGGCACCCTCTGGCGCAGGGTGGAGCACACCCTGCCCAAGATGTATGCCGTGCTGGTGTCCGCCATGGCAGCGGGCCGTCTGGTGTGGGGCGCTGTCCGCTTTGTGCTGGCTGGCCTGACCGGCTCCAGCTTCCCGTTCAGCGCATTCCTTTCTGGTGCACTGCTCACCGCCGTGCCGGGCATCATCGCACAGCTGGTGCTGATCCCACTGATTTTGGTGGCATTGCAGAAGGCAAAGTTCATTGATTAAATTTCGTTTTTATCGAGTCGGAATGCAGCGGTCACAGCCGCTGCATTTTCTTTTATATAAAACAGAGATGCCTTCGTAAATTGCAGCATTTTTCCTTTTATGATATAATTGGTGTAATTTCACGAAAAGAGGGTATTTTTATGCCTCAAAAACCGAAGCTTTCCATTGAGGATCAGGTCTCCTATATGCGGGATCACTGCGGCATCACATTTCACCTCTGCACCGAAGAACAGGCCGTTGAATTTTTGTCCAACCACAACTATTTTTTCAAAGTAAAGGCTTTTGCAAAAAACTACAACAAAGATTCTCAAACCGGGAGGTATGCTGATTTAGACTTTGCTTATTTGCAGGAGCTCTCCATTTTAGACGCACTTCTGCGCAAACAAATCCTTTCCATTGCACTGGATGTTGAACACTTTCTGAAAGTCGGATTGATCGCCGACCTCAGCCAAAACAGTTCAGAAGATGGCTATTCTCTGATGCGTCATCTTTTTGCACGATACCCTGCTCTCCAGCAGGAACTTCTGGCCAAATCCAAGAATTCATACTGCAATGACCTTGTTGCCAAAATGGATTCTGAAGGATATGCCGTCTGGAACGCCATCGAAGTGCTTTCTTTTGGGCAGTTCATCAGCCTTTACAAGCTGTACAGCGCAGAAAACAATGGCTGGAACCGAAAAATCTGCAATCTGCTGATTCCTGCTAAAGGCATCCGCAATGCTGCTGCGCATAACAACTGCATTCTGAACAGTTTGCAGCGCCCCTATTCTGCACCGCTTACTTCTGTAACCAATCAAATCGACAGCTTTGTTTCCCGCATCCCCGAATTAAAGAAATCCAAATCCCGCAAAACCAAGCTGACAAACCCTGTCATCCATGACTTTGTGGCGCTTTTGTGCCTGTTTGACAAAGTGTGCACCTCTCCCTCCACCAAGGCGTATACTTACGAGAATTTATACAAATTGTTTTCTGTCCGTTTTCTTCGGCATTCCGATTATTTTACGTCAAACGCTTCTATTGCATCCAGTTATGAATTTGTTAGAAAAATCGTCTATTTTTTACACGAAAGTCAATCTTGACATTTTTATCACGCTGGGTATAATATACTGTGTAGCACAAAAGCATCTATGCTTTCAAGGGACTGGCTTCGGTCGGTCCCCCATTTTTTACGATGTATATAACAAAGGGCCGCTGTTCTGTAAGAACAGCGGCCCTTTTGCATTTTCCTATTAGTTCTTCTTGCCGGTCAGGAACTCAGGCAGGGGCTTGCCCTGCTTGCGCCACTGATGATACTCGGCGGTAGCGGCAAACTCCACGTCACCGGCAGAGTTCAGAGCGGTCTCCACGGAGTCCTGCACCACGCCGATGATGAAGCCGACGCCCACCATCTGCATGGCGACATCATTGGAGATGCCGAACAGAGAGCAGGCCATGGGGATCAGCAGCAGGGAGCCGCCGGCCACGCCGGAAGCGCCGCAGGCACCCAGAGCGCTCATGGCGCTCAGCACGATGGCGGCAGGCAGAGAGACCTGAATGCCCAGCGTGTTGGCAGCGGCCAGAGTCATGATGGTGATGGTGATGGCTGCACCGTCCATGTTGATGGTAGCGCCCAGAGGGATGGACACGGAGTACATATCCTTGTCCAGACCCAGCTTTTCGCACAGAGCCATGTTCACAGGGATGTTGGCGGCGGAGCTGCGGGTGAAGAAGGCGGTCAGGCCGGACTCACGCAGGCAGCGGAACACCAGCGGGTAGGGGTTGCAGCCCAGATAGATGAACATGATGAAGGGGGAGACGATCAAAGCCATGAACAGCATGGTGCCCACCAGCAGGGCCAGCAGCTTGCCGTACTGGGTGAAGATGGCCAGACCGTTGCCGGAAACGTTGGTGTAGACCAGACCCATGATGCCGAAGGGTGCCAGATTGATGATCCAGCGCACGATCTGGGACACAGCGTCGGCGGTGTTTGCCATAAAGGTCTTGGTGCTCTCAGAGCCGATGTTCTTCATGGCAACGCCGAACATGCAGGCCCAGAACAGGATGCCGATGTAGTTGCCGCTCATGATGGCGCTGACGGGGTTGGCCACGAAGTTGGTGAGCAGAGTGCCCATGACTTCGCCCAGACCCTGCGGCACCACGTCAGACTGTGCAGCGTCAGCCAGCACGACAGTGACAGGGAACATGAAGCTGGTGATGGCGGCAATGGCTGCAGCCAGGAAGGTGGTGAGCATGTACAGCCAGATGACCGTGCCGAAGCGGCGGTCCAGCTTGGAAGAGCCCTGCGCCAGAGCGCTGGCCACGATGACGAACACCAGCACCGGGGCGATACCCTTCAGAGCGCCGACGAACAGATTGCCGAACTCGCCCACCCAGCCGGCACCGGGGGCCACCAAAGCCAGCACCGCGCCGACCACCAGGCCGATCAGAATGCGAACGATCAGGCTGATGCCGTTGTAGCGGGCAACTGCCTTATTCAAGGTTTTCATAATAACACTCCTCTTTTCCTCTGTGCGCCCATCGCGTACAGTTTCCTGTTTCTTGCACAAGGACAGGTGTTATTATAGCACAGACGGCCCGAGAATGAAAGCGTTTTCAGACATTTTCTGTTCACAAATTTATGTTTTGGTCTGGTTTTGTGGATTTCGGCCGAAAAGTTGTATTTATCTCAAGGACAGCTCTGATTTATTGTAGGGAACACATTCATGCGTTCCGTTTGTTTCCCGGCAGAGCGTGGACGGGCACTATAGGTTTTATGGCTTTTATAAATTGCATCGCCGCCGTTGACGCTCCGCTGGGCCAGAGGTAGGGAGGGGTGTTTCGACTCCCCCCTCCCTTCCTCTGGACTCCACCCACCCCACAACGAGAAAGGGGCTGCTCGCCCCTTTCAGACCCCAAAGAAGAAAGGCTCCATACAAAAAATCCAAACCGCTTCGCTAGAGGATTTTTTGTGTTCCGCCGATTTGGAGTCGCTTGCGCGACGTTCCGTAAAGGTAAGCCACAGTTTTCCTCCGCGACCTCGCCCGTGAAAAAGCAAACAAGCCAGACCCTCAGATCTGGCTTGTTTGCAATATCAAAATAATTATTTCCGCTGAATATGCCCAGAGCAACGCGGAGGGCATTCCAAATCAAAAACTTTATCAGCTCACATATCCGTCGGTCACACTGATGATGTTGGCATTTCCCTCAAGGCTCTCGAACACACTCACTACGGCGTAGTGCATCTCTGCGCCCGGGTAGACCGTGGTCGCTTCACACAAAATGCGGTAGTTGGTGCCCGCCACGGTCTGGGTGCTCAGCAGAGCAACGGGGACATAGTCCACGCCCACAAAGCCCTCAGCAGCCTTGCTGAACGCCGCTTTGGCTTCGTCGGTCATGGCAGGGGACTCTGCTTCCTGCCATGTGCCCACTGCGCCTTCCTCATAGTCCAGATCTGTCAGGCACAGCGGGTCATCGATGTTCAGGATCTCCGCCTGACCCAGCCAGCCGCGCTGCAGAGTGACCACCACATACTCTTCCTGTGCGTCCGGGTAGCAGCCAGTTGCTCTGCACAGCACGCGGTACTGGGTGCCAGAGCCGGTGGTGCGGGATGCCAGCACGGCAACCGGCGTGTAAGAAACACCTTCCAGCCCCTCAAATGCCTTGTCGAACGTCTTGCGCACCTTTGCGGCCAGCACCGGGTCGGAGGCACGCTTCCAGCTGCCGGAAATGCAGTTTTCCTCAGTCACGGCAGCCGTGGGCTCTGCGGTCTTTACAGAAAGTGCGGACGCCTGCACCGCGCCGCCTGCCAGCAGCGAAAGGGCCATCACAGCAGTCATGCAGACAGAAACAGTCTTTTTCATCATAATATCTCCTTCTTATTGTGTGTATCCCTGCCGGGGTGTGCACCCGGTTTTGTCTCTTCATATGGGATACGAAGGAGCCCGGCCCGGAATTGCACGGGTTTGAAAAATTTTCCAGATAAACAAAAAACGCCCGTGCTTCCGGTTTCGTCCGGGCACGGGCATTCTGCATTTTCTTATTCCAGCGGCAGGGTCGGGGCCAGCTTCTGGTAAGCATAGCGCGGCGAGCCATCCCGCACATGGATGATGCCGCAGCGGGTGAAGCCGTTCTTTTCCAGCAGATGCTGCATGATCTTGTTGTCGGCATGGGTGTCGGCCCGCAGGCTCTGGCAGTGCTCCAGGCTCCACTCCAGCACGGCAGACGCCACGCCTTTCTGCTTCCCGGCCGAAGCCAGACGATGCACCGTGCCATAAGGCAGGGTGTCATTGAGCCACTGGCCGTCCTCAATGACAGCATAGGTCGGGTCTGCCCCCAGAATAAATGCGAACACGGCTTCGATCTGGCCATTGACCACATAGACGAACAGCCGGTTCGAGTCGATATCCTCTTCCAGCAGCTCCTGCGGAGGGAAGTTATCGCCCCACTGGGTGGGGTTCCCGGATTCCTTCATTGCTTCCCGGGCATGGGCATAGATCTTCAGGATCTGCGGCAGATCATTTCTCACTGCTCCACGAAACATTCATTCCACCTCTTTCGACTGCGCCGCACCCCGTCAGCGCGGCACCTGTGAACTTGTCTCTTTATTTTACTACAATTTTCCATAAAAATCCAGTTTTTGCATCAAACAGCCGTCAAACGCCCTGAAACAACAAAAACAGCAGGGCACATCACTGTGTCCTGCTGTTTCGGGGCCGGAAGTTCATGCACTGGTGCGGGCGTGCACGGTGCGCACCTGACGGTATTCCCGGGGGCTCAGACCGTAGCGCTCGTGGAACAGGCGGTAGAAATAGCTGGTGTTCTCATAGCCCACCAGCGAGATGATCTGCTGGATGTTCATGTCGCTGCGGCGCAGCAGGCGGGCGGCGGTCTCCATGCGGTGCTTCTGCAGCAGCTCCTTATAGGTCTTGCCGGTCTCGGCGCGGACGCACTCGCTGACATAGGCCAGCGAAACGCCGTATTCCCGCGCCACATTGGACAGGCTGGCTTCGCGGTAATTCTGGGTGATCTCTTTCAATGCCGCCTGAACCAGTGTCTCGCGGCTGACCGTCTCGGTGCGTGCTTCCGGCGAAAATTTTTCTATCTGAGTCATAAGATTTTTCCTCCGTAAAGGGTGCGGCGGGCGGGGACTGGGGGAAAGCCGGACACCCGCCGCACAGGGATCGCAGGTCTTTTTGACCTTCACACCCTGAATACGAGCCGGCTGACCGGAATATTGCAGATAGCTAAAAAATTTTTGTTATTTTTCGTTCCATAGTCCCGTCCCACCGAAAAAGGCCGCTTCTGCGGTCAGACAGAAACGGCCTTTTTCAGGAGAAATAAAGAAAACACGAACCCTCAAGAATGAGGAAGGGGAAATGCGGTTGCTGGTCAGAGGGCTCGCCCTCTCCGGCATTGCTTACGCAATGCCACCTCTCCCAAAGGGAGAGGCAAGAAACGTAACGGTCAGGGCCTTGGCTCTCCCTCTGGGAGAGCTGTCGAACGAATGTGAGACTGAGAGGGCGAGCCCGTTTATCTCTCAGAACATGCTCTCGTCTTTATACCGTCCGGTGCGGACGAACTGCACCCACTCGGCCACATTCACAGCATGGTCGCCGATGCGCTCCAGATACTTGATGACCATGAGCAGGTCGAGGGCCGCGTCCACCTTGGCGGGGTCGGCAGCGATCTCCTGTGCGAGAGTGTGCTTGATGGCGTTGAAATCGTAGTCCACAGCATCGTCCGCCGCAATGACTTTGCGGGCAGCAAGCTCATCTTCTGCGGTCAGGGCTGCAAGGGCGTCCAGGATCATCTGATGGGCTTTTTTGCCCATGGCGATGGCCTGGCTCACCGCCGGGTCACCTTCCTTGCGGACGGTGACGAGGTGGGGGATGATCTCGGCAATATCGGCGGCATGGTCGCCGATGCGCTCAATGTCCGTGACCACCTTCATGGCGGTGGAGATGCGGCGCAGGTCGCCTGCCACAGGCTGCTGGCGCAGCAGCAGGGTCATGCAGCGGTGCTCGATGTCCCGCTCCATGTTGTTGATGCGGCTGTCGCCCTTGACGATGGCCTTGGCCGCTTCCGCATCGGCAACGCACAAAGCTTCCAGTGCGTTCTCCACAGCGTCGGCAGAGTTGCGGCCCATCTCTGCGAGAGAACTTTTCAGCGATTCCAGATCGGTATCGTATTGTTTTCGGATGCTCATTGACGTTTCCTCCTTTAGCCGAACCGACCGGAGATATAATCCTCGGTGCGCTTGTCCTGCGGGGCGCTGAAGATCTGCGCCGTGGGGCCCACTTCCACCAGCTCGCCCAGCAGGAAGAAGGCGGTTCGGTCGCTGATACGGGCGGCCTGCTGCATATTGTGGGTGACGATGACCACGGTGTAGTTCTTTTTCAGCTCGCTCATCAGCTCTTCCACCTTCATGGTGGAGCCGGGGTCCAGTGCACTGGTGGGTTCGTCCATCAGCAGCACTTCGGGCTTCACAGCCAGCGCACGGGCAATGCACAGGCGCTGCTGCTGGCCGCCGGACAGGCCCAGCGCGCTCTTTTTCAGGCGGTCTTTCACCTCGTCCCAGAGGGCCGCGCCCCGCAGGGAGCTCTCCACCAGCTCGTCCAGCTCTGCCTTGTTGCGCACGCCGTGGAGCTTGGGGCCGTAGGTGATGTTGTCATAGATGCTCATGGGGAAGGGGTTTGCCTTCTGGAACACCATGCCTACGCGGCGGCGCAGGTCGGTGAGCTGCATCTCCCGGGCGAAGATGTCCTCGCCCTTGAGCCGCACATCGCCTTCGATGCGCACATTCGGCACAAGGTCGTTCATGCGGTTGAGCGTTTTCAGAAAGGTGGATTTGCCGCAGCCGGAGGGGCCGATCAGAGCGGTGATCTCCCGCTCGCCCACATCCAGCGAGATATTTTTCAGCGCCTTGAAGTCGCCGTACCAGAGGTTCAGATCTTTCGCCGAAATGACCGGCGTGTTCGTGTTTTCCATATAGTACCTCATTGTTGATATCGCCCTCAAAAGGGGCATCTGAAGCCTTCCCCTGCGGGGGCGCTTTTACTCCTTCAGTCAACGCCTGACAGCGTTGCCAGCTCCCTCAGGGAGGGAGCTCTTGACAGGGCGGTAAAGTTTTCGGTTTCGTCAGAAGCCCCATCTCCGAGGGGGCTGTCACGGCTCTGCCGTGACTGGGGGAGTCCGTTCCTATAATTTTTACTGTTTCTGTTTCAGCTTTGTCTTTGCCAGCCGTGCCGCAAGGTTGATGACCAGCACCAGCACCAGCAGCACCGCACCGATGGCCCATGCAGAAGCAAAGTCGCCATCCTCAAAGGCGCGCAGATACAGCAGCACCGAAAGGGTCGCGCCGTTGGAGGTGTAAGCTTTGACCACACCCTTGGCAATGACCTCCGCGGCACCGGCGGTGAACAGCAGGGCAGCGCTTTCGCCCACGATGCGGCCCACGGCCAGGATGCAGCCGGTGACGATGCCATCAATGCTGCAGGGCAGCACGATGGTGCGGATGATGTGCCACTTGCCCGCGCCCAGGCCCATGGCACCTTCACGGTAGCCCTGGGGCACCGTTTTCAGGGATTCCTGCGTGGTGCGGATGATGGTGGGCAGGTTCATGACCACCAGCGTCAGGCTGCCGGACAGCAGGCAGGTCTGGAAGCCCAGCGCCTGGCTGAACACCAGCATACCTACCAGACCGTAGATGATGCTGGGGATGCCTGCCAGAGTCTCGTTGGTGAACTCAATGACCTCGATCAGCCTGCGGTTGGATGCGTATTCGGTCAGGTAGACCGCCGCGCCCACACCCAAAGGCAATACGATCAGTAATGTAAGCAGAATGACATACAACGTGTTGAGGATCGCAGGCAGAATGCCGTCGGTGCCTTTCAGCACGCTGGCGGTGGTGGTGAGGAATTTCCAGCTGATGTGGGGGATGCCGCGCCACAGCACCATGGCGATGATGCCGACCACCAGCACGATAACCAGAATGGCCGCGGCCCAGACCAGCGCATTCATCACGCGGTTCCACGCCCTGCGGGAGGAAGAAAAGCCTTTATTCATCGCGGCCGCCTCCCTTCAGCACAACGTTCAGCACGATGTTGATGATCATGATGAACACGAACAGCACCAGTGCGATGCTGAACAGTGCCTGACGCTGCAGGCCGCTGGCGTAGCTCATTTCCTTGGCGATGGCCGTGGTCAGGAAGGTGACGCTGCGGAACAGACTGTCCGGCATGTTGGGGCTGTTGCCGGCCACCATCATAACAGCCATGGCTTCGCCGATGGCGCGGCCGATGCCCAGCACGATGCCGGCTGCAATGCCGCTTTTCGCCGCCGGGATACTGATCTTGAACCAGGTCTCGGTGTCGGTAGCGCCCAGTGCCAGACTGCCCTGCTCATACTCGGGCGGAACAGCGTTCAGCGCCGTCACCGACACGGACACGATGCTGGGCAGGATCATGATGGACAGCACCACGATGGCGGACAGCAGGCAGGCACCAGAGGCTTTGCCGAAGGTCTTGGCCACGGCGGGCACCAGCACCTGCATACCCAGCAGGCCGAACACCACGCTGGGAATGCCGGAAAGCAGCTCGATGGCAGTCACCACCACGGTGCGCACCCGGGGGTCTGCGGCCTTGGAAAGGAACACCGCCGTCAGCAGGCCGATGGGCACGCCGATGAGGGTAGCGCCCAGCGTGCCGTAAATGCTGGACAGGATGAAGGGCAGAATGCCGAATTTCGGGTCTGCCGCCGTAGAAGCCCACTGAGAACCGAACAGGAATTTGAACAGCCCGATCTTATGGATCGCCGGCACGCCGGAGATGACCATATACACCGAGATGAGCACCACACAGCCCACAGCCAGCATGCCGCAGAGGAAGAAGATGAAGTTCATCACAGCTTCCAGCCATTCGGCGGGCGTGCGGGGCAGGCGCACCCGGCGCAGATAAGAGGATCTTTTACTCATAGTTCAGCCTTTCGCAAAACCGCGCCGACCCGCAAAAACGGCAGGCCGACGCGGCGGAATGGTTTTGATGTAATTGTAAGCGTCCTCGCCCTCTCAGGCCGCTTCGCGTCCAGCTCCCCCAGAGGGGGAGCCAAGAACGTAACCGTCAGGGTCTTGCCTCTCCCTTTGGGAGAGGTGGCAGCGCGTTAGCACTGACGGAGAGGGCGAGCCCGCTAACCTTTTACTCGTTCACCGGCACAGCGCCTGCGGTGCGGATGAGGCCGGCGGCGTCCTTGCTGGTGGCGAAGTCCACGAAGGCCTGTGCCTGCTCAGACAGAGCCACGCTCTTGTTGGTGACGAACACGAAGGGACGCTGGATCTTGTAGGTGCCGTCCTTGACGGTGTCCTCGCTGCACTCCACACCTTCCACAGTGACCATTGCCACGGTGTCGCCCACAGCGGACAGGGAAGCGTAGCCGATGGCCAGAGGGTTGGCCTCCACAGCGCTGATGACAGCGCCGGTAGCGGTCAGCTCCTGTGCATACTTGCAGCTGTCCTTCACGTCCACAATGCTCTCGAAGCCATCACGGGTGCCGGAACCAGCTTCGCGGCCGATCAGAACGATCTCGCCTGCGTCGCCGCCCACATCTGCCCAGTCGGTGATCTCACCGGTGAACATCTGCTTGAGCTGGTCAACGGTCAGGTCGGCCACCTTGCTATCCTTGTTCACGATGATGGCGATGCCGTCCAGAGCGACGGTGGTGCCGTCCACATCGTTCTTCTCGTCGTCCTTCAGGGCACGGGAGGACAGGCCGATGTCCAGGGTCTTGTCGGTTGCGCCGGTGATGCCAGCGCCGGAACCGGTGGGGTCATAGCTGATGGTGACGCCCGGCTCGACTTCGGCAAAGCCCTCAGTCAGAGCAGCGATGACGTTCTTCATGGAAGTGGAACCGCCGGTGGCCACATTGCCGGACAGGGTGCCTGCAGCAGCAACGCTCTCAGCAGCGGAAGAAGCAGCGGACTCTGCGGCAGAAGATGCCACAGTGGAAGATGCGGAACCGCCGCATGCGGTCAGAGCAGCGGCTGCGGCAGCAGCACCGCAGACAGCCAGAAACGAACGACGCGTGATCTTTTTCATAACCCTTTTTCCTCCAATATATCGCCGGGCACATTCCCCGGCAGGTGTTTTCTTGTGTTTTCCTTGGGAACGGCTTTATTGTACCGCAGTGCCTAGCCTGCTGCGACCACAGCCGCGCAAAATGGAGGTAAATCTTTCGCACATGGTTTTTCCGCTGTGTCATCTTTTGGTAAAGCCGGGGTGAAAAACCAGCATCCAGATTTTACACAGGCCGGAAAAGTGCTGAAAATATGGTTTTTCTGCTGGGCAGGGTGACAAAAAGCCCCGTACACTCTCGTGAGAGAATGCCCGGGGCTTTGAGCCTTTGCCGCTGCGTTATTCTGCCGCAGTCTTTTCAAAAGTCATCGTGTCATAGTTTGCTGTGTAGGTTTCAGTCGTCTTCAAACCCAGCGTCAGCTGGATATTGGCCTTTCCGGCTTCCATGGCGCTATACAGTTCTTCCTGACCATGCACCATGCGGAAATTGACCCAGTCGGTTTTTGTCTCGTTTTTCTTCAGCACAAGCGTCTTGCTGGTCAGCAGGCCGCCGCTCTCCAGCTCAATGGGCTGACCATCGATTTCCAGATGAATGATCAATTCGCCCGGCAGATGGATCTCTTCACTGTCCAGGTTCCGTGCCCCGACCACGACCTTGAAATCCGCATACCACTTGTCGTCGGCCTCGCTGATGCCGGGCTTGTAGCTCTTTGCGTCCCACTTGCCCGCCCAGGCGGAAAAGCCGCCCAGGTTCGTTTCATTGCCACCGCCGCCGCATCCGGCCAGCGCACCGGACAGAGAGACTGCAGCTGCAACAGCCGCAGCACACTTCATAAAGCTGCGCCTGGTCATTTTTTCTGCCATAGAAACACCCTCCTGTTCAAAGCTTATTGTCGTATCCTTAGCGTATCACATTTCCAGCTTCTGTCAACAAAATTGCGGCAAAAAATCCCTCTGCGCACACAATTTGCACAGAGGGAACCGCTTCAGCAGTATTTTGAGCCGTCCGGGCAGTAAAACTGCACATACTTCTGCCATTCGGTCTCGCTGATGGCGCGGCGGTAGCAGTCCACAAGGGCATCCACTGCCTGCCGGTCTGCAAAAGGCCCTGCCTCCGGGCATGGCCGCACCAGAATGCGGAACCACGCGTCAAAGAGATGCTCGGTGAAACCGGTGTCCCGGGCACCGCACCGGGCATAAAAGCCCAGCCGCCGCACGGCCATGGCTTCGTCCTCGGCCTTGTCCGGGCACTCAGCCTCAATGAGGATGGCCTCCGCACCTTTCTCATACTGCGGCAGTTCGGCCAGCAGCTTCGCCCCCAGACCGGATGCCCGGTACTGAGGCAGCACTGCAAAATAATCCAGCTGGCTCACCCTGCTGCCCGCCGGGCGCACCATGAGCAGGTAGGCCGCCAGCGTGTCCCCGTCAAACACGCCCCAGGTGTGGGCAGTGCCGTCAGCTTCGCTGTTCAGGATCATGCTCAGGGGTTTGAGCTCCGTGGGCGGGAAGTCCCGGCGCATCTCATCCAGATAAACGCGGGTCAGCTCTTTTTCATTCAGCTTCCGCCAGCTGTACGCTTTGCTCATGATGTTCTCCTCCCGGCGGCAGGGTGCGCCGCGCTGTTTTCTGATAAATAAAGTATAGCACACTCCGCATCAGAACGCAAAAACGCCGCAAATGCTTGCATCCCACCGCAGAATCGGGTACTATAATGACAGAAAACGCAAAACCGAAGGAGGTTTCTTTTTATGGAATGGACTGATATCCGCCTCACCGTGACCAAGGCCGACGCCGACAACGCCGAAGCCGTTGCCACCATGATCGCCGAAGGCGGCATCTATATCGAAGATTACAGCGACATCGAGCAGCAGGTGGCCGAGATCGCACACGTTGACCTGATCGAGCAGGAGCTGCTGGACAAGCCCCGCGATACCGTTATCATTCATATGTATCTGGAACCGGGCGCTTCCCCCGTGGAGACGCTGGCCCTCATCGCTGCCCGCATGGAAGCCGCCGGCATCGCCTACACCGTGGAGACTGAGGGCGTGGAGCAGGAAGACTGGCAGAACGGCTGGCGCAAATATTACCACCCCATGGAGATCGGCAAGCGGCTGGCTGTGGTGCCCTCCTGGCAGGAGTATGACACCGACCGCGTGAAGCTGATCCTTGACCCCGGCCTTGCTTTCGGCACCGGCGGCCACGAGACCACCAGCCTGTGCATGGAAGCACTGGACGAGCGGGTGAAGGGCGGCGAGCGCGTTCTGGACATCGGCACTGGCAGCGGCATCCTTGCCATTGCAGCCCTGAAGCTGGGCGCTGCTGTGGCTGAGGGAGTGGACATCGACCCTGTGGCTGTGCGCACTGCAGGCGAGAATGCCGCACTGAACGGCGTGCAGGACAAGCTGACCGTTCTGGTGGGCGACCTGTCCGACAAAGCCAGCGGCAAATACGACATCATCACCGCCAACATCGTGGCAAACGCCATCCTGTCTCTTGCTCCGGCTGTGCCCGGCCTGATGGCCGAGGGCGCCGCCTTCATTGCCAGCGGCATCATCGACAGCCGCAGGGACGAAGTGATCGCCGGGCTGGAAAAAGCAGGCCTTGCCGTCGTGGAAGTGAAGGAGAAGCGCGGCTGGGAGTGCATCATTTGTAAAAAAGCGTAATTATAGGCACCTTTATTATTTCTTTTAGCTGGCTCGCCCTCTCCGTCATTGCTAACGCAATGCCACCTCTCCCAAAGTGAGAGGCTTTGGCAGTACGGCAAAGTTACCAGTTTTGCCAAGGGCTCTCCCTTTGGGAGAGCTGTCGAGCAACGCGAGACTGAGAGGGCGAGGATGTTCAAGGAGAACCACTATGCCGCACCGTTATTTTACCACCGAAATTTCTGACGGCATCGCCACCCTGCGGGGAGCGGACGCCCACCATCTGGCCCGGGTGATGCGCGCCCGTATGGGCGACACCGTCATCCTGTGCGACGGCAATGCCGTGGAGTATACCGCCACCGTCACCGGCTTCGGGGACGACTGCGTGGAGTTCAGCGTGGAGCCGGGCTATCCCAGCGCCGCCGAGCCCAGCGTGGAAGTCACCCTGCTGGCGGGCTACCCCAAGCAGGACAAACTGGAACAGATCATCAAGCATGGCGTGGAGCTGGGCGCAGCCCACATCGTGCCTTTCTTCAGCCGCTACTGCGTGGCTGCCCCCAAGAAGGAAGAGCAGAAGAACGAGCGCTACAACCGCATCGCGCTGGAAGCCGCCAAGCAGTGCGGCCGGGGCGTGCTGCCGGACGTGGCCCTGCCGCTGCCGAACTTCGGGGCTGTGTGCCGCACCTTTGACCAGTACGATCTTGTATTGTTCTGCTATGAATGCGGCGGTGCACCCCTGCGTGATCTGCTGGCCGCAGCAGCGCCTGCCGACAGGCAGAGACTGAAGATCGCCATCGTCACCGGCGCAGAGGGCGGCTTTGCCGCCGAGGAAGCCGAAATGGCCGCAAAAGCCGGGGCAAAGACCGTGGGCCTCGGCCCCCGCATCCTGCGGTGTGAGACGGCCCCTCTGGCGGTGCTTTCCGCCGTGATGACCCTGACGGGAAATCTCGAATAACGCATGATGCAGAAAAGCCGCAGCGGCATAAAACCGCTGCGGCTTTGTGTTTTGCGTAGAACCTGCCCTTTGGGAAAAGTTACTCACTGACAGAAACTGTAATTTTCTCAGTTTCTGAAAGCTTATCAATGTTTTCCGTGCGAAGCCCGCCACCCGCTGAGTAGAGGTCATAAAGATTTACAATGCCATCTTTTATTTCGTCGGTCAGAACAAAATCAACATTTTTTCGTGAACCGGCAAAACGAACCTTGATCTCCTCATCTTTATGCTCCGCGATGTCTTGCAGCATCGGAATCGTCTCGTTTGTCGCAAAGAAGTAGAAGTATTCCTGACATTCCGTAACATAGCCAATGGTTCGGGTCGAGCGTGAATTTTTAAAGCCGGAAAGCGTATAGCGGCGGTCTCCAATTTTTACGATCATGTGGTCAATGTTGGCCCAGTCCGCACCGACATAGTATAAACCGATAAAATACATATCGAGATAGTTTCCGATTGCAACCGTCGGAATAACAGTGATCGTCGTGGAGAAGTTGAGATAAATCGCTTTCTTTCCATCCATCAAAGGCTTGGAATAATATTTGGTGACGCCGGTCATATCATCATACGTCGTAGTAAGGCCTTCGGCGCTGTCAAGAACCGACGTATCAAATGCAGAAGTTGCAAGCGCAGATACCGAAACAGAAATCATTAACAGAACCGCAAGAATAAGAGACAAAGCTTTTTTCATAATGACCCTCCCAGATTTTCTTTAAGTTTACACCGGGAAAGGAAATCGGGCAAGACGGTTTCATAATTTCAGCAGAACATATAAAACCAGGAGAAAAGTTTTGGATGGGCTTTCATCGAAACAATACTGCAAATGCTTGCAGACGTAGAAAAGCCGCAGCGGCATGAAACCGCTGCGGCTTTGTGTTTGCCCGGATCTTTACTTCTGCTCTTTGTCCACGACCTGAATTTTTCCCTTCTTCCACAGGATGTAGGAAGTCAGGATGCCGATGGGCAGCATCACGATGATGAAGATGCCCACAAGGCCGCCCAGCACGGTGCCATAGCCTGCAAGGCGTGCAGCGAGGGACAGCACGGTCATGATGATCAGCACCGGCAGAACGCCCTTGATGCCGCCCTTGACCACCTTGCTGCCGCTGGAAGAGCTGGCAAACAGGCCCAGCGCCATGGAGCCGAACAGGGCCGGAAGCAGGTAGCCGGAAGCCGTTTTGACGGCGGGCAGCTCAAACACCGGGCTGATGAAGGAAGCGCACACCGCTGCCAGCGTCAGGATGACGATGGTCATGAGGGACGACACCGCCACAGCCACCGATGCAATGGCTTCGCCTTCCGGGGTGTTGGGCTGCTTCTTTGTCAGGTTCATGGCGTTGGCCGCAACCGGCAGCTTCAGGTTCATGATGTTGCCGGTGATGAAAGCCAGATAGGACGAGCAGCCCAGAATGGGGGTGTAGCTCAGCGCTTCCGAAAAGCCCACCGGGATGTAGATCAGCAGGATGGAGAAGGTGCTCACGTTGAACACTTCGCCCAGAGACGGAATGCAGTCGTAGACGCCCAGCACGATGAAGGGCAGGGCGATCATGTAGATCAGGGCGATCAGGGTGCCCACACGGCCCCAGCGGTGGGCCCAGCTCTGGAAGGAATCCATCTTGGTCTCAGTTTTTGCCTTGCTCATGTCTGCACCCTCCTTACCCGAAAATGCGCACCCATGCCAGCGACGAGATCAGACCGCCCAGCATGGAAAACGCCATGACGAAATTGTTCAGCCACGCAAGGCCCGGGCGCTTTGCCAGCACACCCACGCCGATGGCGATAACAAGGCCGGTGATCATCACCGCGGCCTGCACATTGTCCGTGAACAGCAGGATGGGGATGTACACCGAGAACATCACCAGCATGAACACACCGGACAGCACGTTTTTCCAGGTGCTGCCGCCGTTGTCCGCGGCCGAGCGGTCCACGCTCTTGCACAGCTTTTTGCCGAAGGGCAGCAGAATGAGGAAGCCGCTCAGCATGCCCACGCTCATCAGGATCATCACCACGCCGAACTGCCGTCCGGTGGCGCTTTCCAGCATTTCCGCCGAGGATGCATAGCCCAGCACCTGCGCAATGGAGCTGGAGATCATGGTCTCATAGGACAGCGAGCCGATGACCGACAGCCGCCACCATGCCCACACGCTGCCCAGCACCGCAATGAGCACGAACAGGCCCACCACGATGGACAGGCTGGGCACAATGGAAAACACCAGACTGGACTTGATGACATTGCTCAGTTCTTTCCGGGTGATGCCCAGTTCCAGACAGTGGTCATAGGCCTTTTTCAGGTATACCAGCGAAAACCCCGCAATGTACACCAGACCCCCAATGACCAGCGCCAGCAGAAGCGGGCTCTGGATAATATCCTTCATACTTGCCATAAAGTGTTCCTCCCTCAGATACAGCACATACGAAAAAAGGCGGGTATTTCGTGCCCGCCGTCTTTGCGATACGGACAGAATACCGGAAAAGCACGGTTCTGTCAAATGAGTACGACTAAAGCCCGGGCAGCTTTTTGGGCAGTTTTCTGGCCGAAAAGGCGGATAAATTTCTTTACCGCGTTAAAATAATAAAGCAACAAGCGTCGGAAACTTTGGTTCCGTTGAAAGTTGCACAAATCAGCAGCAAAATATCTGTCGTTCTGACGAACACAAGGCGGCAAAATGCTTGCAAAAGCGGAGAAACCTGTTATAATAAGGTCACTATTCATATCGAAAATGTAGGTTTATCCAAATCACCTGTCTGATATCTTGAGGGAATCTCCAATGGAACATGCAAAAGAACTGAATCTGACAAAACAGCAGAGCCCCGTTCTCCGGGCACTGCGTGCCGCCGCGCCGCAGACCATTCCGGTGCTGGCGGGTTATTTCGTGCTGGGCATGGGCTACGGCATCTATGTGCAGTCGCTGGGCCTGCCGGTGTGGATGCCCATGCTCATGGGCACCGTGGTCTACGGCGGCTCGCTGGAATTTGTGCTGGCCAGCCTGCTGCTCAGCGCATTCTCGCCGCTGTCGGCTTTTCTGATGGCCCTGATGATCCAGGCCCGCCACCTGTTCTACGGCCTTGCCATGCTGGAGCGCTACAAGGGCTACGGCCTGCGCAGCTTCTACATGATCTTCGCCATGAGCGATGAGACTTTTTCCATCACCTGCTCCGCCGAGCCGCCCGCGGGTGTGGATAAGGGCTGGTTCATGTTCTTCATCACCCTGCTGGATCAGTGTTACTGGGTGTTCAGCGCGGGCCTGGGCGCTGTGGTGGGCTCCGTCCTGCCTTTCAGCACCGAAGGCGTGGACTTCGTCATGACCGCCATGTTCACAGTCATCTTCCTCAATCAGTGGGAAAAGGACAAGCAGCACTACAGCGCTCTCATCGGTCTTGCCGCCCCGCTGGTGTGCCTTGCGGTCTTTGGCTCCGGCAGCTTCCTGCTGCCCTCCATGGCCTGCATTCTGGTGCTTCTGCTTGCCCTGCGCAGGCCCATTGAAAAGGCTGAGGGCCCCGAATCCGGAAATGCCGACAAGAAAAACGAGGAGGTGGGCGCATGACCGCTGTTCAGATGGGCCTGACCATTGCGGTGTGCACCGCCGCCACCATGATCACCCGTTTTCTGCCCTTCGTGGTGTTCTCCTCCAAAGACCAGCAGCCGCCGGAAGTGGTGCGCTATCTGGGCCGCGTGCTGCCCGCCGCTATCTTCGGGATGCTGATCGTCTACTGCCTGAAAGGCGTCACCCCGCTGGCCGGAAGCCACGGCATCCCGGAAGCCATTGCCCTGCTGGTGACCATCGGCCTGCACAAGTGGAAGCATGAGACCCTGCTCAGTGTGGCAGGCGGGACGCTCTGCTATGTGCTGCTGGTGCAGCTGGTGTTTTAAAAAAGGAAAGAACTCCCCCAGTCTGCTTCGCAGACAGTGACGGGTTGCGGCTCCCAGCATCTGCTTCGGCCCTTGAGCGGGCCTTGCATCTTGCTGGCCGCGGCCCCAACAGCAATTCCCTGTTTCTGCCGCAGGCAGCGGTCATTGCTGTTGCCCTCGGAGATGGGGCCTTTGGCAAAATTGGAAGCTTTTCCTTCTCGCCAGAGGCTCCCTCCCCGAGGGAGCTGGCACGGTGTAAGCCGTGACTGAGGGAGTTTTTAGTATTTAACGCTTATTTACGCCCGTAAATGATCCCCATTCCGGAGATCATCCACGGGGCGCGGACATAGCCGGGCACGAAGTCCAGCTTCTGCTCCAGATCGCCGATGAAGTGGATCTCGGAAATGCCTTCAGCCTGCAGCAGCTTCACGAATTCGTCCATGTCGCCGTAAAGGCTCTTCTGGGAAAACATGTCCTGGAAGGAGAATGCACCGCCCTTTTTCACCACACGCAGCGCTTCGCGCACAACATCCCGCTTGTCCTTCGCAGTGCGCACTTCGTGAAACACAAAGTTGGAAACAACTGCGTCAAAGCTCTCATCCGGATAGGCCAGATGAGCCGCGTCGCCCTTTTCAAAATGGATGCGGCCGGCCACGCCCTCGGCCTTGGCGTTGTGTTCGCACTGCTCTTTGGCGTAGTTCCACTCGGCACCCCAGTAGTCCATGCCGGTGAGCTGTGCTTCCGGGAAGGTCTTGGCGCAGCGGATGGTCAGGGCTCCCGCACCGCAGCCGATGTCCAGCAGCCTGCCCTTGCCGTCCCAGTCCAGATGCTGCACAAGGTGCTCGTGGACTTTCGCCATCATGTTGCCCTTGCCAAAGGCGAACTCCTCATGGCAGCGGTACATGTAGAAGCCGTAGGCCAGCAGGATGATGCCCAGAACCGCCAGCACCACCGCCGGAACATTCTTGTGCAGGCTCAGCCCGCAGCCTAGTCCCGCCGCCAGCAGCACGGCACCGCCGCCGAAGAGGGGCGGGAACATCTTTTCGGGGACCCAGTTGCCGTAGTTGGTTTGTGTGTTCATAAAGATACCTCCCTGAAATTTTATAACAAACGTTTGGTTTGTTATGTTTTGATATTAAAAAATGCCCACCGTTTTAACGGTGAGCATTTTTTGCTGCAAGATATTCGATCAGCTGCCGGGTCCCGGCATCCGCGTGGACGCCGACCGCCCGCGCAAGTTCCATGCGCTTTTCCATGGAATAATCCCCTTTTAGAATTTCCAGATAACCCTGCAGCCGCATGGCCGCAAGGATGCGGATCAGTTCCGGGTCCGGGTCGCAGCCCAGATATCGAGCATAATAGCTGCGGAACGCTTCCCGCATCTGCGCTTCCAGCGTGTCGCGGAAGTTTGCATAGCGGCTCCCGTCAGATCTTTCCAGCAGGATGATGGCTTCTTCCCGGTGGGCTGCATAAAACTGCATGATAGCGATCTCATTTTCGTCCGCCGTGTCGGGAGCCTGTTCCTCCCGGAGAGCAAGCGCCCGGGTCAGGGCCTGATACTCCGCGATCAGCGGGTCCAGAATGGCGGAAAGCAGCGCTTCCTTGCTTGGAAACGAAAAATAAAACGCGCCGGTGGTCACCCCCGCTGCCTTGCAGATGGCGCGGAGATTCGCCTTGGCATAGCCATTTTGCAAAAACTCCTGCTTCGCGGCGTGCAGCAGGCGCGCTTCGGTCTGTTTCTTTTTTGTCTGTGTTTCTTTCATGGCATCATGTTAGCACAAACAAACCGCTCTGTCAATGCCGTTCTCTCAATGATAGAAGGTGTCGAAGTTCACCTGGCGGTAGAATCGCTGCTGCAGCTGGTCAAAGCTTTCGCAGTTCTGGGCCAGCAGCCACATGCTCTTGGTGACGACGGCCTCGATGGTCATGTCGTGGGCCTCGAGGAAGCGGAAGCGGTTCTTCACACGCTTGCCCACCTCATAGACGCCCACGTCGCTGCCTTCATAGGTGACCTGAGTGGTCATGATGAGCACCTTGTGGGTCTGGTCGTAGTCGCCCAGGCCCTCGGCAAAAGCGTCCATGAGCCGCTGGGGGATGCCGCCCACGCCAAAGCTCTCCACGATGACGCAGTCGTACAGGCGGAAGATCTCGGGGATGAGTTCCGGGCTCATGCCGGGGGTCAGCTTGAGCAGGAACACCTTCGGGTCCAGCACGCGGCTGAACTCCACCGGGCCGGTGGGCCAGGGGGAGGGGATATACCGCACCAGACGGTCTCCCTGCACGAGGGCCAGCTCCGGGAAGTTGACCGATGCAAAGGCGTCGTAGCTGATGGTCTTGTTTTTCTTGGCGCGGGTGCCGGCGATCACATGGCCGCCGAACACCACCATGACGCCGCGGCTGCCCTGATCCAGCGCGCAGATCACGCTGTCGCGCAGGTTCTTCTTTGCGTCGGTGATCTCGTTGGAGATGGGCTGCTGTGCGCCGGTGAGGATAATGGGCTTGTCGGCGTTCTGGATGAGATAGGACAGCGCTGCCGCCGAATAGGCCAGCGTGTCGGTGCCGTGGCAGATGATGAAGCCGTCGTACAGGGCATAGTTTTCCTGAACAGCCTTGGCCATCATGAGCCAGTGCTCCTGACCCAGATCGGTGCTGTCGATGCTGCACAGGGCCAGCGTTTCGGGGATGCACAGGTCGTTGAGCTCCGGCAGGTGGGCCAGCAGTTCTTCGCTGGTCAGCACCGGCTTCAGGCCCTGCTGGGTGCGCACACTGGCGATGGTGCCGCCCGTGGTGATGAAAAGAATGCGTTGTTTGGTCATAAAGATAAAGCCCTCCGTGGCAGAAAATCAGATAACTGATTCAGTATAACACACTCTTTTTCGCTTGAAAAGTATCCAAAAAGCAGAAATATCTTTTTGCGACCCGGTCACAGAATTTTGGGGCGTTTTGGTGTATACTAAAGGAGACGAACTCCTTCAGTCAAAGCCTTCGGCTTTGCCAGCTCCCTCATGGAGGGAGCCTTTGGCAAAAACGAAAAGTTTGTCGTTTCGCCAGAGGCCCCATCCCAGAGGGCAACAGCAATGACCGCTGCCTGCGGCAGAAACAGGGAATTGCTGTTGGGGCCGCGGCCAGCAAGATGCAAGGCCCGCTCAAGGGCCGAAGCAGATGCTGGGTGCCGCAACCCGTCACTGTCTGCGAAGCAGACTGGGGGAGTTTGACAAGATGCCATTTACCGTTACGACCTTTCCCGTGAAAAAGCAATTACCAAAAGCCCGCAGGCTTTTGGTAATTGCAAAATATAAAAATAATTTTTCCTCTGATATTGTCAGAGCGAAGCGGAGACAATTCTAAATCGTCAAACCTGTAAAGGAGAAGAATATGCCCAATATCGTTATCATCGGTTCCGGCCCGGCGGGCGTTTCCGCCGCGCTGTACGCCGTCCGCGCCGGTGCGGACACCACCGTGCTCACCAAAGGCCCTGGTGCCCTTGACCGCGCCGAAAGGATCGAAAACTACTATGGTTTCGCCGAACCGGTCTCCGGCGCGGAGCTGGAACGCCGCAGCATTGAAAATGCCAAACGGCTTGGGGCGAAGTTCGTCACCGCCGAAGCCGTGGGCCTGACCTATACCGATAAACTCACCGTAGAAACACTGGGCGAAGATTACCCGGCGGACGCCGTGATCCTTGCCACAGGCGCATCCCGGGCAGCGCCCCGGGTGCCGGGCCTTGCCGGGCTGGAGGGCCACGGCGTGAGTTATTGTGCCGCCTGCGACGCTTTTTTCTACCGGGGAAAGGATGTGGCGGTGCTTGGCAGCGGCGAATACGCCCTGCACGAAGTGCAGGCGCTTCTGCCGGTGGCAAAGAGCGTTGCTCTGCTGACCAACGGCTCCCCGCTGGCGGCGCAGTTCCCGCCGGAGGTGAAGGTCTGCCCGCAGAAGGTGGACGCCATCCTCGGTGAAAAGGCTGTCACCGGGGTGCAGCTGTCCGGCGGCGAGCAGCTTGCTGTGAGCGGTGTGTTCGTGGCGCTGGGCGTGGCGGGCAGCACTGCACTGGCCCGGAAGATCGGCGCAGAGGTGGACGGAAACCGCGTCGTAGTGGACGCCGCCATGCAGACCACCGTGCCCGGCCTGTACGCAGCAGGCGACTGCACCGGCGGGCTTTTGCAGGTGGCAAAAGCGGTGTATGAAGGCGCGCAGGCCGCCACCGAAGCGGTCAAAGCCCTGCGGAAAGGATAAACATATGGAAGAAAAAATGAACGGCCACCGGGATTGCCTGGCCTGCGGCTTTCCGTTCTGGGACAATCTGACACCGGACGAGCAGGACATACTCTGCCGCTACACCCGGCCCGTGAAATACGAAAAAGGTGCCCGGGTGCACAGCCCGCTGGAAAGCTGTGTGGGCATCCTGCTTCTGCGCAGCGGCCAGCTGCGGGCCTATCTGCTCTCGGAGGATGGCCGGGACGTGACCCTTTACCGTCTGTTCGGCGGCGAGGTGTGCATCCTGTCGGCATCCTGCGTGATGGACTCGGTGAATATCGACCTCTACATCGACGCCGAAGAGGATACCGAGGCCTACTGCATCAGCGCAGGCATCTTCTGCAAGCTGATGCAGCAGAACGTGTATGTGCGCTGCTACGCCTACCAGCTGACCGCAGAGCGATTCTCCGACAGCATGTGGACAATGCAGCAGGTGCTTTTCATGAGTGCCGACCGCAGGCTTGCGATTTTTCTCACCGACGAGCTGGCGAAAACCGGCGGCGACGAGGTGCGCATGACCCACGACCAGATTGCAAAGTACATGGGCTCCGCCCGCGAAGTGGTGAGCCGGATGCTCAAATATTTCGCGCAGGAGGGCTGGGTGCGGCTGTTCCGCGGCGGCGTGCAGGTGCTGGATAAGAAAAAGATCCAGCAGCTGGCAAGAGGAGAATAACAAAAAAGGGACGATGTGATCTTGAAGTGAACCCCAAAAGTTAGACAAAAATAAGAATCAAGCAATCTGAACGGTCT
>CAVEID010000022.1:0-27221 GCA_963615785.1 Oxalobacter sp. | reverse complement strand
AGACTTATTGGTATAATCTGCGTGGTCGCCATCGACGCCCTGCAGCTTTGCGTTGCGCTTCTCGAAGAACTTGGGTGCAACCTGCGGGAACATTGCGTAGGTCAGCACGTCCTCTTCCTGCGTTGCCCACTTGGCAGCTTCAGCCTTCAGCTTGTCCATCTCAGGAGCCAGCGTGTCGGCAAAGCGGCAGGTGATGGGCTGCTCGTCGCCCAGAATCTTCTTGGTGAACTCGGGTTTGATGGGGGCGGGAGTCTTGCCGTAGTCGCCGTGAACCAGGCCCTTGAACTCCTTGGTGACCATCTTGTAGCGCTCGCCCATGATGACGTTGAACACAGCCTGAGTGCCGACGATCTGGCTGGTGGGGGTGACCAGCGGAGGATAGCCTGCATCCTCACGAACGCGGGGGATCTCAGCCAGCACTTCGTCCAGCTTGTCCTCCTTGCCGGCATCCTTCAGCTGCTTGAGCATGTTGGAGAACATGCCGCCCGGCACCTGATACAGCAGGGTGTTGGCATCGACGCCCAGAGACTTGGGGCTGATCTGGCCGTTGGCAATGTACTTCTCGCGCAGCTTTGCAAAGTATGCGCGGACGACATTCAGCTGCTTCAGATCCAGACCGGTGTCGTAGTCAGTGCCCTGCAGGGCAGCGACCAGACTCTCAGTGGGCATGTGGCTGGTGCCCAGGCTCAGGGGGCTCATGGCAGTGTCGATGATGTCGGCACCTGCCTCAATGCCCTTCAGGATGGACATGGAAGCCAGACCTGCAGTGTAATGGCTGTGGATATCGACGGGGATCTTAACGGTCTCCTTCAGCTTCTTGACCAGATCATAGCAGGTGTAGGGAGTCAGCAGACCAGCCATATCCTTGATGCAGATGGAGTTTGCGCCCATCTCTTCCAGAGTCTTGGCGTAGTTTGCAAAATACTCGTTGTTGTGCACGGGGCTCAGGGTGTAGCTGATGCAGCCCTGCACATGTGCGCCTTCCTTGTTGGCTGCCTTGATGGCAGTCTGCAGGTTGCGGGGATCGTTCAGAGCGTCGAAAATGCGGATGACATCAATGCCGTTGGCAACAGACTTCTGCACAAAGTACTCAACGGCGTCATCAGCATAGGGACGATAGCCCAGCATGTTCTGGCCGCGGAACAGCATCTGCAGCTTCTGGTGAGGCAGCTCCTTGCGCAGAATGCGCAGGCGCTCCCAGGGGTCTTCATCCAGGAAGCGGATGCAGCTGTCGAAGGTGGCGCCGCCCCAGCATTCCACAGAGAAGTAGTTGATCTTATCCATTTCAGGCAGGATGGGACGCATCTCATCCATCGTCATACGGGTGGCCAGCAGAGACTGATGGGCATCGCGCAGGACGACCTCGGTAACTTTGATCGGCTTTTTGGCCATGGTTGTCACCTCTCCCTTAGTTCATGGAAACCAGAACGTCACCGGAGTTGACGGTATCGCCCTTGTTCACGTTGATGGATGCCACTGTGCCGTCCTGAGGAGCCACGATCTCGTTCTCCATCTTCATGGCTTCCAGAATGACCAGCACGTCGCCAGCCTTCACGGATGCACCAGCGCTGACCTTGACGTCCAGAATGTTGCCGGGCATGGGAGCCTTGACGGCGACAGTGCCAGCAGCACCGGCAGCCTTAGGAGCAGCAGCGGGAGCCGGAGCAGCCTTGGGAGCAGCGGGTGCTGCAGGAGCGGCAGCAGCAACGGGAGCTGCGCCTGCTGCGGTCTCCTCCACGGAGACGCTGTAAGCAACGCCATTGACGGTAATATTGTAGTACTTCATGGAAGAATCCTCCAAATCAAAATCGTATCCTATAAATGTAAATACAGACGATTACAGAGCCATGTTGCCGTGCTTCTTGGGCAGGCGGGCAGCACGCTTGGTGCTCAGCAGCTCCAGAGCAGCCACAACGCTTGCGCGGACATTTGCAGCGTCGCAGGTCATGTCAGCAGCACCGGATGCAACTGCATTGGCAGCAGAGCACACCTCAGCGGTGTAGGCAGCAGCCTTGGCGTTGGTGGCGGAGATGATGTTGTCAGAAGCGTCGATCTCGCTTTTGTACAGAACGCTGACAGCTGCGCTGGGCTCCAGTGCGCTGACGACACAGCCTTCCACAGCGATGCGCAGATCTGCAGCGGCCAGAGCAGTGTAGACAGGGCCCACAGCCTTGCCTGCCAGAACAGTGACCTTGGCGGTGGTTGCATCAGCGTAGGTGGCAGCCAGACGGGCAGCCTCACGGATGCCGCCTGCAATGTCATCGCTTGCGCTGGGGACAAAGCCCTCGGTGTCCACGATGGTGATCACCGGAACGTTGAATGCATCGCACAGGCGCACAAAACGGGAAGCCTTGGCCACACAGTTGTGGCACAGGGTCTTGCCGGTGGCCACAACACCCACAGCGTTGCCGCCGACGGTAGCAAAAGCAGTGTAAACGGACTTGCCGAAGCCTGCATACAGCTCCACAGCGCTGTCCTTGTCGATCACAGCCGCAGCAGCCTTAGCAGGCTCTGCGCCAGCAGCCAGAGCAGCAGTGGGCTGCTCAAACTCAAAGATTGCAGGGCCGGTGAGGTTGTTGGCCGGCAGCAGGCCCACAATGTGAGCGGCCTTCTCGGCGGCCTCCTCAGCATTTGCGGCCACAATGGCAGCAACGCCAGCCTTGGCAGCAGCTGCAGCAGAACCGGCATCTGCAACCTTGTCGCCCTTGGCGGCAGAGGTGAACGGAGCAGTGAAGAACAGCTCTGCGCCTTCAGCCATGATGCAGACATCCGCATTGGCAGCGCTCAGTGCGCTGGTGCCGCCGCAGACGCCCAGAACCACAGCCACCTGCGGAACCACGCCGGAGACCTTTGCGATCTGTGCGTTCAGCTTGGCAGAAGCGGTCAGAACATCCAAGCCCTCAGCCAGCTTTGCGCCAACGGAGTTGTAGAACGTGACCACCGGGCAGCCGGTCTGTGCGGCCATTTCCAGAACCTTGATGTTCTTCTCAACATCCTTCACGGTAACAGCTTCGCCGTTCTGATAAACAGCATAAGCCTGCTGACCTGCCGCATAGCCGCAGGCAGCACTCACTGCACCGTCAGCAAACAGCGCAGTGTATTCCCCGTCATCAAAAAACTTGGCGAGGATTTCTCCCTTATTGATCTTTGAAGCCATGATAAGACCTCCTGGTTGTCTGTGTGAGCTTTCAAAATTGGTTTTATTATACTGAATTTTCCATAAAAATGCAAGAGATTCTATAAAAGTCCATATGAATCAACATCTGTCGCATGCAGTTCCCCAAATTTTTAACGATTCTTCGTTTTCCCGCTTTTTGCACAGCACTGACGAGATCTTTCGCCGCGGACTGCTGACAAAAAATTTCTTTCTTTTTTGGTGATTGTGCACCTGCTGCGTGCATTTCATTTTCGTTTTGTTTATGCTACACTGTATTATAAATATAGAATTGATGTAAAAATAATCCATGCAGCCCCCTTTCTGCTGCACTTCGGATCCAAAAGAGGTCAGAAAAATTGAAAAATCCTTTCACATCGCTTCACCAGGCAAACCAGGCCTACCACTCTTTCCGGAACTCGGCCCGCGCATTGCTGCGCCGTGCGGAGATTCCGCTGATCGCATCCATCATATTATATAAGCTGGCTTCCAGCCATCTTTTTGTTCCCCTGATGCAGCAGCTCTGGTCTTTAACGCTTCGGTTTGCTCCCATGCACTATCTGAGCAACAATAACGCTTCCGACATTTTCGCATCCCCTGCCATCATCGGATGCATCGCTCTGATTGCAGTCCTGACCGCATTCTGGACACTGTATGAATTCTCCGTTCTGCTGCACGGGCTGGATCTGGCCCGCCGGGGCGAGAAAATCAGATTTCTTCCCCTGCTGCGCTCTTCGCTGGTGGACATCCGCCACGCGTTTCTGCCGCAGAACTGGCTGATCCTGGTCTACAGCGCCATTCTGATCCCATTCACAAACTTTTTCCTGACCTCGGACTATGTCACCCAGCTGGCTGTTCCGGAATATATCATGGGCGTGATCCGCGCCAATTCCAGATATTACGCGCTCTATCTTGCAGCCTGTGTCCTGATCTTTCTTGTGTGCCTCACCTGGGCGCTGGTTCTGCCTTTGTTTTGTCTCGAGCGCAAAAGCCTTCGGCAGTCGGTCAAGGAAAGCGTCAGTTATGTCCGGAAGCGTACCCTTCGTGTGTTTCTGGTTCTGGCACGCTGGAACCTCTCCGCTGTCCTCCGTTCCGTTCTTCTTGCAGCAGCGGTTATCCTTCCGCTTTATGGCATCATCATCGGTGTCGGAATGCAGAGCACGCAGGCAATGTTTGCCTTGTCCCGTGCTGCATTGCTTGTGGAGCTGCCCTTTTTTGAGTTCCTCATTGACTGCAGCATCACAGCTGCACAGTGTTCCATTCTGGCCCTGCTGTTTTATCACCTGCGGGGAGATTTTCCCCTTGAGCTGGAATCTCCGGCTGCAGGCGGGTGTTACCGTTCCAGCGGCAGGCTGATCGTCGGTGCATCCATCGCTGGTGCGACCCTGCTGACGCTGGGGCTCTCGCTGGTGTATATCGCTCTGCCAAAAGGTGATGAGCTGCGCACCATGCTGGGCGGCACCGCGCCGATCATCACCTCACACCGCGGCTATTCCTCCGCTGCACCGGAGAACACCCTGCCCGCCTTTCAGCTGGCCATTGACCATGGCAGTGACCGCGCTGAACTGGATGTGCAGATGACGAAAGACGGTGTCGTGATGGTGACTCACGACACCAGCCTGCGCCGCTGCACCGGCCGCAATGCCAACATTTACGATCTGACCTATGATGAAGTGCGCAAGCTGGATGCCGGCCGATGGTTCGGCGCAAAATACGCCGGGACAAAAATCCCGACGCTGGAAGAAGTGCTCGACCTGTGCAAAGGCAAAATTCAGCTGAATATTGAGATCAAGCCCAACGCCGCCACCCCGGAACTGGAAGCTGAGACCGTGCGCATCATTCACGAAAAGGGCTTTGAAAGCGACTGCGTGATCACCTCCCAGAGCTATGAGACCCTTTGCAAGGTGAAAGAGTTAGACCCTGCCATTGAGACCGGCTACATTCTGGCGCTGGGCGTCGGCAGTTATTACGACCTGCCCGCCGCTGATTTTTTCAGCGTGGAAGCCACCTTTATCACCTCCGGCATGGTGCAGCAGATCCATAAGCGCGACAAGACCATCTCCGCCTGGACGGTCAACCGTGAAGAGGATGCCAGCAATATGCTGAGCCTTGGCGTAGACGATGTGATCACCGACAAGCCGGAAATGGTGCAGGGGCTTATCAGCGAGGATGCCGATCTGGACGACAATCTGATCCTGATTCGTGACACCATCCACGACTTCTTCTGGCCGGACGAAGTGACCGATGACTCCACTGACGAGATTATTGAAGAAGCCATCGAAGACCCTGACGAGCTGCTGGATGAAGCGTAAAACAAAATGATGTAAAACAGAACGCCCGGGCTGCATCCACACAGTCCGGGCGTTCTTATTATACATAGAAAACTCAGTGGTGTCCGCAGCCGCAGGCGTGGGCGTTGGTGCTGTACACCAGGGTGCCGTTCAGGTAGGCCTGCACGGCTTCGTCGGCACTGCCGGTGACATTGCCGCACACCTTGATGCCTGCGCCCTGCAGCATCTCCAGCATGGGGATACCCAGACCGCCGCAGATGACCACCTCGGGTTTGAGCGCGATGAGCTGACGGCCCAGAGCGTGGTGACCCTCCGGTGCACCGGGGACAAGCTCGGCAGCGGTGACGGCGTTATTTTCAACGGTATAGATCTTGAAGGTCTTGGTCTGGCCGAAGTGCTGGAAGATCTGGCCGTTCTCGTAATTAACTGCGATTTTCATGAAACGTTTCTCCTTTGTGGTTATTTCTTTCCCACTTTAACACAGTCTGCGGAACAATGCAAGGCAGTTTGGCCAACGTTATTCACTATTAAATTGCATATTTACATTTCATGCAAAATTTTCGCTGACAGATGTATAAAGATGCATTGACGGCGCGGTGCTTTTCGAGTATGATAGTGAAAGTCATTCTCTTAACAAAGTGTGAACTACCAAGAAAGAAGGAACATTATGAACTATGGCATTCTGAGTCTGCTGCCGCCCATTGTGGCAGTCATTCTCGCCATCTGGAGTAAAAACGTCATCCTCTCGCTGTTCTGCGGCGGATTTGTGGGCGCGATGATCTTCTGCGGCGGCAATCCGTTCGCAGCGGTGCATTCCATGATCGGCGATTACTTTTTCATCCAGCTCACCGACTCCTACAACGCGGGCGTGCTGGTGCTCATCGTCTTCATCGGCGGCTTCATCAAGCTGGTGGAGAAGTCCGGCGGCGCGCAGGCCTTTGGCAAGAGCGTTTACCGCATCGTGAACACCAAGCTCAAGGCGCAGCTGTGCGCATGGCTGGGCGGCATCCTGATTTTCTTCTCGGATCTGGGCACCCCGCTTCTGGTGGGCCCGGTGTTCCGCCCGCTGTTCGACAAGCTGAAAATTTCCCGCCAGAAGCTGGCGTGGATTTTGGACTCCACCTCTTCCCCGGTGGCCATCCTCATTCCGTTCATCGGCTGGGGCGTGTACATCATGGGCCTGATCCAGGCCGAGTTCGACAACCTCGGCGTCATGGAGTCCGACTACTCCACCTTTGTGCATGCTATCCCCTTCCAGCTGTATGCCATTCTGGCCATCATCATGATCCCGCTGGTGGCCTTTACCAAAAAGGATTTTTCCCTAATGAACAAAGCCGAGCAGGAAGCCGCTGCCCAAGACTACTCCTTCGACGAAGCCCTGCCTGAAGATGAGGGTAAAGCCGAAGGTTATTCCCTGAAAAATGCAAAGCCTATCATGGTCATTCTGCCCATCGTGGTCACCTTTGCCACGCTGTTCATCACACTGGCACCGCAGGGCTTCCCCTTTAAGAAGGTGGGCGGCAACGACTTCCGCGTGGCGCTGACCATGGGCTATCTGTTCGGTGCACTGGTGCTGATGGCTCTTATCCGCATCTTCAAGGTCATGAGCTTCAAGGACACCTTCAAAATCTATGTGGACGGCATGAAGAGCATGACCGATGTGGCCGTCACGCTGGTTTTGGCCTGGTCGCTGGGCAGCATGATCAGCGGCCTTGGCACCGCCGGCTTCATTGTGGACGCCATGCAGCAGATGCAGTTCTCGCCGGTGCTGGTGCCTGCCTTCATCTTCCTGTTCGGCGCATTTGTGTCCTTCGCCACCGGCAGTTCCTGGGGCACCTTCGCCATCATGATGCCGCTGGCGATCCCCATGGCACATGCATTCAGCATTCCGTACGCTATTGCCGCAGGTGCCGTGCTCTCCGGCGGTCTGTTCGGTGACCACTGCTCCCCCATCTCGGACACCACGATCCTCTCTTCCACCGGTGCCGAGTGTGACCTCGTGGAGCATGTGAAGACTCAGCTGCCCTATGCTGTGGTAAACGGCGTCATCGCCTTCATGTGCTACATTCTGGTCGGCTTCACCCACAGCCCGCTGATCGTTCTGCTGGCTGTGGCACTGCAGGCTGCCACCATCCTGATCTGGAACCGTCTGGATATCAAAAAAGTCTGACTTTTCGTTTAATTTTCAGCAGCCTGTCTTTTCTTGGAAAAGACGGGCTGTTTTTGTTCCGAATACAATTCGTGCAAAAATTGAACAAAATGTGTCTGGCAAAAGCACAGATTCTTTTCAGCATCTGACAAAGTTTCGCCCTGAGAACAATTTGTGCTGGACAAGTGCCCCCTGCTGTGCTAAAACAGTGTCAAGAACCCGCAATGGTGCAGGACTTTAAGGTCAGTGCGCCATTGCGGGTCTTTTTGTTTTACTGGGAAAGTGTTAAGAAATATTAGAGGAGGCAATTCTTATGAAGGCATTCATTTCCCGCCGTGATTTTCTGAAGGCAGCAGGCGTTACCGCCGCTGCAGCAGCTCTGGCAGGCTGCTCTTCTTCTGGTTCTGCAAGCGGTTCTTCCGCAGGCGGCAAGACCATCAAGATCGGTGTGTTTGAGCCGGCTTCCGGCGACAACGGCGCAGGCGGCAAGCAGGAAGTGCTGGCCATTGAGTACGCCAACAGCATCGCCCCCACCGTGGACATCGGCGGCGAGACCTATAACGTCGAGCTTGTGGAAGTGGACAATCAGTCCAGCACCGATAAGGCCGTGACCGCCGCACAGGAGCTGGTCTCCAAGAAGGTCTCCATCGTGCTGGGCAGCTACGGTTCCGGCTGTTCCATTGCAGCGGCTCCCACCTTCCAGTCCGCTTCCATCCCGGCCATCGGCTGCTCCTGCACCAACCCCGCCGTCACCGAAGCAAACCCCTATTACTTCCGCGTCTGCTTCCTCGACCCGTTCCAGGGTTCGGTCATGGCCAGCTTTGCCAAGGATGAGTTTGGCGCTTCCAACGCTTACGTTCTGAGCATGCTGGGCGAGGACTACGGCTCCGGCCTTGCTACTTACTTTGTGAATGCTTTTGAAGCACTGGGCGGCACCGTGACCAATGAGCAGTTCCCCGAGGGCACTTCGGACTTCTCTGCTTACATCCAGAACGCCATCAACGCCGGTGCAGACGTGATCTTTGCCCCCTGCGCCACCACCTACGCCGCCCAGATCATCACGCAGGCTGCTTCTGCCGGTTTTGACAAGCCCATTACCGCAGGCGACACCTGGGAGTCCAGTGTTATCCTGGACGCTCAGAAGGGCACCGATGTTCAGGTCTACTGCTCCACCTTCTTTGATGAAAACGACGACTCCGGCATCGCAAAGGAATTTGTCACCGGCTTCAAGGAGTGGCTGAACGCCGACAGCCAGAAGCTGACCAACAACGGCGGCAACGACATCGTGGCAGCTGTTTCGGCTCTGGGCTACGACGGCTACATGGTGGCTCTGGAAGCCATCAAGGCCGCAGGAAGCACCGACGGCACCGCCATCCGCGACGCCCTGTACGGCGTGAACTACGACGGCGTGACCGGCAACATCACCTTCGACCAGACCACCGGCGACGCCAACAAGGATATGGCTTACATCAAGAAAGCTACCGACGGCGCATTTGAGTTCGTGAAGACCCAGAGCGTGGAAGGCTGATTCAACAATCACAAACTCCTTCAGTCAACGCCTAGCGGCGTTGCCAGCTCCCTCATTGAGGGAGCCTTTTTGTAGCTTTCCGTCAGGGTTGGCCCCCTCCCCGAGGGGGCTGTCACCGAAGGTGACTGGAGGAGTTTCTTCTATTAAATGATGTAAGAAATGGAGGGTTTCCCTTATGGCTGCAAAGTTTCTGCCCTATTTGCTGGCGGGCATCTCGGTGGGCGGTCAGTATGCACTGATCGCCATTGGCTACACGATGGTGTACGGCATTCTGCGCCTGATCAACTTTGCCCACGGCGATATCTTTACGGTGGCGGGTTTCCTAATGGTATACGCCACAGCTTCCCTGCCGCTGACGGTTTCCATCCCGCTGGTCATTGCGGCGACTGTGCTGCTGGGCATTGCAGTGGAAAAAATCGCTTACAAGCCCCTGCGCACCGCACCCCGTATGTCGGTGATGATCTCGGCCATCGGCATGTCCTACCTTTTGCAGAACCTGATGTGGTATGTCACCGGCGGTCTGGCAAAGCAGTACCCGGCTCTGCCGTGGATCAGCGACACCGTCACGGTGCTCGGCTGCCAGACCAAGCGGGTCACGGTCATCACGCCGTTCCTCGTCATCATTCTGGTGGCGGCTCTCGTTACCCTGATCCAAAAGACCAAGATCGGTATGGCAATGCGCGCTGCATCCCGCGATTTTGAGACCGCTCAGCTCATGGGCATCAAGATCAACAACGTCATCTCCTTCACCTTCGCCGTAGGCAGTTTTCTGGCCGCCATCGGTTCCATGATGTACTTCTCCAACTACACGGCCGTCACCCCCACCGTGGGTGCCATGCCCGGCCTGAAAGCGTTCGTGGCTGCGGTGTTCGGCGGCATCGGCTCCATTCCGGGTGCCGTGATCGGCGGCTTCATCATTGGCATCTGCGAGAGCCTGATCAAAGGCGCAGGCGCTACCACCTTCAGTGATGCGTTCACCTTTGCGTTGCTGATCGTGGTGCTGGCTGTGAAGCCCACCGGCCTGTTCAGCGAGAACCTGACCGAGAAAGTGTGATGACCATGAAAAACGAGAAAAAAAGCATCTATCTCCGTGCAGCTCTGGGTCTGATCGCACTGCTGGCTGTGCTGCTGGCGCTGGATAACCTGAGCTTTGTGCCCTCCATGCTGCTCACCGTGCTGCGCAAAGGCGCCATCTATGCACTGGTGGCGGTCTCCATGAACCTGCTGAACGGCTTCACCGGCCTGTTCAGTCTGGGTCAGGCGGGCTTTATGCTGCTGGGTGCCTACACCTACGCCATCCTCACCATCCCCGCCGCTTCACAGAAATCCATCTATCAGCGCTACGCAAACGGCGGCATCGGCTTTTCCATCCCCGAACTGCTTTCGAAACCCCTTGGCGGCTTTGGCCTGCTGCTGGGCGTTGTGTTCTGCCTGATCCTGGCCGGTTTCATTGCGGCGTTGTTCGCCTTTCTCATCGGCCTGCCGGTGCTGAAACTGAAGAGCGACTACCTCGCCATTGCTACGCTGGGCTTTGCGGAGATCATCCGCGCCGCCGTTGTGTATGAAGGCTTCGGCCCGCTGACCAACGGCTCCAACCTGCTGTACGGCTTCACCAGCTTCGCAAACTTCACCATCCCGCTTGGCAGCGTGACCCTGCATCTGGAAACCGTGATGCCTTTCCTCTTCTCCGGCGTGTGCATCGCCATCATCCTGCTGCTCATCAACTCCACCTATGGCCGCGCATTCAAGGCCATTCGCGATGATGAGATCGCCGCCGAAGCTATGGGCATCAACCTTGCCAGCCACAAGCGCATGAGCTTCATTATCAGCAGCTTCTTTGCCGGCATCTCCGGTGCAATGCTGGCCATGTATCAGGCCAGTGTGCAGGCCACCACCTTCAAGTCCAGCATGACCTATGAGATCCTGTTGATCGTGGTCATCGGCGGCATCGGCTCGGTGTCCGGCTCCATCATCGCGTCCTTCCTGTTCATTGCCAGCTCCGAATGGTTGCTGCGCTTCCTCGACAACGAAACTTACATTGGAGGCTTCCGTGTGCCGCTGCTGCGTTCCGGCTTCCGCATGGTGGTGTTCAGCATCATCATCATGGCAGTGGTGCTGTTCTTCCGCAAGGGCATCATGGGCGACCGTGAGCTGTTCCAGAAAAAGCCCGCATCTGCGGCAAAAGCTGTGAAGAAGGAGGTGCGTTCCAAATGAGCGAAAATGTTTTGACCATTGAAAACGCGACCATGCAGTTCGGCGGCGTGGTGGCCGTGGACAACCTGAACCTGAAAGTGGACAAAAACCAGATCGTCTCCCTGATCGGCCCCAACGGTGCAGGCAAAACCACCGCATTCAATGTGGTCACCGGCGTGTATGCACCCACCAACGGCGCGGTGTGGTTCGAGGGACGCAAGATCATTGAGAACACGCCCCACGGCAAGATGAAAAAGCTCTATAAAGGCCAGAACGCCGGGCAGTATTCCCACATCATTGCTCCCACCCCGGACAAGATCACCCAGATGGGCATTGCCCGCACTTTCCAGAACATCCGCCTGTGGAAGAGCCAGACCGTGTTCGAAAACGTGCTCATTGCCAAGCACTGCCGCCGCTCGGCCAACCTGCTGAGCGCCACCTTCCGGCTGAACACCGACGAGGAAAAGCGCCAGCGCGAAGAGTGCGAACACCTTTTGCAGGTTCTGGGCCTTGAGGATGTGCGCAACGAGCTGGCCACCGGCCTGCCCTACGGCCTGCAGCGCCGTGTGGAGATTGCACGCGCTCTTGCCACTGAGCCGAAACTGCTGCTTCTGGACGAGCCTGCCGCCGGTATGAACCCGCAGGAGACTGAGGAACTGACCGCTTTCATTGACCGTATCCGCACCGATTTCAGCCTGACCGTGTTCATGATCGAGCACCATATGGATCTGGTGATGGATATTTCCGACCGCGTTTATGTGCTGGACTTCGGCCGTCTGATTGCCGAAGGCACCCCGGCTGAGGTGCAGAACGACCAGCGGGTCATTGACGCATATCTGGGGGTGGACGAAGATGCTTGAGATCAAGGATTTACATGTTTCCTACGGCGGCATTCAGGCTTTGCGCGGCGTGTCGTTGAATGTGCCCGATGGCAAGATCGTCACCCTGATCGGTGCCAACGGTGCAGGCAAATCCACCCTGATGCGCACGATCTCAGGTCTGGTGAAAGCACAAGGCGGCTCCATCCTCTGGAACGGGCAGGAACTGCTGGGCAAACCCATTGATCAGATCGTGGCCAGCGGCATTGCCATGTCGCCGGAGGGCCGCCGGGTGTTCGCCGACCTGACCGTTGTGGAAAACCTGAAGATCGGTGCTTACCTGCGCAAGGATAAAGCCGAGACCGAAAAAGACCTCGAATGGGTGTATAGCCTGTTCCCCCGCCTGAAGGAGCGCAGCTGGCAGAGCGCCGGCACCCTTTCCGGCGGCGAGCAGCAGATGCTGGCTGTGGGCCGCGCTTTGATGAGCAAGCCCAAGCTGCTGATGCTGGACGAGCCCAGCCTCGGCCTTGCACCCATCGTGGTGCGGGAGATCTTCGACATCATCCGCACTGTGAACCAGCAGGGCATCACGGTTCTGCTGAACGAGCAGAACGCCAACATGGCATTGAAAGTGGCAGATTATGCCTATGTGCTGGAGACCGGCACCCTGACCCTTTCCGGCACCGGTGCTGAGCTGCTGGCAGACGAAAGCGTCAAGGCGGCTTACCTTGGCAAAAAGCGAAACTGATATTCTCCCCTGTTCCTATAGCAAAAGGAGCGGTCACGTTCAGTGCGTGACCGCTCCTTTTGCTTGTTGTGTTTATTCTCTCACAGCGTCTTTCATGCTCTTCACATAGGCACCGATGTGTTCCGGAGCATCTTTGCCGTACTGTTCCAGCAGTTTGATGATGGCCGAACCCACGATGGCACCGTCCGAGATGCCCGCCATCTTTGCGGCCTGTTCCGGCTTGGAGATTCCGAAGCCGATAGCGCAGGGCGTCTTGGTGTTTTCCCTCACCACCTTCACGATGGAGGTAAGGTCGGTTTTGATCTCGCTGCGGGTGCCGGTGACGCCAAGGCTGGAAACAATGTACAAAAAGCCCTCAGCTTCTTTGGCGATCATGGCAATGCGGTTTTCAGAGGTGGGTGCAATCATGGAAATGAGGTCTACGCCATATTTACGGCAGATGGGCAGGAATTCGTCCTTTTCCTCGTAGGGCAGGTCGGGCAAAATCAGGCCGTCGATGCCGATGTCTGCGCAGGTGGAAATGAACCGCTCGGCCCCATAGGAGAACACGACATTTGCATAGGTCATGAACACCATGGGAATGGTCACGTCTTTGCGCACCTCGCGGACGAAATCGAAGACTTTATCGGTGGTGGTGCCTGCTTTCAGAGCACGGATGTTTGCCCCCTGAATGACCGGGCCCTCAGCAGTGGGGTCCGAGAACGGGATACCCAGCTCGATAAGGTCGGCCCCATTCGCTGCCATGGCGCGGACGGCTGCGGCGGTGGTGGCAAGGTCCGGGTCGCCGCAGGTGATGAACGGAATGAACGCCTTGCCGTTGGCAAAGGCCTTTGCGATGTTACTCATGGAGATCCTCCCCTCTGTAGCGGGCAATGGCAGCGCAGTCCTTGTCGCCGCGGCCCGAAATGGTGATGACGATGATTTTATCCTTATCCATGGTGGGAGCCAGCTTGATGGCGTGGGCCACGGCGTGGGCGGACTCAATGGCCGGGATGATGCCCTCGGTGCGGGCCAGATATTCAAATGCATTCACGGCTTCGTCGTCGGTAATTGCTACATATTCGGCGCGGCCGATATCGTGCAGCCATGCGTGCTCCGGGCCGATACCGGGGTAATCCAGACCGGCGGAAATGGAGTAGACCGGGGCGATCTGGCCGTATTCATCCTGGCAGAAATAGGACTTCATGCCGTGGAAAATACCCAGACGACCGGTGTTGATGGTGGCAGCAGTCTCGAAGGTGTCGATGCCGCGGCCTGCGGCTTCGCAGCCGATGAGGCGCACATCTTTATCGTTGATGAAATTGTAGAAACTGCCAATGGCATTGGAGCCGCCGCCCACGCAGGCAATGACGGCGTCCGGCAGGCGGCCTTCCTTTTCCAGCATCTGCTCCTTGATCTCCTTGGAGATGACGGCTTGGAAATCACGCACAATGGTGGGGAACGGGTGCGGGCCCATGACCGAACCCAGGCAGTAATGGGTATCGCTGATGCGGCTGGTCCACTCGCGCATGGCCTCGGATACGGCGTCCTTCAGGGTGCCGGTGCCGCTGGTGACGGGGATGACTTCGGCCCCCAGCAGGCGCATCCGGTAGACGTTCAGGGCCTGACGCTTGGTGTCCTCTTCGCCCATGAACACCACACACTCCATGCCCATCAGGGCGGCGGCGGTGGCGGTGGCCACGCCGTGCTGGCCTGCGCCGGTCTCCGCGATCAGGCGGGTCTTGCCCATCTTTTTCGCCAGCAATGCCTGGCCGAGAACATTATTGATTTTATGTGCACCGGTGTGGTTCAGGTCCTCGCGCTTGAGGTAGATTTTTGCACCGCCGAGGTCTTTCGTCATCTTTTCTGCATAGTACAGGCGGCTGGGGCGGCCCGCATACTCGTTGAGCAGCTCGGTCAGTTCCCGGTTGAACTCGGGGTCGTTTTTGTAGTGATTGTAGGCTTCTTCCAGCTCAATGACGGCATTCATCAGCGTTTCGGGGATGTACTGCCCGCCGTGGATGCCGAAGCGTCCGTTGGGATTCGTCATGGTCGTTCATTCCTTTCGTCATTTCTCGTTGTTTCGTACAGCGGCCACAAATGCCGCCATTTTTTGTTCGTCCTTTTTTCCTTCCGTTTCAATGCCGGAGCTCACGTCCACCGCGTAGGGGTGAAGCCGCTTTACGGCATCCCCCACGGTGTCCGGGCCGAGCCCTCCGGCAAGGAAATAAGGCCGCTTGAATTTCTCCAAAAGTGTCCAGTCAAATGCAGTGCCCGTTCCGCCCGCACCGGAGTCCAGCAGGATAAGGTCTGCCGGGCTTTTTTCGGCTTTTGCAAGGCTCTCGGGCCCGTCCACACGGAACGCCTGAATCAGCGGTTTATTTGTCAGTTTCCGCAGGCATTCGACATAGCTTTCATTTTCCTGCCCGTGAAGCTGGGCAACATCGATGATGCCCGCATTCAGCAGGCCCGCCACCGTCTCCGGCGCTTCGTTCACGAAGACGCCTACAGCCTGAATCTCCGGGAAAAGCCGTGTTTTTAATTCTGCCGCCATTTCCCGGGAAACAGCCCGTTTGCTCTTTGCCGCAAACACAAAGCCGATGTACTCCGGTTTCAGCTCGTTTGCCGCCGCGATATCCTCCGGGCGGGTCAGGCCGCACAATTTGATCTTGGTCATATCACAACAGCCCTTTCAGCTCTCGCAGCTTTGCAGTCTTGTCCGGCGCACGCATGAGCGTTTCGCCAATGAGCACCGCATCGGCCCCGATGACAGCAAGCTGCGCCACATCTTCGGCAGTCTTTACCCCGCTTTCGGAAACGAAAAGCACATCTTTGGGGATGTGGGAGCGCAGGCGGCGGCTGTTCTCGGTGTCCACCGTGAAGTCTTTCAGGTTGCGGTTGTTCACGCCGAGGATGCGTGCCCCTGCTTTGAGTGCCCGGTCAACTTCAGCGTCGTCGTGGGCTTCCACCAGTGCAGAAAGGCCAAGTTCGCCGCAGACGGCGAGGTATTCTTTCAGCTGTGCATCGTCGAGGATGGCACAGATCAGCAGCACTGCCGAAGCACCCAGAACCTTTGCTTCATAGATCATGTATTCGTCCACGGTAAAGTCCTTGCGCAGGCAGGGCGTGGAGACAGTGGAAGCGATCTCTTTCAAATAGGTGCCGCTGCCGAGAAACCATTTGGGTTCCGTGAGCACTGAGATCGCATCCGCACCTGCTGCTTCGTAGGCTTTGGCAATCTCCAGATACGGAAACTCCGGCGCGATGAGCCCCTTGGATGGCGACGCTTTTTTGCACTCGCAGATGAAGGAAAGTCCCGGCTTTGCCAGCGCTTTTTCGAAGCGGAAATCCCCCTTCGGCAGGGCCAGCGCCCTCTGCTTCACCTCAGCAAGCGGGGCCTGCTGCTTGGCCGCTTCCACCCGCTGCCGGGCGTGGTCGGCCAGCTGGTCTAAAATGTTCATGCGGTCTCCTCCGGGCGGTTGCTCACCTCGACGAATTTGTCCAGCACAGCCGCTGCCGCACCGCTGTCGATGAGCTGTGCCGCCAATGCAATGCCGTCGGCCATCGTCTCGGCCCTGCCGCCGATGTAAAGGGATGCGCCCGCATTCATCAGAACGGCGTCACGCTTGGGCCCCTTCTCGCCCGCCAGAATGGCGCGGGTGATGGCGGCATTCTCTGCCGGCGCACCGCCCACAAGGTCGGCTTTGGTGCAGCGGGTCAGGCCGAACTGCTCCGGCGTGATCGTGTAGCACTTGTACCAGCCGTCCTTGATCTCGCACACCTTGGTGGGAGCGCTGAGGGAAATTTCGTCCAGCTTGTCCTTGCCGTAGACCACCATGCCGCGCTGGACGCCCAGACTGATGAGCACCTGTGCCAGCGGCTCCACAAGGTATTCGTCGTAGACACCCAGCAGCTGCATCTTGGGCGAACCGGGGTTGGTCAGAGGTCCAAGGATGTTGAACACGGTGCGGAAACCCAGCTCCTTGCGGATGGGGCCGACATATTTCATGGAAGTGTGATACTTCTGGGCAAAGAAGAAGCAGATGCCCACCTCTTTCAGCAGTTCCACGCAGCGGGCGGGGCTCTGCTGGATGTTCACGCCCAGCGCTTCCAGACAGTCGGCGGTGCCGCACTGAGAGGATGCAGCCCGGTTGCCGTGCTTGGCCACTTTCATGCCGCCTGCAGCTGCCACCAGCGCCGAGGTGGTGGAGATGTTGAAGCTGTGGGCGTTGTCGCCGCCGGTGCCGACGATTTCAAAAATGTCCATGCCAGTGTCCACTTTGGTGGCATGATCACGCATGGCAGCGGCACAGCCTGCAATTTCATCCGTGGTCTCGGCCTTGGCGCTCTTGGTGGAAAGCGCCGCCAGGAAGGCCGCGTTCTGGGTGGGGGTCGTCTCGCCGCTCATGATCTCATTCATCACGGCGTAGGCTTCGTCGTAGGTCAGGTCCTGCTTATTGACGATCTTCACAATGGCTTCTTTGATCATTTTCTTAGCCCTCCATAAAATTTTTCAAGATCAACCGGCCCTGCGGGGTCAGGATGGATTCCGGATGGAACTGCACCCCATAGATGGGGTACTTTACATGCTGCACTGCCATCACCTCGCCGTCAGCAGTGCGGGCGGTGACTTTAAGCTCCGGCGGCATGGTGTCGGGGTCTGCTGCCAGCGAGTGATACCGTGCCACCAGAAGCGGAGCTTCGCAGCCTTTGAACAGCGGGCACTCCGGGTCGAACTCCACCTCGGACTGCTTGCCATGCATGAGCTGCTTTGCGTAGGTGACTGCGGCCCCGAACGCCGCGCAGATAGCCTGATGCCCAAGGCAGACGCCCAGCGTGGGGATCTCCCGGCCAAGGGTGCGGGCGGCTTCCAGCGTGATGCCTGCATCCTCCGGCCTGCCCGGCCCCGGCGAAAGGATCACCCGCCGGGGTGCAAGGGCAAGGATCTCATCAATGGTCATCTCGTCGTTGCGGATGACCCGGATGCCGGGGTCCAACTCTCCTACCAGCTGGTAGAGGTTATAGGAAAAGCTATCATAGTTATCGATGAGCAGTGTCATAAGCCTTCCTCCTGTGCCTGACGGAGTGCGCTGACCACGGCCTGCGCCTTGTTGATGCACTCCTGATATTCCTTTTCGGGCACCGAATCCGCCACGATGCCGGCACCGCTGCGGACGAACACCTGACCATTTTTCTTGTAGGCGATGCGGATAGCGATGCAGGTGTCCATGTTGCCGGTGAAGTCGATGTAGCCGATGGCCCCTCCGTAGATGCCGCGCTTGTTGTTTTCCAGTTCGCCGATGAGCTGGCAGGCACGAATCTTGGGTGCGCCGGAGAGAGTGCCTGCCGGGAGCACCGCTTCGATGGCGTCCAGCGCATCGCACTCGGGCCGCAGGACGCCCCTCACTGTGGAACCGATGTGCATCACATGGGAATATCGCTCGATGGAGTGGAGCTTTTCCACCTCCACTGTGCCGAACCGGCTCACCTTGCCCAGATCGTTGCGGCCAAGGTCTACCAGCATATTGTGTTCGGCCAGCTCCTTTTCGTCCGCCAGAAGCTCGGCTTCCAGCGCCCTGTCCTCTTCGTCGGTCTTGCCGCGGGGGCGGGTGCCTGCCAGCGGGAAGGTGTGGAGCACGCCGTCCTCCAGCTTGACCAGCGTTTCCGGCGAAGCACCGGCCACCTCCACATCCGTGCCGGAGAAACAGAACATGTACGGCGACGGGTTGATGGTGCGCAGCATCCGATAGGCCCCCAGCAGGCTGCCTTCAAAAGGAGCCGCCAGCCGGTTGGAAAGCACGATCTGGAAGATCTCGCCCTCATGGATGGCATGCTTTGCCTTTTCCACCATCTCGCAGTAGGCATCTTTTTCAAAAAGAGGCTTTGCTTCGCCTAAGAGTTTTCCGGCGGGTTCCTGCTTCGGGGTGCCGGTCTGCAGCAGCTGTGCCAGCTGGTTCATGCGGAGAATCGCTTTGTTGTAATTTGTCTCAAGGTTTTCCGCATCCAGCGGCATGTTGACGATGAGCACGATCTTCTGCCGGAAATTGTCAAATGCAATGACCTGATCGAACAGCATCAGGTCAACGTCCTTGAAGTTCTCCGTGTCCTGCGCTTTGGTGCGGGCTTTCGGCTCGCTGTAGCCGAGGTAATCGTAAGAAAAATATCCCACGAGGCCGCCAGTGAAGGGCGGCAGATATTCAAACCGCGGGCTTTTATATTCCGCTAAGATCTGCCGCAGGACCGTGGAAGGGTTCTGTGTTTCGAAGGTCAGTTCCCCGGCTTTCATGTGACCCGCCTGGCATGTGATCTCCATCTTGGGGTCGAGGCCGAGAAAGGTGTAGCGGCCCCACTTTTCGCTGGGCTGGGCGCTTTCCAGCAGGTAGCAGTGCGTGGAGACGTTTTTCAAAATTTTCAGCGCTTCAATGGGCGTGCAGATGTCAGACAAAATTTCGCCGCTGACCGGCAGGACATCATAACCGCCCGCTGCCGCGATGGCTTTCACTTCGTCCAGTGTGGGCCGTATTTTCATAGCCTTTCCCTCCCGATAAAACAAAAACTCCCCCGGCTCTTCTGCCGAGGGAGTGTAAAAGAAAAACGCCCCGGACAGAAGAAAACCTCTTCTGTCAAGGACGAATAAAACTTGGCCTTTTATCCGCGGTGCCACCCTGACTTCATGGGCATGACCCCATGCACTTGGCGGGATGCCAACACATCCCCGGCAACTGACGTATGCCCTACGTTGCAGAATACTGTGCGGCAAAACGCCGCAGTTCCCTGCACCCTCAGCGGTCCATTTCGGGAAAATTGGACATAAAGCCACACTTTCCTTGACGAACTGTTTCCGGTCTGCTTCTCAGCTGCGCAGGCTCTCTGTACAGGCATGGTTCGCCGTTATCTCCGCTTCAACGGTTTAGTGTATTGAATTTGGCTATATTAAACCACGAAATTTTCGTTTGTCAAGACCTGATTTGAAATTTTTCAAAAATTTACCTATGTCTGCGGTTGGTATTACCAAATCTCACTGCCTTTGCCGGTCTGCGGCGGCTGTGCAGGGCGCTGTAATAACCAAAGGCTGTGCCGCAGATTCCGCCCACGATGTGCATGAAATTTGCCACATTGTCGTGCACAAACAGGATGTCGTATACCTGCTGGCCGAAGTACAGCGCCGCCACCAGCAGCATCGTGACCGGGATGCCGCCGGAAAAACCCGCCAGTGACGACAGCATGATGAGCATGAACACAATGCCGGATGCACCCAAAAGCCCCGAATACGGGAACAGCACGCACTGCAGCACGCCTGTGACGAAGGCCGTGAACACGATGCCGCACAAAAGCGGTTTGCTGCCGTACTTTTCCTCCATGGGCGGGCCGATGACCAGCAGCAAAAGCATATTGTTCAAAAAGTGATCCCAGCTGGCGTGGCCCAGCACATGGCCGAACAGCCGCACATAGAACAGCGGATCCTTCATGGACGAACGGTAGACACAAAACAGATGCATCGTGGTCCAGCCGTCCGTCCACTGGTCGAGGAACAGCACCCCCAGTGAAAGCAGAAAAAACGTGAGGATTACCGGGGAGTTGTATTGAAGTTCAAATTTAAGCCTGACTTTCTTCATCCTCTTGTCCCCACCCAGTATTCGCCCATGCTCTGCCCGGGCTGGCCCGTCACTTCATCGTTGAGGTACGCGCCAAGGCCGCAGCTTTCCGGCTTCCAGGCCAGCGCCTCTTCCACAGTGGGGTATTCCACCTCGGCATACCAGAACTCAGTGGGCTGGCCCTCATCCACATGGTTCACTTCCAGTACGGAGCCGTCCGGCAGCATATAGCTGCGGCGGAGCTTCGGGATAAGAGGTTTTCCAATGATCTTATGCTCCAGATCATCGAAGAGTTCTTTGTCGATGCTGCGCTCGATCTCTTCCCGGGCCAGCCCGCCGCCCGACTTAAAGCAGAGGATATAGTCCGTTTTGCCGCCGGTGAGGGCTTCTTCCCGGATGCGGACGGTGGGCCGCACGCTGATATAGCCCTGCCGCATGGTGAACTCTTCTTTCAGCAGCAGGCCCTCCGGCCAGCCCTTTACCATCCATTTGCGTTCAATTTCCATGATGCTTCCCTCTTTCGTGTGATTTTATATTTATTCTAGCATGATTTTATGATATTGTAAGGCCCCTTTTATTATATTTTTCGTTGACACGTTATTTAATTCGTCTTTTGCTGCTAATTTGTTACTAATTCAATCAAAAATTCATCACTCCAACAGCAAAATCGTTTCCCGCAGCTGTTCTATCGTCTTGTGATTATAGACCCGGTTGCCTACATCTTTCGGCTTGTGCCCCATCAAAAGATCTATGCATTTACGGTTCGCTTTGGCATTATCCAGTGATGTTTCAAAGGTGTGCCGTGCCTCGTGCGGGGTTTTATCTACACCGATTTTGCCCATGACTTCATACCAGCATTCGTAATATTTTTTCTTACTGAACCGCTTTTCCTCACAGGTCAAAAGGTACTTGTTGCCCTGCTGGACCCACGCCTGAATGAACGGCAGTATCCGCGGATGAATGGGAACGATTCTTCCCTTGCCTGCCGCCGTTTTGATGCCGCCCTGAAACAGCTGCTGTTGAAGGTCCACCTGTTCCGTCTGCATGTTCAGCAGTTCCGTCAAGCGAAACCCTGTATAGAGGAACACCAGCACAGTATCGACCCAAGGTTCATTCTGGATCTTCCAGAGAGCTTCTACCTGCTCTGGCGTGAAAGGCGTTCGGCTGGTCTCTGGCACAGGCGGTGCTGTGGTCAGCTGAGAATACATCTTGCTGATGATGTCGCATTCAAAGGCAAACTCGTCCAGATGCCCCCACAGCACCTTGATCTGTGCCTGAGTGCTGTATCCCCTGCCGCAGTTATCAATACAATCCTGCATCTGGTAGGCCCGGAGGCTGCGGTATTTCATGCCGTAGTATTTCTGGCAGTGCTTGAAGGCTGACTTCATAGCACCCTGACTGGCCTGCCCCATCTTTGGCAGCTTGATCTTCACCCAGCGCTGATACAATTCCACCAGTGTGACTTTGTTCCGGTCGATGCTCCATGGATTGTCATTGTACTGGGCGAGGATGATGTTCGCTTGTTCCTCCGTCTCTGCGTAGTCGATCGGCACCTGCTTTCCGTGCCCTTCAGCATCGTACACGGTGACTTTGACCACCCACGGCCGTGAGCGGTTTCCCTTCAGCCGGGTCACGCAGCCGTAATGATTCGGTTTTCTTCTCCCCATCATAACACCTCCAAAAGGGTACACTTTGACAAGCCTGCCCGGAGGTGGTACAATACAAGTGTTCATGTTGGATTGTACCCTCTGGGGCAAGCCATTCTGCAAACGCTCTCGGTGTTACCAGCACCGGGGGCGTTTTTATTTTGTTGAGCTGTTGTGGATTTTGCAACAGTTGGAGCAATGTGCAAATTTTGCACATTGTTTTACTCCTTCAAGCTCTTTACTGCCTTATCAAAATCTGACACAATTCTCTGTGTAGGATTGAACAGGTCATATTCCGCTTCGGCTTTTTCTCTGGCCTGCCGGGCAGAGATTTTGCCCTTATCCGGCAGGATATCATACCGCCGGAAGGATAGAAATTCGTTGATGCTGGCGGCGAACTGCTCCATGGTGAAGGTGTTTTCCCGCTCGATCAGGTCCTCGATATAGTCAAAGTAGCCCGACACGGTGCGTTCCAGCTGGCGTATCTGCTTTTCGGACAGGTAGTTCTTTGCCACGGACACGTCCGACTTGAGCACCCGGCCTTCGGGGGCATTCTTCCATGTAGTCAGACCCATGTGATCTTTGGTATGATCGGCCTTGGTGTACACGATTTCAGCCGCCGTCTGGCCGGTGATGGCATAGTGGAACTTGTTCTGCACCATGGCATAGAAGTCCTTGGTCACCGGCGAGTTGCGGTCATAGTCGATGCTGCACTCAGCAAAGATATCTGTCACCTGCTGCCAGATACGACGCTCGCTGGCACGGATGGAGCGGACGCGCTCAAGCAGTTCGCGGAAATAGTCCTTGCCGAAAGCGTCCTTGCCCTGCTTCAGGCGCTCATCATCCAGCACAAAGCCCTTGGTCATGTACTCTTTGAGGATTCCAGTGGCCCAGATGCGGAAATGTGTTGCCCGGCGGGAGTTGACACGGTAGCCAACGGAGATGATGGCATCGAGATTATAAAGCTTTGCTGGACGGCGCACTTGTCGGCTGCCCTCCGTTTGAACTACCGAGGATTCCTCGGTAGTTGCTGTTTCGCTCAATTCACCCTCTGCATAAATATTTTTCAGGTGGAGTGAAATGTTGTCAGTCGAGCAATCGAACAGTTTTGCCATGCCCTTCTGGGTAAGCCAAACTGTATCGTCTTTAACAAATGCATCAACGGAAACATCCTCTTCCGCTGAGCGATAAATCAAAAACTGAAAGTTGTTTTCCATCTGCTCTCCTTTCACCCCACCCAGTGTGTCCAGCCCACGGCCTTGCCCTCGATGTGCACCTGCTCCAGCTGGGTGCCGGTGTAGATCATGGGCGCGTAGGCAGGATTTGCAGGCATCAGGGTCAGCGTGCCGGGATTGTAGTAGACCCGCTTGAGGGTGGCTTCGCCGTCAATGCGCACCGCGGCGATCTCGCCGTTCTCCACCTCCGGCTGGATGCGGATATACACCACATCTTTGTCGTGGATGCCGGCGTCCACCATGCTGTCGCCGTGGCAGGTGAGCGAAAAATCGCACCGGATGTTCTCCGGCACGTCCACCATTTTCTCAATGTTCTGCTCTGCCGTGATGGGTTCACCGCAGGCGATCGAGCCGATCAGCGGGATTTTCTTCATCTTCGGCATCGGCTCGAAGCCGGGCGGGATGATGGGCTTCTTGGGCTCCGGCTGCTCTTCCCAGCCCATCAGGTAAGCGGGAGTGGTTTGCAGTATCCTTGCAAGGTCTGCAAAAATATCCACGGGAACTTTTTCAATGTCACCTTTTTCGTATCTATAAATCGTGGCCGGAGAAACGCCAAGGCGCTCAGCAATCTTTTCTGCCGAAAATCCAAGCTCTTTTCTACGTTGCTTCATTCTTTCACCGGTGGTCATCTTTATCACCTCTTGATAAAAGAATACACGAAAAGTCGCAAAATTGCAATAGCAAAATGCAATTTCAAGAAAATGTTTTGCAAAAATGCGAGTTGGCTATTGACTTTCATTTCTGCGAGTGCTATCCTATGTGCAGAGGCTCGCAGAAATGCGAGAAAGCAAAGGAGGTGAAAGAGCAATGTCTACCAACATGAATCTGCTGCGTGGGAAACTCAAAGAGCGCAGCATGACCCAGCAGGAACTCGCACATAAAATCGGCATGGATTCTAGCACTTTATCGCGCAAGCTTGCATCGGACGGCCTGAAATTCACGGTCGGCGAGATGCACGATATCGCGGCAACGCTGAATCTGACTGCCAATGAGTGCAAGTCTATTTTTTTGCTGTAATACTCGCATTTTTGCAAGTTCATCCAAAGGAGGTGAAGAAGATGGACAACAACAAAAAGCCCAGCTGGAAAGAGCGGCTTTCCAGCCGGACTCCGACTGAGTTGATGAGACTTGCACTTTTCTTCCAGTGCATTGCACTTGGATTTCAAGTCGCTGCGCTCATCCTAACGATTGTACGATTAGCGTTATGAGTGCAACGAAAAAAGATGCGCCGCCAAAAATTGCAGCTGCAATGGAAACTTTATAGCTTTTGAGCGCCAGTTCTCTGTTTTCCTCATTTTCTTTCGCTTGCTCTACCTTATCCACTTCGTACTGCTTAATGAAACCATTCAGTGCTTCCAGTGTCATTTCCTCAGCATACGAGTTTTTTGAGTGATCACACGCATCCAGAAGTGCCCGCATGTGTTCTTCTGTAAGCTGACTGCTGTCTGGCTGCTTTACCGCAGAAGTAAAAGCAGTCATCTTTTCGGCAGTCCGTTGGTATCCGGCAAGATTTTCAATTTCTTTATTTTCGCTCAATTTTTACACTTCCTTCCTGTTTTCCCCATTGTACCGCAGGAACGAGGTGCACACAAGGAGGTGAACCACATGGACAACAACAAAAAGCCCAGCGAACCTGTGGAAGAGGAACGCTGGGCGCTGAAGGATGTGCCGACAGGAGAACTTTTGAAGGAACTGATCCGTCATGATGATGTAAGGATTCTAAGCCTTCATCATGACCAAAACGGTGTCGGGAATATCTACATATCCTTACAAATCGGATACTTCGGACGCTCCGAAGTGCCAAGTTCTCTTGGCGTGAATGATGTTCAGGACCGATAACGCTGTTCCTGCTTGTCCTGATTTATAGCAAGGATGTCATTATATAGTTCTTCGCGGTCGTGCCGTGCGATGTACCAGTCTTTGAAAAGCACTTCCAGAAGCTTGATAAGTTTCTGGGCTTCGCCCGGGTCGATGTCAACAATCAGATTCACATCTGCTTCCATGTGGGCACCGATATTACCCAGTTTACGAAGGCTTGTAATCGCCTCATACAAATCAGCCGGAATTTTATCTTGGATTCTTTCCATTTCTTTTGACAGGCTTTTATCATGGATTTCCCAGAAGTCATGAATCATCCCCTGCAAACAACGGCGTGCCAGTGTGGCAGCAGACTTTGGACTGGCATCCAGAATAGCGCAGGCTTCGAGATAATCTGTTCTGATGGCTTCCGGGATGTAGTCCGGAAGAACCATTCCCGTATATGGAGGATAAGTCAGCGAGAAAGCATTGTCGAATCCGGTGATTTGAACGGAATATCTCTCACACGCCGGGCAGCAGTGGTAACGTGCTTGGATTCCATGATTGAGCCAAGTGTAACCAGTTGCTGCCAATTCGTCCTCATCCCGTCCGTAATCAATCGTTCGGATTTTCGTGTTATCGCTTTTCTCGATAAATTCAACTCCGCAATATGGGCACCTAAATTTTGTTTGAGACATATTTTCACCTCCCTTCTGCCTCTCCATTCTACCGCAGAAGGGAGCCAACCACAAGGAGGTATATATTCACCATGAACGACATCATCTTATCCACCCAGAACGGCGAACCGGTGGCATCCAGCCGGGACGTCGCCAAACGCTTCGGCAAGAATCACCGGGATGTTCTTCGGGCAATCGAGGACATTCTGGAGGGGGTGCGCAAAATTGCGCAGACCCCCACAGAAGAAGGTGTGCTCAAAATTGAGCAGACCCCACTGTTCTTCAAGTCCGAGTACACCCACCCCCAGAACCACCAGAAGTACCCCATGTACCTGATGAACCGTGACGGCTTCAGCCTGCTGGCCATGGGCTTTACTGGTAAGGAGGCTGTGCAGTGGAAGCTCAAGTACATTGAAGCTTTCAATCAGATGGAAAAGCAGCTGGCCGCGCAGCACAAGAGCCAGCAAGCCGTGCAGGACGCCAACATCCAGAACGCCATCGACCGGGTGATCGATGCCCGGAAGAAGCTGGATGATAACGCCGCTTTTCTGGATGAATGCCGCAAGAGCCGCGAGGAAAGCAAGGCACAGTACATGCAGGTCAAGGCCCTGTGCGGGCAGTACAAAGCCATTTACGGCAAGCATTGCGATACGGTACGCACTATGGAAGGAGCCGTGCGCAACTCCCAGCTCTACCTGAACAGCACCATTGACGGCCTGACTATCGTGGCCAAAGGCTACCCGTTCTACACCGCCCTGATGGACAGCCTGCTGGATGGCGTAGCAATTGAAAAGAAGGAGGAATAACACATGTTCAAAGACAGGTTGAAGAAAGCCATGAAAGACCTGAAGCTGAATCAGGTGCAGGTTTCCGGGATGACCGGAAAGTCCAGAGCATCCATCAGTCAGTATCTGGCCGGTGCTCAGGTGCCGCCGGATGCTGTGCAGCGCAGTATGGCTGCGGCCCTTGGGCTGGATGTCGAATACTTCACCGCGCCGGATGCACCTCAGCACACCGATCCTGTTCCCAAACGGCACGGCGGCATCCGGCAGCTGAGCCTCAAGGAAGCCGCAGCTCTGCTTGGAGTTGACAAAGAAACCGTTGGCAAGGGATTGCAGCAGGGCGTATTCCCTTGGGGATACGGAGTTAAGACATCCGCAAACCGCTGGAGGTACATCATCAATGCAGACCGCTTTTCACAGATCGAAGGCGTTGAAATTTCTGAGCTTTGAGAAGGAGGAACTACCCATGAAACTTAAACCCGGACTTTTGCAGTGGGCCGCTGTGGCCTGCTTCGGCGTCGGCCTGATCTACGCCCTCGGAATCGAGGGCGGGGCACAGGTGGGCCAGCCCATTACGGACAGCGAGTTCATGACCGCGATGGTGCTGATCCTGCTGTCCATCGCTCTGG
>CAVEID010000021.1:25048-37794 GCA_963615785.1 Oxalobacter sp. | reverse complement strand
AGACCGTTCAGATTGCTTGATTCTTATTTTTGTCTAACTTTTGGGGTTCACTTCAAAATCGTGCGGCAGTTTTTTGTTGGCGTCCTCGCCCTTTCAGCTTCGCTATGCTCGGCAGATTCCCCTTTTTGTCGCTCACGCGACATCTGCTCCCCACTTTGTCGCCTGCGGCGACATTTCTCCCCGGCGCGGGGAGAAGCTTTCCCGGCTGGGGGAAGTCTGTCAGAGGGAGAGGCAAGAGCCTGACCGTCACGTTCTTGGCTCTCCCCTTGGGAGAGCTGACGCCGACAGGCGGCTGAGAGGGCGAGGCCGCTGACCCTTTCATTCTCTTAATTTCTCTTAAGGAAATTTTGCGCCTTTTCCTAAGAATCATCCTGTATACTTCCAGATATTGGCGGGGGCGTGTCCCGCTGCAACGATACAGGAGGGGCGATACGATGCTGCGAAAGAAAAACAGCGAACCGGCACAGCAGCCGGACAGCCAGCAGACATTGCTGGATTTTGAAAGCCCGGCTCCCCAGCCGGAGAAAAAAGACCTGAAGAAGTTCTTCAAAAAGAACTGGAAAAAGATCACAGCCGTGGTCTGCGTGGCGGCAGTGGCTGGAGCTGTTCTGCTGCCGAAGAACAGCGCAAAGCCCGCGCAGGCCAGCACGGAATATGTGGAGGCATCGCTGGAACGCCGGGACATCACCAACACTTACAGTGCGTCCGGCACCATCTCGGCGGCCAACACCTACACCGTGAAGTCTCTGGTGAAAGGCACTGTGCTGACCGCAGACTTTGAGGTGGGTGACACCATCGAAAAGGGCGACGTGCTGTACACCATCGACAGCTCGGATGTGGCCAGCAATGTGGAAAAAGCCCAGCTTGCTCTGGATCAGGCTCAGCGCAGCTATGATGACGCGTCGGACGCCCAGTACATCCGCAGCGTCATCGGCGGCACGGTGGCGTCCATCAAGGTCAAGACCGGTGACTACGTTGCCGCCGGGCAGGAGATCGCCACGGTGCGTGATGATTCCACCCTGCTGCTGACGCTGGAATTTCCAGCGGCGGACGCTTCCACATTTGCGGCGGGTCAGTCCGCACAGGTGATTCTTGACAGCACCTTTGAGACCCTTTCCGGCACGGTGCAGTCGGTGGCCGGCACGGATACGCTCAGCAGCGGAAATCTGCTGGTGCGCACTGTGACCATCGCCGTGAAGAACACCGGTTCTCTGACCACGGCACAGGCGGCTTCTGCCACCATCAACGGGGTCAGCGCGCTGGCTTCGGCCCGGTTCACCTATCAGCATGAACAGACGGTCACCGCCACGGCCAGCGGTACAGTGGCAGCGCTCTGCGTCAAAGAGGGCGCTTCCATCAGCGCCAATACCGCCATTGTTCAGCTTTCCGGCACCGAACTGAGCAAGCAGGTGCAGTCTGCCGCTGACAGCCTGCTCAACGCACAGCTGTCCATGCAGGACACCGAAAAGCAGATGGAAAACTACACCATCACCTCACCCATCAGCGGCACCGTGATCCAGAAAAACGTCAAGGCCGGTGACACTGTGGGTACCGACAGCACATCCAGCGAGAGCATGTGCATCATCTACGATCTGAGCTATCTGGAAATGACCCTGAATGTGGACGAGCTGGAAATCCTCTCCATCAAAGAGGGCCAGACCGCCACCATCACGGCGGACGCTATTTCTGACCGCACCTTCACCGGTGTGGTCACCAGCGTGTCTTCTGCGGGCACCACTACCGGCGGCACCACGACTTATCCTGTGACCATCCGCATCGATGACACCGGCGATTTGCTGCCCGGTATGAACGCTACGGCGGAGATCGTGGTCAACAGCGCCGAAAACGCACTGACCATCCCGAACGGCGCAGTCGTGCGGGGCAATTATGTCCTTGTTACGCAGGATTCCCCCAGCGCTGCCAATGCTGACCAGAGCATGACCGCTCCGGACGGCTATGTCTATGTCAAGATCACCACCGGCACCAGCGACAATGACTACATCGAAGTCACCAGCGGCCTGCAGGAGGGCGACACCATCGCCTATGACTCTGACGCCGCTGCAAAGCAGAGTTCCACCGACCAGATGGATTTCCAGATGGGCGGAGGCCCCGGCGGTGACGGCGGGCCTGGCGGCGGAAACGGTGGTGGAGCTCCCGGAGGTGGCTTCTGATGAGCGCTCTGATCGAATTTGACGGCGTGTGCAAGTATTATCAGATGGGTGACACCACCGTGAAAGCCGCTGACCACATCTCCATGCGGATCAACAAGGGCGAGTTCGTGGCCATTGTGGGCCAGTCCGGCTCCGGCAAATCCACCTGCATGAACATCATCGGCTGTCTGGATGTGCCCACGGCAGGCACCTACCGGCTCAATGGCCGGGATGTGGGCCGCATGAACAGCAATGAACTGGCGGAGATCCGCAACGAGCTGCTGGGCTTCATTTTTCAGCAGTACAACCTTCTGCCGAAGCTCAGCCTGCTTGAGAATGTGGAAGTCCCGCTGGTGTATGCGGGGGTGCCGCGGGCTGAGCGTCATCGCCGGGCAAAGGCGGCGCTGGAACGTGTAGGCCTTGGAGATAAGCTGAAAAACAAACCCAATCAGCTTTCCGGCGGCCAGCAGCAGCGCGTGTCCATCGCCCGGGCCCTGGCAGGCAACCCGGCGGTCATTCTGGCCGACGAGCCCACCGGCGCACTGGACAGCCACACCGGCCGCGAAGTGCTGGGGATGCTGCAGGAACTGCACCGGCAGGGGAACACCGTGGTGCTCATCACCCACGACAATTCCATCGCCGTGCAGGCCCAGCGCATCATCCGGCTGGAGGACGGCCATGTAGTCTACGACGGCGACGCCCGCGCACCGGAAGCTGTGGTGCAGCCCAATTACGCACCGGGACAGGAGGGGAACGCATCATGATCTATGAGACCTTCCGCGAAGCACTCCAGAACATCTGGAGCAACAAGTTCCGCACCTTCCTGACCATGCTGGGCATCATCATCGGCGTCACGGCGGTCATCGTCATTGTAGGTCTGGGCAACGGCATGACCCAGAGTATCGCCAGCAGCTTTTCTGATATGGGAACGAATATCCTCAGCGTGCAGGTCATGGGCTACGGTTCCCGTTCAGTGAAGGTATCGGATTTCTATGATCTGGTGGAAGCACACCCGGATATTTTTGGCGATGTTTCACCCACTCCCAGCGTCAGCGGCACTGTCAAGGTGGGCACCACCACCTACAGCAACACCAGCACCAAGGGCGTCAGTGAGAGCTACCTGGAAATGTCCGGCTACACGATCAGCGCGGGCCGCGGCATCAACTATGTGGACCTGACCGATAACAAAAAGGTCTGTGTGGTGGGTGCTTACATTAACCGTGTGGCCTACGGCGGAAATGCCGTGGGTCAGATCATCAAAATCGGTTCGGAAAAATACACCATTGTGGGCGTGCTGGAAGCCAAGGTGACCGACCTTTCCAACCAGGAAGGCAGTGGGGATGATATCATCCTTGTGCCCTACACCACGGCTCTGCGTGTGTCCGGGACGAGTACGTCCAGTTCCTATGCAGTCATTGTGCCGGACGAGAGTAACCTTTCCGAAGGCAAGACCATTCTGGAAGAGGGCCTGCAGAAACTGCTCAATTCGGACAATGGCTACTTTGTTACCAGCCTGAGTGAGATGCTGGACATGATGAATTCCATGATCAACATGGTCGTCACCATCCTCACCGCCATCGCGGCCATTTCGCTGCTGGTGGGCGGCATCGGCATCATGAACATCATGATGGTGTCCGTCACCGAGCGCACCCGCGAGATCGGCATCCGCAAGGCGCTGGGCGCGAAAGAGCGGACCATTCTGGGCCTGTTCGTCACCGAAGCCGCCACGACCTCGGCACTGGGCGGTCTGCTGGGCATCGGGCTGGGCTATCTGCTCTCGGCAGCGGCCAACAAGATCCTGCCGCTGGTCATGTCCGACATGGAGATGACCGTGAGCCCGTCACTCACTTCAGTGGCAGTGGCCTTCGGTATCTCGGTGGGCATCGGCGTGCTGTTCGGTTACCTGCCGGCAAAGCGTGCCGCCCGGCTCAACCCCATCGAAGCTCTGCGCTACGATTGATGAATTCCTCTCAATTCAAGGAGGCTACTATGAAAAAACGAGTTCTCGCCCTGCTGCTGGCGGTGTGCATCAGCGTGTCCATGCTGGTGCTGCCTGCCTCGGCAGCAGGTTCCAATACGGCCATTCAGACGGCGGTGACGCTGGGGGCTTTTTCGTCAGAGGACGCCGTCAGCACGGCTCTGACCCGCGGCCAGCTGGCAAAACTGCTGGTGACCTTCTCCGCCTACCGTGACAGTGCCAACACTCAGGGCACCACGGGCACCCTTTACACCGACGTGAAGACTGGCAACGCATGGGCTCCGTACATCCGCATTGCAGTGCAGCAGGGCTGGATGAGCGGCTACACCGACGGCTCCTTCCGCCCGGACAATGCTGTCACGCTGGAAGAAGCCTGCACCGCTGTGCTCAAGCTGCTGGGCTATGATGTCACCACGCTGAGCGGCGGTTTCCCGGCGGCGCAGCTGAACAAGGCCAGCTCGCTGGGCCTGCGGGCAAATCTGACCGCGGCGCAGGGCCAGACACTGACGCTGGAAGAGGGCGCGGTGCTGCTGTACAATGCACTGACAGCCAACACCTCGGAGGGCAGCGTCTATGGCACCACACTGGGCTTCACTGTGACCAATGGTCAGGTGGATGTTTCGTCCATCCTGCTCAGCAGCCTGAAAGGCCCCTTTGTGGCGAACGGCGGCGACAGCCTGCCTTTCACTCCGGCAGCAGTCTACCGCAACGACAGCGCATCCGCTTCGGCCCAGCTGAACGCTTATGACGTCTACTACTACAACGAAAGTGCAAAGACCGTCTGGATCTATTCCCGCAAGGCGGCAGGCCGCATCACGGCAGTGTCGCCCAGCGCCAGCGCACCCACTTCGGTGACGGTGGCAGGCACCAGCTACACCATTGCAAATTCTTCCGTGGCGGCGCAGCTGTCCAGCCTGAACGGCGGCGGTGTGGGTCAGGTGGTCACGCTGCTGCTGGGCATGAATAATGAAGCAGTGTCTGTGCTCACTGGTGAGCAGGCCGACGAAGTGTTCTACGGTGTCGTGCAGACTGCGACCCGCAGCCTCGTGGAAGAAAATGGTGCAGATGTGCAGCAGACGGTGACGGTGCTGTGCACCGACGGTGTGACCCGCACGGTGAACATCGCCAAAGACCTGAACTACCCGGCGGGGTGGCTCGTGAAGATCACCGTGGACGAAAACGGCGAACAGGTGGAAAGCCTTGAGAGCAAAAACATCTCCGGCACCATCAACGCAGATGGCACTGCGCTGGGCGACACCGCCTTTGCGGATGATGTGGAAATTCTGGATACGACTTCGGAGGGTGTGGCTGGGACGGTAAGTCCCAGCCGCCTATCGGGGGTGACACTTTCCGGTCTGGATGTGCGCTATTACACCACCAATGACGCGGGTGAGATCGACCATCTGATCCTGAATGATGCCACAGGCGACCTGTGGACTTACGGTGTGCTGGACGACGTGAAAAACCTTATCACGAATGTCACTTCCAGCACAAAAAGCGGAAGCTCTTCCAGTTCATCCGGCTCTTCCGACAGCAGCACAGAAGTGTCTGATATCGTCAGCGATGTGGCAGAGATCGTTCTGCCCAGCACTGGTGACCTGCTGTGGGGGCTTGTGGACGGCAGCATCGGCAGTTCCCTGTGGGAGAGCGTGACGGGCAGCACCGACAAGCTGGCCAGTTATCTGCTCAAGCTGGGTGCAGACAACACCAGCGGCGCAGTGAGCACCGTGCTGAACTATCTTGCCAGCGGCGCAAACTATGTCTGCTATGTCAACGGCAAGCAGGTGACCTATCAGACCAGCACCAAGTATCCGGTGCTGGCGGGAGGCATTGCCATTGGCACCAGCACTTCCGGCACGGTCAAGTCCATGCGCCAGCTGCTGCCCGCTGTCATTGACAAAGTGGGTGCAGCGTCGGTCATGAGCGGCAGCAAAAAATATGAAACCGCCGACGACATGCAGGTGTATCTATGGTACAAGGGCACTTACTATCCGACCACACTCTCCCAGGTGAACAGTGAGGATTACACCCTCATTGGCTGGTACGACGCCAACGGCAGCGCCGCCGGAGGAAAGATCCGTGTGCTCATTGCAGTGAAGAAAGACTGAAACCAGAAGACCATCGGCAATTGAACTGCCGGTGGTTTTTCTGTTAACGGCCTCGCCCTCTCAGTTTCACGTTGTTCTTGCCTCTCCCTTTGACAAACTTCCCCCGGCCGGGGGAAGATGTCGCGTAAGCGACAGAAAGGGGAACAAGGTGGCATCGAGTTAACGATGACGGAGAGGGCGAGACCGCTGACCTGAAAAAACAAACCCGATCTGTTCACGCTACAAAAACAGTTAGCGTTGCAAAATGAATAAATTTTGCTCGGCGCATGACTGGATTTTAGGCCGATTGAGCGAAGTGTTGCAGAAAATCCCATAATCATATTGACATACTGGGTAATGGGGTGTAAACTACGGACATCGGGTCGAACAAATCCGAAAAGCAATCTGCAGGGAGGAAACAGTCATGATGTGTTGTCGTGCAATGTGTTGTTGTCTGGCAAACGCTTCCCGGACTGACCGCTCTGCAGCAGGGGACAACATGTGAATGTCCCTGCACGCCTGCGCTGAATGCGCAGCAAAATGCTGACTGAACCGCCTGGAAGCTTACAGAAAAGGGAGCTTCCGGGCTTTTTGTTTTGGCCTGCAATCTATCAGGATACAAGGAGGGGGTCCGGCAATGGACTGGAATGCGATCCAGCAATATTTGCCGCTTTATCAAAAAGCCGCCGTGCTCACTGTGCGGCTGGGCGTCGCTGGCATCATCTTTGCCATCATCATCGGTCTTGTGTGCGCGGTGATCCAGTATGACAAGGTGCCCATTCTGCGGCAGATCGTGGGTGTGTACATCCAGCTTTCCCGCAACACACCGCTGCTGGTGCAGCTGTTCTTTATCTATTATGGTCTGCCCAAGGTGGGCATCAAGACCAACGCTGAGATCTGCGGCATTGCGGGTCTGGCATTTCTGGGCGGCAGCTATATGGCCGAAGCCTTCCGCAGCGGTCTGGAAGCCATTGAGCCCATCCAGACCGAAAGCGCCTACAGTCTGGGCATGAACCGCTGGCAGGCCATGCGGTATGTCATTCTGCCGCAGGCCATGTCCACCAGCATGCCGGCCTTCATGGCAAATGTGATCTTCCTGCTCAAGGAGACCAGCGTCTTCAGCGCGGTCAGCCTGATGGACCTGATGTTCACGGCCAAAGACCTGATTGGCATGTACTCCAAGACCATTGAGTGCCTGTTCCTGCTGGTGGTGTTCTACCTCATCATTCTGCTGCCGGTGTCCATCGTGGGCAGCCTGATCGAAAGGAGGCTGCGCTATGCTGGATTTGGGTCTTGACGTTCTGTTCAAGGGCAAAAACATGGCCCGCCTGCTGGGGGGCCTCGGCGTTGCGCTGAAGATCAGTGCCGTCTCGGTGCTCATCAGCCTGCCGCTGGGCATCCTGCTGGGCGTGCTGATGACTTTCCGCAGCCCCATCATCAAGGCGATTTTGAGGGTGTATCTGGAGATCATCCGCATCATGCCGCAGATGGTGCTGCTGTTCCTTGTTTATTTCGGCACCACCCGTGCTTTTGGCTGGAATCTTTCCGGCGAAACGGCATCGGTCATCGTGTTCGTGCTGTGGGGCACCGCAGAAATGAGCGACCTTGTGCGCGGCGCGCTGATCGCCATCCCGAAGCACCAGTATGAGAGCGCCGAAGCGCTGGGCATGAGCCGGGTGCAGACCTATTGGTACATCATCATCCCGCAGACGGTGCGCCGCCTGATCCCGCTGTCCATCAACCTGATCACCCGCATGATCAAGACCACCAGCCTTGTGCTGATGATCGGCGTGGTGGAAGTGATCAAGGTGGCCCAGCAGATCATCGAGGCCAACCGCACCGCCAGCCCCAACGCAGCATTCGGCATTTATCTCACGGTTTTCGTGTTATATTTCTTTGCCTGCTGGCCCATCAGCCTGCTGGCATCCTACCTCGAAAAGAAATGGAAGTGACCGCACATGGCAGAACCTATTCTGACTGTTGAACATCTGATCAAGGCCTATGGCGAGACCCCGGTTCTGGACGACATCAGTTTTGCCGTCAAGCCCGGCGAGGTCATCGTGGTGGTCGGCCCCTCCGGCTGCGGCAAGAGCACACTGCTGCGCTGCCTGAACGGCCTGGAGCCCACCCAGAGCGGCCGCGTTCGTCTGGGCAATGAGACCGTCGCCTACGGCGGCAAAAACCTGACCCAGCTGCGCCAGCGCATCGGCATGGTGTTCCAGAGCTATGAGCTGTTCCCGCACCTGACCGTGCTGGACAATATCCTGCTGGCCCCCACCAAAGTGCAAAAGCGCCCCAAAGATGAGGTGCAGAAGGAAGCCGAAGCGCTGCTGGATCGTGTGGGTCTGCTTGCAAAGAAAAACAGCTATCCCCGTGAGCTTTCCGGCGGCCAGAAACAGCGCGTCGCCATCGTGCGCGCCCTGTGTATGCACCCCGAGATCCTGCTCTTTGACGAAGTGACTGCTGCCCTCGACCCCGAAATGGTGCGCGAGGTGCTGGATGTGATGCTGGACTTGGCAAAGCAGGGCCGCACCATGATCATCGTCACCCACGAGATGCAGTTTGCCCGCGCCATCGCCAACCGGGTCATTTTCCTGGACGGCGGCAAGATCGTGGAGGAAGCCGCACCGGCTGAGTTCTTCGATCACCCCAAGACAGAGCGCGCACAGCGCTTCCTGCGCACATTCACGTTTGATGCTGTGAAATGAGTCACAGATCATAATAAAAGGCCCCGGGTGTTCCGGGGCCAATGGGAAAGATTTTGTAAAGGAGAATCCATTATGAAACAGTCCAAAATTTCTCGCCGTTCCTTCCTGCTGGGTCTGGGCGCAGTGTCCGCTGCAGCTGTCCTGACCGCATGCGGCGGTTCTTCCGCTTCCACTGCAGCATCTGGCACTGCTGCTTCCGGCAGCGGCGTGGTTTACCGCACTCTGGATGAGATCAAGGAGTCCGGCACCATCAACATCGGTGTTTTCTCCGATAAGAACCCGTTTGGTTATGTGGATGAGAACGGCGAGTATCAGGGCTATGACGTCTACTTCGCACGCCGTCTGGGCGAAGACCTGGGTGTGGAGATCAATTTTGTCTCCACTGAGGCTGCAAACCGTATCGAGTACCTGCAGACCGGCAAGGTGGATGTGATCCTGGCCAACTTCACCGTCACCCCCGAGCGCGCTGAGGAAGTGGACTTCGCTCTGCCGTACATGAATGTCGCTCTGGGCGTCATTTCCCCGGACAGCAATGTTATCACCACTCTGGACAACTGGAATGCTGACGACCAGATGATCGTCATTTCCGGCACCACTGCTGAAACTTACCTGACCAAGGAGTATCCCGACATCCCGCTGCAGAAGTACGATTCCTACGCAACTGCAAAGAACGCACTGGAGAACGGCAACGGTGTGGCATGGGCCAACGACAACACCGAGGTCATTGCATTCGCAAAGCAGAACCCCGGCTACACTGTCGGCATTCCTTCTCTGGGCAGCCAGGACACCATTGCTCCCGCTGTGAGCCAGGGCAACACCACCGTTCTGGATTGGCTGAACGAGGAGATCAAGGCTCTGGGCGAGGAGAACTTCTTCCACAAGGACTACGAGGAGACTCTGGTGGATACCTACGGCCTCGATTACGAGGACGAGCTGGTCGTCGAGGGCGGCGCATCCGCACAGTAAGCTTACAGTAAAATACCAGACGGGCAGGAGAGGGCAGAACCTTTCCTGCCCGTTTTTGCGTTGCGCTGTCCGGCAGAACGTGTTATACTGAGTAAAACGACTCAAGTGGAAAATCTTCGCATATCATAAAAAGAGAGGAAGTATCCCATGAAGCGCGCATACACAAACGGAATCCTTCTGGACGGCACGGAGCATATGCAGCCTACGGCCCACAAAATCATCCTGACCGAAAACGACAAGATCACTGCTGTCGCAGATGAGGGCGTGGACCTTGACGGCTATGAGGTCATTGACCTGCGGGGCGGATACCTGATGCCGGGCCTCATCAACCTGCATGTGCATCTGGCCGGCAATGGCAAGCCCAGCGCAAAGCCCCGGGATAATGCAGCACTTGTGCGCAAGATTCTGAGCAACGGCCTGACCCGGGCGGTGGCCTATAAGCTGGTGTGCAATTATGCAAAGCTGGAACTTCTGGGCGGTGTGACCACCATTCGCACCGTGGGCGGCATTGCGGATTTCGACACCCGCTGCCGCGACGATGCCGCCGCGGGAAAGCTGCTGGCACCCCGCATCCTCGCTGCCAACGAGGGCATCTCGGTGCCGGGCGGACATATGGCAGGTTCTGTGGCCGTTGCCGCCCACAACAATGCCGAGGCTCTGGATCAACTGAAAAAGGCCAGCGGCCAGAAGGTGGATCTTGTCAAGCTGATGATCACCGGCGGCGTGCTGGACGCCACCGAAAAGGGTACTCCCGGTGAGCTGAAAATGCCGCCGGAAATGGTCAAGGCCGTCTGCGATGAAGCCCACAAGCTGGGTTACACGGTAGCGGCCCACACCGAGTCGCCCGAGGGCGTGAAAGTGGCGCTGGAAAACGGTGTGGACTCCATCGAGCACGGCGCAAAGATGGACGAAGAGACCATCCGGCTTTACAAAGAGCGGGGAGCCTTTGTGTGCACGACCATCTCTCCGGCGCTGCCCTATGCGCTGTTCGATACGGCTGTTTCCGGCGCTTCGGAAAAGGACCAGTACAACGGAAAAATCGTCTTTGATGGTGTGGTGGAAAGCGCAAAGACCGCCCTTGCAAACGGCATTCCGGTGGGGCTGGGCAACGATGTGGGCTGCCCCTACATTACCCAGTATGATTTCTGGCGGGAACTGTGCTACTTCCACAAATACTGTGGTGTGAGCAATCAGTTTGCCCTCTACACGGCAACGCTGCGCAACGCTCAGCTGGCCGGGGTGGGGGATATCACCGGCTCCATCGAGCCGGGCAAGAGTGCGGACTTTATCGTGACCCGCAGGAACCCGCTGGATGACCTGCGGGCTTTGCAGCATCTGGAACTGGTGGTGTGCCGCGGCCATGCTGTGAAAAAGCCGAGTCCCAAGCGGAACAAAACAGTGGATGCGCTGCTGGACCCGTATCTCGCATAAAACTTTGTGCAAAGAGGGAGAGCCGACTGATTCTCCCTCTTTTATAGCGTCTAGGGTGGCTCACATGCTGGCCATCACAGCCATGATACTCTGCCAGCTCTTGTTCCGAGCAGCGGGCACGGAGGAACAAACGCGCCGACGCTCACCGGAGGGGGACGCAGGCTTCGCCGCTTCCATTGCGTTCAGAGTGACCGACGGGTGAAAGAAGACTGCGGTATCACCGGTCAGCCAGTGCGCCGCGAGCTGTGCGGCACGGGGGTCGGCCTGCAGGGTGCGGCGCTCGCTCCCGGCCAGAAAATCGGCCAGCCAGTAGAGGATGGCTGCCAGCGGCAGGCTGGGGGCTTCGCTCTGGCTCCAGTAAGTCCAGTGCGCCCCGGCACCCACGAAACTGTCCACCGTGATGACAGCTCCGCTGCGGGCATTCTGGGGGATATGCCCTGCATAGTTCGTTCCGGCGCACTGCTTCAGTTCGGAAAGGATGCGCTGGGTGCGGGCCATGTCCAGCCGGTCTTCACGGCAGTAGGCGCGGAAATCCGTGTCGCTCAGAAGCCCTTCTGCACTGGAAGGAAACCGGCTGGTCATCTGGCCGTCGGCGTTGTGGCACAGCTGCCAGCCCTTGCGGAACAGCTGGAAATTCAGGCAGCGGCGCCCCATGGTGGAATAGCACAGAATGGCCGTGCTTTCGCCGGGCACCTGCTTCAGCTCCATGCAGGCGTCGTTGCCGCATGTATCCTGCAGATTTACGGCTAAAAGCAGCTTTGCACCAGCGTGCTGGGCAGACATGGCGTTGTGCATGGCAGAAAAGTAGAGGTTGGCGTCCATTGTGAGTTCCTCCCTGAAAAGCTTGTACAGCAGTTCGTTGTATAACGGGCAGATACTGCAGCAGACACCGCCGTGCACAGCGGCCGCTTACGCAGGAATGTTTTATTGACTGAACATAGTATAGCACATATTACAACAAAAAACAACTATAAGTTCACTGAAAAACAAAAGAAATCTTCTTTTTCGGCAAAACGCGGGAAAACGGATTCAAAATATAGTTGTGAATGAACAGAAATAGTTGTATTTTTTGCAGCGAAACAGCCCGCAGGCCGGAAGGAAAGCTCCCTCTCAGCCTGCGGGCTGTTTTCAGTGTTATTATAAAGTGTCGTCAGTCACCCAGTTCGCGAATTTCGTTCTGGATGAGCCGTCCGGCGGCGCGGGCCAGCTGGTCCATGCCGCGGATGCGGGCCATGTTTTTGCCGTAGATCTGGGCGGCGGCTCCGGCGGAGCTGTCCTCGCCCATGAACACCGCCGACACCCGGATGCCCATGCGCTGTAGTGCGCGCACCTGCGCGGCGGTGTCGGCCACACCGGCGGCGTCCTCGTAGCCGCAGCCCAACGGATTTTCTGCGCTGGGCGGGATGCGGCGGCTGTCGTTGGGGGA
>CAVEID010000021.1:0-25038 GCA_963615785.1 Oxalobacter sp. | reverse complement strand
GGGGGAAGCGTCCGTCAGCAAGATCAGCAGATGCCGGGGTGCAGGCCCGGGGTCGAAGGCGATGAGGTCGCCCGCCGCCCGCAGGGCCAGTCCGTCGCGGTTCCAGCCGGATGCAAAATATCGGTTGATGTTCTGTAAGTTTTTCTCGGAAAATCCCTTCAGAACGCGCAGGACAGTGTAGCCCCGCAGGCTGCTGAAGCTGGATACCCGCACCGGGATGCCGCAGGCGGCAAGGCTTTCCGCAAGGATGGAGCCCTGCGCGGCAATGACTTCCTGACAGTGCAGGCGGGATGCAGATGCATCCAGCAGAAGATCCACCGTAAAGGAAGGCTGATTTTCTTCTTCTGCGCACAAAAACACCCTGTCATCGTTCAGAAGCGGAGCGCGCCAGATGCGCCCGGCGTTCAGGTTTCCGCTGCGGGCAATGCGGGAATTGGGCTGCTGATGCACAAGGATGCAGTTGCGGATCTGTTCCGTGAGCCGCAGAACAACACTGCGGTGCAGCTCCCGGTTCTTGGCGTAATAGGCGCGGTTGCGATCGGCCTGCAGCTCGGCCTGTTCGGCCAGATGCTTCGCTTCCGGCGTGGGGGCCTGCTCCGGGCTGGGCACACCGGCACTGAACCACAAATGGCACCCCAAATGGTCGCCCACGCAAAGCTCCTGTTCAGCCTTGTGCAGGCGTTCCGGCGGGTAGAGCGACCGCCCGAAGCAGCTTTCGATGTAGGCGCGGTCCTGCGCGGCGTTCTGTTTTAAGGTGATGTGGGCCTTGCGCTTGTCCACGGTCAGCCCGCCGCCGGATGCGTCCACCGAGTTCGAGTGCTCTACGGTCACACGGTCGGTCTTGATCATCTGGGTGGGCATGGCCTTGGTGGCCAGCTTGGCGATCAGGCCATCCAGATGCAGATGAAGCGCCGCCTTCTGGTGAATCTGCCCGTCGAACAGGTTGAATTTTGCGTGGAGAGATAAAATTTCCGCTTTCAGCTGCTCCGGTGCGGGGGCGGTCTCCGGGGCCAGCGCCTTGAACAGCCCGCTCTCGTAAGGGGTCATCACGGGCAGGGCACGGCCCAGAATGCTGCGCCAGCGGGCGGCCTGCATGGTGTAGACCAGCTGGTTTTTGGCCATCCACTCCTGACGCGAAAGTTTGTACTGAATGGCAAAGAAATAGTCCGCATGAGCATAGCGCAGAGATTCCAGCACGGGGCGGCGGGGAAGCTCCAGACGGTAGACGGCGTTTTCGAGGTAGAGCCATGTCATGTCGTCCAACATGGCCTGCCGCATGTCGCCGTCCCAGCAGTCGAAGATGCTGCGTATCAGCGTGTCACCGTAATATTTGTGGGTCAGGCCCACGATGGTGTTCATGTAAAAATCGGTGGTGCCGTCCGTGTAGCGGGCGAGAAACAGCGGCTCAAAGCCATAGGCTCCTGCAGCAGCCCAGACCTGATTGGCCGCACGCCGCTCTTGGGCGGTGTAGCTCTGGGCTTCCATCAGCCGAACAGCTTTCCGGCGTCCAGCTTTGCCGGGATGCGCGCCGCGATGACGTCACGGATCAGGCCCTGCTCGTAGGAGTCAAAAGCCTTGTTGGTGATGCCCATGTCCAGTGCAGCACCGGCGGGGATGCCGCGGCGGATCAGCCGCAGCGCGTCCAGCATACCGCGCAGGTCAAGCGCCTTGGTGGAGATCTCCGCACTGTCGCATTTTTTCTGCAGGTCAAGGAACAGCAGTGCGAACTGATGAACATATTTAGAAGTGAGGTCGGGGAACTGCGCCCGCAGGAGCTTTTCCAGATTGTCCTGCGTGATGGTGGGCATCTGAATGACCACGAAGCGGGAGGTGAGGGCTTCGTTCAGCTCACGGGTACCGGCATAGCCGTAGTTCATGGTGGCGATGAAGCGGGTCTCCTCGGCCAGCGGGATGCGGTCGTAGCCGGGCACATCGATGGCGCGGCGGAAGTCCAGCACCGCGTGCAGAACGGCCAGCGCTTCGTTTTTGGCCATGTTGATCTCGTCCAGCACACCGAAGCCGCCGCACTGGGCGCAGCGGTACACCGGGCCGGGCCGGAACACCACCTGCCCGCCCGCAAAGGTGTCCATGCCGATGAGGGATGCGGCGTCCATGTTCACATGGAACGAGATATCCCACGCGGGGCGGCCAAAGGCGGCGGAAAGATTCTCCGCCAGCACGTTTTTACCGGTGGCTTTGCCGCCTGCCAGCAGCAGATTCTCGCCGCAGAGCAGCGCCGCCAGCGCCTGTTCCCACACCTCTTTTCCGTAGTAGGTAAAGGCGGGTGAGGGGATGCGCGGGCGCAGCTCGTCCGCCAAGGGGTGAGCGGTGCGGTATTCGGACACGGCAGAAAGCAGGGCGGGGTCTACGCCCTCCTGCCAAAGGGTCTCAAGGATATCAGACATTTGTACAAACACCTCGATTTCGCCGGTCTGGTTTTGGGCAACTGACTGGCTGTTCAAGCTTATCATAGCACAATTGGCGGCGTTTGTGTAGGGGCCCAGTGTGCAAAGAAACAGCAAAAAGCGGCCATGCCGCAAAACAGCACAGCCGCTTTTGAAAAAAGAAGAAAAAAGGAAAACGCTTAGATGTTGTCGATGCCAGCCATCTGCTTGATCGCCTTCATAGCGAAGGTCAGAGTGCGGCCCATAGCCACCCCAGCCATCAGGCAGGGATAGTTGTTGGCAAAGAAGCTGCCGGACATATCGCCGGTGATGTACAGACCTTCCATGGGCTGGTTGTCGGTGTCCAGAGCCTGGCCCTTTTCGTTGATGGCAATGCCCTGTTCGGTGGTCAGCAGGGAAGCACCCAGCCAGCAGCCGTAGAAGGGAGCGGTGCGGATGGCGCTCAGACGGTAAGCAGGCTTGCCGAAGTCCTCGTCGTTCTGCTTGTCGTACAGCTCATTGTAGCGCTCCACAGTGGCAAGGAAGGTGTCCTTTGCCTCGCCGGTGAAGCCCAGCTTATCGGCCAGCTCTTCAATGGTGTCGCATTTGAACAGAGCGCCTGCGGCCACAGCCTCGTCCATCTTGCCCTGAAGATACTCCTCACCGCCGTTGCGGGTCTGGGCAGAGCAGCCGATGGTATGGAAGCGCTTTGCATCTTCCAGCAGGTTTGCGTCGCAGATCTGGGCATAGACGCGGCCCGGCTGGTGAGCGGCGGCATACACGATGTCATTGTAGGGGCAGCTCTCGTTGGCAAAGCGCTCGCCGTTGCGGTTCACCTTCAGGAACGGCTGGGTGCCGGGGTTGTACTGGCGGATCTCGCCGGGGAAGGCCTTGCCGCCGAAAGCGCTTTCGCTGGCCACATAGCCGCCGTCCACGCCGGGAGCTACGATGCCACGGTCAAACAGCATGGGAGCGGCTTCCTTATCGAGGTTTGCGCCGGCCCACACGGCAGCGCGGATTCCGTAGCCCTTGTCGGCGGGGGAGTAGGAACAGGCAGTGGTCACGCTGGTGCCCAGCGGATCCAGCTGTTCCATCATGTAGGGGTTGCCGGGGAAGCCGCCGCAGGCCAACAAAACGCCCTTGGCAGCGTTGTAGCGGATGAAGTGGTCATCGTCGGTGTTCTGGGCGATGATGCCGGTAATGCGGCCGGAATCGTCCTTTTCCAGCTTGGCGAGGCTGGTGTTGAAGTCGATGCCGTAGCCCAGCTCTTCAATGTACTGCTGCAGCAGCTCGTTACGGGCGGCACCGCTGCTGCGGTCGTAGGTGTACTCGATCTCCGGGTACATATAATCGGTGTTGTGCTCGGCGTTCTCAGCGGGCCACTGTGCTTCCTCACCGTGGCTGTAGATCATGTTCACGCCGTACTTGTCGGTCATGATCTCGCGCACGAAGTTGATCATCTCGCCGGACTCGTTGATCCAGGTCTTGACGACGCGCTGGTCGCACTTGCCGGAAGCATAGCGGGAGATCTCGCTCAGCAGCTTGGCGCGATCCATCTTGATGCCTGCTTCCTCAGAGCCGAAGCCGTCCACAGCGCCCACCCAGTGGCGGGTGTCCTGCACAGCGGCGTTCTGCTCGATGATGCGGAAGTTCAGGCCGTTCTTGGCAGCAAAGGCTGCGGCGAACATGCCGCCGTTGCCAGCGCCCACGATGACGATGTCGGTGTCAACGGTCTCAGTGATGGCAGCCTCGTCGATGTCGGGCTCGGTGCCCAGCCAGTCGTTCTCATCGCCGGTGGGCAGCTGGACGGAGGACACGACAGCCTCGCCCTTAGCCTGTGCGTAGCAGCTCTGGGCGGCCTTCATGACAGCCTTGGAGGTGATAGTGGAGCCGGAAACGCCGTCGATCTCGGCAGAACCGGCAGCCAGCAGCTGCTCGCGCAGCTCGTCGGCAGCGGCAGCGCCGAAGGAAGCGGTCTCACCGGAGGTGTCCACGACCACGTCGGTGACGGCGTTCTCGGAGAAGGTCATAGTGACCTTGACGGTGGAGGAAATGCCCTCGGCAGTGCCCTCGTAGGTGCCGGGGATGTAGGCACCGGCGGCACCGGAAACGGCAGCGCTGCCGGAAGCAGCGGTGGAAGAGCTGGAAGCTGCGTTGCAGGCAGCCAGACCAGCAGCGGTGACACCGCTCATGGCAGCGGCAGCGGCGATCTTCAGAAAGCCTTTGCGGGAGATCTTGTTCATGGTGGTTCTCTCTTTCTTTTTCTTCTTGTGTTTTTCTTCGTACTGCAAAGAAATTTTATCCCTTTGCGGAATCCTTAACGATTCTAGCACATTGATAAATTATTTACAATTCATAAATCTTATATTATAATTTAGGAAAAACGAATGTAAAAGGGAGAGCACAGCATGAACGTAACGGCATTGGAAGGGTTTGTGAAGATCGTGGAGCTGAGCAGCTTTTCGGCGGCGGCCGATGCACTGTTCCTGTCGCAGTCGGCGCTTTCCCAGCAGATACGCACGCTGGAAGGGCAGCTGCAATTTGAGCTGTTCCAGCATGTGCCGCGCAAAGTGGTACTGACCCCGGCCGGGCAGGATTTTTACCCCAAGGCCAAGCAGATGGTCGCGTTGTATCAGGAGGCGGTTATCCATGCCCGGACGGTCAAGTGGCACACGAATCCACCGGAGCGGCATCTGCTGATCGGCTACAGTCACGATGCCATGCAGATGTTCGGCTATGACCTGTTCTCGCTGACCAATGAGCTATGCCTCGCCTACACGCCCATTCTGGCGCGGTGTGCTACCCGGAACGAGCTGTGGCGCAGCCTGAATAAAGGGGAGCGGGATCTTTCCTTTCAGCTGGAAAGCAGCGAAATTTACGCCAATGGCCTGACCTTTCTGCCGCTTTGTTATGTGCCGGAATTCTGCATCCCCATCCACCCGCCGAAGGACATGCCGCCGGAAAAGCTCACGCTGGAGCAGGCGCTGGAATACCGGTGGCTGCCCACAAAGCAGATGTACCAGACCGTTTACGAAAATGCCCTGCTGCAAGAGGGCATCCGGTGCGGCATTGCGATCACGATGCCGGGTACCATCCGCAGTGCACCCTATGGCGGGCCTTCGCTGAAAATGGTACCGGCAGTCTATTACCGCCGCCCAGATCTGAGCTTTATGCGGATACTGGACTGGAACAAGGGCCACCGGTTCGGCATCGTGGTGAAAAAGGATGCTGATCCGGTGGTGATGGCCTACATCCGGGAACTGCGGCAGGTGCTGCCCTCGCTTGTGCACCAGCTGTTTGGGCTGGAAGTGGAACCGATTTTGGAATAAAAAGAACACCGCCCGGCGGCTCTCATTTCAGAGAACTGCCGGGCGGTGTTCTTTAAGAAAGTAATTTCAAAGCGGGAAATTTCCCGGGAAACTTTAGTCCACCACGTCCTCGAACTGGCTGTTGTACAGGTCGGCGTAGAAGCCGCCTGCCTCGATGAGCTGGTCGTGGGTGCCCTGCTCCACGATGTCGCCGTCACGCATCACGAGGATGAGGTCGGCGTCCTTGATGGTAGAAAGGCGGTGGGCAATGACGAAGCTGGTGCGGCCCTCCAGCAGGCGGTCCATAGCGGTCTGGATGCGCTGCTCGGTGCGGGTATCCACGCTGCTGGTGGCTTCGTCGAGGATGAGGATGCGGTTGTCGGCCAGAATGGTGCGGGCGATGGTCAGCAGCTGTTTCTGGCCCTGACTGACGTTGGAAGCGTCCTCGTTCAGCTCCATCTGGTAGCCGCCGGGCAGGGTGCGGATGAAGTGGTCAGCGTTGGCGGCCTTGGCGGCGGCAATGACCTCTTCGTCGGTGGCGTCCAGGCGGCCATAGCGGATGTTCTCCATGATGGTGCCCTTGAACAGCCAGGTGTCCTGCAGCACCATGCCAAAGCCCTCGCGCAGGGCGCTGCGGTCAAAGTCGCGCACGTCGTGGCCGTTCAGGGTGATGGAACCGGCGTCCACATCGTAAAAGCGCATGAGCAGCTTGACCATGGTGGTCTTGCCGGCACCGGTGGGGCCGACAATGGCCACTTTCTGGCCGGGCTTGACCTCACAGCTGAAGTCGTGGATGATGGTCTTTTCGGGGGTGTAGCCGAACTTGACGTGGCTGAACGTGACCTGACCGTCGATGCAGCTGGGGTCAGCACGGCGGGCGGGGTCGGCCTTCTGGTCTTCTTCGGGCTCGTTCAGGAATTCGAACACGCGCTCTGCGGCTGCGGCCATGCTCTGCAGCATGTTGGACACCTGTGAAAGCTGCTGGATGGGCTGGGTGAAGTTCTTCACGTACTGGATGAATGCCTGAATGTCGCCGATGGTGATGGTGCCGTTGGCGGCAAAGATGCTGCCCACGATGGCCACAGCCACATAGCCCAGATTGCCCACAAAGTTCATGATGGGCATCATCAGGCCGGAAAGAAACTGGCTCTTCCATGCGGATTCATACAGTTTGTCATTGGCGGCGTTGAAGTCGTTCAGCACCACGGCCTCGCGGTTGAAGGCCTTGACCACGTTGTGGCCGGAATAGACCTCTTCCACCTGACCGTTCACGACGCCCAGCGTGGCCTGCTGGGCCTTGAAGTACTTCTGGCTGAACTTGACCACAATGAGCACCAGCGCCAGAGAAACGGGCAAAATCAGCAGGGCGATGAGGGTCATCTTGGGGCTGATGGAAAGCATCATGACCAGCACGCCGATCATGGTGGTCACGCTGGTGATGAGCTGGGTGATGCTCTGGTTCAGGCTCTGGCCCAGCGTATCCACATCATTGGTGATGCGGGACAGCACCTCGCCGACAGTGCGTTTTTCAAAGTAGGCGAGGGGCAGGCGGTTGATCTTTTCGCTGATCTGTTTGCGGAAGTCGTAGCAGACTTTCTGGGAAAGGCCGGTCATCAGCCAGCCCTGAATGAAGCTGAATGCGCTGCTCAGCAGGTACATGCCCAGCAGGAACAGCAGGATGCGGCCGATATAGACAAAGTCGATGCTGCCGGTGCCGCGCAGCTTGGCGATCCAGCCGGTGGCCAGAGCGGTGGTGGCTTTTGCCAGAACCTTGGGGCCGGCAATGTTGAAGATGGTGGACAGAATGGCAAAGACGATGGCCGTGATAAGGGGCAGCTTATAGTGGCTCAGGGTCTGGATGAGCTGCCGCAGCGTGCCTTTGAAGTCTTTGGCGCGCTCGGTCGTGGGACGTCCGGGTCTAGGCATATCACTCACCCTCCTTTTCAGTGTTCAGAGATTCGAGGTCGAGCTCCTTCTGGCTCAGCTGGCTGCGTGCGATCTCCTGATACTCAGGGCAGCTGGCCATCAGCTGGGCATGGGTGCCCTTGCCGACCAGACGGCCCTCGTCCAGAACAAGGATCTGGTTTGCGTGCAGCACGGTGGAAATGCGCTGTGCCACGATGATGACCGTGGAGTCACCGGTCTCGGCTTTCAGCGCGCGGCGCAGGGCCACATCGGTCTTGAAGTCCAGTGCTGAGAAGCTGTCGTCAAACAGATAAATTTTTGGCTTCTTTGCGATGGCGCGGGCGATGGAAAGGCGCTGCTTCTGGCCGCCGGAGACGTTGGAGCCGCCCTGTGCGATGGGGCTTTCATAGCCCTCGGGCTTTGCGTCGATGAACTCGGTGGCCTGCGCGATGGATGCGGCCTTTTTCACGTCGGCGTCGGTGATGTGCTCGCCGCCGAACTTGAGGTTGGAATCGATGGTGCCGCTGAACAGCACACCCTTCTGGGGCACATAGCCCAGCAGGTCATGCAGCTGTGCCTGCGGCATCTCACGCACGTCAATGCCGTCCACGGTTACGCTGCCGTTGGTGACGTCATAAAAGCGGGGGATGAGGTTGAGCAGGGTGGACTTGCCGCAGCCGGTGGAACCGATGATAGCGGTGGTCTCGCCGGGCTTTGCGGTAAAGCTGATGTGCTCCAGCGCGTCGCTGTCAGCGCCCGGGAAGCGGAAGCTTACGTCGTTGAACTGCACGACGCCCTGCCAGTTTTTGTGCTCCTGTGCGGGCATTGCAGCGGCTTCGTCCGGGTCATTGATGGTGGGCTTGGTGCGGATGACTTCATCGATACGGTCCGCAGCCACACCGGCACGGGGCAGCATGACGGCCACCATGGCCAGCATCAGGAAGGACATGACGATCTGCATGGTGTAGGTGATGAACGCGATCATCTCACCCACCTGCATGGTGCCGTTGTCCATAGCCTTGCCGCCGAACCAGACGATCAGCAGGCTGGTGCCGTTCATGATAAGGGTCATGAACGGCATCATGGCCACCATGGCGCGGTTGGTGAACAGCTGGGTGCCCATCAGGTCTTTGTTGGCCTTGTCGAAGCGCTTTTCCTCAAACTGTTCGCGGCTGAACGCACGCACCGGCATGATGCCGGTCAGGATCTCGCGGCTGACAAGGTTCAGGCGGTCCACAAGGTTCTGCATGACCTTGAATTTCGGCATGGCTACGTTCATCAGGAAGATGATGAGCAGCAGCAGGATGGCCACGTCCAGCACGATGATCCAGGAAAGGCCGGTGCTGCTGTTCAGCACATGGATCACGCCGCCGATGCCCAGAATGGGTGCATAGGCCACCATGCGCAGCAGCATGACGCAGACGAACTGCACCTGCTGGATATCGTTGGTGGTGCGGGTGATGAGGGACGCCGTGGAGAAGTTCTCGATCTCGGCGTTGGAGAAGTGGATGACGGAAGAGAAAGTCTCCCGGCGCAGGTCGCGGCCAATGGCGGCGGACACGCGGGAAGCGAGGAAGCCCACCGCGATGGATACAGCCACCATCAGCAGGGTCAGGCCCAGCATCTGGCCGCCTACCTTATAAAGGTAGCGCATCTGCACATCGTGGGCCACGCCCTGAGCCTCGTATTCCAGCTGCACCAGCAGCATGGACTGGCTCTTGAGGTTTTCCACCAGCGTGTCATCCAGGCTGGCAAAGGCACCGGCCAGCTGCTGCTGGATGGCGTCGCGGGAGAAGCCCGGCATCTGGGTCATGGCGGCAAACTGCGCACACACGGTGTCCAGATCGTCCGCCGTGGGGGCCGTGGTCTCGGTCTCGGTGTCGGCGCTCTCAGAGGAAGCCGCCTGCATGTCGGCGAGACTGGTCATGCCCATAGAAGACTGCCCGGCGGGGGCATTCGCCGCCTGAGCTGCGGCCATATACAGCACGATGTCCGGTGTGGTAATGGCATCTTCGAGAGATGCACGCTCGTCGTCGGTCAGGTCACTGCGGAGCTTCAGGACGCCGTCGTCCTGAAGATAATACTCGTAGGCATTCTGGAGCGCGTCGGCGTCCTCTTCGCTCATCAGCAGCGAGAGGGCGTCCAGCGTGCTCTGGCGTATCGTTTCGGGCAGGGGGCTTTCGATGCCGCCCTGCTGGATGCCGGTGTCCACGATCTTGCTGGTGTAGTCCGGCAGCGAAAGGTCGCAGTACGCCTGCACGAACAGCAGTGCAAACACCACGAGGCAGACGGCCCAGTGGCGGGCCAGCTGCTTAAAGATTTTCGTCATGGTTCGGTTCTCCCTTCGGTTTTATGCGCGCGGCATTTTCCGCAAGAATGGCGTCCATCAGCGCACCGCGCAGCGCGTTGAGCTGGGCGATCTGTTCCGGCTCCAGCCGTGCCATCACACTGGAAAAATAATCGCTGAGGGCTTCTTCACACTGCTGGCAGGCGGCATAGCCCTTGGGTGTGATGCGCACCAGCGTTTTGCGACGGTCAGCGGGGTCGGCCTCACGGACGATCAACCCGTCGGCTTCCATCTGGCGCAGCCCCCGCGAGATGGCGGGCAGCGGCTGGTGTACCTCCCGGGCAAGGTCGGACACATAAATAGCGCCGTCCCGGCCGTGGACATTGATGGTGTGCACCAGCGCTTCCAGCATGGGAAAGTGGCATTTGGGGCAGCCCCGCAGGGCGGCACGCATCCCGGCTTTGGACGCCTTGCTCAGACGGCCCAGAAAATGGCACAGGCCCTGAAAACTCAGAGAATCTTCGGTTGTGTCAGGCACAGTATCCCTCCTTACTGCAAAATACTTAACAGTTGTTAACTGTTAACGCTTGATAATAGTATTCCTCTCCGGGCAAAAATGCAAGGGGAGAGCTCAACTGTTTCAAAAAAGTTCACAAACGCCTGTCTGCCGCATATCCATAAAGAAAACGGACAGGCCGGAAAGGAGCATGGAAATGGGAGAAAACCTGACAAGGGTCTTCACACTGTTTGGCGGGCTGGCACTCTTTTTATATAGTATGGACGAGCTGAGCCGGGCGCTGGAAGCGGCGGCCGGGCAGCGGATGAAAGGCCTGCTGGCGGCGCTCACAGGCGGGCCGCTGCGGGGCGTGCTGACCGGGCTTGTGGTGACGGCGGTGCTGCAAAGCAGTTCAGCGGCCACGGTGATGCTCATCGGCTTTGTCAGCGCAGGGCTGCTGACTTTGCGGCAGGCCGTGCCGGTGATCTTCGGGGCCAACATCGGCACAACGGCCACAGCGCAGCTGCTGGCTTTTCGGTTTGAGGATGTGCGGTGGGCGGTGCTGCTTGCAGGCGTGCTGCTGGGCTTTGCCTGCCGCAGCCAGAAGGGCATGGCCATTGGCCGGGCGCTGACCGCTTTCGGTCTGCTGTTTGAGGGCATCACGGTCATGAGCGGGGCGCTGGCCCCGCTGGCGGAAAGCCCGCTTTTCTGCAGCTGGATGCTCCGCGTGCGGGAGAACCCGCTGCTGGGCCTGTTGGCGGGCCTTGGCATGACCCTGACCGTGCAAAGCAGCTCGGCCACCATTGCTGTGCTGCAGAATCTTGCGGCTCAGCCCGGGCCCGACGGCGGCAGCGTTCTGGGCCTGATGGGAGCATTGCCCATTCTGCTGGGGGATAACGTGGGCACCACCATCACGGCGGCGCTGGCCAGCCTTGGCCGCGGAAAGGACGCACAGCGCACGGCAGCAGCGCACGCAGTGTTCAACCTGTCCGGTGCGGCGGTGTGCTGCATGGCGCTGCCGTGGTTTGCACGGCTCACCGAAGCGGTTTCGCCTGTGGGGCCGGAGACCGAGGTAATTGCACGCCAGATCGCCAACGGCCACACCCTGTTCAATCTGATCTGCACAGCGGTGTGGCTGCCGCTGACCCCGGCAATGGTGAAGCTTGTGCTGCGGCTGATCCCGGACAAAAGCGGAAAAATGGTTGACCCGGATGCCGGAAACAGTGATGGAAACGGGAGCAGAATGCCTGCAGAACGGGAGGACGGAGCAGCCCGAAAATCAAGGCGCTGAGCCGAAAAACAGAAAAATGGAAATGATCTTCGCCTTGATTTCCGGACGGCAGAATGGTATACTAAATTGAACGTGTCTACGAAAAAATAAGGTGCATTTTACAAAATAACGATGAATCGTTGAAAAAGAAAGACAAAAAACGGACGCAAGCCCGTCCGAAATAGAAAAAACCATGTGTGAGGAGCCCCGCGGGCAGAGCGGAGGCCGGAAGAGGTTGAAAACAAATGAAGGATATCGTAAATATTCTGACAGAAAGGTTCCGGAAGGAGCATCGGAATGCCCGCCGCTATCTGGCGGTGCTGCTGGTGCTGGCCCTGCTGACGACGCTGTTTGTCAACTGGCAGCTGCACAGCGATGGTATTGCGGCCACCGCACAGTATCAGTGCGGCGAGGTGGAGCATCAGCACACGGCAGACTGCTATGAAAAGGTTCTGGTCTGCGGCTACACCGAGGGCGAGCCCGAGGACTGGAATGCCACCATGCCGGACGACGATATGCTGATCGATGAGTCGTTCGGTGTGGACGCGGAGGAAGAGCTGGCAGTGGAGTCCGAGCCAGAGTACATTTTTGTGCCCCATGAGCACACCGACGACTGCTATCAGGAAGTGAAGACCCTGAACTGCTTCGAGGAAGAGCATGTGCACACGGACGACTGCTTTGACCCGGAGGACGGCAGCCTGATCTGTGATCTGTTCGAGCACACCCATGACGACAGCTGCTACACCACGGAATATGAGCTGGTGTGCGGCCTGGACGAAGGCGAACTGGTGGAAGAGCTGAACCCGGACTATAACCCTGTGGCGCTGTTCGAGGAGCCGGTGGCCGCAAAGCCTGTGGTCATTGCGCCGGTGGTGGAAGCACCGGTGCATCACCACACGGATGACTGCTATGTGGAAGAGCTGGTCTGCGGCCTGCCGGAGCACCACCACACGGTGAACTGTCTGGCTGACCCGCAGGCGGACGTAGAAGACGAGGCCGAATGGCGTTCCAAGACCAATGTCACCCTCACCGGCGCATGGGATCAGGACCTGCTCACCGTGGCGCAGAGCCAGCTGGGCTATGAACAGAGCGAAAAGAACTTCCAGCTGGACACCGACGACGGCGAGACGGTGCGCCACTACACCCGCTACGGCCAGTGGTACGGCAACCCCTACGGTGACTGGGATGTAATGTTCCTGTCCTACTGCCTGAACTATGCAGACGTGCCCCAGAGCACGGTGCCGCAGCGCGCCGGCGTGCTGGCCCTGCGCAGCGACCTGCGGGGCTCTGAGTGGCTGAAAGATGCAGCGGAAGCCAAGCTGGTGCCCGGCGATATCGTGTTCTACAACACCACCTCTACCGAGACAGTGGCTGTGGACGAGGAACAGCCGCAGGTGGAGGACGACTCTGCCGACGCAGATATTGCTCTGCTGGCGCTGGATGCGGTGGAGACGGAGCCCCAGACGGAGGAACGCACTGTCACCACGGAGACTGTCGGCATCGTGTCCGCTGTGGAGGAAGACGGAAACCTGACTGTCATCTCCGGCAACGTGGACGGCAAGGTGGCCGAAGTGTCCCTGAGTGCCGACGAGATCACCGACGTGATCGACCTGGCTGCGGCTTATGCGGCGCAGGGCGACACCGAAAAGGACGAAGAGATCGACGCTGACACCGACGCAGACCGCGCCCCGGCCACAGATGCCGAAGGCTTTGGTGCCACTGTGGAATGGGTGGGCGAAGCCGCAGAGGCGGACCCCTACGGCATTGCACTTCTGGCAGACGGCGAAACCAGCAGCAAAGATGACCATGACCTGAGCAAGTGGATCACGAATGTCAGCTATAAGAAGTATATTAAGAAAACTGACACATGGCAGGATATCGGCGACGGCAACGCAACAGTGGACAGCGGCGATACGGTTCAGGTCAACCTGAAGTATACGGTGAGTGCCGGTGTGCTGACGCCGAAGAATAACCAGCTGACTTACCAGCTGCCCGGCGGCCTGACCCTGCCGGAGAAACAGTCCGGCAACATTGTAGATGAAAATAACAGCAATAATGTCGTGGGCCATTATACCATTGACACGGATGGCAAAGCAATCCTGACCTTTACGGATCAAACGTTCATCGGCACGGACGAAACTGGCGGTTTGGCCTTTACCGGCACGTTCCATTTCTCCCGCGAGATGAAAGCTGACGACATCAATAATGATAAGAAAATTGAGTTTAAAGACGGCTGTACCCTCACGATCAATAAACGAGTTCCGGATGCAAGCCTGGACAAGAAGGGACAGAACGGCAAGGCGCTGATCGAAACGCTGGATGATGGAACCCTGCGGATCAATTATCAGGTGACCGTGGCCAGCTCTAACAGCACGAATGGTAATCTGGTTACCATCATGGACCATTTGAATTACAACGCCACAAACCGTGATGGCACGACATTGGAAGCCAGCTACGAAGCGAACAGCATCAAGCTGTGGCTGGTGGATGCAGATGGCACAAGAACAGAGATCACAAGCAAGTATGAGAGCAAAAAGACCCTGCAAAACAGTGGTGGTGCTGCTAAGACCCTGACGTATGCCGACCTGCCTGCATTGGAGGCGGGAGAAACTTATCTTTTGACCTATTCCATTCTGGTGCCGGAAGCTTCCTTCAACGAGCTGGATGGCACCGGCTATGTACTGAACCGTGCCGAAGTAAAGGTGCCGGATGTAAAAACGGATGGATACGATTCCTACATCACCATGAACCGCCGCCTTACTAAAGAGGGCGAATACAATGCTGAAACCGGTCATATCGAGTGGAAGATCACCCTGCGGGTGCCCAACAAGCAGGTGGATGCCAGCGTGATGGATGGCTTCAGGATTACGGACACGCTGCCCAAGGGCGTGGACATTGTGGGCAAGGTGACCATTGAAGAAAATGGCGGCAACAATACCATTACGGCAGAGGAATTCAAGGAGAATGGCTATACCGTTGATTCTTCCAAGATGAAGTTGGATTCCAAGGGCGCTTATCTGATCATTCGTTTTGAGACCACCACCCCCATTGGCGGCGGTGAGGTGACCAACACCGCAACTGCCACCAAAGGCGGCATTTCCTTCTCTGGCTCGGACAAGGTGACCATTGGCAATGGTGAGTGGACTCTGAACAAAAAGCTGGCAAACAGCGGCAAGAACCCCACTTGGAATATCTCGGCCTCCAACAAAGTGGGCGAGAGGAGCTTTACCCTGTGGGACGTGCTGAGTGACGCCGTGAACAACACAAACGATGTGCAGGAAGACACCCACTATGCTTACGCGGCGGAGCTGGACGAAGCCATCAAAGCAGGCCTGACTCTGACCATGCACAGCGGCGATAAACTAAGCTATGAGCAGGCCATTGCTGCAGGAAACAAGATCGAGATCACCTATTACAGCGATGCCGACGGTACGTCTGTGGTGGATGCCGATGACACCAAAACAAAGGTGCGCCGCTTCAAAATCAAGGTGACTGCTGGAAACGAGAACAACCCTGTGCGCAGCATAGAGGTGACAGGCATCCCCACTCATGAGGAACGCGGAAATGTGCCCAACGGGGAAACCTGGACCTACAAAAACAGCATTCGCATTGAGGGCGTTGACGGCACTGCATCCGCCAAGGACAGCTACCGCAGCTACAAGCAGTTTGAAAAGCTGGTGGCGGCAAAGAGCGACAACGATGAGCTCAAATATGAGCCCGGCAATAATTCCTTTGAAAAGAAGGAACTCAGTGGCCACAAGCTCCACTATCAATTGGTGCTGCAGCCTGCGGCTGAAGACAAGGATGAGATCACGGTCACGGATATACTGCCGGAAAATATTCTTTTCAAGGTGAATTGTGTTCAGATTTCAGTGGATGATGGAAAATTTGAAAAAGTAACGGACAATACAACAACTTGGGCAGATGCAACCTATGATGAAACAACGAGAATTTTGACCATTAAGATTCGGAACTACAACACGAACAACGCCGAGCATAAAATCCGCATTGTGTACGAGGTGGATGTGGGGGATGATAAGAGCCTTGCATGGAGTAACCCCGCTGTGAGCAAGGTGACCTACACCAACATTGCCTCCTGGGGCAGCCTGGACTCTTCCACCAACACCACCCTGACCCGGGATGTGGCCGAGGTGAAAAAGACCGGTGAGAAGCTGCTGGACAGCAACCGTGTGCGCTACCAGGTAGTCATCAACCCGGCCGGTCAGGATCTGTCGGTAAACAAAGATCACGCCGCGAAAATTGAGCTGTGGGATAATGTCAGCGCCACCAAGGAAGCCATCGTTACCGGTGACCGGGATTCGGTCAAACTGTACTATTATAAGTACGATGATGTAAGCGGCGTGACCCCTGGAAAAGAAGTGCCGCGCGAACTGTACCGCATTCTGGATGCTGATGACAAGGGCTGGCTGCACATGGAGATCCCCAACGAAGCGGCGATGATCCTTGTGTATGAGTGCGAAGTGAAGAAGGGCAATGCGGCGAGCTCCTACGAGGTGAGTAACACCGTGACGCTGAGCAGCGGCGCCAAAAGTAGTGCGGAAAAAATTGAATATAAAGTCAATTCGGATGCTACAGCCTCCACAGGTGTATTCCGGCTGCACAAGGTGGACAGCTACTCCGGCGAATCACTGAAAGGCGCTGAGTTTACCATTTATCAGTATGATAAAACGAACAATGGCTGGACACTGTGGAATGGAGTCACGGGCGGCGTCGTCACCACGGACGAGAAAGGCCAAGTCAACCTGACGGTGCTGGCAGACAAGCAGGATTGCCTGAATCCGGGTGTGCTGTATAAGATCGTGGAAACTAAAGCTCCCGAAAATTACCGCAAGGATGACACCCCGCACTATGTGCTGTTCCGCACCAGTACGCAGACCGATCAGAAGGCATTTGAAGTAGCCACGGGTGTGCAAGAAGGTACAAAGGTTTTGACGGTAGGTGGTGAGACCATCGACCTGAGCAGCAATGTGCAGGTGGGCACCGAGGGCCAGACCACGGAGGCCAAGTACAGCAATGTTTACAGCAGGCTGACCGTCAAAAAGCTCTGGCTGGATCAGGACACCAAGCAGCCCGTTGACCCGGCTGTGGATAAAATCCAGATCAGAGTTTGGCAGTACACGGATAACATAGATGAAAAGAAATTGTTTAAAGAGGAAACGCTGAGCGAAGAGAACGAATGGACAGCGACCTGGTCTGGCGTTGAGCTCCCTCTGGAGGATGAAAACCACAATGAGTACCACTATCTGGTGGAGGAAGTGACCACCGGCAACTGGAACGTGGTCATTGACAACAATGGTGTGCAGACCGGCAACATCACCATTCAGAACCGCGTCTTCAACGGCTACGAGCTGCCCTCCACCGGCGGCATGGGCACAGCGCCCTTCGCTGCCGTGGGCGGTGTTCTGGCAGCAGCGGCTGCGCTTGGCGGCGCAGTGCTGACGCTGAAAAAGCGCAAAGAACACTGACAAACGCAAAAAAGCGCCCGGCGGGGGGTTCCCGCCGGGCGCTTTTTATATTATAATATGAGTCAGAACTTGCAACGCAGAAATCAAAAGGAGAGACCGTGATGAGACAGAAGATCGGAAGAGTCTGCATGGTGCTGGGTGCGCTGCTGATCCTTGGCGCAGCGGCCCTGCTGGCCTATAACAAGTGGGATGCTTCCCGCGCGGACAAGGCTGCACAGCAGGCACTGGGCGAGCTGGAGCAGACCCTGACCCAGACTGTGGAAGAGAAGACCAAGGCAGAAGAGATCGTGCTGCAGCCGGAGCTGGACCCCACGAAGGCCATGACCGAAGTGGAGCTGGACGGCTGGAACTACATCGGATATCTGTCCATCCCATCCATTGGGCTCAACCTGCCCGTCATGAGTGAGTGGAGCTATGCGGGTCTGAAGATCGCTCCGGGCCGTTACTCCGGCTCCACCTATGCGGACAACATGGTGGTCTGTGCCCACAACTATGCCAAGCATTTCAGCCCCATCAAGTGGCTGGCAGAGGGTGCAGAGGTCTATTTCACCGATATGGACGGGATGCGCTGGACGTATGAGGTGTCCTATGTGGAGAACCTGCAGCCGACGCAGATCGAGAAAATGACCACCAAGACCGAGGATTCGGATGAGTGGGACCTGACCCTCTTCACCTGCACCACCGGAGGCCGCGCCCGCTGTGCCGTGCGGTGTGTGAGAACGGGGTATCCCACGCTGACCACGGAAACCGCAGAATGACGATTTAGAATGGCCGCCGCGGCCCTTCTGGTGAAAATACAAAGTCCGGCAGACCGCAGTCTGCCGGACTTTGTGCTATTAAAAATAAAATTTCCGCTGAGAATGGCGCAGCGCACGCGGAGCCATTTTTAATGAGTGGTGCCCATGTTCACAGCAATGTCGCTGTCATTCTCCACGATAGCCTCCACAGCCTTTTCCAGGCCGCGGGCGATCTGATGCAGATCCATGCTGGGGGTGCCCAGGGGCTTGCTCACGACCTGCTCCATGGCATAAGGCACATGGATGAAGCCGCCGCGCACGCCGGGGAACTTCTTGTCGATGAGATACAGCAGGGTGTACATCAGGTAGTTGCACACATAGGAGCCTGCAGTGTAGGACAGGCCGGCAGGGATGCCTGCATCCTTCATTTTCTGCACCATGGCCTTGACGGGCAGGGAAGTGAAGTAAGCAGTCTCGCCATCCTCGCGGATGGTCACATCCACGGGCTGATAGCCTGCGTTGTCGGGGATGCGGCCATCCATGATGTTGATGCCCACCTTCTCGGGGGTGATGGCAGAACGGCCGCCGGCCTGACCGATGCAGATGACCACGTCGGGCTTGTTTGCGTTCATGGCAGCTTCCAGCACTTCGCCGGCACGGCCGAACTCGGTGGGAACCTCCTGCTTGATGATCTCGGCACCGGCGATGGTGTCGGGCAGAAGCTTCACAGCCTCAAATGCGGGGTTGACGGATTCACCGCCAAAGGGATCAAAACCAGTGATGAGGATCTTCATAATGAAATGCCTTCTTTCTCAGATATAAATCGATGGCTCAAGGATCGTCAGCTGCCCATGATCCATGATCATGCGGTTGTCCACATAGATGTTGGGGTCATGGGTGACCAGATCGAAGTGTCCGGTGGCGTCCTGCACACCGCCCAGGGCGATGTTCCGCCCGAAGCCGATGTGGAAGGTGCCGTAGGTGGACTCATCTTCGATGTAGCAGTTGCCGTCGCAGCGGGAGTGGGTGTTCAGCCCAATGCCGAACTCGGCAGCCACAACCATGTCCTCGGGGTCTTTGAAGCGCTGCAGGAATTCTTTCAGCCTGCGGCCGCTCTCGTTGTCCTCAATGTCCACGATCTTACCGTGCCGCAGCTCCACCCGCACCGGGCTGGAAACGATGCCGATATAACCCATGGAACCATCCAGGATCAGCGTGCCGTTGGTTTCGGTCTCCACCGGGGCAACGTAGACCTCAACGCTGGAGGAGGCCAGTCCGTTGCCGTCCCGGCAGCAGCCGTTGAAAAAGCCGGGAGTACGTCCTTCGATGGTGAAGTCCAGATTCGTGCCAAGATCTGTCGTCACATGAATGTGACTGGCGTTCACATAGCTCTGCATGATGATGCTGGCCATGATGCGGCTCTTGGGCAGGCTCATGTTCAAAAAATCGTAGCTCAGCAGCGACTGGCCGTTGTTGGTGCTCAGCGGCAGGGAAAGAAACCTGTGCCGCCGCTGCACCACCCGCTTGACGGCCCGTGTGGTGATCAGGGAATATTCTGTGGCACCAATCACGGCATCATAGGGGTCAAAAGCGTCCTCGCGGTCGTCGAAATACTGGCCCACCTGCTCGTGCAGGTCGTCCAGCATCAGCACATCCGGTCTGCCGCCCACATTCCGGGCAGCAGTCTGCATGGCTTCCACTTCAACGGCATATTTTTGACTGGACACGATCAAAAGACGTTCTCTTGCACGAAGCCGGACCCAGTCCCGGATAATGATATCGGCTCCATGCTGAATTGCTTGTTCCATTCAATCACTCGATCTAAAAATAAACAGGTTAAACGGGGGAAAACAGTCACTTCAGCATGATCATCATCACGATCTGGACGACCAGCATGATGATGGCGACAGGCACCTGATTCTTGATAACGCCCATGGGTTTCTTCATGTCCAGCAGAGCGACAGGCACAGTGTTGAAGTTTGCAGCCATCGGGGTGCACAGGGTGCCGCAGAAGCCGCAGGTCAGAGCCAGCATACCGATGACGGTGGGGTTTGCGCCGTGAGCCAGAACGAACGGGTAGCCGATGCCCACGGTCATGACGGTGATAGCAGCGTAGGCGTTGCCCATGATCATGGTGAACAGCATCATGCCGATGGCGTAAACGACGATGCCGGCGTTGACATTGCCCTCGGGAACGATGTGGCTGACGATGTCAGAGATGACATCGCCGACACCGGCCTTGGTGAAGATGGTGCCCAGGCAGGCCAGCAGCATGGGCAGCATGGACAGGGGGCCGACGGTGGACAGCATACGCTCAGAGTCGTTCAGGAAGGTGGAGGGCTTGTTCTCCTTGTTCATGACCATCAGCAGGACGATGGCCACCAGCACGCCGATGGCAACACCGTTCAGAGCGGACAGGCCGATGCCCAGACCGGTGATGGCACAGATAACAGCCATGACGCCGATGCTCAGGGTGGGAGCGAAAATCTTCATGCCGATCTTCTCATAAGCAGCCTCGGTCTCAGCCTTGGTTGCAGCGGAAACGGCACCCTTCTTGACCTTTTTGAAGATGGCGGGCAGGCACATGACCACGACCAGAATGCCGCTCACCAGAGAGGGCAGCCAGCGGCCCAGAGCGATGACGACGCCCAGCACAGCCCAGAAAATAAAGGTGCCCACGGGCTCGGAGTTCTCTTTGTCCTTCAGGTTCTTGACGCCGCAGTAGATGCACAGCAGGCCGATGATGATGTAGATGACTTCCATCACCTTGTTTGCCAGGGTGACATCAGCACTTGTAAAAAAGCTCATTCTTCCGTCCTCCCTTATTTGTAGTACTTCTGAACCATCTTGCGGTCCTTGATGAGGTAGAACACGATCGCAACGATGGTGGCAATGATGCAGACGGGAATTTCAATCGCAGCCATGGGAGCCAGTTCGACTTCGATGCCAAGACCTGCCAGGGTGCTCTGCACCAGCAGACCGCCGGAACCGCCGACGAACAGAACCTGACCGAAGAACCAGGTGATGTTCTCCATGCCGGCGGCCATGCCCTTCAGCTCTTCCACATGGTCCTCGTTGGGCTCATAGCCCTGTGCAACGATAGCGCCTTCAGCCATGGGCATGATGACGGGACGGACAAAGCCGGCCACGCCGCCGAAGCCGACGTTGAATGCTGCGAAGATGGAGCGCATGATGCCGTACAGGCCAATGACCAGACCGGAGGTTGCGCCCTTGAACTTGCCGATCAGGGCTGCAGCCGCCTCACGCAGGCCGTTGCGCTCCAGAGTGCCGGTGACCAGCATGATAATGATAAAAATTGCCATGCTGCGGTTGGTCACAAAGGTGCTGCCAAGGGTCTCCAGCAGGGTGACCGGGCCCAGACCGCCAACGATCGCAGTTACGACGGCTGCGACCAGAATGACGAGAATGGAGTCCAGCTTCAGTGCAAAGCCAGCGATAACGATGACAATGCCGAGTAGTTTGAGTAGTTCCATAATTGCCTTCCTTTACAGAATATATTTTCCCGGCGCCATGCGCCGAAAATACGAAGTTTCGTCTGATTTAAGAATTGACGAATGCCACCAGCAAAGCGGAGAAGCTCAGAGCAGTCAGCCACAGCGGCAGAAGACGGCGGCGCAGGTGAGCGCTGATGTCGCACTTTTCCAGAACGCCGGATGCTTTCATGGGCACGACCGTGGTGGAAGCGGGCACGGCGGCTTCGCTGCCGTAGGGATTCGTGGAGGTGAACTCGCCGGTGCCGTTTTCACCCGGGCAGGCATACACCCCGAAATAGGAGGTGAGGATGCCGCCCTTTCCGGCCGCAGCCTTGCATACACGCACACGCTGGACGGTGACGGCCTCGGCCTGCTTTTCTTCTACCAGCAGATTGACCCGCATCATGTTGACGAGGTTCAGCACGGAAGAAATGGCAATGAGCACGTCGAAAATCAGGATCAGAATGAGCAGCGGGTGCATGGGCTTCGCCTCCAAATCAGAACGAATGCAGCGCCCATCCACTTGGATACAGCGCTGCATCTTAAATAGATATAATTATTATACCATATTTGATAGGGAAATGTAAATAAAATGCTGAGAATGCAGGAAAGTTGTATAAAAATGGGAACGGAAACTCCCCCAGTCATCGCTCTGCGATGACAGCCCCCTCCGTGAAAAAATAAACCAGCCAGCCCTGCAGGGCTGGCTGGTTTACAATATTAAAAATAAATTTCTGCTTGCTTACTTATTCTGAATGTACTCGTCAATGGCCTTTGCAGCAGCCTTGCCTGCGCCCATGGCTTTGATGACGGTGGCGGCACCGGTCACGGCATCGCCGCCGGCGTACACGCCGTCACGGCTGGTCTTGCCGTCGTCACCGTCGGTGACGATGCAGCCGTGCTTGTTGGTCTCCAGACCCGGAGTGGTGGAGCGAATCAGGGGGTTGGGACTGGTGCCCAGACTCATGATCACGGTGTCCACATCCAGCTCGAATTCGCTGCCCTTCTTCTCAATGGGGCGGCGGCGGCCGGAAGCGTCGGGCTCACCCAGCTCCATCTCAATGCAGGTGATGGACTTGACAAAGCCTTCGTCGTTGGGGTGGATCTCTACAGGGTTGCACAGGGTCTTGAAGATGATGCCCTCTTCCTCGGCGTGCTCCACCTCTTCCTTACGGGCGGGCAGCTCAGCCATGCCGCGGCGGTAGACGATGTACACGGTTTCGGCACCCAGACGCAGAGCGCTGCGGGCAGCGTCCATAGCAACGTTGCCGCCGCCCACGACGGCGACCTTCTTGCCGGTGCGGATGGGGGTCTTGCTGGTGGGCAGATAAGCCTTCATCAGGTTGGAGCGGGTCAGGAACTCGTTTGCAGAGTAGACGCCCTTCAGGCTCTCGCCGGGGATGCCCATGAAGCGGGGCAGACCGGCACCGGAGCCCACGAACACAGCTTCGTAGCCGTACTCGCCCATCAGTTCGTCGATGGTCAGCACCTTGCCGATGACCATGTTGCACTCGAAGTCAACGCCCATCTTCTTCAGGCCGTCGATCTCCTGCTGCACGATGGCTTTGGGCAGACGGAACTCGGGAATACCGTACATCAGCACGCCGCCGGCCACATGCAGGGCCTCGTAAACGGTGACCTTATAGCCCAGCTTTGCCAGATCGCCTGCAGCGGTCAGGCCGGCAGGGCCTGCGCCGATGATAGCCACCTTGTGGCCGTTCCACTCGGGAACGATGGGGGCGGTGTGGACATTCTCACGGTGCCAGTCGGCGACGAAGCGCTCCAGACGGCCGATACCCACGGGCTCGTTCTTGATGCCGCGGGTGCACTTGCCCTCGCACTGGCTCTCCTGCGGGCACACACGGCCGCAGACGGCGGGCAGGGAGGAGGAACGGTTGATGACCTGATAAGCGGCTTCGAAGTCGCCCTCAGCCACATGGCCGATGAACTCAGGAATGTCGATGCCGACCGGGCAGCCGGTCTGGCAGGGCTTGTTCTTGCAGTGAACGCAGCGCTTGGCTTCATTCACGGCCATTTCTTCGGTGTAGCCCAGAGCAACTTCCTTGAAGTTCTTGTTGCGGACATTGGGGTCCTGGGTGGGCATGGGGCACTTTTTCGGGTCCATATTGAAAGCCATCTTACTTTACCTCCTGATTGAGCAGATTGCATGCCGCTTCACGGGCGTGTGCCTCAAACGGGCGGTACATGGTGCCGCGGGCCATGGCCTCGTCGAAATCCACCAGATCACCGTCAAAGTCCGGGCCGTCCACGCAGGCAAACTTGGTCTCGCCGCCAACGGTCAGGCGGCAGCCGCCGCACATGCCGGTGCCGTCGATCATGATGGGGTTCATGGAAACGATGCTCTTCAGGCCGTGCTTCTGGCAGGTCTTGACCACGAACTTCATCATGATCAGCGGGCCGATGGTGATGACCAGATCATACTGGTTGCCGGCTTCGACCAGTTCATCCAGAGCGGCGGTGACGACACCCTTGGTGCCATAGCTGCCGTCATCGGTCATGACACGCAGTTCATCACTGCAGGCCTTGAACTCGTCTTCAAGGATCAGCAGGTCCTTGCTGCGGAAGCCGACCACACTGTGGACGACACAGCCCTGCTCGTGCAGTTCACGGGCGATGGGCAGAGCAATGGCGCAGCCCACGCCGCCGCCGACCACGCACACCTTCTTCAGGCCTTCCACCTCAGTGGCACGGCCCAGAGGGCCCACAAAGTCGTGGACGCTCTCACCGACCTTGAGGCTGTTCAGCTCCATGGTGGTGCCGCCGACGATCTGGAAAATGATGTCCACAGTACCGGCCTCGCGGTCGTAACCGGCCACGGTCAGGGGAATGCGCTCGCTGTCCTCAAACGGGCGCACAATGATAAACTGACCCGGCTTTGCCTTTTTGGCGATCAGCGGGGCCTCAATGACCATCTTCGTCACGGTGGGGTTCAGCGCGACTTTTTCAGTGATCTTATACATCGTGTTTGCTCCTTTTTGCTGGCTTTTCCTTTTTCTGCGCAGGAAAACGCGCCCGCATGCCCTCAGCGGCTCTGCAGGCGCGAACCTTCAAGCGACAAAATGACATCTTTATTATAATAGTTCCAAGGGGAGAAAGCAATTAAATTTTCTTCGCGTCAGTTGAGACAAACTTGAAAGGGAACACGGGAAATGCTGGAAATGATTCGCAGGAAAATGAGAGTTTTGCACGCAGAAAAGCGCATTTTGAACTTTTTTGCAAAAAATGAAAATTTGTGGTTGACAATTGGCTGTCGGTACGGTATAATAATCAGCGTCGCCGGTAAACAACCGGCACACAACACATGGAATGTGCGGCCGTAGCTCATCTGGTAGAGCGCCACCTTGCCAAGGTGGAGGTAGCGAGTTCGAGCCTCGTCGGCCGCTCCATAATGGAGTAGCAATCGTTGCTCCAATGTGGCCCGGTAGCTCAGTTGGTTAGAGCACCAGCCTGTCACGCTGGGGGTCGTCGGTTCGAGCCCGATCCGGGTCGCTCGCTTTGGCGAAAGCCAAAGCGCCCTTTTGCCTCTGTAGCTCAGTTGGTAGAGCAGGGGACTGAAAATCCCCGTGTCATTGGTTCGATTCCGATCGGAGGCACCATATGCGGCCGTAGCTCATCTGGTAGAGCGCCACCTTGCCAAGGTGGAGGTAGCG
>CAVEID010000020.1:0-43337 GCA_963615785.1 Oxalobacter sp. | reverse complement strand
ATACCGGAATCAACCTTCTGCTCCCACTGTGTAACACATCATTGACAAACCTACAGGATTCTTTGCGCAAACATACTGTTTCAGCGTGCACCGATGCCCAGCATCTCTCGTGCATTAGCCCGGGAAAGTTCAGTGATATGGTCGCCGGAGATCAGATGAGCCAAGGCTTCCACGCGTCCCTCCGTGTCCAGCGGATGAATTTCCGTATAGGTGCGGTCATGTGCAATATTTTTCTGGATCAGCAGATGGCAGTCGGCCAGCGCTGCGATCTGTGCTGTGTGGGTGATGCAAAGGATCTGATGCCCCTGTGCACTCTGACGCAGCACCTCACCGATGCGGCTGGCGGCTTTGCCCGAAACGCCGCTGTCGATCTCGTCGTAGATCACGGTCGGCACAGCATCCTTATCTGCCATGGCGTTTTTGATTGCAAGGGTGATGCGGCTCAGTTCGCCGCCGGATGCGATTTTGGCCAATGGCTTCGGTGCCTCGCCGGGGTTTGTGGAAATATAGAACTCGATGCTGTCCTGTCCATGGCTTGCCAGCGGGCCGCGCGTGTGCCGAAGCGTCATCCGAACGCCGGGCATGTTCAGAAAGTCCAGCGTTCCGGATATCCGCTTGTTCAGCTCCTCAAAAGCGTGCAGACGTGTCTGCGTCAAAATTTCTGCTTTTTCACGAGCCAGCGTATAAAGCCGAAGTTTTTCAGCCTGCAGATGATCGTGGCGCTCCTGTGAGGTCTGAATGCGTTCCAGCTCTTCGCGGGCTTTCTGACCAAACGAGATCACATCTTCCACCGTGCCGCCGTATTTCCGCTTGAGCTTATACAGCAGATCAAGACGCTGCTCGATCTCGTCCAGTTCGGCATCATTCGTTTCATAGGAATCCAGACGGCCGATCAAATCAGCAGCTGCATCCTTGGCAGTGTAATAAAGGTCCATCAGCTGCCCGGCCGTTCCCGACAGGCTGTCATCCAGCTGTGCAGCCGCATCGATCGCATTGGAAGCTTCGCCCAAAAGGTCAACGGCACCTGCCGCATCATCTCCGCCGGACAACAATGCATAGCTCTGTGCGATCCGGTCACGGATCGTGGACGCATTGGACAGAACCTTCCGGCGGCTTTCCAGTGCCTGCTCTTCACCAGCCGTCAGGCCGGCATCTTCGATCTCCTGCACCTGATAGCTCAGCAGATCCATGCGGCGCTGCTTCTCGGCTTCGTCGGTGATCATTGCATCCAATTCCCGCTTGACGCGCACCAGTTCTCGGTATAACGTATAATATTCCTGAAATTCCGCACCATTTTGTGCGTAATCATCCAGAATCCCAAGGTGATGTGCAGGGTTCAGCAGACCGACAGAATCGTGCTGCCCATTGATGTTGATCAACCCCCCGCACAGATCCCGAAGAACAGCAGCCGTAGCCGGCATGCCGTTGATGCGGCAGGTGCTTTTTCCTTCGGCCGTGATCTCGCGGCTGAGCATCAGCGCATCCGAACGCTCGTAACCGGCATTTTCCAGCCGATCCAGCACAGCCCCCGGAACCTGGTCGAATGCCGCCCGGATAACAGCTTTGGACGCCCCGGTGCGCACAAGATCTTTTGAGGTGCGGTTTCCAAGGATCGCATTGATGGAATCGATCAGAATCGATTTGCCCGCGCCTGTTTCGCCCGTAAGAACGTTCAGGCCCGGCTGAAAATGGACCTCCGCCTTCTGGATGACGGCAACGTTTTCAATTTGCAGGCTGCTCAGCATGATAATCTCTCCCGCATGTTATTTCTGTCCGATGTGCCGGGTCAACTCCGAGCAGATCGTTTTGGCGTCGCGCTCAGACCGGGCGACGATCAGGAACGTGTCATCGCCCGAAAGCGTTCCGACAACGTTTTTCCACTGCAATGCATCAAAAACTTCGCAGGCGGCGTTTGCCATGCCGGAGTAGCATTTGACCAGAACGACATGCCCGGCATAGTCCACTCCGAGGACAGACTCGTGAAAGATCGTCTCAAAACGGCCCTGCGTCTTGGGGTTGAAGCTCTCATTTCGGCTGGAGACATAGCGGTATCCTTCGGCAGTGGATGCCTTCACCAAACAAAGCTCCCGGATGTCGCGGGAGATCGTGGCCTGCGTTACATCAAAGCCTTCTTTGCGGAGATGATCCAGCAGCACCTCCTGCCGGCTGATAGGATATTCCTGAACGAGCCGAAGGATGGTCTGCTGGCGGTCACCCTTGCTTTTTGCATCTTCTTTACGGCTGCGTGCCATAAAAATCGCCTCCCCTGTTTATCGTCTGCTGCGCAGTTTCTGGTCGATGGCCTGGAACTGGTCTGCCCTGCCGAAGGTGATCAGTTTGACCACCTGATCCGAAAGGCGGACTTCTGCGGTCGCACCGGCTTTCAGTGGAAAACCGGCTGCACCATCGCAGCTGATGAATACTTCATCGTCTGCCACCTGCCCTACGCAGATGTTCAGCTTCCGCTCCTGCGCAAAAACCATGGCAGGGCTGGCCAGACTGTGCGGGCAGATCGGCGTCACAACAACGCCTTTTGTCTGTGAATCCAGGATCGGGCCGCCTGCGGCCAGCGAATAAGCTGTGGAACCCGTGGGCGTCGCCACGATCACGCCATCGCCCCGGTAATGCTCCACACGGATATCATCACAGTAAATGCTGAAATCAATAGCCTGCTGCAGCCGGCCTTTTGTGACCACGACATCATTCAGTGCGTGGCCTTCCCAGCCATCGTGGCCCAAAACCCGGACATAGAGAAGCATCCGGTTGTCTAGGCTGAATTCTCCTTTGGCCACGGCAGACAGCTTCGTTTCCATCTCCCCGATCTCGCAGGTAGCAAGGAAGCCGCAGCGGCCAAGATTGATCCCCAAGATCGGCTTGGCATACCGCAGGGACAAATTGGCCTCATGCAGGATCGTTCCGTCACCGCCGATCGTGAGAATGACATCGGCGCGCTCCAGACACTCTTCCTGTGGAAGATAGATCACACCCATGGTGCTGCAGGATTCCCGCAGAGTCTCACACATCAGAACAGACGCCCCGTGGGTCAGAAGGATCTGCGCCGCGCGCAGTGCGATCTCATTGGCAGCGGCCTTACCGGGGTTCGGAGAAATATAGATCGTCATGCCGGGTATCCCTTTCTTTTTGAGCGGCGAAGCGCAGCTGTCAGCGGTCAAGCGTACTGTGGCTTGCAGCAACGACCTGCTCTGCGACACTGTCATCCAGAACCGCAGGTTCATTGCTCTTCTGCACAAACATCAGATATTCAATGTTGCCCTCCGGGCCCTTCACCGGGCTGAAATCCAGCCCGCAGACGGCAAAGCCATTTGCAGCAGCATAGCCCATGGCATTGTGCAGCACTTCACGATGGGTTGCCGGATCACGCACAACGCCGTTCTTCCCGACCTTTTCACGGCCTGCTTCAAACTGAGGTTTGACCAGGCAGACACCCATGGCATCCGGGGTCGTGATGGCCTGCGCCACAGGGAAAATATGGTGGAGCGAAATAAAGGAAACATCAACGCTGAAGAATTCGATGGGCTCTGCCAGATCTTCCAGAGTGACATTGCGGATATTCGTGCGCTCCATGTTGACCACGCGCTCATCGGTGCGCAGGCTCCAGGCAAGCTGGCCGTAACCAACGTCCACCGCATAAACCTTGACCGCGCCATTCTGCAGCATGCAGTCCGTGAAGCCGCCGGTTGATGCGCCAATGTCCATGCACACCTTGCCGCGGGGTGTCAGCGGGAAGCACTTCATGGCCTTTTCCAGTTTCAGGCCGCCGCGGCTGACATAACCGATGTCGTGGCCGCGCACTTCCACTTTGGCGTCCTCTTTGATCATCTCACCGGCCTTGTCCACCTTTTGTTCATTGACAAAAACGATGCCGGACATGATCAGCGCCTTTGCACGTTCTCTGCTCTGCGCCAGCCCGTTCTGAACAAGATACTGATCCAACCGAATTTTCACGAAATGTAATCTCCTTTCATAAACGCCGCCTGTACGGTCTGCACAAGGTGTTCGGCATCCAGTCCGACCGTCTGCTTGATCTGTGCAACTGCGGCATGAGGCAGGCGGGAATCCTGAACGGCCTTATGGACAAATTTGCCATTCCATCCGCTTTCCATCAGTCGGCACTCAAGATGTTCTCCGATGCCGCCCACAGCAATACACTCTTCCGCAAACAGAATATTTTCATATTTCGACAGAGCTTCAATCAATTTATCTGTAAAGGGATATATCTTTACAAGCTTCAGCACATCGCACGAAACTCCCTTTGCTTCCAAAAGCTCTGAAGCATGAAGCAGATCAAGGACTTCATCTGCATATCCAACGAGGACAATTGATGCATTTTCGGACTTCCGCAAAAAATCATATTCTGCACCGCTGCAGGGATATTCTGCAAGGGCGGCGTCCTCTCCGCCGCGCGGATAACGAATGGCCCGCGGGCCTTGGAATGCATCTGTCAGCAGTTCGTGCAGCCAGTATTTCAGCTCTGCATAATTGGAAGGCGCATAGATCGGCATACCAGTCTGGCTCAAGAATGCAGGATCGTAAATGCCCTGATGAGTCTCTCCGTCTGCAGGAACGAAACCGGCACGGTCAATGGCAAACACAACATTTTCCTTCAACAGGTTCACATCATGAAGGATCTGGTCGTAAGAGCGCTGAAGGAAAGTGGAGTAGATGCAGACCACCGGAAGCATTCCCTGGCTGGCAAGGCCTGCAGCAAAAGTGACTGCATGCTGCTCTGCCATGCCGACATCAAAAAAGCGCTCCGAATGACTGTGGGCAAAGAACTGCAGGCCTGTGCCATATTTCATGGCAGCTGTGATCGCACACAGCTGCGGATTTGCGGTTCCCTCCCGGACAAGTTCTTTGCCGAACACTGTGGAAAAAGACACCTTTGGAGCCACATCCGGATCCGGTATTCCATCCGGCCCAAATGCAGAAACGCCATGGTAGTTTCCGGGGTTTCGCTCTGCGGGCTGATAGCCTTTTCCCTTTTTCGTAACGATGTGCAAAAAGTGCGGTCCCTGACGGTTTGTGATCGTGCGGAGCGTCCGTTCCAGTTCCTCTTCGTTGTGTCCGTCCACCGGGCCGATGTACTCAAATCCCATGTCCTCAAACATGGTGGAGTGATACACTGCCCGCCGGAAAAGGGTCTTGGTGTTTGTGATGGTCTTTTTCATCGGCTCACCGACAAGCGGAACGCCGTCCAGAAAACTCCGCACATTGTCCTTTGCGTCATAATATGCGGTCGTCGTGCGCAGATGAGTCAGGTAGCGGGCCAGAGCACCGACATTCTTGGAAATGGACATCTTGTTATCATTGAGGATGACAAGAAGGTTGTCCAGCTGCTCAATGTTGTTCATGCCCTCATAAACCATGCCGCCGGTGAATGCGCCGTCGCCGATCACAGCAACCACGAGCCCCGACTCATGACGCAGCTTTTTCGCCCATGCCATACCGATGGCCAGAGAAAGTGCTGTGTTTCCGTGCCCCGCAATAAATGCATCATGAACACTCTCGTTCGGATTCGGGAAACCCGAGATGCCGTCGATCTGACGGAGCTTTCCAAACTGATCCCGGCGTCCGGTCAGGATCTTGTGCGTGTAGCACTGATGCCCCACGTCGAAAACGATTTTATCTTTTGGCGTTTCCAGCACACGGTGCAAGGCTACGGTCAGCTCCACCGTGCCAAGATTGGAGGCAAGATGTCCGCCGGTTTTGGAGATATTTTCCAGCAGGAAGCTTCGGATCTCCGCACAGAGCCGGAGCACCTGCTGATGATCAAGCCGCTTTAAATCGCTGGGTTGATTGATGTTGTCCAGCAGCAACGATTTCATAATCACACGTCCCTCAAAAAGATTTTCACAAAATTACGCCATCGGATACAGCGCGCCGACAGCCACACCGACCAGAACACCTGCCACGACCTGCAGCGGAGTGTGGCCGACCATCTCCTTCAGATGCATGTTCTGGAGGAAAGGCGCATTCTTTTCACTGAGATCGATCCACTGATCGATCATCTGATTCAGCACCTTGGCCTGTTCGCCAGTCTCATGGCGGACACCCATGGCATCATGCATGGTGATGATGGCAACAACACTGGCCACTGCAAAGATGGCCGAGTTCACGCCTTCGCAGCGTGCAGTGGCAATGACCATAGCGCAGACTGTGGCGCTGTGAGCGCTGGGCATGCCGCCGTCACCCCACATGCGTTCCAACTGGAATTTGCCCAGCAGGATGAAATTGATGATCGTCTTCAGCACCTGTGCGACAAACCAGCCCAGCAAGGATACGGTCAGGATCTGGTTGATAGACAAAATCTCTTGTATGAACTGCATAATCGTTTTCCTTTGTTCTAATTTGTAAAGCGTTTTTCAGCTTTTGCGTACCAGAAGCTGCTGTGCAAGCTGCTCCAGAAAAGCAGACTTTTCACCAAAGCTGCGGCGAAGGCCTGCACACGTTTCCTCATTCAGTTTGCGAGCCAGCTCCATGGCACCCTGCGCACCGTACAGCGTGACAAACGTTGTTTTTCCATTTTCGCTGTCGCTGCCGATGGGCTTGCCCAGCTGCTCCGGTGTGCTGGTGACATCCAAAACATCATCTACGATCTGGAACACAAGACCAAGCCCATAAGCATATGCTTCCAGAGCCTTGCACTGATCCTCATCTGCATCTGCGGCAGCGGCCCCCATCTGAATGGCCGCGTTGATGAGCGCACCGGTCTTGTTCCGGTGGATCAGGCGCAGCTGCTCTTCGGTCGCAGCCATCGCTTCATATTTCAGATCCAGCTCCTGACCATAGACCATTCCCCTGCTTCCGGCACCGGCACCTAGTGCACGGCTGGCGCGGACACATGCCTGTGCAGAAGCGGGTGCATTGGCGATCACTTCAAAAGCTTCCGTCAGCAGAACATCACCGGCCAGCATCGCTGTTGCTTCATCAAAGGCTTTGTGGCAGGATGGGCGCCCGCGCCGGAGATCATCGTTGTCCATGCAGGGCAGATCATCGTGGATCAACGAATAGCAATGCAGCATTTCAACGGCGGAAGCAAACCACTCTGCCGCGTTCAGGTCGCCGCCAAGCATTTCGCACACGCTGAGCACAAGAACAGCACGGATGCGTTTTCCGCCGCCAAGCAGGCTGTAGCGTGCCGCACGGCACACTTCGGATTCTTCCGGCAGAAACTGCTCACAGGCTCTTTCCAGTGCCGCAGATGCCTGAGTGAGATATTCATGATACTGTGCCTGATAGTCCATCATTCTTCCTCCTGCTTGGTTTGTGCTGCCTGCGCGATCCTGGCGTCGATTTCATCGATCTGAAGCGAAGTTTTTTCCAATGTTGCATGGCAGTATTCCATCAGAGCAGCCGCTTCGGCATAAAGCTTGACCGAATCCGCCAGGGAGGTTTCCTCGCTCTGCATCTTTGCAAGGATCCCGTTCAGGCGTTCCATACCTTCCTCAAAACTTTTGGGTGTTTTCATTGATCTCCTCCACCGCTTCCACACGGCATCGTGCCTGATGCGCAGCGCTGCGAATAAAAATAGTCTCTTCCGGCTTTAAAGCCCCCACCGAAACGACACTGCCGTTCGGGCGCGTCACCATCGTGTAGCCTCGTGCAAGAACCTGATAAGGGCTCAGCGAATCCGCCAGTTCAGCAGAATGCTGCAGTCGGTGCTCGGCTTCCGCCTTTTTTTCGCGCATCTCCGCGCAGATCTCATCCTGCAGCAGGTTCAGCTGAATGCTTCCGCTCTGCCAGACTCTGCGGGAAATGCCTTGTTCCAACACAAAGTTGTATTGACTGAGACCATTATAGCATAAATCGAAACGATTTTGCATATTTTTACGAATATTTTGCTGCAAATCCAGTAAAATTCGTTTTTGCTCCATTCGGTCGGGCACGGCAAGTTCTGCTGCCGCCGATGGTGTCGGGGCACGCTGATCTGCAACGAAGTCCAAAATCGTATAATCGATCTCGTGGCCAATGGCGCTGATGAGTGGTTTTTTGCAGCGGAATGCCGCCCGGGCGATCTCCTCAGCGTTGAACACCCACAGATCTTCCCGGCTGCCGCCTCCGCGTGCAACGATGATCTCGTCCACTTCTTTGCACTGGTCAAGCCTGCGAATCGCGTCCGCGACCTGCTGCGCAGCCTCAAAGCCCTGCACCGTGACCGGGCAGAGCAAAAGCCGAACGGACGGCCATCGGCGGCCGATGACATTTCGAATATCCTGCAGCGCTGCGCCGGTCTTGCTGGTGACAAGGCCGATGCACTTGGGGAATGCAGGCAGCGGCTTTTTGTGCTCCTGCGCAAAAAGGCCTTCTTTTTCCAGCTTCGCCTTGAGCTGTTCCAGTGCCAGCTGCGCCGCACCGATGCCGTCCGGGAACATTTCGCTGACATAGAGCTGAAATGCGCCATCCCGTTCATACAGCGTCGCACGGCAGCGCACCACGACCCGCATTCCTTCTTCCGGGCGGAACACCAGCCGGAAAGCATCGGAGCGGAACATCACGGCTTTCACACTGCAGGCTTCATCCCGCAGTGTGAAATAGCAGTGGCCGCTGCGGGCATTCTGCACGAAATTTGCGATCTCTCCCCGCAGTGCCAGATCAAACAGAATATCGTTGGCGTCAAACAGCGTCTTGACATATCGGTTCAGTGCAGAGACCGTGATCACTTCAGCCATAAGCCAGCCTCCCGAGCAGCAAGAATGGAAACGCCAATGGCATTGTCACTGGAATACTGCCCTGGAACAAAATAAACGCCGGGCATTCTCTTTTGCACCCAGCTGTGGATAACGTCGCTGCTCATCACGCCGCCGGCGCAGACCACCGGCAGGCCGGGGTATTCTTTCAAGGCAGCCTTTGTCATTTTGACCACCGTATCCGCCACGCAGAGCAGACAATACCGGCACACATATTCCGGCGTTTTTCCTGCGGCCAGCAGTGCATTGCACTGGTTCTCCAGGCCGGAAAGGCTGCATTGCATTCCCTTCACGCTGGATTTTGGTTTGATCTCTTCGCTGCACTGTGCCGCAAGGCGCGAGACTTCTGCACCCGCCGGGAACGCAAACCCAAGCTTCACACCCACACGATCCACAGCCTGTCCGGCATAAAGGTCGGTGCTGGTGCCAAGGGGCGTGATCTGGCGCACCTGATCGCACAGAAGCAGATCCGTCGTTCCGCCGGAGATATGGAACAGCAGCACTTTTTCCCGGAAAAGCTGCTCACCCTTCGCGGCAAACAAGGCAGCCGCAGCGTGCCCCTGCTGGTGGGTGGTCAGGATCAGCGGGATGCCGCGGGCTTTTGAAAAGGCCGTGGCGGCATTTACACCTGCCAGAAAGCACGGCATGTAGCTGCCTTCTGCCAGGCGCGGCTTCTGTGAAACACCAACAGCTTCAATTTTGGTCAGGTCGAATTCCTGCGCAAGCTCTTCCATCATTTCCGGCAGCGCTACCGTGTGATGAAACAGTGCATCGCTCTGCCGGAGGCCCAACTGGCCCGGTTTCACCGGCAAAAAGCGCTTCTTTGCACAAACAACCTCTCCGGCTGTATCAAACACTGCCAGAGAGGTTGCATAGTTGCTTGTATCGACCCCAAGCGTATAATGGCTCACTGTTCAGCCTGCTCCGATGCAGCTTCTGCATCCAGACCGTGGTCACGGGCCACTGCGCCAAGCAGACCGTTCACGAACTGATAGTCGTCATCTGCGCCATACTTTTTGGTCAGCTCCACAGCTTCGTTGATGGCAACGCCGGGCTTGTTCTCACCGCCAAACAGCATCTCTGCAATAGCAATGCGCAGAACCGTCAGGCTCACACGGGGCAGGCGCTCCATGGTCCAGTTGCGCAGATGTGCGCGGATCTCGTCATCGACCTCGGCGGAATGATCGTAGTAAGCATTCAGCAGCAGCTTGCTGAAGCCGTCAACAGGGTGCTCCTCGTCATTTTCTTCGTGATTGATGATGGCTTCCGCCAGGGGGACGTCACCAAAGGTCTGCGAAAATGCCAGCAAAAATGCATTCTCGCGTGCTTCTCTACGGGGCAAAATATTTTCCATAATGTTCCTCTCGCAACACGAACCCTCCCCGGCCGGAACGGTGGGGAGGATCGTTTTTTGTGTTCTGTTTTTCGATTTACTGCTGTGCCGTTTCAGCAAGGCCTGCGATCACCAGATCAACACGGCTCACGGTCACATTCGTCATGTTCTGGACAGCATTCTTCACGTTTTCCTGAACCTTCTCAGCCACAGAAGGAATGCGTGCCCCAAAGCTCATCATCAGGTGAAGGGTGATGGTGGCAGTGCCGTCGCGCATTTCCACCACGACCGGCTGCTGAATGCTGGATGCTTCCAGCAGGTTCTTGAGCTTTTTATTCTGTCTGCCGCAGGAGACCTCGGCGACGCCTTCCACTTCCAGCGCAGCGCAGCGTGCGATCTTTGCAAGCACTTCGGTCGAAATTTGAAGGGTACCGCCCTGAAGATCCATATTCTGCAAATCCATTGTGTTGTCCTCCATTTGAAAGCGGCTGAATCCGTCCGCCTTTTCCGTCTGAAATGGTCCTGCCTGAAACGATTGATGCCATACGCAGGACAACATCATTTTCGATTGATAGAGTTATTATACCATCAAAGCGGGGGCGATTTCAATACTTGTTTCAAAAACTCTGAGGTTCCGGCCCGTCTTGCGATCATTTCACTTCCACCACCGTGATATTCTGTGCCGAAACTGTGCTTTTGCTCAGCACGACATCCCGGATCTGCGCCACCTGTGCAGCGGTGAGCGGCTCGCCGGAAGTCATGACCGTGAGATCGGCACGCCCGGACTGCAGAAAGCACAGGCAGTCCGCAAAGCCTTTGGCTCGGATCAGGGTCTCGATCTCGTTTTCCGCGTTCAGATCCTCAAGGTTTGCCGTCATCTGCGCAGTATATTCTTTCTTCTCATCAGCAGACAGTGAGGAGGACTTCAACGTCTTCTGGATGGTATCCATGGCTTCGTCATGGGCCTTCTCCCGCTTGAGGCGTGCCTGTTCAAAGAACTTGGAGCCGCTGTCACTGGCAACGCTCACGAGCTGAGCTTCGCCATAATTCTTGTTTGCGCTGGAAACAGCTTCGGCCTCTGTAGGCAGTTCGTCCAGAATGACATCTGCCTGCGCAGGCTCTGCCGCGGCCATCAGTGCTGCGTCATCCGCAGACATGGGAGAATCCGTGCGTGCATACTGCCAGTTTAAGTAAACGGCGATCATCAGCGCTGCGGCCAGCGTGACCGCTGTGACACGGCGGGTGTTCCGGGAAAGTGCTCTCATCAAAAATTCCTCCTTATCACGGTTCCAATTCAAGAAAATTTTGTCATTTTAAAAATCAAGCCTATGATCTGCGCTGTTCCACGCAGATGCGGTTGGAGGGAAGATCCAGCAGAGCACCGAGCATCTCGGTGATGCGGGCCGCGACCCGGACATCTCCCCCTCCTTCACAAAGCACGGCGACGCCCCTCACCTGCGGCTGATAGACTGTCTCCGTGAGGGCAGAGCCGTCGTCCAGAAGGACATGGGTGCTCTGAGCCTGAAGCTCACCAGACTGCGTGTCCAGTGCGTAAACTGCTTCTTCCCCGGTTTCCAGTGTGACCATCACGGTGGTTTTCCCGGCCCCGTTCAGCTGTGAGATGAGCTCTTCCAGCTGCTGCTCCAACTGCTGCTGATATTGCTGAACGTTCTGACCGGAGCCGGAAGCAGCGGGCGTGCTTCCTTTTGATGGGAGCAGCTCGGAGAGCAGGATCAGCAGCATTGCAAGCCCGCCGACCGCCACCGCAAGCACCGTGCGGTTCCGAGGCATTTTTTTCTTTTGGGGTGCAGAAATCGGGCGGCTGCCCATCAGCTCACATCCTCTCCTGTTTGCAGAATCGGTTCCTTTCCAAGCTCCTGAAAAAGATAATCTGCCGCTTGTTTTTGGGCGGATGCACTGCTGCCCGGCGGAACGGTCATTATCACCTGTGCCACCGAAATCTCCTGCCCGGTCTGCTCCAGTGCGATCTCAAGCTGAACCGTGATCCCGAAACGCTCTCCACACGCCGCTTCGAGTTTTTGCTCCAGTTCGCGCTTTGTCTGCAAAAGGATCTGAGATTCTGCACCCGGCAGGGAGACCGGTGCCTGCGCCGGAAGTTCTATCCGCCGCAGGTCTTTTCCGAGCCCGGGAATCACCTGCAGAAACACTACTAGAATATATAGACCAGCTGCCGCTTTTATGCATCGGCGCGCCCAGCCGGAACCGACAAAGAGGGTGACAATCTCAGCGCAGATGCATGCCAGACAGAACACGACCGCAGCCGTCTGTATCGTGTGCATTTCACCCACCTCCCGTGATCATGAGAAGGGTCACCCCGACCAGCATCATCTCGAAAAACAGTGCCGTGACAGCGGCCATGCACCGCACGGCCTCCGCCAGGCAGGAAAGCAGGGCATGGCACCGGCGGCTTTCTGTAAAATCGCAGAGCAGCATACAAAACTGAAGAAATAGCAAATGAAGCATCAGGGTGCAGTACAGCGGGAGAAATTCCGCGCCAATGACCGCCAGCCCGGCAAGCCCGACAGCGCTTTTCAGCAGGCGCATCCCCACAAGAACCGTTTCGGTCACCCCGCTCAGGACATCTCCAATTACCGGAACACTCCCCGTGAGCAGCTGCCCGACCTGAAGGGTCATGCGGTCCAGCTGAAGCGTCACGACCCGCTGCAGCCCAAGCAGAACGGCAAAGATACGGCCCGCCCAGCTCAGGCCTTTCCGGAGCAGAGTCCCCGTCATCCTGCAGCCGTCGGCCAGCCCTTTCTGCGTGCTGATGCAGCACGCCATGCTGATGGCAAGGTAACTTTGCAAAAGCGGAGCGACCCAGAGTGCCGCACATTGCGCCAGAAGACACAGCCCGGAAAGCAGCAGCCCGCAGGAGGCGGCCCCCGCGCTGGTTTCTCCGCCAGCCGTCAGCACCCCGCCGTAGACTGGGAGAAAGCCCAGCAGAAATGTCCGCCAGCCGGTCATCCGTTCGCAGAGTGTCTGAGCAAGGTCTGCAAGGCGGCTCCACAAAAGCACGCCGCAGCCAGCAGCAGACACCAGCTCCAGCAGATCAGAGTCTGCATTGTCTCCCATGAGAAATGAAAGCACCGCAAGCACGAGCAGAAACAGAAGAACTGCGGAATAGCCATGCGCCGTCTGCCGCAGAAGCCCAAGCGGATCATCCGGAAGAAGCGCCAGAAGCGCGTGCAGCGGGTCTTGCGAAAAAGCTTCTGCGCTTTGCGGTGCTGCGTCCAGATAAGGCTGCCAGAGTTCTCTGCCCGGAAGGTCTGCGAAGACAGAAGCCGCCGGGGCCGTGAGAAGAAAAGCTCTGGCACTTCCAAAGCCAAAAGAGCTTGTCCCCAAAAGCATCATGATGCAAGCCCTCCGATCCGCTGGCACACCTCTTCCAGAAGCGGAAACGCAGCGGCCAGCGCCAGACATCTTCCGGCAAATCCCGCACACCAGCCGAGAGAATCCGCCCCGGCTTCTTCACAGAGCGTCCGTGCATAGTCGGTGAGAAGCAGAACCCCTGCACAGCGCAGCAGGCAGGAGAATGCTTGTCCGTTTCCCTGCCTGCTCAAGGCCGCCGCACCGTTCAAAACCGTCTGAACAGCAGAGCTGAGCCGCAGAAGCAGAAACACTGCGGCTCCAATGGAAAGCAGGACAGCGTAGACGGGTGCATATTTCTGCAAGACCAGCTGGATAACTGCCAGAAGGACGATAATCCCCAGAACCGCTGCCGCCGTGTTCATAAGGCAAACAGCGATTTGATGGTGACGAACAAAGTGCTGATCTGCTTGACTAAAATCGAAAGAACCACTACAAGTCCTGCCAGTGTCGTCATCATGGCCTGATCTTCCCGCCCGGAGCGGATCAGGAGCTGATTAAGTACCGCAACGATGATGCCGATGGCAGCGATTTTGAACACAAGATCGATCTCCACATTTCTGCCCTCCCGGCTTTTCTTCAAAGTAAAACAAGCGCCAGAACGGCCCCTGCCGCAAGCCCCAGCCTGTGAGGAAGGCCGGACTGCGCTTGTTCGGCCCGGCGGGCCTGCTGCAGGAGCTCCTGAAAACGTGCGATATAATAACTCAGCCGTTCACATTCCTGCGCAGCCTCTGCCCGGCCAAGCCCCGATATGCAGGCCCGGAAACATTGCTTTTCCGCCGAAGAAAGAGCAGACGGAGCCGGCAGCTCCTGCAGACAGTGGTGCTCCGACATCTCCGGGAAGAAGCCTTCCCGCTGCAGTTGACTGTCAAGCTGGCGGAGGTCCGCCATGCGGAATTCGATCTCCTGCCGGATGCGCTGCAAAAGCCCGACTGTCCATTCCAGCGCACGGATATGCTCCCGGGAATTTTGCTGGAACGCATCCCCTGCCAGCCAGCCGCCCAGCGGAAGAAGCACTGCACCGATGATTCGAAACATCAAAGCTCTGTCACCTCTCTGATCCTGCCGGGGGAGTTTCTTCCTTCCAGCACTGCAGCAACGCGCAGCATTCCGTGCTTTTGCAAAAACTGCACCTGCGGCCTGCGGAATGCATCTTCCGCACCGGATGCGTGGACGCTTGCGATGAAATCCACCCCGCTGAAAAAACCCTGCTCCAGCGCGGCGGTTTCCCGCAGGCTGCCAAGCTCGTCCAGCAAAATCACCTGCGGCGAAAGCGTGCGAAGGGCCATCTGAAGCGCCGCTTCTTTGGGAATGCCTGCCAGAACATCCAGCGCAGGGGACCCCATGCTTCCCTCAAATGGAAACAGCTCGCTGCGTTCATCCACAACGGCGGTTCCTCGCTGCATCTCGGCCAGCTCTACAGCGATCTGGCGAAGAAGTGTCGTCTTGCCGCTGTCCGGCTCTCCAACGATCAGCATCCCCACAAAACGCCCCTTCAATTTCGCCCGGAGTTTCTCCGGAAGAGAGACCGGCGCTGTCCGCGCAATGCGTAGATTCAACGAAGTGACCTGCTGCAAAACCGGAAGCCCGTTCCGCTGAGTGAAACGCCCTGCTACACCTACTCGGCATCCCTGCGAAGTGGTCAGGAACCCCTGCGAAAGTTCATTCTGGTGAGTGTGGACAGAGCCGCCGCACAAGGTGAAGAGGATCTCTTCCAGCTGCAGCGGCGTCAGCGTGACCCTGCACAGCGCAGATGGACATTCTGAAAAGCTGCTCAGCGGACGCTGCTTCCCACAGACAGTCAGGCAGATGCCGCAGCCCATCCGAAAGCGGAGCTCGTGGATCTGCCCTGCCAGCCCCGGCGGAAGCCTTTCCAGTGGATGCGCCAGCCACGCAGGCAGAGCACGGATCGCATGATAATACTCGTCCACATTTCATTCTCCTTCCTGCCGGTTCTGCTAGGAGTATATGCAGCCGGGACAAAGATAGAACTGCACAAAAAAGCCCCTGCGGAAAAGAAACCGCAGAGGCTTTGAGCCGTTTTATGATTTTGAGAGTCAGGCATTGTCGTCCTGGATCATTGCCAGGAACTCCGCCTCGGTCAGCACCGGAATGCCCAGTGCCTGCGCCTTGGTCAGCTTGGAGCCAGCTGCTGTTCCTGCCACGACGTAAGCCGTCTTTTTGGAGACAGAGCCGCTGGCCTTTCCGCCGTTTTTCACAATCAGGGCTTCCGCTTCATTGCGGGAAAGGGTTTCCAGCGTGCCGGTGACAACAAGCGTCTTTCCTGCCAGCTTGTCGCCCTTCGGCTCGCCCTTCCACTGCATATTCAGCCCGGCATCAGCGAGACGGTGCACAAGGTCAGTGGTGCCCTCTTTGGCAAAGAACTCCACGACGCTCTGGGCCATCACGCCGCCGAAGCCGTCGATCTCACTGATCTGCTCCGCCGTCGCTTCACGGATGGCCTGCAGCGTGCCGAAATGTTCTGCCAGAAGCGCTGCAGCTTTATCGCCGATGTTTCGGATGCCGAAACCGAACAGAAGTTTATCCAGATTGTTCTGTTTGGAAGCTTCAATGGCATTCAGCAGGTTGTCCGCGCTCTTCTCCTTGAATTTATCCAGCGTCAGCAGCTGCTCCCGGGTCAGGGCGTAGATATCTGCTGCCGAGTGCACCATTTCCTTTTCCACCAGCTGCGTTGCCACAGCCGTACCAAGGCCATCGATATCCATGGCGTCACGGGATGCGAAGTGAATGATATTGCGCAGAGACTGGGCCGGGCACTCCGGGTTCACACAGCGCAGTGCGGCTTCGTCTTCCAGATGGACCACAGGTGCACCGCAGGACGGACAGACTTTCGGCATTTCGTAGGGCTCAGCGTCTTCTGCATGGTGCGTGACGCCAATGACTTCCGGAATGATATCCCCGGCTTTCCGCACCTGGATCGTGTCCCCGATGCGCAGACCGAACTGATGAATAAAGTCCTCATTGTGCAGCGTTGCGCGTGCCACCGTTGTGCCTGCCAGAAACACCGGTTCGAAACAGGCAGTCGGTGTCAGCACACCGGTGCGGCCCACAGCGACCTCAATGCCGCGCAGGGTAGTTTCCTTGACCTCCGGCGGATACTTGAACGCAATGGCCCAGCGGGGGAATTTGTTGGTGGAACCCATCAGGTCGCGCTGAGCGAAGTCGTTGACCTTGATGACGGCGCCATCCATATCAAAATTCAGCTTCGAGCGGTTCTGGCCGATCTGCTCGATCTCCGCGATGGCCTGCTCAATGTCGTGCACGACATGGTAACGCGGTGAGACCGGCAGTCCCAGGCTCTTGAGGTAATCCAGACTTTCCGAATGCTTTGTCAACGTTTTGCCGCGGATCTGCTGCACATTGAAAACAAAGATGGAAAGGCCGCGGCTTCCGGTGACCTTTGCGTCTTTTTGTCGCAAGGAACCTGCGGCAGCGTTGCGCGGGTTTTTGAACGGGGCCGCACCCTGCAGTTCCTGCTCCGCGCACAGTTTCTGGAACGCTTCGTGCGGCATATACACTTCGCCGCGCACTTCCAGAAACTCCGGGGCATCCTTCAGCTTTTTGGGGATGCTGCGGATGGCACGCACGTTGGCTGTGACATCTTCACCGACTACGCCGTCACCACGGGTAGACGCCCGTACCAGTTCGCCGTTTTCATATTCCAGACTGCAGGAAAGGCCGTCGATCTTGATCTCCACCACATATTCCGGCTCAACTCCGGCCTCCCGCACACGGCGGTCGAAATCACGCAGTTCATCAAACGAGAACGCATCCAGAAGGCTTTCCATTTTGACCGCATGGGTCACCTTCGGCAGCTTGCTGCTGGCCGTGCCGCCGACCTTCTGGGTCGGGGACGACGCTGTGACCAGCTGCGGAAACTGTGCTTCCAGCTCTTTCAGTTCCCGGGTCAGCGCATCATATTCGAAGTCTTCCAGCTCCGGGGCGTCCTGATCATAATATAGACGGTTGTTTTTTTCAATGATCGCGCGGAGCTCTTCCACGCGCTTTTTTGCCTGTTCCAGTTCCAAGAAATCCACTCTCCTGATCTCTGTTTTTGCTGCCTGAAGAATGCCGGAAAACACAGTGTTCCACACAGGGCAGTTTTATATCTCTGTAGACGTAGGTAGTATACCATAATTCCCCCCTCTTTCGCAACCTGATCGCACCAACGTTCATTTCCATCCAATTCCTCCCCTTTTCTGTAGAAACGGCCCAAATCGTTCACTTCGCTTCCATCCAGTATTTCCACTTGTTTCCATCTGCCTGCTTTGAAAAAAACAGCCAATCTGCGAAAAATATAAATTTGCCAGAAAATTGATTTCCAATCAACCTTTTAATTCGCCGCCATTTCCCAAAATGGAAAATTCACTCCTCCCCGAAAAAAATAAAAGTCCCTGCAATATCCGCCCAGCCCCACTCCGGCCGGGTAAAATATCACAGGGGCTTTTTATTTTTTCACCGGATCGCCCCATTTTGATTTTTCCATTTTGAATTTCGGCCTATCCGGCCATGGATGAGCGCCAAGGTGAAACTTTTTCAGCCGCCGCAGGAGAAACATTCAGCGCCGGACTCGTGTGGATCGATTCCATCCCCTGCGCCGGCCAAATATCAATTTACTTGCCGTTTCTTGCGCGCAGACGGTCGTATTCCTTGTCTGCCGCAATGGCTTCCTTGGTGAAGGAGTTGTTCTTCCACCATGCGATCAGCGCCGCCACGGTGGTGATGCCTGCCGTCACCAGCTGTTCCACGGTGGAGCTCTCAATGGGCAGTACGGGCTTGCCCAGAGCGCTCAGCACCTGATTGGCCAGTGCCAGCAGCAGGCAGGCAGTGCGTGCGATGGTGCCGGCGGTAATGTTGAAGTTCATATGTCAGTCCTCCTTGATCGGTAAACTCTTGGCGCGGTTGTACAGCTCAGTGCCGGTCCCGTTTCCGCCAAGCTTATGATAACTTTCGTACAGATATTCCAGGTTCTTCAGCGCGGATGTGTCAATGTGCCCCATTTTGATAAAATAGGTGCAGGACTGATACAGCCGGTCGTGCATGATGGCCAGCAGTCCGCCCTTGATGTTCCGGTACTCGGTCACTTTCTTGATGAGATATCCCCACCCGAAGGTCAGCAGCCCGATGGCCCACTCTGTCCAGTGAGCGATGATGTAAGCGATCACACTCTGCATCGGTGCTCACCCCTTCCAGCGGCTCTTCTCTTTGCGCACGTCCACATGCACCCAGCCGTTTGCTCTGCCGAGTCCGGGCGGGTAGATGCCGCAGCCGCCGGCATTGCCCAGCAGCTTGTCCGCATAGGCATACACGTTCTCCACGCTGATGCCCTGCACCTGAATGTCCGCCGCTTTGCCGTAGAGATGCTGGCTGTACTTTGCCGCCTTCGCCACGGTGGCATTGTGGGCAGCCGTGCGGAATGCGCTCGTGATGGTCACCGGCTTGCCGAAATGCACCCGGATCTTCTCCAGCAGCTCCACGAGCTCCGTGTCGATGAACACCGGGTCAGAGCCGTCCTTGCACCGGAACTCCCTCACCTTGAAGTGTTCCGAGAGCTGCCTGTTCCCATTTTTCAAAATGGAATACGCTTCAATGCTCAAATCCTCACCTTCCTTATTTATATCCTGAATCCGCCGTACACCTGTTTCAGCGTCGTGACCGCCGCAGGGCAAATATCATCCAAAGCCTGTGTCTTTGCTTTCGCTGCAGCCTTCGCCGTGATATTCACATCTCCGCGCAGGGCATCCATTTTGATTTCTGCCCGCAGTCCGTCCTTGTCCATGACCACACAGTTGGCCGTTACATCCGCCCCGCCGATGGTCACCGTCACGGTCAGCGTCGTGTTTTCCGTGTCAGTCACCGAAATGATGTTCTGGTAGCTTCCGCCGTCCACCACGCTGTTCACCGGGTTCGATTCCACGCATCCGGTCAGGCTCCGGGTCACCGTGTGGCTTTCGTAGTCGCCCACGTCCACGGCGCACTCCGCCTTCACCCCGCCGCATTCGGCTGTGATGACTGCCTGCCCCCGCTTCACGGCCCGGATGAGTCCGTTCCGGGTGATGTCCGCCACCTTCCTGTCGCTGGAGGTCACGTTCACCTTGCGGTAGAAGGTGTTCGCCGGCCCCACGCCCACAAGGATCTGGAACTCCATCCCCCGCGCCATTTTGATTTTTTCCGCGTTCATCACCACGGCCCCCACGTCGAGGGTCTTCATGGCCGGGTGCAGCCGGTACTCCAGCGTGATCTTGGAGTGTCCCTTGTCGCTCTTGTACTGGTTCACCCACAAAAGCCCCTCGTAGTAGTGGCTGGGGTTGTCTTCCAGTGCCATCCGCACCCGCTTTCCCTGCAGGGCCGCAATGATGCTCGTGTACGCCGTCTCCCAGTCCCAGCCCGGCACGTCGTTTTCGAGGTAGAACTCGACCTTTCCGGTCCGCGCGTCGAACACCGGCTTCTTCGAGAGTGACTGGCTGTAGTCCAGGTCTCCGTCCCTCCCGGGCACCGTCACGAAGTCCGTGCGCTCCAGCGGCGGCGCGATCACCGGCCGCGAGGACGGGATGAGGAACCAGTCGTCCCAGGTGTTGATGTAGCGGCCGTCCAGGTCGATGATAAGCGAATGATACATCCCTCATTCTCCCTTCTTCACATACTTGACCGTGGACTGGATCATGTCCCACGCCCGGCCTGCCGTGCCGAAGTTCTCAGCCTGCAGGGCCGAGAGGTTCCGGTTCGTCCCGCCGAAGGTGAACTCCTTCTCCGACAGCGTGTCGAGGGGGATCACTTCCTTCGTGCACAGGATCCAGTTTGCAAGGCCGTGCTCTTCGCTGATGACCCGGGTGTTCTTCAAAAACTGCAGCCGGTCCACGTCCACGCCCACGTCCGCAAGGTCCGCCGAGTTGATGGTCAGGCTTCCTTCAAACTGGTTTTTGTGCTTTTCCATCTCCTCATTGCCTTTTTCTTCCAGTGAGGCCGTCGTGGAGCCGGTGCCGTCCACAGTCATATACCGCTGGCACAGGCCGTATTTCCTGATGGATTCCTCGTTCTTCACCTCAACGCGGAGCTCCTTCGTGGAGGAAAAAATGAACCAGCCGGTGGTCTCGTATCCGATCACGATGATCGAGTTCACGATCTCGTTCGCTTTCAGATAGTACGAGACGTCCAGCAGGTTCACGCCGAACTGGATCACCTGGTCGGTCTGGTCGGGCACGTCGTCCAGATAGTCCAGATATCTGTGATAGACGAGAATATCATTTTCCATTTTGACTGTTTTGCGCAGCCGCAGATATCCGCCGTATTTGTCCGCCAGATAGCTCTTTGCCACGCTCCAGCAGTCCGAAATGGTCTTCGATTCCTCTTCGTCCTTGTCGGTGCCGGTCTTCTCCCGGGTCACTTCGCCGAGGTTGAAGGCCTTTCCCTCTTTCCCGAACCGTTCGTCCGCGGTCACGGCAAGGGTCAGCAGCTCCTTCGAGGTGTATTTCTTTTCCTCAATGATGCAGTCGCGGTCCTGCAGATATCCCAGCTCCCCTTCGCAGGTCACTTCGATGTCCAGGTTGAACTGCTTGTTCATCTCGGTCACATACCCCATGAAGATCTCGCTGCCGTCCTCTTCCACCGAGATCACGGTGGTCTTCAGGCCGATCTTGTCATAGTGGGGGTTCACAGCCGGGATCGTGAACTCGAAGCTTCCCAGCTCGTTTGCTTCCAGCGTCACTTCCGGGTCAAGGATGAAGGGCATCTCGTCCCGTCCCGCGTCGTGCAGCACTTCGCGTTCCGTCCAGTAATAGCCCGTGCCGTCCTCGGTCCCCGCGATCTTCCCGATGTACACCACATAGCCCGAACCGATGATCTTCCGGAAAGAATACTTCTTCACCGTCTCAGCCGCGCCGTCGCTGGCGGTCACGGTCAGTTCGTGGTCGGTCTCCCCGTCCAGCCTGTCCAGCATCTCCTGCGTCACGCTGAAGCGGTTCGCCGCCCCGTCCACGGCTGCAAATCTCCGCACGGTCTCCCCGTCCAGCTTCTCTGTCACCGTGACGGCGTCTCCGTCCGCGTCGTGCACCGTGTAGGGCAGCTTGAAGGGGGTCTTCTTGCCGTGCACTGAGCTCGTCCCGAAGTAAAAGCTCACGATCTCCGGCGCATGGTTCACCCGCAGCACACCGTCTTCCAGCATCATGTCGTCGGCGAGGGCAAAGCAGGGCAGCACGCCGTGGCGGTCCCACAGCTGTTCCACCCATCCGGTGCCCACCGCGTACACTTCGCCGTATTCGTAGGTGATGGGCGGGTCGTCGTTGGTGGAGTAAGTGTCGTCCTCGGCGTCCCGCGTCCAGTAGCTCTGGCCCGCGATCGCGGTTTTTGCCGCGTCTGCAAAGTCGTCGCCCATTCGCGGCACAAAGAACTTTGCGTCCTTCAGCTGGGCCGTGCCCCATTCGTATCCGTACCGGATGGTCAGGGGCTTCACCTTCGCAAGAAAATCTTCCGAAAAGTTCTTCGCATACTCTTCTTCCAGCCATGTGCGCAGTGATGCGTGGCTGGCCCAGTTCACGCTGGTGGGTGCGTTCATGGTGCTGTAATGGGCCCACTCCCGCTTTTCCGCCAGCACGGTCCTGCGCACGATCAGGGTGTGCCCGGTGCCGTTCAGTCCGCTCTCGTAGTCGTGCCTTGCCGCCACGAATTCCGCCAGCGTCCCGCCTTCGTCCATTTTGAAAATCGTGCCCTCGGCAAGGCTTCCCAGCAGCTGTTTCATCCCGTCACCTCACCTTCGCGGCAGTCCGCTGTCCGAGCTTCGTGTCGATGTACCCAATGGCCTTTCTGCCGTTGATGTTCACGCTCATGCCCCGGATGCTCCGGGCCACGCCGTCCATGTGGTCGCCCAGTGCGTTGATGGCGCTCAGTGTCTCCGCATTCGATGCCTGCTTCAGTCCATTTTGAATTTCTGCCTGCGTCTCGATCTGCGCCGCCATCTGCCGCGTCACATCGTCGTCCAGGCTCATGGCTTTTGCGGTGGCTTCAAAGGCGGTGTCCGCCTGCGCTGCCGCGTCCACCACGTTGGAGAGGTCCACCACCGGCACGATCTGCGGCTCGTACTCATAGTCGTCGTCCATCACCCTGCTGATAGTGGCAAGGGACTTCCGGGCGACGTCCACCGCGTCCTCGGTCATGTCTTCCACGGCACTCGTCACCTTGTCCGAGCCGTCGGTGATGCCGCTGGACACTTCCTTGTCGAACTCTTCGCCCACGGTCACGCCGCTGTCCTGCTTCTTTCTGCTGCTCACGAACCATGCAATGCCGCCAATGACAGCCGCAATGGCCGCAAGGATGAGGAAGACCCACCAGAACTCGGAGAGGAAGCCCATCAGCGTGGCCCCCACGCCTTCCAGCGCCTTGCCGATGCCTGCGATCACTTCTGCGGTGCCGCCGCTTCCCTGCAGGGCTGTGTTCACGTTCCCGAAGCCCTTCACCAGCTGGGTCAGGATTCCGTCCTCGCCGTTCATGGCTTTGCCCAGCTCTTCAAGTCCATTTTGAATTCCGGGCATCAGCTTCTCGCTGATCCATTCCCGCGCCTTGATTCCTGCGTCGCTGAAGGCAAGATCCATGCCGAATGCAAATGCCGAGGCAAGTGCGCCCGCCCAGTCTCCGCGCAGGGCAGAGGAAATGGCGGAGATGAACTCGGTCTCGATGTCCATGCCCTCATTGCCCATCCAGCCGAGCATGTCCGAAAGCCCCTGCTTCATGCCCTCTGACATTCCGCCGGTTGCTTTGGCCATCGCTTTCCGGAAAGCCTCGCTGATGTGCTCCCAGTTCTCCTTTTTCTGGATGCTGTTTGCAAAGATCAGCATGGCCCGCTTTGCCGTGTCGTCCATGTTCAGCGCGTCCGCCAGATTCGATGCGAACCCGATGAATGCGCTCTGGGACGAGAGCAGGTCGCTTTCTGCCTGTTTGTACTCGTCCGAGTTCTTCTTGCCCTGCTCTTCCAGCTCCTGCATCTTCTCCCAGAGCTTCTGGTTGTTCTGCATCTGGTAGTTCAGGTTCTGCATGGCGGTCACGGTGCTCAGGATGGCGCTGGTCGTCCCCTGGAACTGTGCTTTTCTCGCCTGCTCGCTGTCCTTGCCGTATTCCTCCACGGCCGCTTTGTAGGCGTCCGCCCGGTCAGCAAGGCTGCCGTCGCCGTAGACCGTCGAGAGAATGTCCATCCTGCTCTGCATCCGGCTCTGTGCATCCTGGATCATCTCGATCTGTGCATCCAGCTTGTTCAAAGCCTGCTTTGCAAGTTCATTTTGAATTTCCAGCGTCTCGGTCTGGGCGTCCAGATAGTCATTGTAGGCTTCCTTGGTGCGCAGGTCTTCTTCGTGGTACTTTTCCTTCAGGGTCTCCCACTGCTCTTTGGCTTTCTCTTCCTTCTTCTGCTTGATCTCCAGTTCATCGGTCTGGTACTGGGTCTCCCGCTCGATCTTGTCCAGCTTGGACACCGTGCCGTCGTTCTGCGCCGTCCACAGAGCATACTGCTTCTCCAATGTGCTGAGGTCGGTGTCGTACCGCTTCGTGACCTCTTCAAACAGGTTCGTGTACTGGTCTGCCTTCAGCTTTGCAAGGTTCACTTTCTCGCTCAGCAGGTCGGCATAGGCTTCCTTGGTCTCCTGCTTGTCCGCGCCCCAGCGCTTCACCAGCTCGTCGTACTTCGCCTGTGCAATGGCTACCCGGTCGGTCTGGTTTGCGATCTGTGCCGCCGCGTTCTCGGTCTTCTTGGTCAGCAGCGTGTCTTCGTCTGCCGAATACTGGTTCTCCGTCTGCCACAGCTCATATTCGCTGTCCAGTGCCTCCCGCAGGGCCTTGTTGGCGGAGAGCTGCGTTTTGTACTTTTCCTCGATCTGCTGGGCCACGGTCTTCTTCGTGCCGGAAGCTTTCTTGGTTTTGCCGGTGTTCGGGTTCGTCGTCGGGTTCGTCGGGTCGTCTTTCTTTGCGTCCTCGTCATAGTCTTCGTCCGTCAGGCCGGAATCGCCGCCCAGCGGGTTTGTTTTTGTGTAAGCGGAAAGCTCGTTCCTGTACCACTCGTCAAAGCCCGGCATTCCCTGATATTCCTTGCCGCCGGTCAGTGCATTTTGAATTTGGCTGCCGTAGTCTTCCGCCTTGTTCAGCAGCCCGGGAAACAGCTTATCCAGCCAGCTCGAAGCATTGCCGATCATTCCGCTGATGCCATCGCCAATGGCTGCAGAGCCTTCCGTTCCGGTCAGCCCCGCCTTGAACCCCTCCGGGATGAATTTCGCCAGTGCTTCCATCCATGTAGACGGAGAATGAATGCCCCAGAAATCACGGAACTTTGTCTCTGCGGCATTGCTCAGCGCGGCCGCGGCACTCGTGACGGCATCCAGGCTTTCCGGCGCTGTCAGTCCGTTCGCAAGGCCCTGCGCCATGTAATTGCCGATCTCGAATGTTTTCCAGCTCGGCGACTCAACACCTGCCGCTTCTGCAGCTGCGTCCACGGCGCTTTGTCCCATATCCGCGCTGGCGTTCCCGGAGACTTCTGCGTTTTCTTCAATGCCGTTTGCAAGTCCTTCCGGCAGGTTCTCGCCCACGCCCCGCATCTGGTCTTCCCACTGGTTTCCGATCTCGTCAAGGCTCGTGCCGAACGGTGCAAGGAACGGGTCTGTCAGTCCGTTCAGCACCTTGCCAATGGGCCGGTCGCCTGCGGTGAACGTGTCCACCCAGTCCGCCGCGTTGAAGATGCTGCTCTTGCGGTCAAAGTGGCTCTTTTCGTCCACCCAGTCAAGGAAGTTTTCCCACAGCTCATCCAGTGCCGCTTTGATGCCGCCGCCCTCGCCGTTTCCGTCCCATGCCCAGCCGATCAGATCAACGATGCTCTGGATCAGGATCTTGCACAGCGAGACCAGCGCAGTTTCAAGCGGTTCTTCGCATTTCACAATGACGTTGCAGATGGCTGTAATGATAGCGGTCAGTGCGGCTTCGATATCGTCTGCCGCTGTCACGATCATTTCTTTCAGAGGCCCTGCAAATGCGGCCAGAACGGTCAGGATCGCCGTTGCAATGGACAGCTTGATGATTCCCCCGGCAAAGATGCTGAAGGCTTTTGCCAGCGCGATCATCGCCACAGCCACCGCTTCCAGTCCGACTGCAACGGGCGGGTTTGCGCCCACAATGCCCAGCGCGATCACAATGCCCGCCATGGCCCAGATGCCTGCGATCACCTCGTCCAGGCTCAGGCTTGCCAGTCCCTTGAATGCCGGTGTAAGCAAAAGCAGTGCTCCAGCCAGCATCAGGCAGGCCGATGCCACCGAGACGATGTTTGCCGTGACAAAGCCCAGCCCCCAGCATCCCGCCACAAGCACCGCCATAGCTCCCGCCAGCGCCAGCAGTCCGTTCGTGATCTGTTCCGCGTCAAGGCCTGCCAACATTTTGATTGCCAGCGCCATCTCGATCAGCGCTGCTCCCATAGCCACCATTGCAGCAGCCGCAGCCGTGCTTTCTACGGCATTTTTGCCCAGAAGATACATCGCCGCCGAAAGCTCGATCAGCCCCAGGCTGATGCCGGCAAATCCGGCTCCTCCCTCGTCGCCGCTCATGGCCTTGCCCATCTTCTTCACGGCTTGTGCCAGAATAAGCAGCGATGCGCTGGCGATCACTATGGAAGCAGCAGCCTTCTGCATCCGCAGCGGGTTTACTTTCGTGCTGGCCAGCAGCACCAGCAAAGCAGAAATGCCGCTCAGCACAAGTCCTGCGCCGCGAATGCCGTCCATCATGCTGTCGCCCAGGCTTGCAAAGATCGCCACGGCTCCCGCTGCCATCAGCATGGCCGTCCCCATGGCGTTGATGGCGATCAGCATTCCGCCCAGCTTCACAAGATACTTGATGATCTTGTCCAGCGTGCTCACGTCTGCTTTTCCGGCCAGATTCTGTGCGGCACCTGCGGCCACCAGCAGCACGCTCATGGCCACTGCGATCCCGCTGATGGCTCTCACGCCATTCTCCACCTGATAAGTATGCATCTTGCCGATCTTCTCAAGTGCGAGCGCAATGATATCCACCGCAGCCGCTGCCGCAAGAAATGCTCCGTACCCCTTTGTGCCCTCGCCGTAGGTGTTGAAAACCGCCAGCATCCCCACCATTCCGATCAGCGCAGCCGCCGCCCGGCTGATGGCTTTCACGCCGTTCTCCACCTGATAGGTGTGCATTTTACCCATCTTGGCAAACGCCCCGGCCAGCACCGTCATGCCGATGCTGATGGCCGCAATGGTCCCCAGCAGCTTTGCCGTGTCAAGGCCGGTCAGGTCCGTCTTTCCCAGCACCCGCAGGGCGATCACCATGCCAAACAGCTCTGCCAGCACGCTGCCCAGTGCCTGCAGCGCCTTTGTCGGGTCTTCGATCCTGCTCAGCAGATACATGCTGCCGCTGATGAGTGCCACCGCCGTCGCAATGCCCTTTGCCGCCGAGACAATATTATTGGAGGTGTGCGCTTTTGTCCACGCATCCACCGCGCCTTTCATGCTGGTCAGCAGGTCAGCCAGCGGGTTTGCAACGATCTTCTTCATTGACGTGCTCAGTGCATTGACCGCCTTTGAGATGCCAAAGATGGCCAGCGCCAGCGCTCCTACGTCGATCAGTGCCAGCAGACGATAGATGTCCACATCATCCTGTAAGTTGAAGAAGTCCTTCACCGCCGTCAGCGTAGTCTTGCAGGCAGTTGCAATATTCAACATCACACCGCCAAGTGTCGATCCAAAGTCTGCCAGCACTTCGCCCGCTTTCTGCGGCAGACTCAGCACCGTGTCGCGGATATTTTCCAGCATCGGTATGTGACTTTCTTTGAAATTCTCGACCGTCCGTCCCGCATCCTGAAAACCGGAAAATGCACTGCCGATCAGTGCACCCACGCCGTCAAAGGCCAGCATCAGCACGCCGCCCAGCACGGTCACCGCTTTCCCGATGATGCCGCTGGCTGATACGGAACCTATTTTGAATTTCTCAAAGATAGCCGTCAGTGCGTTCACCGCAACCCCGAATGCACCGAACTGCTGCTTCGCGTCCTCCACGCTGCCGCCCCGCACGATGCTTCTGAAGCCCCGCCACACTTCGGCAATGGGGCTCACCAGTGCGCCAATGGCAGTCGCCAGAATTGCGATCACATCCGTCAGGCTCTCGGCCTGCCCCATGCTCTGGTCCACCCATGTCAGGATGTCGCCGATCCGCGAACCGATCCCCAGCAGCAGGTCGCCAACCGGGCTCAGGATATTCATCAGCTGCTCAAAGATGGAAAAGACCGTTTTTACCGTGATCTTCAGCGCCTTGAATCCGACGTTCAGCACGCTGAAAAACCCCTTGAACACCTTCTGAACTTTCTGTGCCGTGCCCTCACTCAGCTGCATTTTCGCCGTCAGATCGTCAAATCCTTTCAGGAAGTTGTAAAGCGGGCTGCCGTCGGTCATGAACACTTCGCTGAAAGCGTCCCGCATCGGCTCCAGCACGCTGTTGATGCCCTCCAGAATGTTCAGGATGCCGCCAAAGAAATGCTCTCTGCCGGAAAGCCGGTTCATCTTGCCGGAGAACTCTTCCAGGTTCACGCTGCCATTTTGAATTTTCTCCGCCATGGAGGCATAGGCATTTGCAAGTTTGTCCACCTTGTCCCGGTCAAGCCCCAGCTTGTCAAGCTCCTTGTCGCTCATGGCAGCACGCTTTGCATAGTGCTCCGCCGCATCGCCGATCACGTCATACAGCTGCTGTGCCGTCACGCCGCTTTCTTCCAGTGCCTTCTGAAAACTGCCTGCATCTTCGATGGCTTCCTCCGTCAGAAGTCCCTGGTTCACAAGCGCCTTTCGCAAAAGGTTCGTGTAGCTGTCCGCCGCATCGCCAAAGCCGTCTGTCCCCAGCAGCTGGTCAAGGCCGGAGTCGAAAGCGCTCTTCAGCCAGTTGTTCCGCCCGGCCGCGCCGCCTGCAAACATCGTCCAGAACTCTTCTGCAAGGTCACTCCAGAATCCCTTCGCTTCCTCGTAGTTGCCGAACAGGATGTCAAAGGTCTCCATCCAGCCGGAACTCACGGCGTCCTTCGTGGCGTCCACCGCTTCGGAAAAGCTCTTTGCCTCCTGTGCGGCCTTGAACGCCTTCACGGTCACTTCGTCGTACTGGTCTGCCAGCGCTTCAATGGCCTGTGAAGCCAGCATTCCGGGGTTCGCGTCCACCATCTTCTTCACGGCTTCGCTGAACTCTGCAAACTTGCCGAAGGCCTGCTCCATCACGGCCTGCGTGGCCCACTTCTTCTGCAGGCTGTTGTCAAAGCTGCCGGTGGTCACGTCCCCTTTCTTGATGGTGCCCAGCTCCACGCCGGTGTCGATGATCATCTGTTTCAGCTGCTGGCTTGCCACGCCTGCCTGCTCCACGCTCTTCCAGTCGATCAGCTGCAAAGCGCCGGTGCCGTAGCTCTGCGCTAGATTGTAGATCACTCTCTGGAACTCGGCTGCGCCCTTGCCTGCGTAGGCCGTGGCGTTCGCCATGCCCATGATCATCGGGATCATCTTCTCAATGTCGCCGCCTGCGCTGGTCAGGGTGGAAAGCGCTGCCGTCATGTCGGTGAAGCCATAGCTGGTCTCGTCCGAGAACCACATCAGCTTGTCCAGATACCCGTTCACCTTGGTGATGCTCTTGCCCGTCGCGTTCATGATGGTCTGCACGCTGGCGGTCTTCTGGGCGTATTTGTTCCAGCCGCTCGTCACCTGATCGATGGAAAGGCTCTTCACCAGTCTTTCGCCGGTGTCGATGGCCTGGTTCGTGATGCGCATCAGCGCGGTCACGCCCATCACTTCCACAGCCGAAAACTTGCTGTTCAGGCTGTCCAGTGCGCTCTGCATCCGGTCAAAGTCCACTTTCGCCGCTGCATCGTCGATTTTCTCGAAGCTCTTTTCGGCGCCTTCCAGCTTCAGGCTTTCGTTCAGCTCGTTCAGGGTCTTGATGCTCTGCCGGGTGTTTTTCTCAAACTGCGCGTTGTCAAACCGCATTTCTACCACGCGCTCGTCAATTTCCTGACTCAAAGGCTCTTTACCTCCTTCCACAGTTCATCGGCCAGAGCAGAAAAAATCGGAGCCAGTGCGGGGTTTATGTAGTCCACTCCCTGCACATAGGCTCCGTTTCTCGTCCCGTGTCCGTATTGGATGATGACCGCAATGGGCACTCCGTCCACGATGTTGGAGTTTTTCCAGCAAAGGGTCGCCCCGGTCTTGTCCATTTTGATTTCGTAGCTCCAGCTTGCCGCCGTCTTTCCGGTCGCTTTCGGTGTCGCATCGCAAAGCCGCTCCACGCCGAGCTTGCCGTACTTCTCGAGGATGGGCTTCACGCTCCAGCTTTTCACATGGCTGAAAAAGGTCAGGCTTTTCTTGAAGTCCCCCTTCTGCCGGATGGTAATTACTTTTGACATAGAACTCCTTCCTCGCAAAAACTCCTTCAGTCTCGCATCCGCTCGACAGCTCCCTCGGTGAGGGAGCCTCTGGCGAAGAGATCAGGCTTCATGCCATGCCAAGGCCTCCCTCCCCGAGGGAGGTGGCATCGCTTCAGCGATGACGGAAGGAGTAAGGAGTCACCCCCTCGAGTGCATCTTCGCTCTTCGCTGGGCGTTCAGTGCCCGGATGTGCGCCGCCTGTTCCCTCTTGCCCATCTTCTCGGGCGGCATGTTCTCTTCGCCGCAGGCCCGGATCAGAGCCAGCAGCCGGTTCAGGTGCCACTTTTCACAGCTGAAGGGGATGCCGTAGCTTGCCATGGCTGCATAAAAAGTCTCGGCACTCTGATACCGTGCCCGCTTCTTTCCGCCCTTGCGCTCCTTGAAGGTCGCGGCGGTCATCGGGTCTGCCATATATCGTTGAATGGCCGCCATGTTCTCCCGCGTCAGCCGGTAATAGACGCTCGGGTCAACGCCCTGCGTCAGGGTCATGCACCGGATGTAGTCCAGTGTCTCTTCCTGTGTCTTCGGCTTCGATTCGTCGAGAAACGGCTTGTGCCACTTGCTTTCCCATTTGGACAGGGAGAGCAAACTGTGCTCCAGCCGCAGAACAGTGGGCTTGTCATAGACAAATACATTGTTCCGGGCGTCCCAGCGTTCGTCGCCGGGGATTCGGATCTCAAGCATTCTTTCACTCTCCCTGTTTTTTTCAAATGTGTTCCTCTAAAAGGCTCCCTCCTTGAGGGAGCTGGCGCGTCAGCGCCTGAAGGAGTAAAAAAAAATAAAAGGCTGACCGGAATTTTCCCGTGTCAGCCCTTCTTGTAAAAACTCCTTCCGCCTCAAGGCTTCCCCCTCGGGGGAAGCTGTCACCGCAGGTGACTGATGAGGGGCAGCTGTGTGAGCCGTCGTCCGGTAGAAGGAGTTCGTGCCCGCAGGCACAAAGTCAAAAATATCAGCCCACCGTCAGCGCCGGTGCGGCACTTGCGGTCGCTGCCATTGCCATGGCGGGGTTCTGGTTCTGTGCGCCTGTCGGGATCAGTGCGTTCACAAACTTGGCGGCAGCCTCGGTGTCGGTCACCAGCTCCATGTAAATTTTGCTGTAGGCCGGGCTTGCCAGAAACTCGGCAGTGTTTGCTTCGTTCTTCACGAAGAAGCGGCCGTCCAGGCTCTTCTTGCCGTAGCTGTGCAGCAGAATGTCCTTGAACAGCTTCACCAGCTCCAGCTGGCTCTTTGCGGCGACGATCTTCTCAATGTAGCCGCGCATGCCGCCCTCCACACTCAGCTGCAACTCGGTGATCTCTGCCTCGCTCAGGTTGAAGTAGAAATCCTCGGTGCGCTCGGTGCCGTCGTAGTCGATGTAGGTAATGGTCTTCTTAACCATGGTTGTTTCTCCTTTACTTCATTTTGAACTCCTTCCACCGCTGTCGCGGTCCCCCTCCCTCTCAGAGGGAGGCCTTGGCAGTGCGGCAAGCTTTACCTCTTCGCCAGAGGCTCCCTCACTGAGGGAGCTGGCACGGCGTCAGCCGTGACTGAAGGAGTTTCTCCCGTGAAAATTATTTTTCCTCGTCCTCTTCCGGCTCATCCTCTTCGGATTCCGCAATGACGAAAGCAGTCTCCTCCTCAGCTGCAGGGGTGTCGTTCACCGGGTGCAGCTCTTCCTCCAGGTCGTGCGTCTCCACTTCCGGGAGGGCTTCCCTTCAAACGGCAGCTTTGACGGCATCCAGCAGCTCATCCGGGGTGGGCAGCCGTGCCTCGTCGCTGTCGGTGCCGTACAGCAGGTCTTCCACAGCCTTCATCTGCTTTGCGGTCAGCTCGGTGGAGTCAAACTCTGCCACTGCAGAAGCCTTGAGGCCGTTAATGTTGGTGGGCATGGTATCGCACTCCCAGCTGAAGGTCTCAGCATCCGGAGAGTCGTTCATGCTCTCGTGGCTCTTTTCGCTGGGCTGTGCGGTGGCGTTCCACACCACATGAATGATGTAGCCCTTGTCGGTGTCCTCGTCGGTGCCCACCCGGGTCTGCCAGCTGAAGCCGAATGCCTTGCGCTTCTGGCCGCCGATGCGCACGCCCTTGATGGGGGTTGCCAGACCATCGCAGGGCTCGAACTCCTCAGGGTACATGTAAGCCTCGATGGTAAAGCCGTAGTCCTCGCCGGAGATCAGGCGGGCATACTTGCCGTTGTCTGCCCACAGCACGGTGGGTTCTGCACCGCTGGGGCTCTCGGTCACGCCGGTCAGGCCGTTCCAGCCTGCGCCGTTGTCATAGCCGCCCTCGTCCTTCATGGGGTAAACCACACCGTTGGAAACGCCTGCATGAAACTTGCGCTTGCCGTTCTCGTCCCATTTGATCTTAGCCATAGGTTCTTTTCCTCCTTTAATAAATAGATAACTCCTTCAGTCTCGCATCCGCTCGACAGCCGTTCCCCACTCTGTCGCTTACGCGACATCTCTCCCCGGCCGGGGAGAGTCTTTCTCACTGAGGGAGCCTCTGGCGAAAAGATCAGGCTTCATGCCATGCCAAGGCCTCCCTCCCCGAGGGAGGTGGCATCGCGTCAGCGATGACGGAAGGAGTCCGTTCTCTCAGTACCACACGCTGAATACGTCGTGGTATAAATTGTCCGAAACAAAATGGCGGTCGTGGGTGCTATTCTCAAGCAAACTCACGGCCGCCGTCATTTCGCTGTCCGGTTTTGTGTCGATCACGGTAATGGTGTAGTGGACTGTCTGTCGGTACACCTTGTCATTTGCATGCAGGTTCCGTAGCTTGTTCAGCTCGTACCGGATGCAGGGATACTTCATCTGCAGGTTTGCCGGGGGCTGGTAATACACATTCTCGCTGCCGCACCGCTGTTTCACGATGCTGCGCAGGTACTTGTCCAGCTCGGAGCGTCTCTCACTCAGCTTCACTGCCATGGTAAAGCCCTCCCAGTGTCAGGGTCAGCCGCGGGTAGTCCACCGTCACGTCCGTCACCTTCCACTTTCCGCCGTAAAGCGTCACATACCTCAGATCGCAAAAGTGCTCCTGAATGTAAGGGTCTGCGATGACGCTTAACGTGTTCGCAAGGCTGATATCATCGTTCACCTTGTCGCCGGACTGCAGCCTGCGCGTGTTCCGCACAAGATCACCGTAACAGTCACGCTCTGTTACGATCTCCGAGTATACGCTCGGCTCTGTCTCCTGGGTCGTCACGAACCCCAGCTTTCCAAACCACTTGCTCATAGCACTTTCACTCCATTTTGAAAATAGGCTTCCCCCTCGGGGGAAGCTGTCACCGTAGGTGACTGATGAGGGGCAGCCGTGTGAGATGCCGTTCTTACTCAGCTGCGCTTGCCGTCCATGCCTGAGTCTTCACGGTCTCGCCGGTCACGACAGTAAACACACCGGTCGCACCAAAGGCCACGGGCACCAGATAGTTTGCGCCCTCCACGATGACCAGACGGCCTTTCTTGAAGGCATCCTCGATCTCTGCCTTGGTCACGGTCTCCTTGTAAGCCTCGTCTGCATACAGCTTGTGGTCTGCGGTCTTGCCGTAGGCCATGTAGTTTGCAACGTGCAGGTCCTTGCCCTGCTCATAGAACTTTTTCAGCATTTTCTATCATCCTTTCCTTTAAAAAAAGCTCCTCCACCGGGGGAGCTCCGTTCTCGCGCCGCGCCAGCGGACGGGAACGGTGAGGGAGTTCCTTTAAAAAAGCTCCTCCACCGGGGGAGCTCCGTTCTCGCGCCGCGCCAGCGGACGGGAACGGTGAGGGAGTTCCTTTAAAAAAGCTCCTCCACCGGGGGAGCTCCGTTCTCGCGCCGCGCCAGCGGACGGGAACGGTGAGGGAGTTCCTTTAAAAAGCTCCTCCACCGGGGGAGCTGTCGAACAGCGCCGCCGTCAGGCGGACTGTGAGACTGAAGGAGTCTCTCAGGCTGCCTTGTACTCAATGGCCATTGCGCTGAAGGGCACGGTCAGTGCGCCGGAGCAGCGGGTCTCGATCAGGTACTTCTGCTGGTTGTAGTCGATGTCGAAGTCATCGAACATGTTCACAGCGCCGCCCTTGTCTGCGCCAACGGTGTAGTCGGCCAGATTGACAATGATACCAATGAACTCGCCGCCGTTCACGCCCTTCATGTCTTCCATCTGGGGCACGGTCACGATCTCCTTCACACGCAGTGCCTGAGCCACCTCAGCCTCGTTCTTGTACAGACGATGGCCGATCTTGTCCTTGAGCAGCAGCAGATCCGTCAGGTTGTCTTCGGTGGTGTAGAAGGTCGGGCTGCCGCTGCCCTTGTAGTTCTTGCGGGCCTTCAGCACAGCAGTCATCATGGTGTCCAGCTTGGTGGCAGTGTCCGCACCAGTAGCAACCTCAACCTGAACCTTGATGGTGTAGAAGTCGTCATCGCTGTAAATGGGACGGATGTTGCCTTCGTTGATCTTGTCGTCAGAAGCAGCGTTGCGGCCGTCACCGATCAGGTAGGCGCGGGCCAGCTCCTCGTTCAGCTTGGTGCGCATCTCCTGCTTCAGCCAAGCGATCACGTCGAAACCGGTGATGTCTGCAATGTCGTCGCGGTCCATCTTCTGCTTCTTGTAAACGGTGGTGGGGCTGGTGGAGCGCTTCAGCAGGCCGAACACCTGTTCCTTCTTGAAGTTGCCCTTGATGTAGCCCTTGGCGCGTGCATCCTCTTCGGTCAGGTCAGCGCTCATGCTCTTGATGCGGCTGAAGGGGATGTGGTGCACACCGCCCATCACCTTGCCCACCCAGGTCTGGTCGTTGTCAATGATGCGGGGCGGGTTGTCCAGCAGGTGGTCTTCCGGGAACAGCCACTCCACATCGTCAATGCCGTGCTGGATGAAAGCATCCTTCATGCTGCCGCAGCTCTTGGCGTCCTTGATGGCAGCGTTGATCTCATCCATGCCGTGCTTCAGCACGGTGCCGCCGTTGTCGTTGTCGAAAACGTTGTGCTTCATGTCGTCCTCCTCGTCTTCGTCGTCATAGTCCTCCTCGTCTTCCGGGTCGTCCTCTTCGGGGTCGTCTTCCTCGTCAAGGCCGTCCTTTGCCATGCCCACCAGAGCGTACAGAGCTTCCTTCTGCTCGTCGTTCATGGTGTTCACAACTTCTTCCAGCGTCTTGCCGCCTGCGTTTGCCATGTCGTCTTCCTCCTCGTCCAAAGGGTTGTCATCGGGGTCAAGGCCGTGTTTCAGGCTGATCCCGCCGTCGGTATAGATAAAGGCTTCGCCGCCCTCACCGTCATTGTCTGCGCCGTGTGCCACGATCTCGTCGATCAGCGCACCCGGGTTGCATCCGGCCAGCACAAGGCTCAGCTCCCGGATCACGCCGTGCATCACCGTCTGGCCCGCTTTCTTCAGACCGTTCGCAAAGATGCTCATGGCGTCAATGTCGCCGCTGCGCACCGCTTCCAGAGCCGTCTGGCCGCTGGGGGTGTCGTTCAGCTTCACATAGGCATAAACGCCGTCCTTCCGGTTCTGCAAAAGGGCGTGTCCAAGCACATACTCCGGGCCCGAGTGGTTGTGGTTCCACACCACGGGCACTTTTCTGCCGTCGTCACCGGCAAAGGCATTCGGGGCAATGGTCAGCCCGTCATAGCACTTGGTGTTCGCCTTGGTTGCATAGCCGGAAAAGTCATAGTCGAATTTCATCGCCATTTTGAATTTTCCTTTCTGGTAACTCCTTCCACCGCTGTCGCGGTCCCCCTCCCTCGGGGAGGGAGGCTTTGGCATGGCATGAAGCCTGATCTCTTCGCCAGAGGCTCCCTCACTGAGGGAGCTGGCACGGCGTCAGCCGTGACTGAAGGAGTCACTCCTCTTTCTCCCTTGCCAGCAGCCTGTCCACAGTCTCTTTTCCGCCCGCCATGGCGGTGTTCTGCATCTCGTCCGGGCTCTGGTTCAGGTTCTTGTTGCTCAGCTCGTCCGCCCGCGGGTCTTTCGAGGGCTTCAGCCCGATGACCTGCCGGAATTCGTTCGAGCTCATGATCTCGTTGCGGGTAAACTTGTCTGCCATCTCCGCCACGGTGCCAATGGGTGCCAGCTTGAACGGGTCACGGAAGAACAGGATGCTCTGGCCCTGGCTTCTTGCGGTCTTGGTCAGGAACTTCCGCTTCATCTCGTCTACGATCGCGCTGATGATCGGCTCCACAATGCGGTTGTAGTAGTTGGTCATCGCCGCCTCGTCCGCTGTGCCGTTCATGATCTCGAGGGTAATACCCAATTGACTGTAAAACATGTTCGTCAGGTATTCGATCTGCTTCAGAAGGTTGTTTTCAAGGCTGCGGTTCAGCTGTGTCACCCGCTCGGTGCCGTCCGTCCACGCAATTCCGTATTTCGAGTCACGGAGCTGTTCTTCGATCTCCTGCCGGCGCTTGTTGGCCTGCTCCCTGCGCGCTTCGCTCTTCACGACGTAGGGCAGCTGGATGATCAGGTCAAGCTTTCCGGCTCCTGCCTGCTCGTCCACCACGTCCAAAAGACTCAGCTTTCGGATCAGGCGCTGCATGGTGCTGTTGGGCTCGTTCATGATGGCGTAAAACGGGTTTTCGATCAGCGCCACCGTCTTCTTCGGCAAGATCAGCTCTTCTTTCTGGCCGGTCTTGTCGTTGTAAAGCCGCACCCGCACATGTTCCGGGTACCACTCCAGCACCTTGCCCACCCGCATGGAGTAGATTTTGTAGCTGTCGCTCTGGCTCGGGTCATAGTTCGTTTCCACCGGCACCACCGCCACCACGCCTTCGTCCAGCATGCTCATCACGATGTCCTGGATCAGCCCCCGGCCCGTCTGGTCAAGGTTTGCTTCCAGATTCAGGCAGGAATTAAGGCCCGAATCGATGACCGAATCAAACCGGCCATTGTCATCGAGCCTTGCGTGCTGTATCGTGATGGCGCTGCAGTCCATCGAGATGCGGTTGTACACACTGGTCACGAACGTCCGCTCGTTCCCCCGTGTCAGCCGCACCCGGTCAGGCCGGTAGCTGTAACCGCCAGCCATTCCCCCAAAGTTCCGGGGAGGGTCCCGGTTCAGAAAAGCGTTCCAGGCGTGCTTCAGCCGGGAACCCAGATTCATTTCCATTTTGATTTTCTCCTTCCACGGAGTAAGCCTTCCCCCTCGGGGACAGATTCTCCCCGGCCGGGGAGAAATGTCATGTCAATGACAAAGAGGGGTACAGGTGGCGCGTCAGCGCCGGATGAGGGGCAGCCGTGTAAGATGCCGTTACTCTTCTTTCTTCTTGTCGCTGTTTCCGCCGCCCACGCTGCCGGTGGCCATGGCGTTCGCAAGGTCAGGGTTGCCCAGCATGTTTGTCACGGCCTGCTTTCCCACATACAGCATTGCGCCGGTGGCCATCTTGGTCAAAGCCTGCTGGCTTGCGTTCGTCATCACGGTCTTCACAAAGGTCTGCCCGCCGTTGATCTCCTTTTTCAGGCTCTTCACGTCCCGCTGCAGCTGCAGGCGCTCCCGTTCCAGCTTCAGTTCCCGGTTCGGGTCGTCTTCCCGCACGTTGGTCTGCCCCGCAAGGTCGCGGTACTGCTTTTCCATCTGCATCCGGCTGATCTGGGCCCGCAGCTCTTCGTCTGTGTAGTCGCTGGCCTTTTTCTTCGGTGCTTTCGGGGCATAGTCCGGCTTTTCGCTGCCGTCCGTGTCCTCACCGCCGTAGTGCTTCTTTCCGGCTGCCGTCAGGGTGCCGTCCTTGTTCTGGTAGCGCCGCACGCCCCACTTCATGCCTTTGATGCCCCAGTGGCAAAGCTCGTCACTTCTCCTCATGGGCATCACACTTTCTTGGGCTTATAGTATGGGCGTTCCCGCACATTGTCCATGATGCGCTTCTGCCCGTCACGCTTGGCTTTGCTTGCGGCGCGGCGCTTCTTGCGATACGCCTTTGCGTCTTTTTTCACCTGTGCGGCGCGGGTCTCCGTGTCCCACCGCCTGCGGTCCATGCTGTGCTGTTCGCCGATCCGCTTGGAATTATTGCTGGCGCTGGACTGCCGCGTGGATGCACCGGTCTTTTTGGCCGTGGAGCCGGAAGATGCAGACGTGTTCTTCTTTTTCCGCCTGTTCAGCAGATCGCTTACGACCGATGCGCCTTTCTTCGCGTTCCGGCTGATATCCATCCCAAGCTTCTGTGCCTTGCGCTTTGCCCGTCTGAGGGCCTTGTCGGTCTGATAGACGGCTTCCATCCGGTCGCGGTTTCTTTCATAAGACTTGTTTGCCTTACCATTGAACTCTTTTTCTGCCTTGCGGGTCGCATCTGTGCCACGATAATCCGTATGCCGCTTTTTACCTGCACTGTTTTTGTATGTAACACTTGCCGTGTTTCCAGTGCTGATGATGGTGTCCGGTCTCCATCGGTTCGCACTGTGCGACTTTCTTGCTCTGTCCAGAAGGCTTGGCTTTTCGCTTGCTGCCGTTCCCGCATGGCTGCCCTTGCTTCTGCGGTACGAAGCGTATTCTTCCGCCGAGTAAAAATAGCGGTAGACGTTCTGCCCGCCTTTGCTGCCAACAAGTTCACGGGCATAGTACCGGTGATTGTCCGCCTCGCTTCCTTTCTGGCCGTGTGCTAGGTATTCCCAGTAATCCATTTTGAAAAATCTCCCCCTTTTCTTTTTGCGTCTTATGGCTGTGAACGGATTTCTTTCACAACCTGTTGCTTTTATACCCCCCCCCCGTGTTATACTGGCATTAACAGCCATTTTTTGTGAGGAAAGGGAAATCATTTTATGAGCATTGTCACATGCCCCGAGTGCGGCAGGGAGCTTAGTGTCTCTGACCCGGGCCGAAAGTTCATTTTCTGCCGTCACTGCGGCACGAAAATCGAAGTCGCATCCTTCACCAGGAAGCCGCAAGAGCCAATTATCACTCCGCCGCCCCAAGACCAGACTTTCGAGGTTCCCAGTCAGGATGCATCGGTAGAGCAGCTTCGTCATCAGCATGAGCTGGAGATGGAACAGCTTCGATATGAACATGAACTAGAGCTGGAGCGTCTTCGTCATGAAAATGAACTGAAACAGGAGCGGATAAAATCCGAGCCTGCCGAAACAGCAGAACCTGCCGACCCAGCGGAAGAGGCCGAATATACTTCTCCCGCTCCGAAAGTTCAGAAGCATTCAACCAAGAAAAAATCTCTTTCTTGGAAAGCCGGTCATTTCTGCAAAAAGCACCCGATCTGGGCTTTTATCATTGTCATCGCTTTTTTCCAGATTCTTTTCGGCGGAACATCCGGTTCATCTGGTTCATCCAAATCGTCAGCTTCATCGTCTTCCAGCCCCTCTGCCTTATCCAATGCATCGCATTATAAATATGCTTACTGCCATACGGAATCAGGGGCGCCAACGTCGTACTACTTATTCAACTTTGACGATGCAAAAGTGTGCTTCATAAAAACCAGCACGAACAAAGCGTGGCTCGCCGATCTGCAAACCGTGGAATCCGAAAATGATTTTGAAGCAGTTTTCTATTTGGCTGATGGTTCAATAACCCGAAAGTTCAAATTTTTGGATATGCATATTTTGGATATCACCGAAATCGTTTCCAGCGATTCTCCCTCGGAAAACAGCTATCAATACGAAGAGATCGACCCAAACAGCTCCATGGATATACTCGGCACTGTAACCACATTTGTCGATTGTTCTTCTCCGACTTAAAATGGAAAGGAATTTATAAATGCCAACCGTCACTTGCCCCAAATGCGGCAAAACTCTCACCGTCAATTCAGACGATGGAGATATGATCTTTTGTGAATATTGCGGAACAAAAGTCAATATCAACGTTAACGTCAATTTCAACTACAACTACAATTACTCCAAGTCCGAGCACACCGAGCGTATCATAGACGAAGCCAAAAGCAAAAGCGCCGACAACGTGAATCGCGTCATCGGCATCTTCGCCACTCCATTCGAAGAGTACCGCGCTCAAAAGGATCATGAGCGGCGCATGGAAGAAGACGCCCAGCGTGCGGCAGAAGAACGAACTCGTGCTTACTACCAACAGCTGCATGAAGACGCAGAACGCCGTGCTGAGCGGGCTCGTGTCAGAGAAGCTGAACGTGCCAAGCAATGGCGAGCCTGTGAAAAGAAAATCCTCAAGTTCTGCCGGAAGCATCCGAAAGAGACCCTGCTTTCCCTCGCAGTGTGCTGCGTGCTCTTTTTCTCGGGTATTGCCGCATGGTCTAATTACTCGGCCAAGAAAAATGAAGAGCTACGACATGGTGCCGAACTCGCCAAGCTTGAACATGAACGCATCGCCTATTCGCACCTTGCTGAGGGCGAAGTCCAAATGCCGGAGATTGAAACCGACACCGATTACCGAATCGTCAAGCAGGATTTTGAAAATGCTGGCTTTACCAATATCACAACGGAGCCGGTCGCCGACCTCACCAGCACCACGACTGCACGATATAATCGTGTCATCGAGGTCACAATTGATGGTGTCCCCCGCATGAATGTCGGCAGTTGGTATCCGATCGATGTTCCAATCGTCATTACATACCACACCGTTGGTGATACCATCCTCACCCCGCAGGAAGAAGCCTACTCCATTGCACAACAGCTTTTGCATGGAAAATCCGATGATTGAAAGGAGTTTTTATGACCATTACTTGCCCTGGTTGTGAGAAAAAGCTTATCATTCCTGATGCAAATCCGCCTCGTGTAAGATGTCGATCCTGCAAAACGATATTCAGTATCGAATACTCAGAACCTGCCACGATTTCTGATATTCGTTTTCCTTTCAAAGTAAAGGTCAAGCGCACTTGGAAAAAGCACAAAGGAAAAATCATTGCAGGTGTCGGCGTTGCGATTGCAGGGGCAGTGGGCACAGCTCTATATCGCAACAGCAAAAACAATTCGTCTGAAGAATCTGCCCCCACCAACACCTTGCCACCTGATTTGTCTGGAGTTACAGATTCAGTCACCGCTGGTCTGCAAACAGCAGGGACAATTCTTTCCAATGCATGCGTAAATGCAGTTACCGAAATAACATCCGGTCAGCCTGATCGTTATGACCTTGCAGTTGATCCGTTCGCTACGGGCGACGATGAAGACGAAGAGTTTCCAGAAGATGACAACATGGATTTGTCAGATCTGGAATATTCTCCGTTCTTAGAAGAAAAATGTCCGCGATGCGGTACTCCATTGCACTATGGGTTCTACACTTCACCGTGGGAAGATGGCGATAACGAATATGGGTATTGGACATGTTCACGTTGCGGAAAAATTGTTTACGATTGGGCAAGCGGTGATGATGACTAATCACTCAAACGCATCCCGGTTCACCTTATAAGCCACATACGCATCCATCATGGCGGCAACCGCATCGATCTTCTGATCATACCTCTGTTTCAGAAGCTTGCGGTTGCCGTTTGTGTCTTCCAGCGTAATGCAGTTTCCCATGGCGAATTGCATCAGGGCTTCATCAAACAGCAGTTTCCGCTGCTCGCTCAGCTTCTTCAGCTCACCCAGCGGCACGCTCTCCGTCTTTGCGCCCTGGATCACCTTCTCAATGGCATACTCGCCGTTCTCCCTCGCCCACCGCTCCACAAAGTCCTTCGCGTTGTAGGGGTCGTAGCCGAAAGACCGTACGTCATAGCCGCTGTTCTCGATAAAGGCGTCCAGGTCGTCGTACACTTCCATCATGTCCAGCACCGTGCCTTCCATGATCACCAGCGTCCCCTCCCGCATGAACTCGTCATACTTCTGGCGCATGGCCTGCGGCAGTTTCGAAAGGGTATAGCTCGTGATGTAGTCCCTCGTCTTCACGCCAAAATATCCGTGCTCCATCGGGAACAGGAAGGTGAAGGCACAGAAGTCGTCACCTTGGCTCAGGTCAGCCCCCATGCTGCAGGGCATCTGCCAGAAGTCCCGGTGCCGGTGCGGCAGGGTCTCTTCGTAGGGGAAGAAGTAGGTGTAGCCCTCCATCGGGATGCCGAAGCGCTTTGCCAGAATGTCGTTCCGGCTTGCCGGTGCTTTCTCGGCGCGCTCCACGTCCAGCTGATAGGCCTCGTAGCTCACAGTCAGGCCGAGGTTTGGGTTCGCTTTCACCCACATCGAAGGGTCGTTCACCTCTTCAATGGAATCCAGCTTGTAATACCAGATGGACACATGCGGATTCACGTAATCCCCTTTCAGGATGCTCATCAGTTCCATTTTGATGGAGTCGCCGCAGCCGTTGCGCACAGTGCCTTCGCTGCTGGTGGCCACGATCAGGTAGTCGTTCACCTTGCTGGAGCCCTGCTCAATGGCACCGATGGGGTCTTCCCGGATGGGGCAGCTGAGCCACTCGTCCACCGTTGCAACCTTGTCTCTCCGACCCTGCAGCTTGTCGATGCTCATGGGGCGGATCTCCAAAAGGCTGTTGGTCAAAAAGTTCTCGATGCCCTTCTTGGTGCTGGCCAGCTTCACCCTGCCGCTTGCGGAGCCCGTTGTGTTCTGCAAACTGCCCTCGGTCATGAAACGATAAAGAGGTCCCCTTGCCCGCGCGATCGCTGTGCGCACAGGGCTGAGGACCTCTTCTGCCTGTTTCATGGTGGGTGCTGTGGTGATCTGCTGGGTCGTGTAGCCGTCCACGGAAAGGAAGTATTGCTGGATGCAGCTGTCATACATGCTCTTTGCCGCACCGCGCGCCACGATCAGATACTGCTTTCGCACAAGCCGGTGCCTGATGCGCTTCTGCTCGTAGTGCCCGCCCCGCCCGTCCGGGTTCGGCTTGTAGACGGTTCGCTCTTCAAAGTAGTACCACCCGAAGATCTGCTCCGCCCACAGCTTGAAGGTCTCCAGCAGTTTCAGGTCGGTGCCATCCGTCAGGGTCAGCTCCCGCTCGCAGAATTTCACAAAGCCGTCCATGGCCTTGTCGTCATAGTAAATTCCCGGGTTTGCGATCAGGTCGTCGATCCGGTTCATCTCCATGCTGATCTCTCTGCAAACGGGGATCTCCCCGCGCATCACGGCCTCCCGGAACCGGCCGTAGTAGATCGGCGTCGCCGTGTTCGAGAGTGCCATTTTGATTTTTCCTTTCTGCCGTTCACAGAAGTTTTACTGTCTGCTTGTTGACATTGTTCATACAATGCGCTACAATATCCTCAAAGGAGCGTGATTTGTATGTCTCAATCCACCATCAGCATCCGTATGGACGATGACCTCAAGCGCAATTTCGACCACATCTGCAATGAGCTTGGCATGTCCATGTCCACCGCCGTCACCATGCTTGCCAAAAAGATGACCCGTGAGCAGCGCCTGCCCTTCGATCTTTCCGTTGACCCCTTCTATTCCGAGCAGAACATGGCGCGCCTGCGCAAGTCTGTTGCAGAAATGGAAGCCACCGGCGGCACCGTCCACGAGGTAAATCTCGATGATTAAAGCGTGGACAGAGTGTGGTTCACACTATCGGGACAAATGACTTTCTCGGCAGATCATCTTCGGATGGTCTGCTTTTTGTTTTACTCCTCCACGATCTCCTCAAAGCCGCTCTTGATGAGGATGTCCTTCACCTTG
>CAVEID010000019.1:0-43544 GCA_963615785.1 Oxalobacter sp. | reverse complement strand
TGGCCCGGTAGCTCAGTTGGTTAGAGCACCAGCCTGTCACGCTGGGGGTCGTCGGTTCGAGCCCGATCCGGGTCGCCACCAAGAGAGCGAAAGCTTTCACCTACTTTGAAACTTGTTTTCAGGGCGTCAGAAATGACGGGTGCAAGGTCAAATGCACCGAATATGCGGCCGTAGCTCATCTGGTAGAGCGCCACCTTGCCAAGGTGGAGGTAGCGAGTTCGAGCCTCGTCGGCCGCTCCAACAGGAGTGGTAATCATCACTCCCTATATGGTGACGTGGCCAAGTGGTAAGGCAAGGGTCTGCAAAACCCTCATCCACCAGTTCAAATCTGGTCGTCACCTCCAAAAGATTCCCGGGAACTTCGGTTCCCGGGATTTTTTTGTTTTCAGTCTTCCTCGTAGAGTGTTTTTGGGCAGGCAAATTTATATGGCTTTTGCAAAATGCATCGCCGATGGACGCTCCGCTGGGCCAGAGGACAAGAGGGGCGTTTCGATGCGCCCCTCTCATCCTCTGGACTCCACTTACCCCCTGTACGGGTTGCGGTGCCCAGCGTCCACTTCGTGCCTTGAGCGGCACTCGTGTCCTGCTGACCGCGGCCCCAACAGCTCCTCCCTGTATCCGCCGCAGGCGGCGGTCGTCGCCGTTGCAAGAAAGGGGCTGCTCGCCCCTTTTAGACCCCAAAGAAGTAGGCTTCACTCCAAAAAGCTGAAGATTCACGCCTATTCGGCGTGAAGATCTTTTCACCGCTTTTTTGAGCTCCGCCAATTGAGAGTCGCTGACGCGACAGTTTCGCAAAGATAAGATGCATTTTACCAGCAGGACGGCGGGGAGTTTCCAAAGCAAATGATCCGCTGGGGTGGGACCCTGTTGCCCGTAGGGCAATAGGGCGGGCGATGGAATGGCCTGCAACAACAGCGACTGCGGCCAGTGGCCGATGCAAGGAGCTGTTGTTGGGGCAGCGGTCAGCAAGATGCGAGCGGCAGCGAAGCAGATGCTGGGCACCGCAACCCGTTTGCATTTGCGTGGAAACTCCCCGATGGCCTGCTATCAAAGAAGCTGTTTTCCTCTACGATCCTTTCGTGAAAAAGCAAAGCCGGAATGACCGCAGTCATTCCGGCTTTGCAAATTATAAAATATTTTTTCCGCTATTATTGCCAAAGCGAACGCGTCGGCAATTCCAAATCGTCAGCTTTCTTTTGTCAGCAGCTTCTTATAGGACACATCCATGCCGATGGCACCCAGCGGAGCCGTGATAAGGATCGCCAGCACCGCCACCGAAAGCACGATCTGCCCGCAGGGCAGGCCCATGGCCAGCGGCACCGAACCGATAGCTGCCTGTACCGTAGCCTTGGGCAGATAGGCGATCACGCAGAACAGCCGTTCTTTTTTGTTCAGCGCCGTGCCTGCCATACACAGGCAGACACCGCAGGCACGGAACACCAGCGCCAGCAGGATCATTGCCACGGCCGGGATGCCCGCTGCCAGCGTATAATGGATATCCACTGCCGCGCCCACCAGCACAAACAGGATCACCTCTGCCGCCAGCCACAGCTTGCCGAATTTTTCAGAGAGCCTCCCCGACACACTGGGTACACAGCGCATTTTGAGCACGCAGGCCATGCTCACCACGGCCAGCAGACCGGACACTGAAACCAGCCCTTTGAGCCATGTTTCAATGGACATGAGCAGGAACGCCATGCCCAGCACAACGATGACCTTCATGCTGTTGCGCACGGTGTGCTTCCGGGCATAGGCCGTCTCAAAGAACCAGCTCAGTACAAGGCCCACAGCAGCGCCCAGCAGAACGCCCAGTACAATGGATACCGGGATGTTCACAAAGTCCATCACATGGGCGCTTCCGCCCTGCGCCATGCTGGTAAAGGTGGAAAACAGCACGATGACAAAGATATCATCGCAGGAGGCACCTGCCAGGATCATCTGCGGGATGCTCTTTTGGGTGCCATATTTTTCGTCCATCAGCTGCACCATGCGGGGAATGACCACTGCCGGGGACACCGCGCCCAACACAGCTCCCATCACGGCAGCTTCAACACGGGTGATACCCAGAATGTGCGGCGCAAACAGGACAAATGCCAGAATTTCGCAGCTGGCCGGCACGCAGGACATCATCACAGCCGGGCGGCCCACCTTTTTCAGGTCGGCAAGGTTCAGCGAAAGCCCGGCCTTTATCAGAATGATGATAAGCGCTATCTGCCGCAGTTCGGACGAGATGGACAGGATGGACGGGTCAAGCCAGTTCAGCACATAAGGCCCCAGCAGGATGCCGGTGAGCAGCATTCCGATGATGCGCGGCAGGCGGATCTGCTGGCAGAGCGCCGCCATGGCAAGCCCCACCAGAAAAACGAGTGCAAGGGATGTCAACATAGTTCCTCCGTTTCTTCGCAGAAAGCAAACAAAAAAGCTGATGCCCCTGCGATTTCAAAAATCACAGAAGTCATCAGCTTGAAAAATCAGCGGTTCAGGGGACGCCCCCTTGGGAGAACTTCATTCCCGAGATGATTATAGCAGGTTTTCGGGAATTTGCAAGATGCTTTGTTTGCATCCTCCCCTTCTCCGTGCTACAATGGCTATACTACTTTGTAAAGGAGCTGACGCCATGCCTGCCGAAAATCATACCACCCTCACTCCTGACACACCGGTGCGCTATCTGAAGGGCGTCGGCCCCAAGACCGCCGAACGCTTTGAGAAGCTTGGCATTGTGACGCTGGCCGACCTGCTGTGCCACTATCCACGGAAGTATATCGACTTCACCAAACCCTATTCCATCGCCGAGGCCCCCACCGATGTGGAATGTGTGGTCAAGGCGGAGGTGTTCGCCAAGCCCGGCGGACGCATTCTGCCGGGCGGGCGGCGGATGGAGCGCATCACCGCCGGGGACGATGTATCCAGCCTGGAGATCACATGGTTCAATAACCCTTACGCCGCCCAAAAGCTGGAGCTGGGGCAGGAATATTATTTTCAGGGCATCGTCACCGGAGGGATGCTGCGCCGCCAGATGGTAAACCCGCAGGTACGCACCGCCCAGCAGATCAAAACGGCCCCTTTTGAAGCCGTCTACCCCCAGACCGAAGGTCTGACCAGCAACGCCATTGCCAAATGCGTGCGCCAGCTGCTGCCCCACGCGGAGCTTCTGCCCGACCCTCTGCCGCCGGAGATGCTGAAAAAATACCGTCTGCTCTCCAAGGCGGACGCCGTGCGGGCCATCCACTGCCCCGCCACCGAAGAGGAAGCCTATGCCGCCCGGCGGCGGCTCATCTATGAAGAACTTCTGGTTTTGCAGCTGGGCATCGGCCGCATGAAGAACCGGGGTGCCGCTTCCACCGGGGCCCCCATGCAGCTGGCCGACCCGGGGCCCTTCTGGGCCAGCCTGCCCTTCTCCCCCACCAGTGCCCAGCGCCGGGCCGTGAGCGAGATCCTGGCCGACATGGCGGGCGAGACCTCCATGAACCGCCTTTTGCAGGGTGACGTGGGCAGCGGCAAGACCCTTGTGGCCGCCGCCGCCATCTGGGCCTGCATCCGGGCAGGATATCAGGCAGCACTGCTTGCTCCCACTGAAATTCTTGCCGCCCAGCACGCCGAAGGCCTGAACAAAATGCTGGCCCCCTTCGGGATGCGGGTGGCCCTGCTGACCGGCGGCATGAAGGCCGCAGCCAAGCGCACCACCCTCGCCGCCATCCGGGACGATCAGGCCGACCTCGTGGTGGGCACTCACGCCATCCTCAGCGAGGGCGTGGAGTTTGCACGGCTGGGCTTGGCTGTCATCGACGAGCAGCACCGTTTCGGCGTGCGTCAGCGCGGAATGCTGGCCGAAAAGGCCGTGAACCCCCACCTGCTGGTCATGAGCGCCACCCCCATCCCCCGCACGCTGGGCCTGCTCATCTACGGCGACCTCGACATCTCCATTCTGGATGAGCTTCCGCCGGGCCGCACTCCGGTGAAGACCCGGTGCATCACCGGCAAAAAGCGGCATGATCTCTATCATTTTCTCGATCAGGAGATTGGGCGCGGGCGGCAGGTATATCTGGTCTGCCCCGCTATTGAGGACACCCCGGACGGCGGACTGAATGCTGTCAAGACCTACTACGAAGACGTGGCCAAGACACTTCTGCCGGACCGCCGGGTGGGCCTGATGCACGGCAAGCTCAAGCCCAAAGAAAAAGCCGCCGTGATGGAAGACTTCAAAGCCGGGCGGCTGGACGCGCTGGTGTCCACCACCGTCATCGAAGTGGGCGTGGATGTGCCCAACGCCAGCGTCATGGTCATTGAGAACGCGGAACGCTACGGCCTGAGTGCCCTGCACCAGCTGCGCGGCCGCGTGGGACGCGGCGCGGCGGAGAGCTGGTGCTTCCTTGTCAGCGACAATCAGAGTGAAAACGTACAAAAGCGATTGAAATTTTTGTGCAGCACCACGGACGGCTTTGCCGTGGCACAGTACGACCTTGAGACCCGCGGCCCCGGCGACTTTTTCGGGAGCCGTCAGCACGGCCTGCCCACTTTGCAGATCGCCGACCTGATGAACGACACCCGCACCCTGCACGCAGCGCAGGCCGAAGCCATTGCCATGCTGGCCGACGACCCGCTGTTGGAAAAGCCGGAACACGCCCTGCTGGAACAGCAGGTGCAGCAGATGTTTGACAAGGCCGGAGCGATGAATTGATAAAACGAATCGGACAGACCTGACGGCCTGTCCGATTCGTTTTATTTTCTAAATTTCGCGTGCCGTTCGCCCATGCAGACGACATCGCAGAACACGCAGCGGCTCTTGGTGGAAAGCTGCACATCTTTATGATAGCAGCCGAAGAACCATTTTTCATAGGTCAGCTTCAACAAAATTCTGTCCAGAAAACTGTGCAGCTGGTTTGTCTCGCCGCTGGCAAGAGCCGTAAAATCGAGAAATCTGCTTGGGGCGTCGTGGGTCAGCACATAATCCACTTTGTAGTCACATGCCGCGAGGTTTTCTTCGCAGAACGCATATTCCTCATCCGATGGCATTTCTTCCTTCCACCAGTTGACGCCGGGCTCCCGGTCTTCCTTGTCCTGGCTTTCCGCCCCGCCGAAGCAGAGGTACTTTTTATCTTCCAGTTCCAGCACACTGCCACGGCAGACGTGGTACACATTGCCGCCCAACGCCTGCACCTTTCCGCCGAACCGCTCTTCTGTGGGATACTGCTTCAGCAGGTCGTAGTTTTCGTGGCTGCCATCCAGAAACAGCAGCGTATAGGGGCGCTTGCACAGCCAGTCCAGCTTTTTCTGCTCCTCCCTGCTGCCGTCCCACACGAAACCGAAGTCGCCCAGCACCACCACGGTGTCCCGCCTGCCAAGCCAGCGCAGCTTTCCGTGTTTGAAGCGGTCGATGTCACCGTGGGTGTCGCCTGTCAGATATACCATTTCCGTCCTCCCTGCCCGGGTGTGAAAGCTGCATGCAATCGGCACAAAAAGCCTTGCCACACCCCGCCAAACCTGTTATTATAAAGAGTACAGCGCTGTGCTGTGATCTCAGACTTTCCCGGCGGGCCGCATTTCCGGCAGCACCGCCTGTTGTTTTATATTATCGCTTTTTAAAGGAATTGTCCACATGAAACGTATTTTTGCACTGGTTTTGTCCTTCGCGGTCCTGCTCAGCTGCCTTGTGCTGCCTGCCGGGGCCATGTTTGACCCCACCCCGGTCTATCAGGTGCAGGCGCAGAGCGCCTACATCGTCAACACCGACACTAATATCATCGTCTATGACAAAGACAGCTCAAAACAGGTGTCAGCGGGCGGCCTGACCAAGTATATGACCATCGCCCTGCTGCTGACCAACTACGCCGACCATCTGGACGACACCTTCCAGATGCCCTTTGCCATCTCGGACTATGTTTATAACACCAACAACGCCGACATGCGCTCCAACGAAACTTTCACCTACCGGGAAGCGGTGTATGCCATGGTGACCCGCAACGCCAACGAAGCCGCCATGGGTCTGGCCTACTCCCTTTCCGGCGGAGACCTGGACGGTTGGGTAAGCCAGATGAACACCCTGTCCCAGCGCATCGGCACCACCGGCAGCACCTGGACGGATGCCTGCGGCATCGACAGCGGCAATGTGACCACCGCCGTAGATATGTACCTGATCCTGCGCTATCTCATGAGCTTTGACGCCTTTGTGGAGATCTCCGGTGCGCCCAGCTTCACCATGCCCGCCAAGGAAAAACACCGTTCCTCGTCAGTGCTGGTCAGCCAGAACGCGGCCCTGAGCAAATCCAGCGGCGGCAGCTATTACCGCAGCGCCATGCAGGGCGGCATGTGCGATGTGACCGCTTTCAAGAATGACAGCGGAAATCAGAGCTATGTTTCCTGGGGCAACAAAAACGGCTCCACCTACATCTTCTGCATCATGGAAAGCCCCGACACCTGCGACGATTTCGGTTATGCAAACCGCCGCCCGGCCCTGTACGAGACCGTGAAGCTCATGGACTGGGTGTTCGACAGCTTTTCCATCCAGGCGGCGCTGGACACCGACCTCGCCATCGCAGAGATCCCGGTGAAGTATTCGTCCGACACTGACACCCTGCAGCTCTACCCCGCCGACAGCATGATGACCCTGCTGCCCTCCACCGGAGACGGCAGTGTCACCCAGAAATATTTCCATCTGCCGGACTCGGTCAGCGCGCCTATTCAGCAGGGCGATGTGGTGGGCACCGTGGAACTGAAGCTGGCCGGCGAGACTATCGGCGTGGTGGACCTCATCGCCGGCCAGGACGTGAGCCTGAACCCCCTGCTGTTCACCGTGGCACGGTTCCGGGAGTTTCTGGGCAGCCTGTATCTGAAAGTGGTGCTGTTCCTGTGCGCTCTCTCAGCGCTCATCTACGGCGCATGGCTGCTGCTGAACGGCTGGAACCGGCGCAAGCCCTCCAAAAAGATCCACCGCCGCTGAGTTCTTCCCCTGATATGATGATATGACGCAAAAAGCCCCGCTGGTCTTTGCAGACCGGCGGGGCTTTTGGTTGCGCCAGCAGGAGTCGAACCTACGATGGGGGAGTCAAAGTCCCCTGCCTTACCGCTTGGCGATGGCGCATTATCGTTATTTTCTTTGTTTCAAATCATCCAGCAGCCTTATTGGCCACCTTATGATCTGAAATTCAACAAAAAGCTTGCCATATTATTTTAACTGAACATTCCTATTGTGTCAAGGAAAAACACTACGTTCTTTGCAAATTCTATTCAAAAGGTCACCTTATTACAGGGCTGCCGCGTTGTCGATGCTGCAGCCCTTTCTTATTCATCTTCTTTTCGCTCTGTGATATAAGAAATCAAATCATACACAAGCCGCTTTTCCTGTTCATTCATGCCACGCAGAACGATCTGTTCCTGAGACTCAAGGCCCAGAATATCATCCGTCGTGGTGTGGAACAGCTGCGCAAGAGCGATCAGGTATTGTGCAGTCGGTGCAGAAAGTTCCATTTCCCAGGCGTTGACACTGGCACGCGTGACCCCCAGCTTACGGGCAAGGGCAGCTTGTGAAAGCCCGGCATTCTCCCGAAGACGCTTGATGTTGTCTGAAATCATGTTGTTCACCTTCCTGCATCTACTTTACTATACAGTCCTTGATATTAAATTATCTAAATCTGTATAGTTTTATTGACATTCAGTCAGGCAAAGCGTACAATGAAAGTACAATTATTCACTTTAAAGGAAAGGAATCATCAGGATGAAAAGAATTGGCGTTATCGTTTTAACTGCGGCTCTTGCGCTCTGCTTAACCGCTTGCGGTAGTATTTCAAAATCTGTTGATTTGAAATATGGTGAGACATATAAAATCGAAGACGAGAAACTTGCAGGAAAAGAGAATCTTACTTGGGAAAGCGAAGACAGCAGCATTGTTTCTGTTTCTGATGATGGAACTGTAACAGCGAATGCTCCCGGAAAAGCGAAAGTGACTATCAAAGAAGGCGAAAAGTCTGTAGGCACATATACTTTTGATATAACAATTGTTCCGATTGAACAGATTATTTTCTCCTCTGATACTATCGAAGTTACAAACGGTGATACTACGGTTTTGAAGTATACTCTACTTCCTCAAGATGCAAGTGATTACGGGATTACTTGGACTTGTACAGATGAATCTGTTTTAAAAATACGCGACGTTGATAAAGTTAAGCTAATCGGGCAGTCAGAGGGAAAAGCTACTATTATTGCAACAACAGAAAATGGTATTACAGCACAGTGTGCGGTTGAAGTTACTCCTAAAAGTGCCTATGACCAGCTCAACAGCAGCGAAAAGCAGTTTGTTACTGACATTCTCCCGATTATGAGCGGATTTAAAAATCCATCGTCTGTTAGATTTAACACTGTGAAGAAAATGCTTACAGGCCCTTATATTTTTGAAGTATCTGCGCAGAACGGCTTTGGTGGCAATACAGTTACCACATATTTTTACGATAAATCGGATGGTACCTTTATGGAGTGGCCTACCGGAATGATTGGTGATGCCATGAACGCAGACCTTATTACGCAAGCAGTCCATGAAAAACTTGGATATTGATTTTCATAACATAAAAACTTGTACATTAGCAATCTAACAATAAAGGGCACCTGCCGGGCGCATACGCGCGCCATGGGCAGGTGCCCTTTGCTTTTTTCATCCGATGAGCTTTGCCGGGTCGAGGTACTTGTCCCCTTCCAGCACTTCCAGATGCACATGGCTTTCCTCGGCACATTCGGAGGGGATATTTCCCGCCCTGCCAAGGGTCTGCCCGGTCTCTACGGTATCGCCCGTTTTCACTTCCGGGGCGGCAGTGCCGCACACCCGCCAGATGCGCCCGGCGCTGTCCTCAATGCTCACCACACCGCCCCAGCGGCCATCCGTTTCCACCGCGGTCACCTTGCCGGACACCGGCGCGTTGACGGTGGCGTCCTGACTGCAGGCGTAATCCACGCCGTTGTGGGTGCGCCAGTCGCCCAGCGTCTTGCTGTAGACCAGCTCGTCACCACTGCAGGCGTTTAAGACCCGTCCCATGACCGGCTGCGCGGAGGCAGGCGCCGCCGAGCTGCTGGCAGGCGCAGAGGAACCTTGCAGTGCGGAGGGTTCGTGCACAGAACCAGACCCAGACCGCGCACCAGAGGATACACCAGCCGAGCCGGAGGAGTTCTCCTCCTTGGGCACATCGGGTTTGCTTTCGGCCACATCTGCAACGTCCTGCTGCCATACGTTATCCTCCTGTTCAAGGTCTGCATTCCATTCCGGCTCTGCGGCCTGCTGCGGCGCGGACGAGGCATCCGGCTTTGTCAGGCTCTCATAGCTTTTTTCCAGTTCATCCCGGACGGCGCGCACCGCCCAGACCCCCGCCGCGCCCGCCGCCACAAGGCAGGCCAGAAGCGCCAGCGCAAAGCCTTTGTCACGCAAAAACTTTTTGATCTGCTCCATTGTTTTCGCTCCCATCTGTTGTGTTGTGTACACGCGTTTCGGGGTTAGTGTGGGGCGGGCAGAAGGATTTTATACAAAAGAAAAGGAACATTCCCCGACATTCGGAAATGTTCCCTTCACAGATCATTTTTTTGCAGCTTCTTCCAACGCACGCTGGTGCATGGCAGTCTGCCAGTTTTCCTGCACAGCTGTCTGTGCTTCGGCAAGCCGTTTTTCCCGCAGCGCCTCAATGATACGGGTATGGCCTTCATAGCTTTCTTCCGGGTCGGAGCAGGTCTGGAAAAAGTGCAGCTCATTGCGGCACACCTGCAGCATCAGCTTATCCGTGAATGCCGTGAGATACGGGTTGCCTGCCATCTCCGCCAGGCGATGATGGAACTGGAAGTCCGCATCTTCCGATGCCTTGGGGTTTCCCTCCAGCGCACTGGCGCGGACGCGCTCCCGGCAGTCGGCAAGGAACTGCAGGTCTTCTTCCGTAACATTCGGCATACACAGCTCCACTGCGAACACCTGCAGCCGGGTGAGCAGCTGGTACACATAAGCCATATCCTTCAGGTCGATCTCCGACACATAGGTGCCGCTGGAAGGCACCACATACACCAGCTTTTCCTCACACAGCATCTGCAGTGCTTCCCGCACCGGCGTGCGCGAAACAGAAAAATAGCTGGCCAGCTCAACATCGTTCAGACGCTCACCGGGGAACAGCGTTCCGTCAATGATCCACTGCTGCAGCGTTTTGAACACGCGTTCTTTCGCAGTGCTGCGGCAGTTTTCGGCGGGCTTTGCGGGAATCGGCATGATGGTTTTCTTCCTTCCTGTATGAAATATATCGGATGCATTTTTCATTATAACAAAAAAGGATGCACTTTACAAGAAAAAAGCAAAGCCCTGCCGGTGAGGGCAGGGCTTTGGCCATGGGGAGTATAGAGGTTCTGGTGTCAGAGAAACTCAATCGTTGGAATAGGCACCGTCCCAGACGATCCGGCGGTAGTTTTCGCGGTCGGTGTCGCCTTCGGTGGAGAAGCACAGGATGCGGGAATCCGCGTCCAGTTTCAGCTGTTCTTTCAGCCAGGCCAGATTGGGATTGCGCAGCACCTCGGCCACGAAGCCAAAGGTGGATGCGCCGCTTTCGCCGGAAACCACACGGGGGTCACCGGCAAGCGGGCTGCTCAGGATGCGCATTCCCTCCGCTGCAACATAATCCGGCATGGAGACAAAGTTGTCTGCGTGGTCATGCAGGACCTGCCAACCGATGGTACAGGGTTCACCGCAGGCGAGGCCTGCCATGATGGTGTCCATGCTGCCGGTGACAAAATGCAGCTTTCCATCATCAGCCTTTGCCGTGCGATAGATGCAGTCAGCCTTGTTGGGCTCCACGATGGTGATGATGGGCTGCTCTTCGTCCTTGTAGAGGTCCGCGAAGAAGCCGGTCACACCGCCGCTCATGGCTCCTACACCTGCCTGCAGGAAAATGTGCGTGGGCTTTTCCCCTTTCAGCTGTTCCACAGCTTCCGCAGCCATGGTGGTGTAGCCCTGCATGATCCAGGTGGGGATCTTCTCGTAGCCGTCCCATGCTGTGTCCTGCACCATGACCCAGCCGTATTTCTGCGCATTTTCATTGGCAAGACGGACGGCTTCGTCATAGTTCAGGTCTGTGATGCTTGCATCTGCGCCCAGAGCCCGGATGTTTTCCAGCCGCTCTTTTGCACTGCCCTTGGGCATGTAGACCACGCTTTTCTGGTGCAGACGGTTGGCCGTCCAGGCGATGCCGCGGCCATGGTTGCCGTCGGTGGCCGTGACAAAAGTCACGTCCCCGATCTGGCGGCGGATCTCATCGCTGGCCAGCTTTTCATAGGGCAGCTCGCTGATGTCCACGCCAAGCTTCTCAGCCAGATAGCAGCCAATGGTGTAGCTGCCGCCCAGCACTTTGAACGCATTCAGGCCGAAGCGATAGCTTTCGTCCTTCACATGGATGCTGGCAACACCCAGCTCCTGGGCCAGATGGCTCAGGTTCACCAGAGGGGTGACAGAATACTCCGGGAAGCTCTGGTGGAACGCACGGACCTTCTCCGAATTTTTTACGCCGAAGGTCTCGGCAGAGCGGCGCTTGCGCTCCTCCGTGCGCGGATACTGCACCGCCTTAAAGCACTCTTTCATAGGATTCTCCTCTTCCTTTCCGGGCTCACTTCACCGCAACTGCTTCGATCTCGACCAGCGCATTCTTGGGCAGCGCTGCCACCTGAAACGCCGCGCGGGCCGGGCATTCACCGGTGAAGTAAGTGCTGTAGACCTCATTCATGGGGCCGAAATCGGCGATGTCCTGCAGCAGGACTGTTGTCTTGACCACGTCGTTCAGGCCGCAGCCATGAGCCGCCAAAATTGCCTTGACATTTTCCAGCGACTGACGGGTCTGCTCCTGAATGGTGCTGCCCGCAAAGCTGCCTGTGGCAGGGTCAATGGGCAGCTGGCCGGAAACATAAATGGTCTCGCCGCTGGCTGCCACGCCCTGACTGTAAGGGCCAATCGCTGCCGGGGCCGACGAAGTGGAAATGATCTGTTTTGCCATGCAAAAAACCTCCTCGGATCGTTTAGTCCTTGCCCACATATTCCAGCGGCTCAGACACAGATCTCGTTTTCAGGATATACTTGCTCTCATAATCTTTGAACACCTTCATGAACACACCGGACAATGCCAGCAGTGCAATGGCGTTGGGGATGCACCAGAAGCCGGAAACGATGTCCACGATGGTCCAGATCAGTTCGGGTGCCTGACCCAGAACAATGAAACCGGGCACCAGCCACAGCAGACGGATGAACAGCTTGAACGCCTTGGAATCCTGCTGCTTCGGGAACAGGTAGAAGAATGCGGATTCATAGTTGATCTCCCAGCCCACCTGCGTGGAGAATGCAAACAGGATCAGCGGGATGGCGACCAGGAAGTTGCCGAAGTGGCCGTAGACCGAGCTGAAAGCGCTCATTGTCAGAGCTTCGGCCTTGACGCCGGACTGCCAGATCTCGGGGCCTGCGCACAGGATCGCCAGTGCGGTCATGGTGCAGACGACCAGAGTATCCACAAAGACCTCGAAGGAGCCGAACATGCCTTCCATGAAGGGGTGCTCCGTGATGGCAGTGGCATGGGTGATGGGCGAAGTGCCGCAGCCGCCCTCATTGGAGAAGGTGCCGCGGGCAGCGCCCTGACGCAGAGTCAGCGCAAAAGTGGAGCCTGCCAGACCACCCACAGCCGGCAGCGGAGCAAATGCATACTCAAAGATGCAGGCAAATGCCTGAGGAACCATTTTGATGTTGAGCAGGATCACGCCCAGCGCACCCACGATATAGACCAGGCACATGACAGGGGTGACTTTCTCGCAGAACTTACCGATGCTCTGCACGCCGCCGATGAGGACGATGCCGCAGATGACAGCCGCCACCGTAGTGGTGATCCAGGTAGGGATGCCGAACAGATTGTTTACGGCGGAGGACATGGTGTAGGGCTGGGTCATGGCTGCAGTGCCAAGACCGCCGATGATGATGGTGACCGCAAAAACAGCTGCCAGAGGCTTCCACTTTTTGCCCATGCCTCGCTCGATATAGTACATCGGGCCGCCATAATAGACACCATCGGAGCCCTTGATGCGGTAATACTGGCCAAGAGTGACCTCAACGCACTTGGTCATCATGCCCAGCAGAGAGATGATCCACATCCAGAACACAGCGCCCGGGCCGCCGATGACCATAGCTGTAGCGACGCCGGCGATGTTGCCGGTGCCGACGCAGCCGGCCAGTGCGGAGCAGACCGCCTGCATGGGGGTCAGTGTGCCCTCGGAGCCAGTGGCACCGCCGCCAGCTTTGAACATTTTGCCGAGGGTGTTTTTCATGATGTAGCCAAACTTACGGAACTGGAAAAAACGCGTGCGGGCAGTGAACAGGATACCGACGCAGGCAAGGAGGATCAGAACGGGTGCACCCCAAAGCCAGCTGTCGATGACAGTAAGGATCTCATACAACATGGTGCTTTCCTCTCTATGATTTATCCAGACGGTTCAGAAACGGACGCTCAGACCATCAGCTTTTTCAGAATGGACTCAAAACCGCGGCATGCACGGGTGAGCTGGTCGATCTCAATGTATTCGTCGCGGACATGGGCCAGCGATTCCAGCGAGGGGCCGTAGCCGATGGTGGGGATGCCCTCTTCGCCGCAGAAGTGGCTGCCATTTGTGCAGAAGGCAAAGTGCGAGATGGAAGTCTCGATGCCGGCCTCTTTCAGGCCCGCCACAGCTTTCTGGACAAATTCGCTGTTTTCGTCGATGACCCACGCGGGGAAGTAGCGCTTTGCACGGATGGTCTCACCCGTCCAGCACTTTTCCTCGCCTTCGGCCAGATAAGTGCGGGCCTGCAGGCCAGGCACTCTTGCCTTGGCACGTTCAATGGCCTCCTGCACCTGCCCCAGGATCACTTCTTCATTCTCGCCCACCAGCGTACGGCGGTCAAAGGTGGCGCGGCACAAAGACGGAACCACCGATGCGCCGGGGTAAGGATAGGAGATGATATCAGTCAGTTCCAGAATGCCCTTGCCCAGAATGGGATGCTCATTGGGCACGATCTTGCGGATCTCTTCCAGCACCGGCTGCATCATGTAGACAGCATTGACGCCTTTTTCAGGGTTGGAGGAATGGCAGCTGACGCCCTGCGTCTCCACCACGACTTCAGCGCGGCCGCGCTGGCCGATCTTGACGGTGGAACTTGTGGCCTCGCCGATGATCACGAAGTCCGGCTTGACGGCTTTGGTGATCTCACGGCTGGACACGCCCTCAAAACATTCCTCGTGCACTGTGCAGGAGCAGGCCACCGTGCCGGCAAAATCACGTCCGGTGTCCTCAGCAAAATGTGCGGCGGCACTGATCATGGCGGTGACGCTGCCCTTCATGTCCGAAGTCCCGCGGCCATACATCTTGCCGTCGCAGATCTCCGCACCCCAGGGCTTGTGCTTCCACTGCTCCTCGTCAATGACATCCACATTGTCAATGTGGCCATCCATCAGCACCGTCTTGCCCGGGCGCTTGCCATGGATCAGGCCGTAAACGCTGCCATTGCGGTCGATCTTGACTTCGTCAAAGCCATACTCTTCCATTTTCTGCTTCATCAGTTTTGCAACATTTTCCTCATGTCCGGAAGGGCTGGGGATGCGGATGGCTTCCTGGCAGAACTGGATCAACTGTTCGTCTCTGGTCATGGTGATTCTTCCTTTCTTTTTGGAAATATGTGTCATTCGTATCATATCGCAGCTGGCTCAGCCGCGCTATTCCGATATTCAGCATCCGTTATCTAATATCCAATATATTGCATATTATAGCACAGCTTTTCCCGTTTTCAAGGGATATTCCCCATCAGGCAGGTTTTTTCTACAAAATATACGATACGATCAATCCAATTTTAGCGATAACAACAATTCCTTGCCCTGTTTGTCTTTTTCACACGGCTCGTCAAGGTCTTTTTGCCTGCATCTGGTTTTCACTCCGGGCCCGGAAGCTTCTGCTGTCAGTATTCTCACTCCGGTGTCTCCTTTCTTTTCAGAATGCATGAATCAAAAAAGCGCCCGGTGATCTCTCACCGAGCGCCTTTGCTTTTCATTGGCTGTATTATACTGCTGCCGCGCGCCGGTTTCAATCGCAAAACTGCATCAAAAATGCAGAATCATTCCCTGCTTTTTTGTAAACAGAAACAGTTTTCTTCCGTTCTGCTCCCGGCACTTCGCACTGTTTCGCGCCGCTGTGCACATTCTCCTGCCGGCACGGATTGATTTTTTGACCTTTATATGCTATACTTTCCTGCGAACTGAACAAAAAACAGCAGGTGCCTTTCGCCGCTGCCCCGTGCACGGCAGAAGGGTCAAAAGGGAAGCGGGTGCAGATCCCGCACGATCTCGTCACTGTGATAAGGGAGTCCGCGTCAGGGTGCCTCGTGCACCGGTCACTGGAGCTTTGCTCTGGGAAGGCGACGCCGGGCGGCGATCTTTCAGTCAGGAAACCTGCCTGCTGTTGGTACAGGGGCACACGCCCCAGATCACGAGGAATTGGTTGTACCAAAAAGCCTGAACTCAAAGGGTCTTTTTGTCATGCCATCCGCAGGACGAAAAGGCCCTTTTTCAAGCTCTCTTTCCTGTACCCTTGTTCAGTGCCGAATATTTTTTCACAGGAAAGGAAAAGACACGCATGAGAAGAATCGAAACCAAAAAGCTGGCCGCCGCTGTCACGGCTCTGGCCCTGTGCGCCGGTGTGCTCACCGGCTGCGGCGGTGCTGCTTCCAGCACTGCATCCAGCACCAGCACCGCCGAGTCCGCCGCTTCCAGCGAAGTGAGCAGCGAGGAGGCTGACGAAATGGCTGCAAAGAACGTGGCTGACCTGATCGACGCCATCTATGTGCAGGAGCGCAACGATGACACCGACGCCCAGTGTGAAGCTGCCAAGGCTGCATGGGACGCCCTGACCGACACCCAGAAGGAACTGGTGGAAGGCGAGAACGCTGACCCCGACTACTTCGGCCGCGACACCGGCGACGCTTCCAAGGATGACAGCCGCAACGAGGACAACATCGGCGACAACGAGCTGCTGGTGGTCTCCTTCGGCACCTCCTTCAATGACAGCCGCGTGAAGGACATCAAGGGCATCGAGGATGCACTGCAGGCCGCTTATCCTGACTGGTCTGTGCGCCGTGCATTCACTGCTCAGATCATCATCAACCATGTGCAGGCCCGCGACGGCGAGAAGATCGACAACATGCAGCAGGCCATGGACCGCGCTGTGGCAAACGGCGTGAAGAACCTGGTCGTCCAGCCCACCCACCTGATGCACGGCGCTGAGTACGACGAGATGATGGAAATGATCGACGAGTACCGCGACAAATTCGAGTCCGTCGCTGTGGCTGAGCCCCTGCTGGGCGAGGTCGGCTCCGACGCCACCGTCATCAATCAGGACAAGGAAGATGTGGCCAAGGCTGTCACCGCTGCTGCCGTGAAGGAAGCAGGCTACGACAGTCTGGACGCTGCTGCTGAGGACAAGGTCGCCTTCGTCTTCATGGGCCACGGCACCTCTCACACCGCAAAGGTGAGCTACAGCCAGATGCAGACCACCATGCAGACCCTGGGCTATGACAATGTGTTCATTGGCACTGTTGAGGGTGAGCCCGAAGAGACCGCCTGTGAGAACGTCATCGAGGCTGTCAAGGCTGCCGGCTACACCAAGGTCGTGCTGCGCCCGCTGATGGTGGTTGCCGGCGACCACGCCAACAACGATATGGCCGGTGAGGATGAGGATTCCTGGCTGAGCCAGTTCAAGGCTTCCGGTGCTTTCGATTCCATCGACTGCCAGATCGCTGGCCTGGGCGAGATCGAGGACATCCAGAACCTGTACATCGCTCACACCAAGGCTGCCATTGATTCCCTGAACGGTTAATTCCCCTGAACCCTCTCCGTCTCGCGGCCGCCCCGTGCGGAATCCTGACTGAGAGGGTTCTTTTTTGTTCAGAATCATGCTATAATAAACCCGCTTTCACTTTTCATCTTATAATGTAGAGGTATTTTTCCATGAAACGCGTTTTTTCCTGTGTTGTCGCTGCTTCTCTCGCACTGAGCCTGCTGGCAGGCTGCGGCGCTTCTTCCACTGCATCTTCCGTGGCTTCCAGTACCGCTTCCTCCGGAGCCGCACTCTCCGAGGTCGCTTCTTCCGTGGCTGAAACTGCCGCTCTGCCGGACGGCGTATACACCGCCGACTTCGACACCGACAGCTCCATGTTCCACGCCAACGAAGCCTGCGACGGCAAAGGCACTCTGACCGTGGAGAATGGCGAGATGACCTTCCATGTCAGTCTGGCTTCCACCCACATCGTCAACCTGTACCTGGGCAAGGCCGCAGATGCCGCCGACCATGAGGCCGACTGGCTGCAGCCCACCACCGATACCGTCACTTACTCCGACGGCACTTCTGAGGAAGTGTACGGTTTTGACATCCCGCTGTCCGCTGTGGATGCAGACTTCGACCTGGCCATCCTGGGCACCAAGGGCAAGTGGTATGACCACGTTGTCAGCGTGCGCAACGCCGAGGAAAAGGCCGGTGAAGTCGAAGTTCCCGCCGACGGCACCTACACCTGTGACGTGACGCTGGAGGGCGGTTCCGGCCGCGCCACTGTGGAGAGCCCCGCCGCCTTGACCGTGGCCGACGGCAAGATGACCGCCGCCATCGTGTGGAGCAGCCCCAACTACGACTATATGATCGTGGACGGCGAGAAGTATCTGCCCACCAATACCGACGGCAACTCCACCTTTGAGATCCCCGTTGCGGCTCTGGACACCGCGCTGTACGTTACCGCTGACACTGTGGCCATGAGCACTCCCCATGAGATCGAGTACACCCTGACCTTTGATTCGGCAAGTTTGAAGTAAACTGCGTTTGTTTTAGCTTGCTCGCCCTCTCCGTCTGCTCCCGTTGGTCGCATCCACCTCTCCCAAAGGGAGAGGCAAGAGCCTGACCGTTATGTCCTTGGCTCTCCCCTTGGGAGAGCTGCTGAACGAAGTGAAGCTGAGAGGGCGAGGCCGCTGACCTTGTACGCACAGCTTTTTAAAAGATTAAAGTTTTTCAAATCATGAAAATCACCCGCAAACAATTTTTAAAGCTCGTTCCCGCTGCGGCGCTTGCGCTGACAGGCTGCGGCAGTAAAAGCCAGCCTGCCAATACAGAGAGTCTTGTTTTTTCGCATCATTACCAGCTGGACTACGCGCAGCAGTTCACCGCAGACTGTTACGAGGGCGGCTATACCATGGTGAGCATCCCGGACTCGGGCGAGAAATTCCTCGTTGTTCCACAGGATGCCGCCGAGGTGGACAGCCTGCCCGCCGACGTCACGGTTCTGCGTCAGCCGGTGGAGAACATTTATCTTGTCTCCACCTCGGTGATGGATCTTTTCATCCACTTGGACGCGCTGGACAGCATCGCCTTATCCGGCACCAAGGCCGAGGGCTGGTATCTGCCCGAAGCACAGCAGGCCATGGAAGAGGGCAAAATTGCCTACGCGGGCAAGTACAGCGCCCCGGACTACGAACAAATTCTGGCTGCGGACTGCGGCCTTGCCATCCAGAACACGATGATCCTGCATACCCCCGAGGTGAAAGAGCAGCTGGAGCATTTCGGCATCCCGGTGCTGGTGGAGCGTTCCAGCTACGAAAGCGGCCCGCTGGCCCGCATGGAGTGGATCAAGCTTTACGGCATTCTGCTGGGCAAAGAGGAGCTGGCCGAGCAGGTGTTTTCCGCGCAGGAAGCCGCCATTCAGCCCATCCTCTCGCAGGAGCCCACCGGCAGGAGCTGTGCGTTCTTTTCCCTCAGCTCCAACAACCTCGCCACCGTGCGCAAGGGCAATGACTATGTGGCAAAAATGATCGAGATGGCCGGCGGAAGCTACGTCTTCTCCGACCTGACCGACAACGGCAACAGCCTTGCAACTATGAATCTTCCCCTTGAGGATTTTTACGCCGGGGCTAAGGACGCCGATGTGCTCATCTACAACAGCGCCATTGAGGGCACCATTTCCTCTGTGAGCCAGCTGACCGAAAAGTTCCCGCTGCTGAGCGAGTTCAAGGCCGTGAAAAACGGTCAGGTGTGGTGCACTTCCCAGAGCCTGTTCCAGCAGAGCATGGCGCTGGCCGACCTTATCCTCGACATGAACAAAGTGTTCACCGAGGGCGCCCCCGCCCCGGACGAGCTGAAATTTCTCGTCCATGTGGACTAAATCATCGCATTATTACAGAAAGGATTGTCTATGACCCGTACCCGACGCCTTGCGGTCTCTTATATCGCCCTTGCAGCGGCGCTGGCTGTGATCTTTGCACTGAACCTGTTCTGGGGCAGCGTGTCCCTTGCGCCGGGTCAGGTGCTGGCGGCGCTGCTGGGCCGGGGGGAAGACGCCCTTTCCATAAACATCATCCTGCAGCTGCGCCTGCCCCGGGCCGTGATGGCGGCACTGCTGGGCGCGGCGCTCAGCGCGGCGGGCTATCTGCTGCAAACCTTCTTCGCGAACCCCATTGCGGGCCCTTTCGTCATGGGCATTTCCAGCGGTGCAAAGCTGGCCGTGGCGCTGACCATGGTGGTCTTCCTCAACCGGGGAATGCTCACCAGCTCAGTGGCGCTGATCGCCGCCGCCTTTGTGGGTGCCATGGCGGCCATGGCCTTTGTGCTGGCGGTGGCCCGCCGGGTGCAGCGCATGAGCATCCTTGTCATCTGCGGCGTCATGATCGGCTATATCTGCTCGGCCATCACCGATATCGTGGTGGCCTTTGCGCAGGACTCCAACATCGTCAACCTCCACAACTGGTCGCAGGGCAGCTTTTCCGGCATGACATGGGCCAACGTGCAGGCGGCGGCGCTGGTGGCCCTGCCCGCACTGGCGGCGTCCTTTCTGCTGTCAAAGCCCATGGCCGCGTACCAGATGGGTGAAGAATACGCCCGCAGTGTGGGAGTGAATGTCAAACCCTTCTCGGCGGTGCTGGTGCTGCTGTCCAGCCTGCTGGCGGCCTGCGTCACCGCCTTTGCGGGGCCCATCTCCTTTGTGGGCATCGCCGTTCCTCATCTGGTCAAGCAGCTCTTAGGCAGTGCAAAGCCTCTGCATGTGCTGCCCGGGTGCTGTCTGGGCGGGGCGGCGTTCTGCCTGTTCTGCGATCTGCTGGCCCGCAGCCTGTTTGCACCCACCGAGCTGTCCATCAGTTCGGTGACGGCAGTGTTCGGCGCGCCAGTGGTCATCTGGCTGCTGGTGCGGCGCAATCAGGAGGGTTCACGATGAGCGAAACATTCCTCTGTGGGGCAAACGGCCTCGCTATCGGCTACGGCAAAGCGCCGCTGCTCACGGACATCTCTCTTGGGGTGCAGCCGGGGCAGATTCTGACCCTCATCGGCCCCAACGGCGCAGGCAAGTCTACCCTTCTGCGCACACTGGCAGGCCAACTGGCCCCCATGGGCGGAGCGGTGCTTCTGGAAAACAAAAGTCTCGCAGATTACTCCGGCCCCCAGCGTGCCCGCAGGCTTGCCCTGATGGCCCCCCACAGCCGCCGGGTGGAGCTGACCACCTGCTTTGATTTTGTCTCGGCAGGCCGCTACCCCTACACCGGGCGGCTGGGCATCCTGTCCGCCGAGGATAAACAACAGGTGCAGCAGGCTTTGGAGCTGGTGGGAGCATCCCACCTTGCCGACCGGGATTTCAACCGCATCAGCGACGGCCAGCGTCAGCGCATCCTGCTGGCGCGGGCCCTGTGCCAGCAGCCGGAAGTGATCCTGCTGGACGAGCCCACCTCCTTTCTGGACATCAAGGGCAAGATCGAGCTGCTGACCATCCTGAAAGAGCTGGCCCACACAAAAAGACTGGCGGTGATTTTGAGCCTGCACGAGCTGGAACTTGCCGAAAAGATCGCAGACACCGTGGTGTGCGTCTCCCCTTCCGGCGTGTCGGGGGTGCTGACCCCCGCACAGGCGTTCACGCCCGAGAATATCCGGGCGTTGTACGGCCTTTCGGAAGAGCAGTACGCCGCCCTTTACGGCGAACCTGCAAAACCTGCCGAACCCGCACCGGCCGAGCCGAAGCCGGACAAGCCTCAATTTGAGCATTATGTCCGCAGCGGGCAGAAGCTTCTGCGCTGCGGCTACACCACTGGCACCTGCGCGGCGCTGGGCGCGGCAGGGGCGGCGCGGCTGCTGCTCACCGGGCATGAACCGGAAACGGTGGCTCTGCGCACCCCTAAAGGCATCGTGGTGGAGGTTGCCCCCATCTGGTGCCGCAAAACGACAAACGGCGCAGCGTGCGCCATCCGCAAGGACGGCGGCGATGATGTGGACGTGACCATCGGTCTGCCGGTGATCGCATCTGTGGTGCTGGAACCGGACACCCCCGGCGTGCGCATCTTCGGCGGCGAGGGCGTGGGCCGGGTGACCAAACCCGGCCTTGACCAGCCCGTGGGCGAAGCCGCCATCAATCATGTGCCCCGGCAGATGATCGCCGACGCTCTGCAGAAGGAAGCTGAGAACGCAGGCTATCCGGGCGGCTTTGCGGTGACCATCTCTATCGAGGGCGGGGCTGAGACCGCCAGACGCACCTTCAACCCCCACATCGGGGTGGAGGGGGGCCTTTCCGTTCTGGGCACCAGCGGCATCGTGGAGCCCATGAGCCAGCAGGCCATTCTGGACACCATCCAGCTGGAAATGAATCAGGCCGCTCTGCGGGCCCAAGCAACAGATGCACCCCGGCGGCTGGTGCTGGCCCCGGGCAACTACGGGCTGGACTATCTGGCCGCCGCCCTGCCGCAGTTCGAGCGGTTCCCTGTGGTCAAGACCTCCAACTTTATCGGCGACACGCTGGATATGGCCGCCGCGGCCAAATTTGAGGAAGTGCTTCTCGTGGGTCATGTGGGCAAACTGGTCAAGCTTGCGGCAGGCGTCATGAACACCCACTCCCACACAGCGGATGGCCGCGCCGAGGTGTTCTGCGCCCATGCGGCGCTGTGCGGGGCTTCCCGGGAGACCTGCGCCGCCCTGATGGACGCCGCCACCACCGACGCCTGCCTTGATATTCTGGACGGCGCGGGCCTGCGGGCCCCGGTGCTGGAAAGCATCCTCGCCGCCATCCAGATGCACCTCGACCGTCGGGCAGGCGGGGCGTTCCGGGTGGGGGCCGTGCTCTTCTCAAATCAGCACGGCCCGCTGGGCGAGACTGAAACTGCAAAGGAGCTGATGAACGCATGGCAGAACTGAAGGGCACTTTTTACGGGGTCAGCGTGGGCCCCGGCGACCCGGAGCTGCTGACTTTGCAGGCCGTGCGGCTCATCCGGCAGTGCCCGGTTCTGGCCGCGCCCCGGACTTCTTCCGGCCAGATGCTGGCGCTGGATATTGCCCGCCGGGCATTGGGTGCCGAATTGGACGGCAAGACCATCCTTCCCCTGCACTTTGCCATGAGCCGTGACCCGGCAGTGCTGGCAGCTTCCCACGAAAAAGCGGCACAGGCCGTTCTCCCCTATCTGGACGCCGGGCAGGACGTGGCCATGCTGAACATCGGTGATGTGTCCATTTATACCACCTTCGGCTATTTACAGGAGATTTTGCAGGCGAAGGGCTATGCCACCGCCATGGCGGCGGGTGTGCCAAGCTTCTGCGCGGCGGCGGCGCGGCTGAACCGCCCCCTCACCGGCGGCATGGACGCCCCGCTCACCATTGCCCCGGGTGGCTGGGCGGACCGGGTTCTGGACGCACCCGGGGCCAAAGTTCTGATGAAATCCGGCCGTCAGCTTCCCGCCCTGCTGGATACGCTGGAAGCCCGCGGAAAACTGGCGGACAGCGCCCTTGTGTGCAGCTGCGGCCTGCCGGACGAAGCCGTCTGGCCCGACCTTTCCGCCGCCCGGCCTGAGGATTCAAACACGGCGGGCTATTTTGCCACCGTTCTGGTAAAGGAGTAATATTATGGTACATTTTGTTGGCGCGGGCCCCGGCGCACCGGACCTTATCACCCGGCGGGGCGCGGCCCTGCTGCAAACGGCGGACTGCATCATCTACGCGGGCAGTCTCGTGAACCCGGCCCTGCTGGGCCTTGCCAAAGAGGGGTGCGCCGTTTACAACAGCGCCGAAATGACCCTTGAACAGGTTCTGGACGTGATGCGCCGAATGGAAGCCGCAGGCAAGACCACTGTGCGCCTGCACACCGGCGACCCCTGCCTGTACGGAGCCATCCGGGAGCAGATGGACGTGCTGGACGCCGAGGGCATTTCTTACGATGACACGCCGGGCGTGTCCAGCTTCTGCGGCGCGGCGGCGGCGCTGAACGCCGAATACACTCTGCCCACCGTGAGCCAGACCGTCATCATCACCCGCATGGAAGGCCGCACCCCCGTGCCCGAAAAGGAAAAGCTGGCGTCGCTGGCGTCCCACGGGGCCACTATGGTCATTTTCCTGTCCATCGGGTTGGTGGACAAGGTGCAGGAAGCTCTTCTGGCAGGCGGGGCCTACACGCCGGACACCCCGGCGGCTGTGGTCTACAAGGCCACATGGCCCGAAGAAAAGACCGTCCGCTGCACCGTGGGCGCACTGGCGGAAAGCGTCCATGCGGCGGGCATCACCAAAACAGCCCTCATCGTGGTGGGCGGCTTCCTTGGCCAGAACTACGAGCGCAGCAAGCTGTATGACCCGGCCTTCACCACCGAGTTCCGCCGGGGGACCGACCAGTGACCCGGGCTTATCTGGCCTTTACCGATAAGGGCCTGACGCTTGCCGAAAAGCTGGCAGCAGAATATCCCGGCAGCATGGCCCGCTGCGGCAAAGGCGGCGTGCACCTTGCGGATTGGACAAGCCAGCAGTTTGCACAATGTGACGCGCTGATTTTTGTGGGGGCTGTGGGCATCGCGGTGCGGGCCATCGCGCCCCACTGCAAGAGCAAGGCTTCCGACCCCGCCGTCGTTGTGCTGGACGAGTGCGGGCGGTTCGCTGTGCCCATTTTGTCCGGCCATCTGGGCGGGGCCAATGACCTTGCCCGGGCTCTGGCCGCTGTATGCGGGGCGGTGCCGGTCATCACGACGGCCACCGATGCAAACGGCGTGTTCGCCGTAGACGAATGGGCAAAGCATCAGAACTGCGCCGTGCTGGAACCGGAACGCATCAAGCTGGTCAGCGGAAAGCTGCTGGCCGGGGAAACTGTGCATTTCATGTCCGGCTGGCCCATCACCGGGCAGGCTCCTGCGGGAGTCACGGCAGGCGGCGTCCCGGACTTTGCTCTCACCCTGACCCCGGCGGGCGATGCTTTGCATCTGGCACCCCGCATCGGTGTGTTGGGCGTGGGGTGCCGCCGCGGCACCAGCGCCGAAGTGCTGGAAGCCGCATTCACCGCGTTCTGTGCAGACCACGCTCTGGCTCCGCAGTGCATTACCACAGCGGCCAGCATCGACCTGAAACAGGACGAAGAGGGACTTCTCACCTTCTGCAAAAAGCACGGCTGGCCAGTAGAATTTTTCTCCGCTGCCCAGCTGCGGCAGGCTCCCGGCAGTTATACCCCTTCTGCCTTTGTGCAGAGCATCACCGGCGTGGATAATGTGTGTGAGCGGGCGGCGGTGCTGGCTTCCGGCGGAACGATCTTTCTCCCCAAACAGGCAGGCGGCGGCGTGACTTTCGCGCTGGCGCTGCGCCCCTATGCCCCGGACTGGAGGTGGCAGTATGAATGAAACAAAACTGGTTTATGTAGTGGGCCTTGGCCCCGGAGACCCGGCCTTTCTGACCGCGCAGGCGCAGAGTGCCCTCGAGCAGTCGCAGGTGCTGTGCGGCTATACGGTCTATCTGGACCTCGTCCGGCCCTACTATCCGGATAAAGAATACTACTCCACCGGCATGACAAAGGAGATCGACCGCTGCCGCTGGGCGCTGGAAACCGCTAATTCTGGCAAGACGGTTGCACTGGTGTGCAGCGGCGACGCGGGCGTTTACGGCATGGCCAGCCCCCTGCTGGAACTGGCCGAAGACTTTCCGGGCGTCGCTGTGGAGGTGGTGCCCGGGCTGACTGCCGCCCTCAGCGGCGGAGCCGTGCTGGGAGCACCGCTGGCCCACGACTTCTGCGTCATTTCGCTGTCCGACCGGCTCACCCCGTGGGAGATCATTGAAAAGCGGCTGGCCTGCGCGGCAATGGGCGATTTCTGCACGGCGCTGTATAACCCATCCTCCAAGGGCAGGCCGGACTACCTGCAAAGGGCAGTGCGCATCCTGCGGGAAAACGGCAAAAGCCCGGACACGGTCTGCGGCCTTGTGCGGAACATCGGCCGCGAGGGCCAGAGTTCCCGCGTGCTGACGCTGGCTGAGCTGGAAAATACGCCCGTGGATATGTTCACCACCGTCTACATCGGCAATAGCAGCACCCGGGCCCTCTCGGGCCGGATGGTCACGCCCCGGGGGTACTGCAGATGAAAGCTGTCGTGTTCAGCGGCACCACCGAGGGACGCCGCTTTTCCAAGCGTCTGGCCGCTCTGGGTGCAGAGGTGACCGTCTGTGTGGCCACCCCTCTTGGGGCCGAGGAGCAGGGTGAAATGGCGGGCATCACGGTGCATGCCGGACGGCTGGAACCGGACGCCATGGCGGCACTGCTGGCGGGGGCAGACCTCTGCATCGACGCCACCCACCCCTACGCCGTGGACGCCACCCGGAACATCCGGGCCGCAGCCGCACAGGCAGGCGTGGAGTACCGCCGCCTGCTGCGGGCCCAGAGCCCTCTGCCGGAGGGCTGCGCTGTGTTTGAAACAGCAGCGCAGGCGGCAGAATACCTTGCCGGGACAGAGGGGAACATCCTTCTTGCCACCGGTGCCAAAGAGCTGGGCGCCTTTGCCGGGCTCGCCCCGGCGCGGCTTTACCCCCGGGTGCTGCCCACACCGGAGGGCATTGCAGCCTGCGAAGGGGCACGCATCCCCCACCGGAACATCATCGCCATGCAGGGGCCCTTCTCTCTGGCGCTGAACGTGGCACTGATGGAACAGTTTTCCATCCGTTTTCTCGTCACGAAAGACGGCGGCGCGGCAGGCGGCTTCGCTGAGAAAGTGCAGGCCGCGCAGGCCGCTGGCGCACAGCTGGTGGTGCTGCGGCGTCCGCCCGAGACCGGCGAGACTGAGGACGAATTATTCACGCATTGTCAGGAGATTTTGCAATGATCACACTGATCGGCATGGGCAGCGGCCAATGGGAGGCCCTGTCTGCACAGGCACAGCAGGCCGTGCGCGGCGCTGGCCTTGTGTTCGGCGCAAAGCGTCTGCTGGCTGGCCTGCCTGCAGACTGCGCTGCACATCAGTTTGCCCTCTATAAACCCGAAGAAATTCTCGATACCCTGGCGCAGTTTCCCGAGCAGGACGCCGCCGTGCTTTACAGCGGCGACACCGGGTTCTATTCCGGGGCATCCGGGCTCATCCAGCCCCTGCGGGCGCTGGGCATCCCGGCCCGCATTTTGCCGGGTGTGTCCAGCGTGCAGATGCTTTCGGCGGCACTGGGCCGCCCGTGGCAGGGCTGGAAACTGGCGTCTGCCCACGGCTGTGCGTGTGACCCGGCGGCCGAATGCATGGCAAATAAGGCCGTGTTTTTCCTCACCGGCGGAACCGAAACGCCCGCGTCTCTCTGCGCAAAGCTGACCGCCGCCGGGCTGGGCCGTGCCCACGCCACGGTGGGCGAAAACCTGGGCACCGCCAAAGAAGCCATCCGCTACGGCTCTGCCGAAGAGCTGGCGGGCCAGAGTTTTGCACCGCTCAGCGTGCTTCTTGTGGAAAATTTCGACACTGCGTCTTTCCGCACATCCGGCTTCCCGGACGAAAGCTTCATCCGGGGCGATGTGCCCATGACCAAACAGGAAGTGCGGGCCGCAGCGCTGGCAAAGCTGGGCGTGAAGCCTGCCGACATCCTGTGGGACGTGGGCGCGGGCACCGGCAGCGTCAGCGTGGAGCTGGCTCTCGCCGCACCCCAGGGCCATGTGTACGCCGTGGAGTGTGAGCCGGACGCCTGCGGGCTTATCCGCAAAAACCGGAAAAAATTCCGGGCATACAACCTGACCCTCATCGAGGGCAAGGCCCCGGATGCCCTTGCCGATTTGCCCGCCCCGGACGCCGTGTTCATCGGCGGAACAAAAGGCGGCATGGACGGCGTGCTGGATGCTGTTTACCGCAAAAATCCGGACGCACGGGTCTGTATCTCTGCTATTGCGCTTGAGACGATGAGCGCCGCCGTGGCTGCGCTGACCGCCCGGGGCCTCACTGTTGAGGTGGCGCAGATTGCCGTCAGCCGCACGAGGCAGGCAGGAAGGCTGCACCTGCTGATGGCCAACAACCCCATTTTTCTGATCACGGGGGAACGCAGATGATGCAGTTTCTCATCGCCGCGCCCCGCTCCGGCAGCGGCAAGACCACCATGACCTGCGCCCTTCTGGCGGCGCTGAAACAGCGCGGGGCCGACCCCTGTGCATTCAAAAGCGGGCCGGACTACATTGACCCCATGTTCCACCGCTCTGTGCTGGGTGTGGAAAGCCACAATCTGGATCTGTTTCTTTCGGACCGGCCCAGGGTGCAGGCGCTCTACGCCCACTACGCTGCCGGGCATGGTGCCGCCGTGTGCGAGGGGGCCATGGGCTTTTACGACGGACAAGGCCTGACCACCCGGGCCAGCGCCTGGGAGCTGGCGGACACGCTGGGCCTGCCGGTGCTGCTGGTGGTGCAGCCCAAAGGGGCCAGTGTCACGCTGGCGGCAGAGCTGCAGGGCCTTGTGCACTTCCGCGAGAACAGCCATATCGCGGGCATTCTGCTCAACGACTGCTCCGAAAAGCTGTACAACATGCTGAAAGCTCTGCTGGAGCACGAGACCGGCCTGCCGGTGCTGGGCTATCTGCCCCACCTGCCGCAGGCCGTCATCGGCAGCCGCCACCTTGGCCTGAAGACCGCAGATGAAATTGCCGACCTGCAGGAAAAGATCGCCCTGCTGGCCGAAAACCTCGTGCTGGACTGGGAGAAGCTGGAGGAACTTACAAACATGGATGAGCCAGAGCCTTATCCATTGAAATTTATCAGCGGCTATCTTGACAATATTCCGAAACCCTGTCCAAGACTTCCTGTTTTACCAAACGATAAACCTGTCAGACGCCATGTCCGCATCGCCGTGGCGCGGGACGAAGCGTTCTGCTTCACCTATGCCGAAACGCTGGACGCTCTGCACACCGCCAGGGCCGAGCTGGTCTTTTTCAGCCCGGTGCATGACACCGCCCTGCCGGAAAATATTGGCGGGCTGTACCTGCCCGGCGGCTATCCGGAACTGTACGCAAAGCAATTGAGCGAAAACACGGCCATGCTTTTGTCTATCCGGCAGGCTGTGAACGCCGGTTTGCCCACAGCGGCCGAATGCGGCGGCTTTCTCTACCTCGGGCAGAGCCTTGAGGACAGCGAAGGGCAGACTTGGCCCATGGCAGGCGTTCTGCCGGGCTGCAGCGTGAAGGTCGGCAGGCTGGTGCGGTTCGGCTACGCCGAGATGACCGCCAAAGCGGACAGTATGCTGTTCCATGCCGGAGAGCACCTGCCCATTCATGAATTCCACCACTGGGATTCCACTGAAAACGGCACAGCATTCACTGCCGTCAAAAACGAGAAAACACAGTGGGAATGCGGCTTTGCAAACGAGCATTTCTATGCCGGGTTCCCCCACTTATACTGGGCGGGCACGCCCCTGCCGCAGCGCTTCGTGCAGGCGGCAGAACAATATACAAAAGGACAATGACCATGATTGAACCGGAACTGAAAACACTGCTTGCTTCCATCACGCCCCCGGACGAAGCCGCCCGGGCGGCGGCACACGCCCACTGGGCCAGCCTTGCGAAACCCCTGGGCGGGCTGGGCCGGCTGGAGACCATGCTGGAAGATGCCGCCGCCCTCACCGGCAGCGCCGACCTTGATTTTTCCCGCCGGGCTGTGACGGTGCTCTGCGCGGACAACGGCGTGGTGGCGCAGGGCGTGAGCCAGACCGGGCAGGAAGTGACCCGCGCCGTGGCCGAAAACCTCGCCATGCGGCGCACCAGTGTGTGCCAGATGGCCCGCACCGTGAACTGTGAGGTCATCCCTGTGGACATGGGCATCGCAGGTGAGCCGGTGCCCGGCGTGCGGAACTGCCGCGTTGCCGCCGGGACGGCAGACTTCACCCTTGGCCCCGCCATGAGCCGGGCACAGGCCGTGCAGGCCGTTAGTGAAGGCATTACCATTGCCCGGGAGCTGGCCAAAGACGGCTATCGGCTCATCGCCACCGGCGAGATGGGCATTGGCAACACCACCACTTCCAGCGCTGTAGCGGCGGTGCTGCTGGGCCAGCCCGTGGAGCTCATGACCGGGCGGGGAGCCGGCCTTTCGGACGAAGGGCTGGCCCGCAAGGTGAGCGCCATATGCCGGGGCATCCTGGTCAACGAGCCCGACCCCGAAGACCCGCTGGACGTGCTGGCAAAGCTGGGCGGCTTCGACATTGCGGGCCTCTGCGGCGTGTTTCTGGGCGGGGCTCTGGCCGGGGTGCCGGTGATCGCGGACGGCTTCATCAGCGGCGTGGCGGCGCTGTGCGCAGTGCGGCTTTGCCCCGCTGCGTCCAAGGCCGTGTTCGCCAGCCACTGCTCCGCCGAACCTGCCGCAAAGCTGGTGCTGAAAGCACTGGGCAAAGCCCCGCTCATCACGGCTGGGCTGCATCTGGGCGAGGGCACCGGCGCGGTAGCGTCCATCCCGCTGTGGGACATGGCGCTGGCAGTGTACGGTGGGTGCTACTCCTTCACGGAGGGCGGCATCGAGCCGTATACGCCCCAATGCTGACGCTGGTGATCGGCGGCGCAGCCAGCGGCAAAAGCGAATACGCCGAGAGCCTTGTGCTCAGAACCACAGGCCCCCGTTATTACCTCGCCACCATGCAGGTGTGGGACGCCGAATGCGCCGCCCGGGTGGAAAAACACCGCCGGATGCGGGCCGCAAAGCAGTTTGAGACGGTGGAATGCCCCCTGCATCTGGAAAAAGTGCGTCTGCCCGCCCGGGGCACCGTGCTGCTGGAAGACCTGGGCAACCTCACTGCCAATGAGCTGTACGACCCCGCCGGGGCCGGAGAGCAGGCAGCACAGGCCATCCTCACGGGACTGGAACACCTTGCCGCCCAGTGCGAAAACCTGATCGTGGTCTCCAACGAAGTGTTCAGCGGCGGGGCCGATTATGCCGGGGACACCGGCCGCTATCTGCTGGCGCTGGCGCAGGTGAACAATGCCTTCGCCGCCCGGGCCGACAACGTGGTGCGGGTGGTGTGCGGCATCCCCGTATTCTATAAAGGAGTGGAACCATGATCGTTTTGCAGACCATTGCTGTGGCTTTTGCCATGTTCTCAGCCATCCCGGTGCCGCAGTTCGACTGGAACGAAAAGAACATGCGCTACGCCATGTGCGCTTTCCCCCTCATCGGGCTTGTCATCGGCGCGGCCTGGTGTGTGTGCGGGGCGCTGCCCCTGCCGGGCCTTGTGCAGGCGGCAGGCTTTGTCCTCATTCCCGTGTGGATCACCGGCGGCATCCATCTGGACGGCTACGCCGACACCTGCGACGCCCTTTCCAGCTACGGCAGCCGGGAAAAGAAGCTTGAAATTTTAAAAGACCCTCACTGCGGTGCCTTCGCGGTCATCCGGCTGTGCAGCTATTTTCTGGCCTATTTTGCGCTGTGCACCTGCGTGAGCTTCACACCCCGTGTGGGTGCACTGTGGGTGCTGGCGCTGGTGCTGGAGCGGGCCCTCTCGGGCTATGCTGTGGCAGCATTCCCCATGGCGAAGAACACCGGCCTTGCCCACACCTTCGCTTCGGCTGCGGACAAGACCGCCGTGCGCCGGGTGCTGGCGGTGCTGGCGGCGGCACTGGCCGTGGGCATGGTGCTGCTGGGCGGCTGGGCGCTGGTGCTGGCGGCGCTGGCTGTGCTGTGGCGCTACCACGCCGTGAGCGGCAGGCAGTTCGGCGGCATCACCGGCGACCTTGCCGGGTGGTTTCTGCAAAAAGCCGAGCTCTGGATGCTGGCGGCGCTGTGCGCCTGCCAGTGGGGAGGATTGCTATGATTTTTATCACCGGGCCGCTCTACAGCGGCAAGCGCACCTTTGCCCAAAAACTTCCCGGCGGGAATCTGAAAATCCGGGCCGATGTGCAGGCGCTGGCGGCAGACGCCTCCCCCAGCCAGCTGGAAGCCCTTGCCGACCGCCTGACCTCTGAATACGATATCCTCATCGCCACCGAAGTAGGCGGCGGTGTGGTTCCGATGGATCCGAAAGAACGCGCCGACCGCGAAGCGGCGGGGCGGCTGGCCTGCCTGCTGGCCGCCCGGGCCGACTGCGTGGTGCAGATGTTCTGCGGCATCCCCACGGTGTTGAAAGGAGAACTTCCAAAATGCTGATCTATCTTCTGCGCCACGGCCTGACCGAATACAACGCCCAGAAGCGTTATCAGGGCCAGCGCGATATCCCGCTCTCGCCCGAGGGCGCTGCGCAGCTGCGCCGGGCCGATTTTGACCCCGATGTGGTCTATGTCTCCACCCTGCAGCGCACCAGCCAGACGGCGCGCATCCTGTTCCCCACCGCAAAGCTCGTGCCGGTGGATGGGCTCAAGGAGATGTGCTTTGGCAGCTTTGAGGGCCGCAACTTCATTGAGATGGAAAAGGACCCGGAGTATCAGGCGTGGGTGCAGGCCAACTGCGAAAGCTCCTGCCCGGACGGCGAACGCAAAGCCGACTTCTCCGACCGCATCTGCCGCACCTTTGCGGCGCTGGTGGACAGTGCCCTTTCCGCAGGCGAAGAGCGGTTGGTCATCCTTGCCCACGGCGGCACCCAGATGGCCGCCATGGAGCGCTACGCTATCCCTCACAAAGACTATTACGAGTGGTGCGCCCCCAACGCGGGCGGCTTTGTGCTGGACGCAAAGGACTGGACGGAAAAGCATGTGCTGTACCTCATCAAGACCGTCCAATACACCAAGGGGGAAAACGCATGACCGCGCTGGCGGTTTTGGGCGGCTTTGTGCTGGACTGCATCTTCGCCGACCCTGCGTGGCTGCCCCACCCGGTGGTGTTCATGGGCAGGTGTATCTCACGGCTGGAAAAATTTCTCCGCGCCCACTTGCCCCAAACCCCGCAGGGTGAGCTGCTGGGCGGGGCCGTGGTGGCATTCTGCCTGCCGGTGGGCACCTTTCTGTTCACGAGCCTTGTATGTCTGGGTGCTGCAAAGCTGCATCCTCTGCTGGGGCTGGTCGTGCAGATGTTCTGGTGTGGGCAGGCGCTGGCAGCAAAGGGTCTTGCGCAGGAAAGCCGGAACGTATATGCCCAGCTGAAAAAAGACGACCTGCCTGCCGCCCGCAAGGCTGTGAGCCGCATCGTGGGCCGGGATACGGAAAATCTCACTGCCGAGGGCGTGACCAAAGCCGCCGTGGAGACGGTGGCCGAAAACGCCAGCGACGGCGTGATCGCGCCGCTTTTGTATATGCTCATCGGCGGGGCACCGCTGGCGCTGACCTACAAGGCCATCAACACCATGGACAGTATGCTGGGCTATAAAAACGAAAAGTATCTTTATTTTGGCCGCGTCCCCGCCAGGCTGGATGATGCGGCAAACTACATTCCCAGCCGTCTGGCGGCGCTTTTGTGGGTAGCCGCTGCAGCCCTGACCGGGAACGACGCCAAGGGCGCGTGGCGCATCTGGCGGCGGGACCGGCGCAACCACGCCAGCCCCAACAGCGCCCAGACCGAGAGCGCCTGCGCCGGAGCTCTGGGCGTACAGCTGGCCGGCCCCGCCTATTACTTTGGCGAATATTACCCCAAGCCCACCATCGGCGACCCGCTGCGCCCCATTGAGCCGGAGGACATTCTCCGCGCCAACCGCATGATGTATGCGGCAAGCGTGCTGGCGGTGGGGCTGGGCCTTGTGATACGGGGGATTTTGTAAAGACGGCATTTCCATTCCGTTATCGGGCAACCACTAGCAGGCTCGCCCTCTCCGTCACGGCTTGCGCCGTGCCACCTCTCCCAAAGTGAGAGGCTTTGGCAATCTGGCAAAGTTTTCGGTTCTACCAAGGGCTCTCCCTTTGGGAGAGCTGTCGAACGAATGTGAGACTGAGAGGGCGAGGACGCTTGCCCAGAGCACAAAGGAGAATCTATGCAAACATTGACCCATGGCGGCGACTGGGCGGGCTACCGCGCCGAGTTTGGCCGCGACCCGCTGGATTTTTCAGCCAACGTCAGCCCCCTCGGCCTGCCCGAAGGCGTGGCAAAAGCCATCACGGCATCGCTTGCCACTGCCGACCGCTACCCCGACCCCCTGTGCCGGGCCCTGCGGGCAAAGCTTGCGGCTGCTGAAAATGTGCCCACCGAGTGGCTGCTGTGCGGCAACGGCGCGGCAGACCTCATTTTCCGGCTGGCTCTGGCGGAAAAGCCCCGCACCGCCCTTGTGACAGCCCCCACCTTTGCGGAATATGCCACGGCGCTGGAAACCGCGGGCTGCAGGGTGGAGCGGCACTTCCTCACCGAAGAAAACGATTTTGCGGTGACAGACGCCATACTGGACGCCGTGCACCCGGGCACGGACATGGTGTTCCTCTGCCAGCCCAACAACCCCACCGGCCAGTTGACCGGGCCCGCCCTTGTGGAAGCCCTGCTGCGCCGGTGCGAAGCCTGCGGGGCCGTGCTGGTGGTGGACGAATGCTTCCTCGACTTCCTGCCCGATGGCGACGCTCTCTCGGCGAAACGCCTGCTGAACGCCAGTCGGAACCTTGTCATCCTCAAAGCATTCACTAAACTTTACGGCATGGCAGGCGTCCGGCTGGGCTACTGCCTGTGTTCGGACGAGGGCCGTCTTGCCCGGATGCAGGCGTCGGGCCAGCCCTGGGCCGTGTCCAGCCTGGCGCAGGCAGCGGGCATTGCGGCGCTGGACGAGACTGCCTATGTCGAGCAGGTACGAACTTTAATTAAAACCCAGCGCCCCCTGCTGGCCGACGGCCTGCGGGCACTGGGCCTGCGGGTCATTGAGGGAAAAGCGAACTATCTGTTGTTTCAAGGCCCGGAAACGCTGGGCAATGCCCTGAAGCAGAAGGGCGCTGTGGTGCGCAGCTGCGGCAACTACCCCGGGCTGGACGCCAGCTGGTACCGCACCGCGGTACGCACTGAAACCGAAAATCAACAGTTACTGGCGCTGCTGCGGGAGGTTCTGGCATGACAAAAGCAAAATGCATTATGGTGCAGGGCACCATGAGCGGCGCAGGCAAAAGCCTGCTGTGTACAGCGCTGTGCCGCATCTTTGCGCAGGACGGCTTCCGGGTGGCCCCCTTCAAAAGCCAGAACATGGCCCTGAACAGCTTCGTCACCCGGGAGGGTGCCGAGATGGGCCGAGCGCAGGTGGTGCAGGCGCAGGCCGCAGGCGTGGAACCGGACGTGCGCATGAACCCCATCCTGCTCAAACCCAGCAGCGATGTGGGCAGTCAGGTGATCGTCAACGGCAGGGCCCGGGGGCAGATGTCCGCCGCCGACTATTTCAAAATGAAGCGGCAGCTCATCCCGGACATTCTGGAAGCCTACAACAGCCTTGCCGCTGAGAATGACATCATCGTCATTGAGGGCGCAGGCAGCCCCGCCGAGATCAACCTGAAAGCCGACGACATCGTGAATATGGGCCTTGCAGAGCTGGTGGACGCTCCGGTTCTGCTGGCGGGCGATATCGACCGGGGCGGCGTATTCGCCCAGCTGTACGGCACGGTGGAGCTGCTGGAACCTGCCGAGCGGGCCCGCATCAAGGGGCTGGTCATCAACAAGTTCCGGGGCGATGTGGAAATCCTGCGGCCCGGCCTTGCCATGCTGGAAGAGAAGACCCACCTGCCTGTGGTGGGCGTGGTGCCCTATCTGCGGGTGGAGATCGAGGACGAAGACTCCCTCTCCGACCGGCTGGACGCCAAAAGCGCTGTCAAACCGCTGGATATCGCCATCCTGCGTCTGCCGCATGTGTCCAACTTCACAGACTTCATCCCGCTGGAGCAGCACCCGCTGCTGGGCGTGCGCTATGTGCAGAACACCCGCCTGCTGGGCGCACCCGACCTTGTCATCCTTCCCGGCACCAAGAACACCATGGACGACCTGCGCTGGCTTCGGCAGAGCGGGCTGGAAGCCGCCCTGCTCAAGCTGGCGGCAGGCGGCACGCCGGTGCTGGGCGTGTGCGGCGGCTATCAGATGCTGGGCGAAACGCTGGCCGACCCCGAGGGCGAGGAGAGCGGCAGTCCCTGCACCCTGCGGGGGCTGGGCCTGCTGCCCACAAGCACTGTGTTCAACGCCGAAAAGTGCCTGACCCAGACCGAAGCTGTGGCTGTGGCCGGGCCCTTCGCGGGGGCAAAGCTCACGGGTTACGAAATTCACGCCGGGCGCACCGAGGTGCGGGGCGAAGAGTTCTGCCGCACGGCAGACGGCACCCCTGAGGGCTGCGTGCAGAACAGCGTGTTCGGCACCTATCTGCACGGACTGTTCGACACCGGCGAACTGACCGAAAAACTCACCGCATTTTTGTGCAGCAGGAAAGACATCGACCCCGCCGGGGCCCGCCTCATCCCCATGGAACAGTACCGCCAGCAGCAGTTCGACCTGCTGGCCGACGGGGTGCGGGCGGCGCTGGACATGGATGTCGTCTACGCCGCCATGGGGCTTGCAAACCCGAAAGGAGACTGCTTATGACTCCGCAGCATCATCTGCCCGCCGACATTGAACGGACAAGCATTTCCATCATCACAAAGGAGCTGGAAGAGCTGGGCCTGACCCCGCCGCCGGAGACCGCCGCTGTGGTCAAACGGGTCATTCACACCACCGCCGACTTCGACTATGCAAAGAACCTTCGCTTCACTCCCGGCGCGGTGGAAGCCGCTGTCCGGGCTCTGCATGGGGGCGCTTCCATCGTCACCGACACCAACATGGCGCTGGCGGGCATCTCAAAGCCCGGCCTTGCAAAGCTGGGCTGCGAAGCCGTGTGCTACATGGCCGACCCCGCCGTAGCCGAAGCTGCAAAGCAGGCAGGCACCACCCGAGCCGTGGCCGCCATGCACAAAGCTGCCCGGGAGCGCCCGGGGGCCATTCTGGCCGTCGGCAACGCTCCCACAGCCCTGCTGGCCATCACGGAAGAAATGGAGCACGGACTGCGGCCTGCCCTGGTCATCGGGGTGCCTGTGGGTTTCGTGAACGTGGTGGAGAGCAAGGAGACCGTCTTCGCCGCTTGTGAGCGCTTTGGCGTGCCTGCCATCGCGGCTATGGGCCGCAAGGGCGGCAGCAATGTGGCCGCAGCCATCTGCAATGCCCTTGTTTACTCCGCTGCCGAGATGCTGGACCCCTCAGCCCGTGGGTGGAGAGGGTAAAACCGAGACAGACAAAAACGAGGAATGACGAACGTCATTCCTCGTTTTTTCATCTGTTCCCTCCGCAAAACAAAACCGCCCGGCGGTCAAGGCCGGGCGGCGGAGGAAGAACGCTCAAAAGCGTTCGGGGATGATTCTGTTACAGGATGTCGATGTACTCACCGGCCAGTGCCTTGTTCATGCTGCGCACAGCGCAGAACTTGCCGCACATGCTGCAGGTGTCGCTGTGGTCGTCTTCGGGCAGGCGGGCATCGCGGATGGCCTTGGCGGTCTCGGGGTCAAGGGCACAGGCAAACTGTGCGTCCCAGTCCAGCACGCGGCGTGCATCGCCCATCTTGTCGTCGATGTCCCGGGCATGGGGGATGCCCTTGGCGATGTCGGCGGCGTGGGCGGCGATCTTGGACGCCACGATACCCTGCTTCACATCGTCCACATTGGGCAGAGCCAGATGCTCGGCGGGGGTCACATAGCACAGGAAGGCCGCACCGCTGGCCGCAGCCACAGCGCCGCCGATGGCGGCGGTGATGTGGTCATAGCCGGGGGCAATGTCGGTGACCAAGGGGCCCAGCACATAGAAGGGCGCACCCATGCAGATAGATTTCTGCACCTCCATGTTGGCGGCCACCTGATTCAGGGGCACATGGCCCGGGCCCTCCACCATGACCTGCACATTGTGGGCCCAGGCGCGCTTGGTCAGCTCACCCAGCCGCACCAGTTCTTCGATCTGGCATACGTCGGTGGCATCGGCCAGACAGCCGGGACGGCAGGCGTCACCCAGCGAAATGGTCACATCGTGCTCGGCACAGATCTCGCAGATCTCGTCAAAGTGCTCATAGAAGGGGTTCTCGTTGCCGGTCATGCTCATCCACGCGAACACGAGGGAGCCGCCGCGGCTGACGATGTTCATTTTGCGCTTGTGCTTACGGATCTGCTCAATGGTCTTGCGGGTAATGCCGCAGTGCAGGGTGACGAAGTCCACGCCGTCCTCTGCGTGCAGACGCACCACGTCAATGAAGTCCTGTGCGGTCAACTCAGCCAGATCGCGCTGATAGTGGATGACCGAGTCATACACCGGCACAGTGCCGATCATCACGGGGCACTCGTGGGTCAGCTTCTGGCGGAAGGGCTGGGTGTTGCCGTGGCTGGACAGATCCATGATGGCTTCCGCACCCATGTTGACGGCGCTGAGCACCTTCTGCATCTCCACGTCGTAGTCCTTGCAGTCCCGGGAGACGCCGAGGTTGACGTTGATCTTGGTGCGCAGCATGGAACCAATGCCCTCAGGGTTCAGGCACTCGTGGTGCTTGTTGGCCGGAATGGCCACCTTGCCCTCAGCGACCCACTGGCGGATCTCCTCCGGGGTGCGGTACTCTTTCTTTGCCACGATCTCCATCTGCGGAGTGACGATACCCTTGCGGGCAGCATCCATCTGGGTGGTGTAAGTCTGCATAAAACTTCCCTCCAAATTACTCTCTTTTATCTATCTGAACGGCATTTTGCCGATCATGCGAGAAACTCCTTCCGTCATCGCTGACGCGATGCCACCTCCCTCAAAGAGGGAGGCTTTGGCAGAACGGAAAGCTTTACCTCTTCGCCAGAGGCTCCCTCATTGAGGGAGCTGTCGCATGAAGTGCGACTGAAGGAGTTTACTAACGGTCAGCCTGCCGCCATTCAGAGACCAGAGAGTGATCTGGATGCCGGCACCTGCGCAAAATACGCTCTTCATGAAATGCTCCTTTTAAGGTACATGAATTTTGTAACGCGGCCCAAGGTGGTGCCCCCGGTTTGCCGCGGGATAGGTTAAATGATCTGTTCCGACAGGGCTTTCAGCTCTTTGCACTCGGCTTCGATGTTCTCCGCGCCGAAGATGGCGCTGACAAGTGCCACACCATCCACGCCGGTGCCCTTGAGCTGAAGGATGTTCTCCTTGTGGATGCCGCCAATGGCCACCACCGGCACATCCACCGCATTGCAGATGTCAATGAGGGTCTGGCGGGGCAGCACGTCCACATCGGTCTTGGTGTTGGTGGCAAACACGGCTCCCACGCCCAGGCAGTCAGCCCCGTGGGCAACGGCTTTCTTTGCTTCCTCAACCGTGTGGGCAGAAACACCGATCATCATGTTTTCGCCCACACGCTGGCGCACCTGCGCCGCTTCCATGTCGCTCTGGCCCACATGCACACCCTCGGCGTGGCACTGGATGGCCACATCCACGTTGTCATTGATGAACAGCGGCACACCGTAGCGCTGGCACAGGGCATGGATTTCAACCGCTTCCTGCAGAAAATCCGCGTCGCCCAGGTGCTTTTCACGCAGCTGCACGCAGGTGGCACCGCCCTTCAGGGCGCACTCCACCTGCTCGTAAAGAGTCTGTTTGCCCACCCACGCACGGTCGGTGACGGCATATAAAAGCATGGTATGCTTATCGCACTTCATAGTTTGCTCCTTCTTCCAGCTGCTCCGGGGTCATGTTGTAAATGGCATCGATGATGTAATTGCGGTAGGTGGAATTGCCGTCCAGCGCAGTGAGCCGCTTGTGGGCGATCTCGCCTGCAAGGCCCATGGCGCACACGGCAGCGGCAGCGGCTTCCAGCGGGCAGTCCGGATTTGCCGTGACAAAAGCAGCCGTCAGGGCGGACAGCTGGCATCCGGTGCCGGTGATGCTGCTCATCATGGGATGGCCGTTGCGGATGCAGTAGGCTTTCTCTGCGTCGGCCACAATGTCGATGGCGCCGGTGATGGCGACGACGGAGCCGGTCTCAGCGGCGAACTTCTTGGCAAAAGCCACGGCGGAGTCGAGGTTCTCTTCGGTGACTTTATCGGCCACGTCGGCGTCCACGCCCTTGGTGGTGCCCGCACCGGAAGCCAGCGTCTTGATCTCTGAGATGTTGCCGCGGATGACTGCGAACTTCACATCCTTGAGCAGGCGGTAAGCCGTATCGGTGCGCAGGCGGGACGCGCCCGCGCCCACCGGATCCAACACCACGGGGTGGCCCAGCTGGTTGGCCTTTTTGCCCGCCAGCAGCATGGAAGTGATGGTGCGGCTGTTCAGCGTGCCGATGTTGATGTTCAGCCCTCCGCAAATGGTGGTGATGTCCTCCACCTCAGCAGCATCGTCGGCCATGATGGGCGAAGCACCGCAGGCCAGCACCATGTTGGCGCAGTCGTTGACGGTGACATAGTTGGTGATATTGTGGATGAGAGGGCACTTGGCGCGGACATTTGCAAATTCGGTCTTAAACATATTCAAGCACCTCCCCATTTAAGAAAGGCTGCTCTGCATGGAGCGCAGAGCGCCGGAACGCTGCAGGCTGTACACCAGCACGCCCGCGATGATGGAGCCCACAGCAGTGGAGACGAGGAAGGGCACGATGTAGGCATAGAACGCGATGTCACCGGCGCTCTTACCCATGAGGAAGATGGCCACGGGGTAAGCGCACAGGCCGCCCAGCACACTGGTGCCAAACACCTCGCCCACCATGGTGGCGAAGATGTTTTTGGTCTTCCAGTACACGACGCCGCACAGCAGCGCACCGAACATGCTGCCCGGGAAAGCCATCAGGCTGCCCAGACCCAGCAGGTTGCGCAGCAGGGACGCCACAAAGGCCACGCCCACACCCCACCAGGGGCCCAGCAGCACAGCGCAGGTCACGTTGACCATGTGCTGGATAGGTGCGCACTTGCTGCCGAACATGGGGAAGCTGAACACACTGCCCACCACGCACAGGGCGCACAGCATGCCGGCCAGCGCCAGCTTTTTCACAGAGATGTTTTTCATAAGAGGATGCTCCTTTCCAACGCGGCGGTGCACCAAAACCGGCAGCACCCCCGCAAACAGGCCCGCGCCCGGGCACAGAAATGCCGGGTGCAGGGATATCACGAAGCGGTCGAGACTTGCTGGTCTCCTCTCACGCCGGAACACGGCTTCCCATCGCTGACGGTTCTGACAGACTCAGGGCGCTCCCCCTCAGCCCGCTGCGGCCCACCCCGCAGAAGCCGCGCCTTGTGTGTCCGGCGCAGCTGGCTCTTCCTCCTCAACAAAAAATGCAACAAAAAACAGGAGACCCTCGCGGGGCCTCCTGCAAAAAATCACGCTCATGACTTCCTACGGCGGCATTATCCGCATCAGGTAAAAGGGTCGAAGTTTGGGCACTTCCTCTCAGCCTGCATCACAAGCTCCCCTGTATTTGATTGTGACTGTATTCTACACCCATTGCACCGAAAATGCAAGGGGCTTGTGTTCGGGCCCCATTCCGGCTCCGCCTGTTTTGTCCTGCTGACGCTCGCCAGACCACCAGCGTGATAAACCCTCGCACTGCATATTCGAAAACAGCGTACGGGTTGCGGCTCCCAGCGTCCATTTCGCACCTTGAGCGGTGCTCACGTCCTGCTGGCCGCAGCCCCAACAACGGCTCCCTGTTTCCGCCGCAGGCGGCGGTCGCCGTTGTTGCATCCTGCCAAAGCAGGCGGGGCCAGAAGTGCACACACACTCTCTCATAAACTACTGTACGTCCCGACTTATCGATAAATTCGATCAATATTTTAGAATTTACAATTCTTCTGTACTGTACTATAATAAAGCAAAGCTTTGTTTTCACCCAAGTTACAGGAGGACACCGCCTTGCTGGTAAATCTCATCGAATCCGTCTATCGCCTGCTCTGGGGCGACCTGTTCACCCTGCCGCTGGCCGGGGGCATCGGCATCTCCTTCATGGTGGTGCTGCTGTTCACGGCAGGCATCTGGTTCACCTGCCGCACACGGCTGCTGCCCGTGCGGCTGTTCCGTGACATGATCGCTGCTGTCTGTGAGAAAAAGCAGTCGGAAAGCGGCCTGTCCTCTTTCCAGACGCTGGTCATTTCCACAGCCACCCGTGTGGGCATGGGCAACCTCGTGGGCGTGGTGGCGGCAGTGTCCGCAGGCGGCGCAGGCGCAGTGTTCTGGATGTGGGTCACGGCCCTGCTGGGTGCGTCCACCTCCTTCATCGAATCCACCCTCGCCCAGAAATACCGGCAGCCTGACCCGCTCTACGGCGGCTGGCGGGGCGGCCCGGCCTATTATCTCCATGTGCTGGCCGAACGCAAACGGGGACGAAAGCTCAAGCGGTCGGTGTGCGCAGCACTGTTCGCGGTGTCCGGCCTGATCTGCTGGTGCGGCATCAGCCAGGTCATCTCCAACTCGGTAAGCTCTGCCTTTGAGAATGCATTCCACATTCCCAAGCTTTCCACCACACTGGTGCTCACAGCCATCGCGGCGGTGATCGTTCTGCGCAAAAACGCCACCGTGAAAAGCCTGGACGTGATAGTCCCCATCATGGCTGTGTGCTACTTTGCCCTCACGGTGGGCGTGGTGGTGTTCAACCTGCCCAAGCTCCCCGCCGTGTTCGGGCGCATCTTCGCCGAAGCCTTCGGCCTGCGGCAGGCAGCCGCTGGCGGCTTTGGTGCCGTGCTGATGAACGGCGTCAAGCGCGGGCTGTTCTCCAACGAAGCAGGCAGCGGCTCCGCCCCCTGCGCTGCTGCCGCCGCCGAGTGCGACGACCCGGTGAAGATGGGTTTTGTGCAGGCGCTGGGCGTGCTCATTGACACAGTGGTCATCTGCAGCTGCACGGCCTTCCTCATGCTGCTGGTGCCCGAGGACATCACCTCAGGCCTTGCAGGCATGGACCTTTTGCAGACCGCCATGCAGTATCATCTGGGCGGCTTCGGCACGGTGTTCATCGCCATCACGCTGGCGCTGTTCAGCTTTTCCACCTTCCTTGGTGTGCTGTACTACGCCCGCAGCAACGTGGCCTACCTGTGCGGTGACAACTGGTGGAGCCAGACCATTTACAAGCTCATCGCGCTGGCCATGCTGATCATCGGCGGCATGCAGGCCTACACCGTGGTGTGGGATCTGGGAGATGTGGGCATCGGCCTGATGACCATCTTCAACATGCTGGCTCTGGTGCCTATGGCCCGCGAAGCGCTGGATGCCCTGAACGACTACGAAAAGCGCAAAAAACTTCAATAAACAAAGCAGCCGCAGCGTCTGCCCCATGTGGGACAGCGCTGCGGCTGTTCTGCTCTTTCTATTGATCGGGGAATTTCCTCGCGGAACGCTCATTCAGTCCAGGGCCCGGATGGCCTCTGTGGTGATCTGGTACTGCTTCTTCACCACTTTGAACTGCGCATCGGTGCCCTCCAGCTGGCCTGCACGCAGTGTCTCAGTGAGCGCCGCTGCAGGTACATACAGGTTGGTGAAGCCAAGGTTCTGGCAGACACCTTTCAGGGTGTGGGCAGCACGGAAAGCTTCTTTCACATCCTGCTTTTCCAGTGCCTGTTCCAGATTTTGATAGCTGTCATCCTTCAAAAACAGAAGAACAAATTTGTGAATCATTGCTTCATTGTAAAGGCGCTTGAGTACGTCAGTGTAGTCCGCACCCATCTGCGCATAGCATTCTTGCATCGTCATGGCGATCTCCGTGCCTTTCTTTTTCATTTCAAACCGCTTTTCGTCACAAATGCGGCCATCCCGTTTGTTGCAGTTTGTTATGTTTTTGTTACGTTTTTATAATATCATTTCCTCATGTATTTTTCAATAAGTACCGCAAAACTCTGCACTTTCCACAAATTTCGCCGATTTTACCGACAGATCGTGCATCCAACCCCACTTTGATTTCAAAAACTCTTTGAGAAAAATGAAAAAAGCTGTTGACAAATCCCCTGTTCCATGCTAAAATAAGCAAGTCGTCCGGCTTACGGATAACAACAAATGAATATGGGCGTGTTCCCGAGTGGCCAATGGGGACAGACTGTAAATCTGCTGCTTTCAGCTTCGGTGGTTCGAATCCACCCGCGCCCACCAAGTAAAATCACCTAGAAACGTTGATTTCTGGGTGATTTTCTTTTGCTATAACCCACTATGTAACCCACTTTTAGAGCTACAGTGAAAAAGTCGTCATGGAAACGAGTCCACGACGGCTTTTTTCTTACCCTCTAACCACCGCGTTATACAGCATTTCCAAGAACTGCACCGCGCCGGGGCATCCAGTCAGCGGATAGCCTGCCAGCTGCTGCACATACTCCGGGTTCGTAAGCCATGCGCTTTTCGCGGCCCTGCGGATAGCGCTTTGAATTGCTTTCGGCTCACAATTTCGCTGTTTGGCAATGGGAGTGTAAATCTCCTTTTCCACTGCCCTCAGCCGGTCTT
>CAVEID010000018.1:0-46713 GCA_963615785.1 Oxalobacter sp. | reverse complement strand
TTACAAGTTTTTCGATATTGTTCAATTTTCAAGGTCCTGTAGCGCCTCAGCCGACCGGCTGACGACCTGTTTATTTTACCACCGAAGCGGTTTTTTGTCAAGTCTTTTTTCGAAGCTTTTGAACTTTTTGAACTTGAATCATCTTGAAGTTTCTCGGAACTAACCGGTCTTTCTTGACGTTCATTGGTTCTTTTCAAAGGCTTCGTGCTGAGCTTTCAGAAGTCATTCTTTTGTCTCAGCGCTTGGCGCTCAAGTATAATACCACACCCCCGTCCTATTGTCAACACCTTTTGACAACTTTTTTCCAAGTTTTTTGCGTACACCTCAAAACCGCTTCTGCCGTAAGGTAAAATGCGCGGCTCTTGCATTGCAAGAGCCGCGGGCCAGGGGCCTTTCCTATAATATAAATACCTATATAGTTCCTATTTTCTTGACAAGCAGGCGGGCTCAACGTATTATGGAGTTGTTCTGAATACTATAGTTATAAAGGAGAACCGCCATGTCCTGTGTCACGATTCGCGGCTGCTGCATCGGCAAGGGCCGCCCCAAAGTCATCATCCCCATTGTGGAGCCCACCGAAACTGCCATTCTGGAAAAAGCCGCCGAGTTTTCCACATTGCGTGCAGATTGTGTGGAATGGCGTGTCGATTTGTTTGAAGGTGCAAAAGACCTCGGAGCCATTGCACGCTGTGCAGCAAAGCTGCGGGTCGCCCTGAAGGACAAGCTGCTTCTCGTGACCTTCCGCACAAAGGCCGAGGGCGGCAGTGTTGCGCTGACTTCCGAAGAGTATCTTCGCTTTCTCCATACAGTTCTTGAGACTGATTGTGCCGACCTCATCGACATCGAGTTCTTCACCGCAGGCGCAGACCTGCCGGGGCTCATTGAGGACACACACACCGCCGGGGCTGCAGTGATCTGTTCCAGCCACGACTTCCAGAAGACCCCGCCCCGGGCAGAGCTCGTCTCCCGCATGGTGCAGATGCAGCAGGCCGGGGCCGACCTGCCCAAGCTGGCCGTCATGCCTCAAAGCCGCACCGACGTGTTAGAGCTGCTCTCCGCCACTGCTGAGATGGCTGACCACCACCCGGAAACACCCATCATCACCATGAGCATGGGTGCTCTGGGCGCTGTGAGCCGCCTTTCTGGTGAAGCTTTGGGTTCTGCCATGACCTTCGCCAATCCCGGTCAGGCCAGCGCACCGGGGCAGGTGCCGCTGGACGTGGTGAATGAAGTATTGGACGCCCTTGCGCTCTAAAGCAAAAATCCCGGAACTGTAAGTCGTTACTCTTACAGTTCCGGGATTTCGTTTTATCCTATAAACAATTATGCCAGCTTTGCTTCCAGACGCTCACGGATGGCCTTGATGAAACCCTCACTGTCCACAGCGGTGGGAGTGATGCCCTCGGCCAGACCGCACAGGTCTTTGGTCATGATGCCGTCGTTCAGGGTCTGCAGGCTTGCAGCCTCCAGAGCTTCGCCAAACTTGACCAGCTCGGGCAGGTCGTCCAGTTCACCGCGCTTCTTGAACGCGCCGGACCATGCAAAAATGGTCGCCATGGGGTTGGTGGATGTCTTTTCACCCTTCAGATACTTATAGTAGTGGCGGGTGACGGTGCCATGGGCAGCCTCAAACTCATACTTGCCGTCCGGGCTGACCAGCACGCTGGTCATCATGGCCAGAGAGCCGAAGGCCGTGGACACCATATCGCTCATAACGTCGCCGTCATAGTTCTTGCAGGCCCAGACAAAGCCGCCCTCGCTGCGGATGACGCGGGCCACGATGTCGTCGATCAGGCTATAGAAATAAGAAATGCCTGCAGCTTCGAACTTGGCCTTATACTCGGTGTCGTAGACCTCCTGGAAGATGTCCTTAAAGGTGTGGTCATACTTTTTGGAGATGGTGTCCTTAGCGCCGAACCACAGATCCTGCTTCACATCCAGTGCGTAGTTGAAGCAGCTGCGGGCGAAGCTGCGGATGGAATCATCCTTGTTGTACTGACCCTGCAGAACGCCTGCGCCCTCGAAATCGAACACGGTGGCGCGCTGCTCGGAGCCGTCCGCGCCGGTGAACACCAATTCAGCCTTGCCTGCGCTCGGGATGCGGAACTCGGTGCACTTGTACACGTCGCCGTAGGCGTGGCGGGCAATGGTGATGGGCTTTTTCCAGTTCTTGACCACAGGCTTGATGCTGTCGATCATGATTGGTGCGCGGAACACGGTGCCATCCAGCACAGCGCGGATGGTGCCGTTGGGGCTCTTCCACATCTCGTGCAGCTTGTACTCGTCCATGCGCTGCGCGTTGGGGGTGATGGTGGCGCACTTGACCGACACGCCGTACTTCTTGTTGGCGAGGGCAGCGTCCATGGTCACCTTGTCGGCAGTGGCGTCGCGGTTGGGCAGGCCCAGATCGTAATATTCGGTCTTGAGATCCACAAACGGAAGGATCAGCTCATCCTTGATCATCTTCCACAGAATGCGGGTCATCTCGTCGCCGTCCATCTCGACGAGGGGCGTGGTCATTTTGATCTTTTCCATAGCAGGGTTCCCTTTCCTCTCTTATGGTTTGTCTTGGGCTCCGCGCAGCCGACCGCTGCGCCGGAGCGGTTCGGCAGATTTATTTGCGGTAAGCGGCCGCCAGCTTTTCGAGGGCCGGCAGGCTGCGCTTGACCTTTTCGGTATCGATGCAGTAGGCAAGGCGCACATAGCCCTTGACACCAAAGGTATCACTGGGCACCAGCAGCAGGTCAAACTCCCGGGCCTTCATGCAGAACGCGTTGGCGTCCTCTTCCAGAGCCTTGGGGAAGATGTAGAAAGTGCCGCCGGGGCGTTCCACTTCAAAGCCCAGCTCGGTGAGCTTGTCATACAGCAGGTTCATGTTGGTCTCATAGACGGACAGGTCGCTGGTGACATCCTGGCAGCGGCCCACGGCACGCTGAATAATGCTGGGCGGGCAGTTGTGGCCGGTGAAGCGGGAGATCTGGGCCATCATGTCCACCAGCACGTCCTCGCCCTCACAGCCCGGGCGCACCGCCACATAGCCAAGGCGTTCACCGGGCAGGCTCAGGCTCTTGGAGTAGGAGAAACAGGTCAGGGTGTGGGTGTAGAATGCTGCCGGGTAGGGCACCTTTTTCCCGTCAAAAGCAATGTCGCGGTAGGGCTCATCGCTGACGAGGAAGATGTTGTGGCCGAAGGCTCTGCTCTTCTCGGTCAGGATGTCCGCCATGCGGGTGAGTGTCTCCGCAGAGTAGACCACACCGGTGGGATTGTTGGGGGTGTTGATGAGCACGCAGGTGGTCTTTTCGCCGATCATCTGTTCGAAAGCGTCCAAGTTGGGCTGGAAGGCCGGAGCCTGCGGCGGCACCACTTTCAGCACTGCGCCTGTGCCCGCCACATAGGGGCCGTATTCCGGGAAGTAAGGCGCAAAGGTGAGCACTTCGTCGCCGGGCTGGGTCACCGCACGGATGGCGTGGGCGATAGCACCCGCTGCTCCGGTGGTGGGGAAGATGTGCTTCTGCTCATAGGGCAGGCCGAAAGTCTTTGTCAGGTGCTTTGCCACATCGGTGCGGAAGCCCGGGTCGCCCTGACTGGGACAGTAGCCGTGCAGGTTCACCGGTTCTTCGTTGGCCAGCAGGTCCTGCATGGCGGTGGTGAATTCCTGCGGGCAGGGCACGCTGGGGTTGCCCAGCGAGTAATCGAACACGTTCTCATATCCGATCTCTGCGGCGCGCTGTTTGCCGTACATGAAGGTCTCGCGGATGACGCTCTTGTTGCCAAGCATCACGCGGTAAGTCTCGTTCAGCATAATACTTCCCCCTGAAATCCATATTTCTTGGCTCCCCTTTGGGGGAGCTGGCAAAACCGTAAGGTTTTGATTGAGAGGGCGAGGCCGTGAAGCAAAACCCACCGGCTCACCTTCTGAGAAAACTGTTTTATTTGTGGGCAGCCGTATAGCTCTGCTCCACTTTGATGATGCAGCTGTAGGCCGCATCCTGCTGCTTGATGAACTGTTCCAGCTGGGTCAGCAGCTCTACCTGATCTCCAGCATAGCCCGCCGGGAGCACCAGATCGAACAATACATTCGTGTGAGTCCTGCCCGGCACGATGCGCAGGTCGTGCAGCGAAAGATTCGGGTCCAGCTGGCGCAGCTTTTCGGTCAGGCGTGCCCGCAGCACACCCACTGCTGCGTCTGAAGTGACGATAGGGTCATAGTGGATGGTGACCATGAGCCGGTCGTTTTTCAGGAAATCCCGCTCAATGTTGTCGATGAGGTCATGAGCTTCCAGCGGGTCTTCTTCAGCAGGCAGCTCCACATGCAGGGACGCGAACTGATGCCCCGGGCCGTAGTCATGCACCATGAGGTCGTGCATTCCCAGCACACCAGGGTAGGAGAGCACCTTTTGCTCAATGTGGTCCACCAGGTCTTCGCTGGGGCTTTCGCCCAGCAGCGGGCTGAGGGTATCCATCACGAGGCCCCAGCCGGAGATCAGGATGAACACCGCCACGCCCACGCCCATCAGACCGTCCAGAACATTCCATCCGGTCAGGCTGCACAGAATGGTGGACACCAGCACAGCGCCGGTGCTCAGCACATCGTTGCGGCTGTCGGCGGCAGTAGCGATGAGGGTCTCGGACGAGATGATGCGCCCGATGGTGCGGTTGAAGACGCTCATCCACAGCTTGACGAGGATGGATGCGATCAGCACGGCCACGGTAAGCCAGCTGAACACCACCGCCGTGGGGTGCAGCACTTTCACGGCGGACTCCTTCAGCAGCGAAAAACCGATGCCGAGGATGGTCACACTGACCACCAGCCCGGCCAGATATTCATACCGGGCATGGCCGAAGGGGTGCTCTGCATCCGGGGCCTTGCTGGCCAGCTTGAAGCCCACCAGACTCACCACGTTGGACGACGCATCCGAAAGGTTGTTCAGTGCGTCCGCCGTGATGGCGATGGAGCCGAACAGGGTGCCCACTGTCAGCTTGCCGACGCACAGCAGCAGGTTGCACACCATGCCCACCGCACCGGCAAGGTTGCCGTAGGCGGCGCGCACCTTGGGGTCCTGCGCATGGTCGGGCTGGCGGATGAAAAGACGGATCAATAATTGTGTCATAATATCCTCCACGGGCAGCGCTGGACTCCTGCATACCCTGTCATAGCTTATAGTATAGCATTTTGCTTTATGGTTTTAAAGTAATTCTGCAAAACTTTTGCCCGGTATACAAAGACCCCGGCAGAGCGGGACGCCCTGCCGGGGGTTCTTATGGGAACGGTAAACCGTGACTCTCTGATGGATTATTTCTCAGACGGCTTGCTCAGATCCACACTGCGGATGATCTTGCGCACCGGGAGGATGCTCTTGGCGTTCATGGACAGCTCGTCCACGCCCATGCGCAGGAAGGTCTCGGTCAGAGCGGTGTCTGCGCCCAGCTCACCGCAGATGCCCACCCAGATGCCGTGGCGGTGGCCTGCCTCAATGGTCATCTTGATGGCCCGCAGCACAGCGGGGTGATGCGGGTTGAAGAAGGGCTCCAGCTTTGCATTCTGGCGGTCCAGAGCGCAGGTGTACTGGGTCAGGTCATTGGTGCCGATGGAGAAGAAGTCGCACTCGGCGGCCAGCTCGTCGGCGATCAGCACAGCGGCGGGGGTCTCGATCATGGTGCCGACCTCAATGTTCTGGCCCATCTTGACGCCCTCAGCAGTCAGCTCTGCGCGGCACTCTTCCAGAATGGCCTTGGCATCCTGCAGCTCACGCAGGCTGGTGATCATGGGGAACATGATGCTCATGTTGCCGTAAGCGGAAGCACGCAGCAGGGCGCGCAGCTGGGTCTTGAAGAAGTCCTTGCGGGTCAGGCAGATGCGGATGGCACGGTAGCCCAGAGCGGGGTTGTCCTCGTGGTCCAGCTTCATATAATCGACGGTCTTGTCTGCACCGATGTCACAGGTGCGCACGACCACCTTGCGGGGTGCCAGGCTCTCGACGACCTGCTTATAGGCCTCGAACTGGTAATCCTCGCTGGGGTAATCCTTGCAGTTCAGATACACGAACTCGGTGCGGAACAGGCCCACGCCGCCGGCATCGTTCTGCTGCACAGCGCCCACGTCGCTCATGCCGCCGATGTTGGCAAAGACGTTGACAGTCTTGCCGTCCAGGGTGGTGTTGGGCTTGCCCTTCAGCTCCTGCAGCAGGGCCTGCTTCTTCTGGTCTTCCTGCTGGCGCTTTTTCAGGCTCTTGAGCAGGTCGGGGGTGGGGTCCACATACACGCAGGCATTGTAGCCGTCGATGACCGCCATCTTGCCGTCCCAGTCGTCCTGAATGTCCTTGCACTGGATCAGAGCGGGGATGTTCATGCTGCGGGCCAGAATGGCGGTGTGGCTGTTGGAGCTGCCCTCGCGGGTGATGAAGCCCAGCAGCAGGCTCTTGTCCATGCGGACGGTCTCGGACGGAGCCAGATCCTCGGCCACGAGGATGCTGGGCTCGGTGCCCTGCAGGCTGGCGTTGTCCACGCCCTGCAGGATGTCCAGAATGGCCTGTGCAATATCAATGACATCCGCACTGCGGGCCTGCAGATACGGGTCGTCCATGGCTGCAAACACGGCGGCCTGATTGTCGCCGGCAGTCTTGACGGCGTACTCAGCGCACATGTGCTGGCCGTTGATGATCTCCTTGATAGCATCCACGAAGTCGTCGTCTTCCAGCATCATGGCGTGGATGTTGAACACTTCGGCGATGTCTTCACCGGCCTCTGCCAGTGCTTTTTCATACAGAGCGGTCTGCTGCTCAATGGCTTTCTGCTGGGCAGCTTCAAAACGCTCGATCTCCGCAACGGTGTCCTGCACTTCTGCGGTGGAGATAGTGGTGTCTTTTTTCTTGTAGATTTTGAGCTTGCCGATGGCGATGCCATTCAGGATGCTCTTACCGGTGCCTACCTGCATTGCACGTTTCTCCTTCTTCAAAGGCCGGGGCCTCCATGCCCCGGACATTTCAAAAAAGCCCCCGCAGTTTTCCCGCGAGGGCCTCTCTCATCACAACTGCGATCAGACGTTCTCGCTCAGGAACTTCTGGATTGCTTCTGCAGCTGCCTCTTCATCGTCGCCTTCCACCTTGATGGTGATGGTCTCGCCCTGCTTGACGCCCATGCCCATCAGAGCCATCAGCTTGCGCATGTCGCAGCTCTTGCCGTCCTTCTCGAGGGTGGCGCTGCTTGCGAAGCCCTTGACAGTCTTGACGAGCAGGCCTGCCGGACGAGCGTGGATGCCGCAGGCATCCTTAACGGTATACTGGAATTCCTTCATAATCATTTTCTCCTTACTTGACCCACGGGCATGAAAAACTGCACATCATCTGCGGCCGAGCCGCTCCGTGGTTGATACTTCTATTATAAACCCTGTCCGTGAAATTTTCACCATTGCATATTGCTAATTTTTTACTCATTTTTTTGGTACAATTGAACATGTAAATGCGACAAAAATACACACTTTTCACTTTTTCTTCCGCTTGTGCGCAAATTTTAGTTATTTTGACCCCTGATGACAAATCGATTTCATTCCTCATTTCCGGCAGCTGCCGGTGGTTTGGGCAGGTTTCGGTTCATTCCACCGGATAGCCCTCGGCGTCCAGCGGCAGGTCCGCCGGGGCGATGGCCTGGGGCTCAGCGTCCGGTTCGCCGGAGGTCTGCTGTGCGTCGCCGGCCAGTTCTTCGTCATGGCGCTCGCCCCAGTCTCCGCTGTAGTCCTCGCCCGAAGTCTGCTGGGCTTCGCCGGTCAGTTCCTCGTCGTGGCGTTCGCCCCAGTCCCCGCTGTAATCCTCACCGGAGGTCTGCTGCGCTTCCATTTCCGCCATAGCGGCCTGCATGTCTTTCAGGCCCACCACCACACCGGAGGGCCGCTCCAGCAGATAGGCCCCCACAGCCTTTTTCTTGTACACCAGCAGCACGCCATAGCGGCTGTTCTCGCCGCTGCTGGCCGCAGGGATCAGCGCCGTCCACTTTTCCACGGTCTTGCCTTTATAGCGAGCCAGATCCATGCCGCTCTGCTGCACCACCCCATTGAAGGCCGAAAAGCTGTCGTCCCACTTGCGGGGGATCTTGACCTTATCCGCCGTGATGGACGCGCCGTCCACATCCAGCCCATAGCCTGTGAACCATGTCTGGATGTCCTGCGCGCTCTCGATCTTATTCACCGATGCCGCCACCGACACGGTGCGGTGGCTGATATACCGTCCCAGCAGGGCGCTGCAGACCACCAGTGCGCAGCACATCGCGCCAAGACCCAGTTTTTTCAGGCTCGTTTTGTTCAATGTGACCACAAACATATCCCCATACCTCCCCAGCCGTTTTCTCTGAGAATACTTTATTCGGGCTTTGGGGAAGTTATGACGATTTAGAATTGTCTCCGCTTCGCTCTGACAATAACAGAGGAAATATTTTTTTATTTGCAGTTTGGCAAAGCCTGCGGGCTTTGCCAAACTGCCTTTTCACACATGAGGTCGTAAAGATCAGCGGCATCCTTGATGATAGGTCAACGAGAACCTTTTCCTCACAAATTGCATCCGAGGCACACCAAATAATTTTCATGAACAGAGTCGCTGCCGGAAAACGAATTTTTTTGCTGCGCGACGGCTGCAAGCCGACAGCAGCAAGATGCCGTTTTCTATCACGGCCCTTCCCGTGAAAAAGCAAATCAGCCAGACCCGCAGGTCTGGCTGATTTGCAATAATATAAATATTTCTTCCGCTATTATTGTCAGAGCGAAGCGGAGACAACTCTAAATAAAAATTTTCTCAATGTGCTTTCACAAAATCCTCCGGCGAGACTTCGCCGTTCTGCGCCAGCACCTTTTTCATGATCTGCATCACACCGTATTCCCGGTGAGACGGTGCAAGGAACGGTACCTTTGCCCGCAGGGGTTCGCTGCCATTCTCCATCAGGAAGCCATACTTCGCGGTGGTGAGCATCTCGGCATCGTTGTAGGTGTCGCCGAACGCCATCATGCTCTCTGCCGGGATGCCCAGCAGGGCTCCGATCTTCGCCAGAGCTGCACCCTTGTGCACCCCGTGGTTCATCACATCCACCCAGTTTCTGCCCGCCACAGCCACCGAAAATTCGCCGCCGTTGGCCGTGTGGAATGCGCCGTAAACAACATCAAACGCTTCCTGTGCGTTGTCATTCGGCAGATAGACCGTGAATTTGTCTGCCGCCGCTTCCACGGCAGTCAGGTCATCCACATATTCCACCCGGGTGTAGAAATTCTTGAACACTCTGTCGTATTTCTCGTCCTGCTTTTCGGCATAGGCCGCCTGCAGCCCGCAAAGCAGCCCCACATCTCCGGCCCGCTTTGTGCTGCGGGCCAGATGCCGCCAGCCCTCGGCGGGCATTTCGGAAACGAACAGGTCTCTGCCCTTCCAGCGGGCCGCGCCTCCGTTGTCGCCGATCAGGATGATCTTGTCCAGCAGGTCAGGAAACATCGTCTCCAGCGTATACAACGGCCGACCGCTGGCAGCAGCGAACAGAATGCCCTGCTCTGCCAGTGCCCGGATAACCGGTTCAAAATCCGGCGGCAGCTGGCTGTGCTCGTCCAGAAGGGTGGCGTCCATGTCCGACGCGATCAGGCGAATGCGGTCCATCTTGATCTTCCTCACTTTTATCCGATGTAACTGATGTTCACGTCCATATCGCCGCTGTAACCGGGCAGACGCGCGGTGCAGGTGCCCTGCCACAGAGAACAGTCAATGGGGCTGCTGGCGACGCCGTAGTGCGCGTTCCAGATGGTGTACTTTTTCAGGCTGTTCAGATCCACACGCTTGCGGTACCACTGGGTGGACGCATACACGCCAGGCTTATAGCCCTGCGCCTTCACCTCTTCGCAGAAGGCCACAGCACACTTGGTGCGGTCCGTGACGCCCAGACCATCCGCACGGCCGGAGCCGTTGGACGCGCCGGAAGCCTCGGTGTCAAAGAAGATGGGGTAGTCCAGCTTGCGGCCATTCAGCACATAAGCGCAGGCAAAGGCTTCTTCCTTCGCTTCTTCCTCCGTAGTCGCCTGGCTGAAGAAATAGACGCCCACTTTCAGGCCCGCATTCTTCACATTGGTGAAATGCTCCTCGAACATGGGGTCCAGCACCAGCGTGCCGGAAGCGCCGTAGCCGCGGTAGCCGATGCGGACGATGACAAAGCTGACGCCCGCCTTTTTGATCTTGTTCCAGTCGATGTTCTTCTGATATTTGGACACATCCACGCCGAAGGTCTTGTTGGCCTGCAGCACGCCGTTGGCATCAAAATAATAGAGCTTGTTGTCAATGGACTGGATGCCGACCACCGGCTTGTTGGTGGTCTGGCTGTAATAATAAGTTTTGCCGCCGGAGGTGCGCCAGCCGGAATAGACCGGCTCCGGGTCCTTCTTGTTCCACCAGCCGAACAGGAAGTTGAACAGCCAGCTGAAAAATCCGTTCTCATCGCTCAGGTCGATGCACTGCGCTTCGGCCGCATCCATGGCACCGGCATCCAGCGCCTCGCGGATCTCTTCCGGGGTCAGCACCACGCTGTTTTCCGGGGTGTGCTGATTGGTGCTGTTTTCTTCGGCTTCCGTGGCCTGAGCCGGGGGTGCCAGCGGGTCCTGCGCTGCCAGCTCCGGGGTCTCGGGCTGTAAAGTGGGCATCTCCAGCGCCGCTGCAGTCTGCGCAGCCGCAGCTTCTGCTTCATCCGGCTGCGCAGCCAGTGCCAGCGGTGCCCCCATCGAAAAGGTCATCGCCAATGCCAGCGCTGCCGCCGCGCACCGCACTTTGCAGCGGGTGCCGTCGGCAGCGAATTTGTTCCAGAACGTTTTTTTCATGCTGTGCTCCAAACCTTGTATGCATTTTTATTGGTACGCCGTCCTCCGCAAAAAGGGCGGCATTTCATTCTTCTGATACTCTTTCAGTATACACCCGCAGGCAAGCTGCCGTCAATTGCTGCCTGCCGCAAAGCTCGGCCCCTCGCGGATTTGCCCTGAGACATCAGAAAATGCTCCAAAATAGATACGCACAGCTCACCCAAAACATTGCACAAAGTCAAAAATTGCAGATATTTCCAGCAAATTTCCGTTTTTTGCTTGCTGTCTTGACAGGTGTATGGTATTATACTTGACATGCAGTTTTCCCGCAGAAATAACCATCTTGAAACAGAAAGGCAGTTTCTCATGTCAAATGTGAAAGATTTCTTAAAACGCAAGGATATCGTCATCACCCCCCAGCGCTATCTCATTGAGGCGCTGGGTGCCATGGCGCAGGGCCTGTTTGCCAGCCTGCTGATCGGCACCATCATCAAAACGCTGGGCCAGCAGACCGGGCTGGATGTGCTGGTGGATCTGGGCGGCTACGCCACCGCCATGAGCGGCCCGGCCATGGCCTGTGCCATCGGCTGGGCGCTGCACTGCCCCCCGCTGGTGCTGTTCAGCCTCATCACCGTGGGCTACTCCGCCAATGCTCTGGGCGGCGCGGGCGGCCCTCTGGCTGTGCTCATCATCGCCATCGCAGCGTCCGAGCTGGGCAAGGCTGTGAGCAAGGAGACCAAAGTGGACATCCTCGTCACCCCGCTGGTGACCATTTTTGTCGGCGTGGGCCTTTCCATGCTGATTGCCGCCCCCATCGGTGCAGCCGCCAGCCAGGTGGGCACCCTGATCATGTGGGCCACCGAGCAGGCCCCGCTGATCATGGGCATTCTGGTGTCGGTGATCGTGGGCGTGGCGCTGACCCTGCCCATCTCCTCCGCCGCCATCTGTGCAGCTCTGGGCCTGACCGGCCTTGCCGGCGGTGCTGCCGTGGCAGGCTGCTGCGCCCAGATGATCGGCTTCGCGGTCATGAGCTATAAAGAAAACGGCGTGGGCGGTCTGGTCAGTCAGGGCCTTGGCACCAGCATGCTGCAGATGGGCAACATCGTCAAGAACCCCCGCATCTGGATCGCACCCACGCTGGCCAGCGCCATCACCGGCCCTCTGGCCACCTGCGTGTTCCACTTTGAGATGAACGGCGCGGCAGTCTCTTCCGGCATGGGCACCTGCGGCCTTGTGGGCCAGATCGGTGTTTACACCGGCTGGGTCAGCGACATTGCCGCCGGCACCAAAGCTGCCATCACCCCGATGGACTGGGCGGCCATGATCCTGCTGTGCTTTGTCCTGCCCGCCGTGCTGAGCGTGGTCTTCTGCGAGATCGAGCGCAAGCTGGGCTGGATCAAAGAGGGCGATTTGAAGCTGAACTAAGTTTTAGAATTGTCTCCGCTTCGCTCTGACAATATCAGCGGAAAATATATTTTAAATTCAGAAAGCCAGAAAATCTGCGGATTTTCTGGCTTTCACTTTTCACAGAATAGGGCCGTAATTATAAGCGGCATTTACTCAGGCGATTCGCTTCCCGTCCAGTACAGCTTCTTTCAGCGTATCCCCGTCATACACCAGCTTCAAGGAGAAATAGGGCCGGTTCTCGTTCAGCAGGCGGAAGAAAATTTTGTCGCCCTCCCAGATGGGCAGGCTGATCACCTTGTCTTTCGGCACCCATTCCAAAACGCCCTCCCTGCAGGCGTCGCCCTGCACCATCTCACCTTCCCAGCTGTCCGCTGTGTAAAGATGGATGAACTCGGTCATGTTCCCCCACACAAAGGTCAGCAGGCCCCTGCAGCGGTAGCTTTTCAAAGTCAGGCCCGTCTCTTCCTTCACCTCTCGCAGCAGGCAGTCCTCCGGGCTTTCGAAGCGCTCAAACTTGCCGCCCACACCCACCCATTTGTCGTGGTTGTAGTCGTCCTGTTTTTTTACCCGGTGCAGCATCAGATAGGCGTCGTTCCGTTCCAGATAACACAGCGTCGTGCTGAAAATGGGGTATTCCGGGTTCATGAAAGCTCCAAGATTCATTGGATTTTTTCTCCTTTTTCTGATTAACGGCCTCGCCCTCTACGGCCTTTTTGGTGAAAAAGCGCCCCGGCAAAGCCCGCAGGCTTTGCCGGGGTGCAAACTAAAAATAAATTTTCCACTGATATGCCCAAAGCAGCGCGGCGGGCATTCTAAATCGTCAAGCTTTTCGGCTCGCTCTTCCCTTGCCCGCACTGTTCAGCTTGCGCACCAGATCATTCTGATGCTTGCGCTGGCTGGGGGTGGGCTGGGGGTCTTTCGCTTCCTCGGCGCGGCGTCCGGTCTGAGCGGCGTCCGGGTCGATGCGCTCCAGCGTCCACTCCTGATTGCCGCCGGGCACAAAATTCCAAATCTGGGCCTGCGCACCGTTGGCGGTGTTCATGCCCACAAGGTCAATGTATTTGTCCGCCAGCACATTGCGGATGCGGGTGCGGCCATTGCGGGTGGGCTCCAGCGCCCAGCACTGGCTCAGCCCGCTGGTGCGGCTCCACTGATGCAGCCAGGTGCCCTCCACCACGCCGCCGAGGGCGAGATCGATCATCTTGCCGGTGAAACGGTTGCAGATGCGCCAGCGTCCTTCGCCTGCATCCACAAACTGCCACTGCTGCCATGGATGGCCTGCGTAGCTCCACAGCTGGATAGCAGCACCGTTCTCAGTGTTGAAGTTCTTTACTTCCAGCACCTTTCCATTGGGGGCTTTGATGATGTAAAATTCATTTTCCAGAATAACGACCTGTGATGCCTTTGCCATAGAGCACGACTCCTTTCCGGTTTGGTAGCTCTATTATAACGTATTTGTGCTTGGGCAGCAAGGATGCTTTTTCATAATCTTTTTTCGTTTTATTGTGCATTCTGCCGTGTTTTTCCGCATTCTCACGCACATATGCAACAGAAACGTTTCTGGCCGGGACCTCTTTGCACTCCGGGCCGTCTTGTGATACAATAAAAGCACGAATTTCAAGGGAGGGAATTGCTATGACCAACGAAACATTGGAAACCATCAAGAGCCGCCGCAGCTGCCGTGCCTACAAACCCGAGCAGATCACCGACGAAGAACTGAACGCCGTGCTGGAAGCAGGCACCTACGCCGCCAGCGCCATGGGCCGCCAGAGCGCAAAGATCGTGGTCGTGCAGGACGCTGAGACCCGCGCCCAGCTCACCCGCATGAACGCCGCCGTCATGGGCAGGGACACCGACCCCATGTACGGAGCCCCCACCATTCTGGTGGTGCTGGCTGACGCCAACGCGAAGAACGCCGTGCAGGACGGCAGCCTTGTCATGGGCAACCTGATGCTGGCCGCTGCTTCGCTGGGGCTGGGCAGCTGTTGGATCAACCGCGCCAAAGAGGAATTCGACACCGACGAGGGCAAAGCCCTGCTCAAAAAGTGGGGCATCGAGGGCGAATGGATCGGCGTCGGCCACTGCATCCTCGGCTATCCTGCCGCTGAGCCCAAGCCCGCCGCACCCCGCAAACCGGATTATATCGTCAAAGTATAAGGAGAACTATGAAGCCCGATTACAAGCTGGTCGCCAAGGCCAAATATATCCACGCCACCGCCGACCTCGCCAGTGAGCTCTGGCATGAGGTCTACAAGCGCTATTACCCTGCAAAACAGCTGGACACCCTGGTGGAAGAGCTGCAGAGTGCCGAAGCCATTGAAGAGGACATCGACAACGATGTGAACTACTTTCTCGTGGTGCTGGGCGGCAAGACTATCGGTTACTTCGCCTGGAAGATGGAGAACACCGCTCTGCACCTGATGCACCTGTATCTCAAGCCCGAATACCGCGGCAAGGCACTGGGCCGAGACATCGTGCTGTCCTGCGAGCGTCTGGCCCGCGGCGAAGGCAAGGGCCGTGTGTGGTGCACTGTCCACGCCAAGGCGCTGCCCGTGCAGCAGTTCTTCAAGGCTCTGCGCTACCGCAGCCTGAAGCCTGCCGAGCAGGAAACGGGCACTGTCCCCCGCGACGAGCTGGTGTTTGAGCACACACTGGGCTAAAAGCTGTTTTCTTTTCCAAATGCCAGAAAGGTATTGAATTTTTTCTCCGTTTGTTCTACACTAATGTAGTGTAATAAAGTGTCTGCCTGTGGGCGGCATCTGCAAAAAGGAGAACAACATGGCAAAAGATCATCCGACCGGCAAATCCGGCCTGTATCAGGCATTTTTGCAGCTCAAGACCCCGGAACAGTGCTACCGTTTTCTGCAGGATGTGTGCAGCTATTCCGAGCTGAGCGCAATGGAGCAGCGCTACAACATCGCCGAGATGCTGGTAGACAAGCGCATCTACACCGAAATCATGGACAAGACCGGTGCATCCAGCGCCATCATCAGCCGGGTCAGCCGCGTGCTGAGCGCCGACGACAGCGTGCTGCGCGCTCTGCTGGAAGCAGAAAAGCCCGCTGACGAATCCAGGTAAAATCTCACGCAAAAAGCCGTGTGCCGCCCGGGTGTTGTGCCCGCTTTTGCGGCGTGCGGCCTTTCTTTTTCTCAGGAGGTAATTAAAATGAGCAAAGCTGTTGTCTTTTTCGCCGAGGGCACCGAAGAGTGTGAGGCCCTTCTGGTGGTCGATCTTCTCCGCCGTGCCAAGGTGGATGTGACCATCGCCAGCGCCACCGGCAACCGCGTCATCACCAGCAGCCACAAAGTGCACATCACCGCCGACGCTCTGGCCGAGGACATCGACTATTCCGACGTGGACATGGTGGTCCTGCCCGGCGGCATCCCCGGCACCCCGAACCTTGCCGCAAACAGGGCCGTCACCGACGCCTGCGTGTCTTTTGCCAAGGCCGGCAAGAAGGTGGCCGCCATCTGCGCTGCTCCCAGCGTGCTGGCATCTCTGGGCCTGCTGGAGGGCAAAAAGGCCACGGCCCACGCCGCATTCCAGGATAAGCTGGCCGGTGCCGAAGTGCTGGACACCGAGGTCGTGGTAGACGGCAACATCACCACCAGCTACGGTCTGGGCGGTGCCATTCCCTTCGCGCTGGAGCTGGTGCGTCAGCTGGCCGGGCAGGCCGAGACCGACCGCATCCAGAACGCCATCGCCTACCGCCACTGAGGGAGGAACTCGCCATGCGTTTTGTCACCTGCCGCCTGCCGGACGGCGTGGAAGATCCGGCCATCCTCTCTGCGGACGGCACCCAGGTCTGGCCGCTGAGCTGGCTGGGCCTCTCCTATGAGACCCTGTCCGACGCCATTCCCTTTCTGACCCCGCAGGTGCGGGCGGGCCTGCAGCTGGCCATCATGGGCATTCCCGCTCTGCCCATTGACGCCGTGCAGCTGCAAAGCCCCATTCCCTGCCCCGCGCAGGACGTGGTGTGCCTGGGCATCAACTACATGGCCCACTCGGACGAAGCAGAAAAGTATTCCGCCGATGCTTTCTCAACGAAGCATCAGGACGCCATTTATTTTTCCAAGCGCGTTTCCCGTGCCGTGGCGGACGGCGGTTTCATCGAGGCACACACCGACCTCGTGAAAAAGCTGGACTACGAATGTGAGCTGGCCGTGGTGCTGGGCAGGGACGCCAAAGACGTGCCCGCCGGGCAGACCCGGGACTATGTGTTTGGCTACACCATCCTGAACGATGTCTCCGCCCGCGATGTGCAGACCGCCCACAAGCAGTGGTATTTCGGCAAAAGTCTGGACGGCTTCACCCCCATCGGCCCCTGCATCGTCACGGCAGATGAGTTCGAGGCCTACCCGCCGCAGCTGGGCATCCGCAGCTTCGTCAACGGCGAAAAGCGTCAGGACTCCAACACCCGGCTGCAAATTTTTGATATCGACCATGTGATCCACGAGCTGACGCAGGGCATGACCCTGAAGGCCGGGACCATCATTGCCACCGGCACCCCGGCAGGCGTGGGCATGGGCATGGACCCGCCGCAGTTCCTCAGGCCCGGCGACACCGTGCGCTGCGAGATCGACGGCATTGGTTCTCTGACCAATACCGTGCGGTGACCTTCCGGCAGTTTTGCCAAGGCTGTACCCGCATTTCCGTCTGATTGCATGAAAATCCGCTGCGGCACTGCTCTTTTGCAGGCGGGTGTGATATACTGGAGAATACGAAATACTGCGGCTCAAAGCCGCCGAAAAGGGGTAAATGAAACATGAAGGAATATGCATTCGGCATTGATCTGGGCGGCACCACTGCCAAGATCGGCCTGTTCACCACCGCTGGTGCTCTGCTGGAAAAGTGGGAAGTCCCCACCGACACCTCCAACGCCGGTGAGCACATTCTGGAAAATCTGGCCGCTGCCGTGAAGAGCAAGATGAACGAGCAGGGCCTTACCGCCGAGCAGGTGGAAGGCGTGGGCGTGGGCGTGCCCGGCCCCGTGCTGGACAGCCGCATCGTGCCCATCATCTGCGCCAACCTTGGCGGCTGGGGCAACCTGAACGTTTCCGCGCAGCTCTCCGGCCTGCTGGACGGCATCAATGTTCTGGTGGGCAACGACGCCAACGTGGCCGCTCTGGGTGAGATCTGGATGGGCTGTGCCAAGGGCTGCCGCAGCGCCGTCATGGTCACGCTGGGCACCGGCGTGGGCGGCGGCGTCATCGTCAATGGCAAAGTCATTGACGGCACCCACGGCGCAGGCGGCGAGATCGGCCACATCACCGTGAACCGCCACGAGACCGCCGCCTGCGGCTGCGGCAAGCACGGCTGCCTTGAGCAGTATTCCAGCGCCACCGGCGTTGTCCGCTGCATGAAAAAGCTGCTGGACGAAAACCCGGACACCCCCTGCACCCTGCGCGGCACCGACTTCGCCGCCAAGGATGTGTTTGATGCTGCCCGCAATGGCGACGCCCTTGCCGCCCGCGAAGTGGACGAGATGACCGACACGCTGGGTATGGCACTGGCCACCATCGCCAACACCGTGGACCCGGAGATGTTCATGGTAGGCGGCGGCGTGGCCCGCGCCGGTGATGTGCTGTTCACCCCGCTGCGCGAACACTTCAAGACCTACGCTTTTAAGTCCTGCCGTGAGACCCCCATCGTCGCCGCCACCCTCGGCAACGACGCCGGCATTTATGGTTCTGTCCGCCTGATCGTGGGCGAATAAAGTAACAAACAAAAGGCTCTGCCGCTGAAACGCGGCAGAGCCTTTTGTTTGCTTATAGGAATTTATTTCTGATACGCTATGCTGTCCTTCTCGGTAATATCCCGCAGCACCTTACAAGGGTTGCCTGCAGCCACCACACCGGCGGGGATGTCCCGTGTCACCACGCTGCCCGCACCAATGGTCGTCCCTGCGCCGATGGTCACGCCGGGCAGGATGGTCACATCTCCGCCCAGCCAGACGTTATCGCCCAGCGTGATGGACTTTGTATTTTCCAGCCCCTTGTTGCGCTCTTCCGGCAGCAGCGGATGGATGGCCGTGTACATGCCGCAGTTGGGGCCGATGAAGCAGTGCCTGCCAATGGTGATCTTTGCGCAGTCCATCAGATAGGCACCGTGGTTGATGTAGGTGCCCTCGCCAATAATGCAATTGTAACCGTAATCAGTGTAAAAGTGCGGCAGGATGACCACATTCCTCCCCATGCCGGGCAGCAGCTTTTTCAAAAGTTCTGCCCGCTTTTCCTGCTGGGACGGCGGGGTCTGATTGAACTCGAAATAAAGCGCCTCGGCCTTTTCTCTCTCCGCGCAGAGCTCCGGGTCGTAGTTGGCATCATACCACATGCCGTGTTCCCATTTTTCGCGTTCGGTCATGTTCGTTTCCTCTTTTCAAAGCGTATCTTCCCCCGGCAGCTGGTTCCACAGGCGGTAATAGACGCCCTGTTTTGCCAACAGCTGGTCGTGGGTGCCGGACTCCACGATGCCCTCTTCGCCCAGCACCAGAATGCGGTCATAGTCCTTGATGGTAGTCAGGCGGTGGGCGATGGTCAGAGTGGTGCGGCCATGGGCCAGCTTTTCAAGGCTCTGGCCCACCAGAATTTCGCTCTCGTTGTCGAGGGCGCTGGTGGCTTCGTCCAGGATCAGGATGGGCGGGTTCTTCAGGAACACCCGTGCAATGGCGATGCGCTGCTTCTGTCCGCCGGAAAGCTTGACGCCGCGCTCGCCAACATAGGTGTCGAAGCCATCCTTCAACGCCAGAATGAACCGCTCCGCACCGGCAAGGCGGGCCGCTTCGACGATCTCTTCCCGGGTCGCACCGGGCTTGCCGTAGGCGATGTTCTGGGCCACCGTGCCGCTGAACAGGTACACGTCCTGCTGCACGATGCCGATGTCATTGCGCAGGCTCTTGAGGGTGACATGGCGGATGTCCTGCCCGTCGATCAAAATTTTGCCGCTGGTCACCTCGTAGAAGCGGGGGATGAGGCTGCACAGCGTGGTCTTGCCGCCGCCCGAGGGGCCCACCAGTGCCAGCCGTTCGCCCGCCCGGATGTCCAGACTGACGTTGTGCAGCACCTTATTGTGGTCGTCCGGGTACTCGAAGCTGACATTCTCAAACCGGATGGCACCGGGGCCGGGCTGCAGGGGCACAGCGTCCGGAGCGTCGTCGATGGTCACAGGGGTGTCCATGATCTCGGCAAAGCGTTCGATGCCGGTCATGCCTCGCTGGAACTGCTCGGCGAATTCCACAATGCGGCGGATGGTGGCGATCAGGGTGGTGACATAGAGCATATAGGCCACCATGTCGCCGGCGTTGATCTTGCCATACACCAGCGACAGGCCGCCCGCCAGAATGACCACCAGATACATCAGGCCGTCGAACAGACGGGTGGAGGTGTTGAACGCGCCCATAGCGTAGTAGCTCAGAGTCTTGATCTCTTCAAAATCCTTATTGCCCTGCAGGAATTTTTCCCGCTCCTCGTCCTCGGCGGCAAAAGCTTTCACCACACCCTGCCCCAGCAGGCTGTCCTCAATGGTGGAGTTCAGCTCACCGATCTGCACACGCTGCTGGCGGAACCGCGCCCGCAGGCGTCCGTTCAGGTAGACGGACACCACACCCATCAGGGGCACACAGGCAAACACCGCCAGCGTCAGCGGCACGCTGGCCTGACACAGGATGATGAAGGACACCACGATTTTGATTGCCGCAATGAAGAATTCCTCCGGGCAGTGGTGGGCGAACTCGGTCACATCGAACAGGTCGTTGGTGATGCGGCCCATGATGGTGCCGACTTTCGTGTTGTTGTAATAGGTGTGGTCCAGTTTCAGCAGGTGGTCAAAGGCATCCCGGCGCATGTCCGTTTCGATGTGCACGCCCATGATGTGGCCGATGCTGGACATATAATACTGAGCCGCGCCGTCGATAATGCGCAGCACGAAGTACAGCGCCGCAAGCCGCAGCACGATGCCCGCCGTCAGCGTGATGCCCACGCCCATGGCGGCGTTGGTGATGGTGCTCATGATCTTGGGCAGCACGATATCGCACAGGGTGGTCAGCGCTGCACAGAACAGGTCGAGAAACAGTGTTTTCTTATACTTTGTCAGGTAGGGCAGAAACCGCCGGATCAGCGCGCCGCTGCTGGTGTGGTGCGCCCCGGGGTCGTTGATGGTCGTCTTTTGCTTGGACATGATACCTCCCATTAGATGGCTCGCCCTCTCAGTCGCTTAAGCGACTGAGAGGGCGGGGCCGTTTTTCTTTTTACTTTACTGCTTCCTGCTGTAATCCCGTTTGCCATAGATGGCGGTGCCGATGCGCACGAGGGTGGCACCCTCGCGGATGGCGTTTTCAAAGTCGCCGCTCATGCCCATGGAAAGAGTCTCCATCTGCACGTTCTGGTAGCCGCGCTCCCCGGCCTGCACGAACAGCTTGTACACCTGGGCCAGATACCGGCGGTTCTGGGCGTCGTCGTTGTTCACGGGCGGGATAGCCATCAGGCCCTTGACCCGGATGTGCTCCTCAGCGGCAGCTGCATCCAGCAGGGGCCAGAGCTGTTCCGGCGAAACACCGGTCTTGCTCTCTTCACCGCCGATGTTCACTTCCAGCAGCACATTCTGCACGATGCCGGCCTTGGCGGCTTCCTTTTCAATGGCGGCCAGCAGATGTTCGCTGTCCACGCTCTGGATCAGGCTGGCGCGGCCCAGCACCTTTTTGATCTTGTTGGTCTGCAGATGGCCGATAAAGTGGCTGGGCTTGCCGCAGTAAGCGCCCGCATCAAAGTTTGCGCACAGCTCCTGCACATGGTTCTCGCCGAACACATCAATGGGCAGAGCGGCGCTTGCGGCCACGGTGTCGGCGGTGCGGGTCTTGCAGGCGGCGCACAGCTGCACTTCGGCGGGGTCACGGCCCGCTTCCCGTGCGGCCGCAGCCATCTTTTCGCGGATCTGGGCCACCGCTTCCTTCATCTGTTCCAAAGTCCTCTCTGCCATAACGCTCAGTCCTCCTCGGTATACTTTGCACGCTCGCCGCCGATGAGCTTCGGGCGGGTGCGGGCGCACAGGATGTTTGCTTCGCCGATCTTATTCAGGCTCAGCCGCACCGGAACCGCCACCCGCTTGAGGTGCATCCCGATGAGGGTGCCTCCGATGTCGATGCCCGCGTGGGCGCGGATCTCTTCCACGGCCACCGGTTCGTTGAACTTCTTCCAGCAGGTGGTGGCCCAGCTGCCGCCCGCGTGGGGACGGGGCACCACGCACACTTCTTCCCAACCGTATTTTTCAGCGGCTTCCCGCTCAATGACGATGGCGCGGTTCAGGTGCTCACAGCACTGCGCCGCCAGCCAGACGCCGTGTTCGGCCAGCACCGGGGCAATGCCCGCGTACACAGCCTGTGCGGCTTCCAGACTGGAATCCTTGCCGATGTGCCCGCCGACGATCTCGCTGGAGGAGCAGCCCACCACGAACACATCGCCCTTTTTCAGTTTTGCTTCAGCCAGCAGTTCCGTCACGGCCTGCCGGGCCTCATTTTCGATCTGTTTTTTGAATGCTTCGGTCATTTCAAAACACTCCTTTTATACTCTTGCAAACGGCAGGGCTGCTTCGCCCGCCGCGCCGAAATACACCTTGCTGTCCACCGGGCACACCGCCGTGCAGCCGTCCAGTGCCATGCCGGAAAATGTCGTTTTCCATTCACCATCCGCCAGGCTCACCGCTTCGGCGCAGGGAGCATCCGCCGGGAGCCGGAACAGCCGTTCCTGCAGGTTCTGCCCGGCCCGCAGGGCAATGCCGCGCAGAAGGGTGCTGTCCGCGTGATTTTCCAGCCACTCGCTGCGGGCCCAGCGGTAAGTGATGTACAGGGTGCCGTCTTCATCCACGGCCAGTGCGCCGGGGTAGCCGGGCAGACCGCTGAACTGGCTCTGGCAGTTCTTTCCGCCTGCGGTCAGCTCCCGGGCGTCGGCGCTCACCTGCCAGACGCAGCGATTGCCGAGGTCGGAAACGTACAGCGTCCTGCCATCCTTCGAAAGCACCAGCCCGGATGCACCTGCGATGCCGCCCAGCACCCGCTGCACCGAACGGTCTGCAGGGTCATAGACGTACACCCAGCCGGTGCCGGTGTGGGCCAGCAGTTCCGTGCGCAGAGCGCTTTCCAGCCCGTTTTCCGTCGTTTCTTCTCCCACCACGGCAAAGTAGACCTTGCCGTCCGGGCCGACTTCCACCGCTGAAACGGCCCCCAGCGGAGCGCCGTCGATCTGAGTCACGACCTGCTCCACCGCCGCACCCCAGCTGTCGTGCTTTGCACGGCAGAGCGTCCCGCCGGAAGTTGTGACGATGCTCAGCCAGAGGTCGCCGTCCGCGTCAAAGTCAAAGCCGGTCAACTCGCCGTCCACAGACAGGATGGCCGCGTAGTGCCCGCCGTCGGTGCGCACAAGGTCGCTCGTGCGCTTTTTCATGGCTGCACCGTCATAAGCCGCCGCATACACGAGGCCGTCCTGCGTGCGGATGCAGTCCACGCCCTGATATTCCCCCAGCTGCAGCAGTTCCTTGCTGTCGGTGCGCAGGGGGCTTTCCGCCGCATGGGTGTCCTGACGGACATCGGGCGCTTTATAGGCCTGCGGCGGCGTGTCGATGGGCCGGAGCACCAGCGCATAGACCAGCGCCAGCAGGATGCACACACCAAACACGGTGCTGGCCGTGCGGAACCGCTTGAGCAGGGCGTCCCGCTCGGCAGCGGCCTGAGCGGCGTATTCGGCCCGGCGGCGGGCGGCGCGGGCATTGGCCCGGTTGGCCCGGCGCATCCAGCGGTCTACGAACAGCGCCGCCTGCGGCCCTACGGTCAGGGATGCAATGGCCAGGATCAGCAAAAATTCAACAAGTCCGATTCGCATAGGGATCTTTCCTTTATCCTAAAAGAACTGCGGGCAGAAAGCTGCCCTCTTATCGTTTCAGTATAGCATTCCCTGCCCGGCAGTGCAAGCGCCCGGCAGGCGCAAAATCCTGCTGTGCACCGGGGCCGTTCTGTGGTATACTGATGCTGGAATGTTTTGTTTTCCCAAAGCATTCATGCAATCTTCACAGGTTTTTCCTAATTTTGCAGTATGCTGATGCTGTTGAAGTATATTTTGTGGAAGGAGTCTGTCCCTATGGCAAAAATCCTGATCGTTGACGATGAGCCCCGCATCCGGGAGCTCATCCGCGAACATTTACAATATTCCGGTTATGTGTGTGAGGAAGCAGGCGACGGCACCGCCGCCCTGACCCAGCTTTCGGGCGGGGCCTTCGATCTTGTCATCCTTGACCTGATGATGCCTTTCATGGACGGCATGACCTGCCTGCGGGAGATGCGTGCCCGCCATATCAACACACCGGTCATCATCCTCACCGCCCGCGGCGAAGAGTACGACAAGCTGGCCGGCCTTGAGAGCGGCGCAGACGACTATGTGGTCAAGCCTTTCTCGCCCCGTGAGCTGGTGGCCCGCGTCAAGGCCGTGCTGAACCGCACCATGCCCAAGCCTGCAGCCGCTGCCAACGTGATGACCTTCGGCGAGCTGACCATCGACACGGCCAGCCACACCGTGCGGGTGTCCGGCGAGGACGTGGCCCTGACGCCCAAGGAGTTCGACCTGCTGGTGTTCCTGGCTTCCAACAAGGGCATCGCCCTGAGCCGCGAAAAGATCCTGCAGAAGGTGTGGAACTACGACTACTTCGGCGAGGACCGCACCGTGGACACCCACGTCAAGATGCTGCGCGGCCATTTGGGCAAATGCCGCAGCTATATTGCGACCGTGTGGGGCATCGGCTACAAATTCGACCCGGACGCAGCGCGGGGATAAAGGAGAACAGGATTCATGCGGCATCGTTCTCTCGGCATCCGCGGCCAGCTGATGTGGTTTTTGTGCTTTATCTGCCTGTTCCTGCTGGGGCTGTTCTGGTTTCTGTCCACCCAGCTGCTGGAGCCGCTCTACACCAAGCACATTGAAACGCAGCTGACCACTCAGGCGGAAAATATCGCTTCCGAGCTGGACAAGGCTCTGGAAGATGGCCAGACCCTCTCGTCCTGGTCGTTTGGCCGCCTGTATGTCAACAGCTCATTCTTTGACAAGCTGGCTACCCAGCTGTATGCCAGCGGCAGCCTGAACAGCTTCTGCGTGGATATCTCCGATACCACCATGCGCACCATTTATAAGATCGAGAATCAGTCCTACTGCAACCTCCACGAGACACTGCTGTCGGACTCTTCCAACAATGATATGATCGTCTCCACCGCCGTGGCCATGCGCAAGAAATGCCGCACCACCGGCGGCTTTGTCCAGACCCTCAACCCGCCGCGGCTGTCCGGTTCGGCCCAGCTGCTGGTGGGGCGCAACACCTCCGGCGGCGAATATACCGTGCTGGTCACCACCAGTCTGGTGCATGTGTCCGAGGCCGGCAAGGTTCTGAGCACAGTGCTGCCCATGACGGCGGCGCTGATCTTCATCATCGCCCTCTCGGCGGCGTGGCTGTTCAGCGAGTGGTTCACAAAGCCGCTGCGCCAGCTTTCCAGTGCTGCCCGCCAGATGGCACAGGGCAACTACGCCGTTCATGTGGACAGCCGCCGCAACGACGAGCTGGGTGACCTGGCGCAGGACTTCAACCACATGGCTTCCGAGGTGCAGCACGCCGCCCAAATGCAGCGCGACCTGCTGGCCAATGTCTCCCACGACCTGCGCACCCCGCTGACCCTCATCAAGGGCTATGCAGAGACGGTGCGCGACATCACCGGTGATGACAAAGCCCACCGCGACGAGCAGATGAACATCATTGTGGATGAGACTGACCGCCTGACTGCGCTGGTGTCCAGCGTCATGGAGCTGAGCAAGGTGACCAGCGGCGCGGACAAGTGCGAGCGGGTGCACTTCGACATGGGCCAGCTGTGCGACGAGGTGAGCGAGCGCTATGACGCCATCTGTGCACAAAACGGCTGGCAGCTGAAACTGGAGATCCCCGACGAAGAGCTGCCGGTCTACGCTGACCCGGACATGATGCAGCGCGCACTGCATAATCTGCTGGGCAATGCCATGCACCACATCGGCAAAGACGGCATCTTCATCCTGCGGGCACAGCCCTGCACCGAGGGCGTCCGGGTGGAAGTGGAAGACCACGGCCCCGGCATCTCCGCCGACGACCTGCCTTACATTTTCGACCGCTATTACCGCTCCCGTTCGGACTCCGGCAAGCAGGGCACGGGCCTGGGCCTTTCCATCACAAAGGCCATCTTCCAGCAGCACGGCTTCCGCTTCGGCGTGCAGAGCGCCATCGGCATGGGCACCACCTTCTGGTTCATCATGAACGACCTGCCCGCCAACGAGAAAAAGGCGCAGGAATAATTTTTTCCTCAAAAAACACAAAACCGGGCGGTCCACAGACCGTCCGGTTTTTGTTTTATATAGGATTTACGAATTGGAATCCGCCGTTCGATAAATTCCAAATGTATTATCCGGGGCCGGCATTTCCACCCGGGATGCCCGGTCGTTCACCTTCCACATCATCCAGCCCATTCCGGCCAGCACCAGCAGGACAATGACCCATTTGACAGAATTCGGCAGCTTTTTCATAGAGTTTCCTTATACTTTCCTTTATATTTTTTGTGATTATTCCGGCCTGCAGAGTTTCCGGGCCTTTTTCAGCAGGGCCGCAGCCTGTCCGCCGTCCAGCTCCTTCACCCATGCCCCGCGCTGCGCTGCGCCCTCTCCGGTGCTGCCTGCTTCCGCAAAGCAGGCAAGGTCAGAGTCGGTGCGGTTCTGCCACGGGGAGAATCCTTCCGGCGAAATGTGGGCCCCCAGGCGGCAGTCCAGCACAGCCGTCCTGCCGTTGGGGCGCCAGGGTCTGCCCAGAAACACCGTGCCCGCCGGGCAGTTGTCCGAGACGAAATCGCAGTCCCAGAACACAAAACCCAGACCCTCCGCTTTGCCGGAAGGTGCCGTGACATAGCTGGCCGGCAGGTGGTTGTTCACCGTGCGGATGGTGCACTGCTCAAACAGGGCATCTGCGCCGCCAAAGATAAAATCGATATCGCCCGCGATCTCGCAGTTCTGGTAATACTGTGCCGTTGGGCGGCGGGGTGCCAGGCCGCGGGGCCCCAGAAAGCCGTCTTTCTCGCGCTCCTTCTCCGGCAGGGGCGCACAGAAAAGCGTGTCCTGATTGCCAAGCAGCCGCACGTTCACAAAAGATGCGTGTGCGCTGTCCACATAGGCCGCCACCGCCTGCCCCACCTTTGCGCCGGGGCCTGCGTCATTCTCGATGGTCAGGTCTTCCACCCGCAGGCGTTCGCCGCTGAAAAAGGCCGTGTAGCTCCGGAAGGTGTGGGTGGGCCTGCCGTCCGGGTGAGGCAGCTTGCCGCCGTCGCCCCAGACGATGCGGGTCTTGTCTGCGCCTGCACCGGTCAGCACAATGTCCTGTTTTTCGCAGAACAGCTTTTCCCGATATGTACCCGGGCCAATGTGGATCTCCGCTGTGCAGTCATACGGCACAGCCTGTACCGCTTCGGACACCGAGGCAAAGTCGCCGCTGCCGTCCTGCGCCACCGTGATTATAAGCATCGTTCTGCCCTCCTGTGAGTGATTTCATATCTACATAGTATACCCTCCTTCCGGTCGAAAATCAACGAAGTTTGTGTGAACTCAGCACTTTTCCAGCCGCAGCACTGCCGCAGTGATGTCGTCCGGCCTGCCTGTTTTCCGGGCGCGGACACGGGCCGTCTCAACCAGCGTTTTTGCGATCACCTCCGGCGTCTCCCCTGCTGCCGCCGAAAGCTCCAGCTGCTTTGCCACCCAGTCCGGGCCGTCCACCAGAAGCCCGTCCGACACCAGCACGATATAATCGCCCGCTGTCAGATGCACCACCCGGCTCTGGCCGCTCACTCCGCCCAGAATGCCCACCGGAAGGCTGGCATCTCCCACGGCCCGCACCCGTCCGCCGTGCACGAGAAAGCCCGGGGCCGCCCCGGCCTTGAAGAGCCTTGCCGTGCCGGTGTAGAGATCCACGCTCACAAGATCCAGCGTCGCGCCGCTCTCGTCCTCGCTTTTGAGGGCCAGCGCCACATTCACCAGCCGCGCCGCAAGCTCGGCCGTGAATCCAGCTTTCAGCAGCCGGGCAGTCAGCTCTGCGGCCAGATTGCCGTCCACTGCCGCCGGGCGCCCGGTGCCCATGCCGTCGCAGAGGATCATCTGCGCTGCCGTCGGGCTGCAGAACTGCTGCACCGCATCCCCGGAAATGCTGCCCCGGGCTGCTGCCCCCGCCATGCCGAACACCGCCCTCAGCACCGGTTTCTCACTGAACAGCAGGGTCGTCATCCCCTTGCAGGAAAGCACCTGCGGCGTCTCCAGCGTGCGGCGGCAGATGCGCCCCACCTCCCCGGCCAGCGCATCCAGCTCCTGCGCTGAAAAGCGGGTGCGCGGCAGGGTCACCGCCGCATGAGTGCGCCCCAGGTCGTCCAGGGTCACCGCGCACTCCTGCGGGGGCGACCCCAGCGATGCGAAAAAATCTGCCACTCTGCCGGATTTATAGGGCTCCGGGTCACCCGGACGGCCCAGCTGCTCCCCCAGCACCCCCAGCGCTTCCGCCACGGCGCTGTATTGCTCGGTCAGGGCGGTGCGCATGGCCTCAGAATGAATGCGTGCTTCCTTTCGGCTGCGGTAGAGAGCAAAGGAACGGCTTGCCGCCGCACACAGCGCCGCCGGGTGGATGCAGCGGGACAATTGCCCGGGCAATTGCGCCGTTTCCAGCCCGCCACCGCTTTCCAGCAGAGGGCGCAGTGCTTCCATACCCTCCATTGTGGAGGTGTACTCCTGTTTCCAGCAGGTCTCCCGCCGCCCGCAGTTGAAGCAGAGGGTGTCGTGGGTGTTGTCGATGACCCAGCGGAAATCCTCCCGCCGCCGGGGCAGGGCCTCGTAGACATCGTTCACCGTCTCCGCCAGAGAGGAAAGGCTCTGCGCCACCTGCTCCAACCGGGTGGCCGCCGCGCTGAACCGGGGGCGGTCGGGCAGCTGCGGGGCCGTGGTCTCCTCCGGTTCCGGGGTCAGCCACGCCGCAGGCATCGCCGACACCACTGCCAGCGCGCCGCACACACTGAACAGATATTGGAATGCGTTCCCGGGCGGCTGAACGCAGAGCGCCCCTGTGACACAGCCGCCTGCATAAGCCGCCACCGTTTCGATGCGCTGCCCGGGTGCGAAAACCACAGCCGCAGCCGTCGCACAGGCAAGGCCCGACGCAGCCGGAGCAAGAGCCGGGTCTGCTGCGCACAGCCCCGCCCCCAGCACCGCGCAGCCCGAAAGTGCCGCTTTCACCTGCCCCCGGCAGCAGAGATACAGCTCTATCCCCGCACACAAAGCCACCCCGGGCCAGAACTGCCAGACCGTCACGCCGCCCAGTGCTGCCGCCGCAGCGGCCCCCACAAGAAGCATCCCGGCCCCGGGCTTTTCCGGCGAAAACTGCCGTAGGCAAAGGCCCATGGCTGCGGCCAGCATGGCATCCGCCGCACTGTAAAACACCAGCCCTGCGCCGCCGTTTCCGCTCAGCGCAAAACACAGGGCGATGCCCATCAGGGTGCCGCAGCCTGCCAGCGCCGCCGGAGCCAACTTTTTTGCGCCGATCCACCGCACTGCCACAACAGCCCCCAGTGCACACAGCAGACAGATGCTGCGCAGAGAAAGCTCCCCAAAACTGTGCAGCAGCAGCCCCAGCGCCGCCCCTGCCGCGCAGGGGGCAAAACAGTCCTCTCCAAATCCCAGCACCAGCCCAAGGCCAAAGGGCATCAGCGCACCGTACAGCACGGCCCAGCCGCCTGCAAAGCCCACGGCCACCGCAGCCAGCCTGCGCACCGCCGGGCGCAGCTGTGCCCGGGATTCCAGCGGCGAAAATCGTGCGCCCTGTGCATTCACCGATAAAGTTCCCATCCTCTCTGTCATAAAAACTCCCCGCTTTCCGGCGGGGAGTTTTCGGTTCTGTTCCCCGCGCTTTCTGCATATACTGTAGCGCGGAGCCGCGGCGCTTTTTGCCGCAGAACAGTGTTCTGCCGCAAAGGCCCCCAAAGACGCAAAAAAGCCCTGCAGCGTTCAAAAACGCCGCAGAGCTTTGTGGTTTTATAGGAGATATCAGCCGTTCAGCAGTAGAACCGCGCTTCGCCAAAAAATGCCTTCCATTTTTCGATTACTTCACTGCTTCGGGCTTCAATGACCGCCATGATATTGCGCAGCACCCGGGGCGGAATCTGCGAATTGTTATTGCACAGATAGCATTTGCCTGCCCGTGTGATCCAGATCTTAGTCGCATTTGCCGTTGGCGCCCCCTGTGCCACATGCACATGCACGGGTTCCAGCGGTTCATTTTCATTGGCCCAGAAATAGACCCAGTAAGAGCCGATCTTAAAAACCTGCGGCATTTTCCACTCCTCCTTCTTGGGAGAACTGCAAAATCAAGTGTGCCGTGGACTCTATGATCTTCTGGTAACGGTCAATTTCTTCCGGCGTAAAACCGCTGATATCCTGCCATTCGTAGCTCGGCAGCCAACAGACCGCCGAATGGAAGCAGTCCTTCGCATCCGGTTTTTCCACATACACCTTCACGCGGTGATCGGGCAGCATTTTCGAATGCACGATTTCGGTGTTATCATCCAGTGTCAGAAACGGATACATCATATTTTCCACCTCTACTGGTCAGAACGTTGAAAACTCAGCCGTTCAGCTTTTCAATTGCCGCTTTGACGCGGGCGATGGTTTTTTCACGGCCCATCATGCAGGCAAGGTCGGTGCCGCCGCCGGGGGTGCGCTGCTTGCCGGACAGGGCGATGCCCAGCGGGTAGAGCAGCCAGCCGTTCTTCTTGCCCAGCTCTTCGGCCTTGGCCTTGCAGGCGTCGAACACGGCGTCACGATTGCCGAAGTCCAGAGCCTCGTCACTCAGCACGGGCAGCAGGGCTTCCAGAGCTTCCTTGGCGGTCTCCGGGGTGGTCTTCTGCTTCTTGTTGGCAAACATGCTCACATCGTAGTCGGGCATGGCGTCGAAGAAGTCCAGCTGTGCGGGGATCTCGCCCAGCACTTCGCAGCGGGGCTGCAGGTTTGCGCACAGCAGCTTTTTGTCGATGGGAGTGTGCACGGCCTGATCGATCCAGGGCTCAGCCTTCTTCTGGAACTCTTCGGGGCTCAGGCGGCGGATATACTCCGCGTTGATGGCCCGCAGCTTGAGCGGGTCAAAGATGGCCGGAGACTTGGAGATGCCGTCCGGGGACCAGATCTTCACCAGCTCGTCCAGCGAGAAGATCTCCTGCTCGGCGTACTCGCCCTTGGGGCTCCAGCCCAGCAGGCAGATATAGTTCATCACAGCGTCGCTCAGGTAGCCTTTTGCCACCAGATCCTGATAGCTGGCGTCGCCGTTGCGCTTGGACAGCTTATTCTGAGCATCCTTCATGACTGGCGGGCAATGGATATAGGTGGGGATGTCCCAGCCGAATGCCTGATACAGCAGGTTATATTTGGGGGTGGAAGACAGATACTCGCTGCCGCGGATGACGTGGGTAATGCCCATCAGGTGGTCGTCCACCACATTTGCGAAGTTATAGGTAGGCATACCGTCGGTCTTGATGAGGATCTGGTCGTCCATCTCGCTGTTGTTGACCTCAATGTGGCCGTAGACCACATCGTCAAAGCCGGTCACTCCCTCCTTGGGGATCTTCTGGCGGATGACATACGGCTCACCGGCGGCAAGTCGCTTTTCCACCTCTTCCTTGGGCAGGTCGCGGCAGCAGCCGTCATAGTGGGTCATTTCGCCGTTGGCGCGCTGCTCTGCATGCAGGGCTTCCAGGCGCTCCTCGGTGCAGAAGCAATAATAAGCCTTGCCTTCAGCCACCAGCTGCTCGGCATACTGCTTGAACATGCCCATGCGCTCACTCTGCACATAGGGGCCCACGGGGCCGCCCACGTCCGGGCCTTCGTCCCACAGCAGGCCCGTCTCACGCAGGGTGTTGTAGATGACATCCACAGCGCCCTCGACATAACGGCCCTGGTCGGTATCCTCGATGCGCAGGATGAAAGTGCCATCCTCGTGCTTGGCCATCAGGTAGGTGTACAGGGCAGTGCGCAGGTTGCCCACATGCATATAACCCGTAGGCGACGGCGCAAAACGGGTGCGGACTTTATTGCTCGGCATAGAAAAAACGCTCCTTTATCTGTATGCAAAAAATTTGCGGATAGCTATGTTTTATTTTAACGGTTATACGGGGGTTTGTCAATGTTGGGATAACGCTGCCTGTTTACGAAAAAAGCACCCTGTGAAAGAAACAGGGTGCTTTCTGAACGCTGTATTATTCCTCGTTATCGTCCGAATCATCCAGCTGCCTGCGGCGCGTGCGGGCCGCATGGGCACACAGCTGCAGCAGCACAAAGCACAAGATACCGGTCAGCACACCAGCCACGGCGGCACCCACCCAATAGCCGTAGGCAAAGCCGCTCAGCAGCGTGACGCTCACCGCCGCGATCACGGAGTACAGCACATTTGCGGGCGTCTTATCAGAAAGATGTCTATCCCACAGACCATTGCGGATGCATTCCACCAGTGTATACAAGCAGCCGACCATGAATACGACCCACTCTCCGGCGATCTGTTTCATATCGGCTCCGGTCACCATCTGCACCACGATAGCGGCCAGCAGGCCGGTCCACATGACCCAATAACCATTCTCGCCGATTTTGCGCAGGGTCTGCTCCTGCATCTCATCCAGCTGATTTTTCTTGCTGTAAAATGCAAATTTCATAACTCATTCCTCCCAGAACAATTCATCCAGTGTTTTATCCAGAATCTTGCAGATGCTGCGGCAGAGATTGATGGTGGGGTTGTATTCCCCTTTTTCAATGGCGTTGATGGTCTGGCGCGAAACGCCCGCCGCCTCGGCCAAAGCGCCCTGCGTCATATCTTTTTCGGCGCGGGCCGCTTTCATTTTCAGGTTCTTCGGCATGGTGCATCTCCTCGCTGCGCTGTGCGCGTGGTTGTTTTTATCCTCTGGACATATAGTAGCATTTACCATTCTAAAAGTCAAGTATATTTTACAAAAAGATTTTACAGGGAGACAGCAAGCATTCTTTGCTTTCCATTCTGCATTCCACGCACAGCTAAAAAGCTGCACCCATGGATACGGTGGAACCGCTGCGTATTTCCCGGCATGGCTACTTTTTTCTATCTGGGCTGTGTTATACTCAGCTCAACAAATCGGAATTTAAGGAGCTTATGAAATATTATGATTTCAATTATTCAATTTGAAGACCGCTATACACAAGATGTGATAGATTTGGTACTACATTTTCAAAATGATGGAACACGCCCGTTTGTAACCGTAAATGACCAACCGGACCTGTTGAATATTAAAGAAAACCATATAAACGCTGGGGGTGATTTTTGGATTGCAATCGACAACGATAAATTGATTGGATCTATCGGTATTATGCCGTACAGCAAAGAAGTTGCAGTGTTAAAGAAATTTTTTGTGTATGAGGAGTATCAGGGGGAGCCTTTTCATCTTGGACAAAAATTATATGCTGCATTGTTATCTTTTGCGAAAGAAAAGGGATTTACAACACTTTTGCTTGATACACCGCATAATACGACACGAGCACATAAATTTTATGAAAAAGTAGGCTTTAAAAAAGTAACGGAGGATGAACTGCCATTAAAGTTCAGCCATCCATATAAAGATTGTGATTTCTTTTTATTAAATCTATAAAGCAAGTTCCAGTTTGTGGAGCGCCGCAAATCAGAAGAACACAGCGCGCCATTTTGCTTGCTATTTGCGCCAGCCCCGCTCAGGCCTTGTCCGAAGCTTCCTCCAGCTGTTTTTTCAGGTACCGAAGCTGCCCGCCGCTGAGGATGACTTCGATCTCGCTTTCCGTCAGGTCCAGCACAGTCTCAAACCAAAAGTCCTTTGTTTTATCATATATTTTCACCCGGCGCCGTGGGATCTGCTCCAAAAAGCGTTCAATTTCCAGCGTATCACACAGTTCGATCTTATCGTAGTCCGCCGGGTCTGCAAAGAGCATGGGGACAACGCCATGGTTGACCAGATTGCCCTTATGAATGCGGGCAATGCTCTTTGCAACGATGCACTTCACGCCCAGATACATGGGGTTGATGGCCGCGTGTTCGCGGGAAGACCCCTGCCCGTAGTTTTCGCCGCCGATGATGATGCTCTGCCCCATCTTCCGGGCACGCGCCGCAAACTCCGGGTCGTAGCGGTGGTAGCAATACTGGCTCATGAGCGGAATGTTAGAGCGCATACTGGAAAATTCCGCACTGGCCGGGGTGATATCGTCCGTAGAAATGTTGTCTCCGCCTTTCAGGCTCACCTGCGCTTCCAGATGGTCTGCCGGGGCATCCGGCAGCGGCAGAGGCTGGATGTTCGGCCCACGGAGAAGCTCCACCTGTGCGGCTTCTTCCGGCGGCAGCGGGGGCAGCAGCATGGAATCATCCACCAAATACTGCTCCGGTTCGTGGACATCCGCCAGCCGCGCCGCTTCCGCGCCCATCACATCCTCGGCAGAAGCAAAGGTGCCCCGGATGGCCGTAGCCGCTGCACTTTCCGGGCTGACCAGATAAATGCTGGCGTTCGGGTTTCCCGCACGGCCCCTGAAGTTGCGGTTGGAGGTGCGCACCGCGATGCCGTTCGTCGGCGGTGTCTGCCCGATGGCGCAGCAGGGGCCACAGGCAATTTCCAGCATCCGCACACCCGCTTCCAGCAGCATATCGATGTAGCCGTCCCGCATCAGTTCGCGGTAGGTCTGACGGGAAGCAATGCCGCAGGTGCAGCTGACATTCTCGTTGACATGATGTCCCTTGAACACCAGCGCCGCCTTTGCCACATCCGCATAGCTGGTGTTGGTGCAGCTGCCGATGAACACCTGCTGCACCGGCAGCTTTTCCACCTGTCGCAGCGGCTTCACGTTGTCCGGCTGGTGCGGGCAGGCAGCGAGCGGCTCCAGCGCAGAGAGGTCGATCTCTATCGTTTCATCGTATTCTGCATCCGCATCCGGCAGCAGCTGTACATAATCCTTTGCCCGGTGCTGCGCTGTCAGGAACTTTTTCACCTGTTCGTCTGCGGGGAAGATCGAGCTGGTGGCACCCATTTCGGCCCCCATGTTTGCAATGGTGGCGCGCTGCGGCACTTCCAGCGTTTCCACGCCGGGGCCGGTGTACTCGTACACTTTGCCCAGACCGCCTTTGATCGTCACCCGGCGAAGCATTTCCAGAATGATCTCTTTTGCATTGACGCCGGGGCGCAGACTTCCGGTCAGCCGGACATTCACCACCTTTGGCATTTTGACCCGGATGGGCGTTCCCGTCATGGCGGTGGCAACATCCATGCCGCCCACACCGATGCAGAGCATCCCGATGGCTCCGCCATGGGGCGTGTGACTGTCGCCGCCAATGCTGATTTGGCCGGGTACTCCAAACCGGGCCAGCTGCACAGCATGGCAGATGCCGTTGCCCGGCTGCGAGACCCAGACACCGTATTTCCGTGCTGCGGACCGCAGATAAATGTGGTCGTCCGGCGTTTTGTAGTCGATGTAAAGTAGGTTGTGGTCAAGATAGCTCACACTGCATCTGGTGCGCACACGGGGCAGGCCCACGGCCTCAAAGGCCAGATAGGTCATGACTGCGTTGATGTCATGGGTAAGGGTCTGATCGACCTTGAAAAAGACTTCTTCTCCTGGGGTCATGCTGCCCCGGACATAGTGCGATTCGATGATTTTGCGAGTCAGAGATCTCCCAGCCATTTTTTCGCCCTCCCAGCAAGCTTTTTGCCGTTTTTACTTATTGAGCTGAGTATAGCACAGCATTTTTCCAAAGAACACCCTCCACACGCAAAAAAGCGTCCCGGCTCTTTCCGAACCGGGACGCTTTCCATTATTTCAGCACGACTTCGCCGTTCTCGTCGGCATCCACCACAAGGGTGCTGCCGGAAGCAAGGCTGCCGTCGATGAGCTTTTCGGCGGCGGGGTCTTCCACGGCCTTGCGGATGACCCGGCGCAGGTCGCGGGCACCGAACTTGCCGCCCTGACTCTTCTTGACCAGAGCCTTGAGAGCTTCCGGGGTGTAGCTGTAGGCGATGCCCTTGGCGTCCATGCCGGGCTTATACTCGTCCAGCATCAGGGCTGCGATGCCCTCCAGCGTGCTCTGGCTCAGGGGCTTGAAGGCGATGACTTCATCCACGCGGCCGAGGAACTCGGGCCGCAGGAACTGTGCCAGAGCCTTACGGGTCTTTTCCTCGCTGAGCTGGTCTTCGCTCTTGTTGAAGCCAAGGCCGCCGGTGCTCTGGTCGCTGCTGCCTGCGTTGGAGGTCATGCAGATGACCGTGTTGGAGAAGTCCACGGTGCGGCCCTGCGCATCGTTGATCTTGCCTTCGTCCAGGATCTGCAGCAGGATGTTCATGACGTCGGGGTGGGCCTTTTCGATCTCATCGAACAGCACCACGCTGTAGGGGCGGCGGCGCACTTTTTCCGTGAGCTGACCGGCTTCCTCGTAGCCCACATAGCCCGGAGGCGAGCCGATCATGCGGGACACCGCGTATTTTTCCATATACTCGCTCATGTCCAGACGGATGAGCGGGTCAGGGCCGTCGAACAGCTGGCTGGCCAGCTGCTTGACCAGTTCGGTCTTGCCCACGCCGGTGGGGCCCACAAAGATGAAGCTTGCAGGACGGCGGCGGCCCGAAAGGTCGGCACGGCTGCGCTTGATGGCCTGCGCCACCAGATGCACGGCGTCGTCCTGACCGATGATCTTCTTTTTCAGTTCACCTTCGAGGTTCGCCAGCTTGGCAAACTCGGTCTCCCGAATTTTGACAGCCGGAATGCCGGTCCACAGCTCGATGACCTTGGCCACATCGTCCATGGTCACCTGAATTTCGCTGGCCGCAGCCTGCTTTGCGGGCAGTTCTGCTTCCAGCTTTGCAATGCGGGTCTTGCGCTCGGCCACGCGCTCGTAGTCGATGGGCTCGTTGACGTCCGCGTTCTCCATGTCGGCTTCTTCCTGCCTGAGCTCGTTCAGCTCCTTCTGCATTCCCAGATATTCGGAAATGACCGGGTGGGCCAGATTGCAGCAGGCACAGGCCTCGTCCAAAAGGTCGATGGCCTTATCGGGCAGGTAGCGGTCGGTGATATAGCGCTCACTCAGGGTGACGGTGGCGCTCAGCACATCAGCAGGCACCTGCACATGGTGGTGCTGCTCGTAGTAGTGCTTGATGCCGTTCATCACGGCGAGGGTGTCGGCCACGCTGGGCTCCTCCACGCGCACAGGCTGGAAGCGGCGCTCCAGTGCCTGATCCTTCTCGATATACTTGCGGTACTCGTTGAAGGTGGTGGCACCAATGACCTGAATTTCGCCGCGGGACAGGGCAGGCTTCAGAATGTTGCCCGCGTTCATGGCGCCTTCGCTTTCACCGGCCGAGGTGATGGTGTGAATTTCATCAATGAACAGGATCACATTGCCTGCAGCCTTCACTTCGCTCAGCAGACCCTTGACCCGCTGCTCAAACTGGCCGCGGAACTGGGTGCCTGCCACAAGGCTGGTGAGGTCCAGCAGATAGATCTCCTTGTCCTTCAGACCGATGGGCACCTCACCCTTGGCGATGCGCTCCGCAATACCCTCGGCAATGGCGGTCTTGCCGACACCGGCTTCGCCGATGAGGCAGGGGTTGTTCTTCTGGCGGCGGCTCAGGATCTGGATGGTGCGGTAGATCTCACGATCACGGCCGATGATATCATCCAGTTTGCCTTCCCGTGCCTTGCGGGTCAGGTTTTCACAATAGGTATCCAGGAATTTGCGCTTGGGCGGCTTTTTGCCGTTCTTGCGGTCGGCCTTTTTGTCGCCGTCCTTTTTTTCACTGCTGGTAAAACCCAGCGGGAAAGTGGCGTTGCTGCCGGGCACAAGATCTTCGTCCATGCTGTCCGGGTCGGCGTCCTCGCCGCCCTGCGCCATGTTCATCATCATAGAGAGCGGGTTGGAATCACCCAGCTCCTCCATCATGCTCTCCATGCGGTTCTCCATGTTGTCGAGATCCTGATCCGACATTCCGAACTGTTTCATTAAATCGTCCACCGGCTTGATGTGCAGCTCGCGGGCGCAGTGCAGGCAGTAGCCCTCCTGCTTCATCTGACCATTGTCCATCCGCTGGATGAAGATGATCGCCGGACGTTTCTGGCATCGAATGCAGACCATAGTTCCTCCTTTATGCAAAGCCCTTTACAGGAAAGGGTTGAAGAGATTGAAAAGTTTGTAGTAAAGACTGCTGCTCATGACCGTGTCGTTGAGCACGTTCAGGTTGCCGCCCGTGATGACGATGATGCCCCACAGGATGCACAGCACCAGATAAAGATCCAGCAGCGCTGTGCCTGCGCCCACGAACCAGCCCAGCCAGCGGTTCACCGTGCCGATGACCGGCAGCTTGTTCACCAGCCCCAGCACGGTCACCAGCATGCTCACGGCCAACCGCAGCAAAGCGTAGAACAGAAAGAACAGCACCAGCGTGATCACCGGGGTGAGCAGCGGCTGCAGCACGTTCGCCACAATGGAGTCCGCCAGCACTACAGCGTTGTCTGCCAGAACAGCGCCAATGGAGCGCTCGCAGGCCGCCACAATGGAAGCCCGGAAGCTGGCAGGCAGAAAGCCTGCGTACTTTTCTGCAATGGCGGAAAGGTCCACCACCCCGCCCGCCGAAAGGCTGGCTGCGATCTGGGTGCGGAAGCCCCCGGCCAGCATGTGTTCGAACACCCAGCCCGCGCAGGCGGCGGAAAGCTGATGCGCTCCCAGCAGACTGAACAGATTGCCCACCATCTGCACCACAGAGGAAAGAAAGCCCTTGCGTGCATAGCGGACCATCAGAACGATCCAGACTACGGTACATATGATATCAAAAAGAAATGACGGATTCTTGAACATACCTTGTTTTCCCTGTAATTTTTATCGCTTTCTCCGCAAGAGTGCTAATTTTTCAAAAATCACTGTCCGCTGGATGCCGTCTGCTCCGGCGGCGTGACTGTCTGCACCGTGTTGCCGGTGAACACCAGCAGCTGCTTGCCGGCGATCAATGCCCGGGGCCGCGCCGCAAGCGTCTGATTCCACTGGAACTCCCCGCTTGTGCTGAAGCATTCTACCGTGCTGTCAGTGAGCAGATAGAATTCGTCCGTCCCGCGGACGATCTGGTTGGCCGAAAGGACACTGCCGCTGTACTGCACGCCGAGGTTTTTGTCCAGCAGCACGGCAGTGCAGGTCTGGCCATTGCTCAGCAGCAGGGCCGCACCGCTGCTTGTGTCGGACACGCTGACGAGAGTTCCGCCGCCGAAGTCATAGCCGGCGCGTTCGCCGCCGTCCGCGTTGTACAGCACCGCGCGGTTCTCATAGAGCACCAGCAGGGCATCGCTTGTCAGCCATCCCATCCACTGGGGCACACTGTTTTCTGACGCCACAAGCACCGGGTCGCCCTGTGAAAGGTTCAATGTATAGATGTTTGCGGTCAGCTGGCCGCCGCTGGCCGTCACTGCAGCCGCAGCAAGACGGCGGCTGTCCGGCGAAAAGGCCATGCGCAGGGGCGTGCCCTGCTCACTAGTCAGGTTCCAGCTCAAAGCCTGCTCCATGGCGGCGTTGTAAACCGTCAATCTTGCCACACTGTCGGGGTCGTCAGTGACCACGGCCACCTGCCCAGCGTTTGCCACGGCACACAGATAAATGGTGCTGTCCATGGTCTTGGTGTAGAGGTTCTGGGTGCGGCTCTCCACCCGCAGCTCGTTGCCGGAGCGGTTGTACAGCACAAAACGGGTCTTGCCCACGGCAATGGCCGGGCGGGCGTAGCCGCTCTGGATGCTGTTGAGCCTGGTTCCGTTCAGGCTGTAGACCGCGCAGCTGTCGCCGCCCTTTTCCACAAAGCTGCCGGACATCTGCACCACCGCGTCCGGGTCGGTGATGCCGGTCTGCTGGGGCCAGCCGGACACCGGCGTCAGCGCAATGTGAATGGTGTCCACCAGATCCTTGGCCCGGGAGATGGACGCCCCCACCGCGCCGGTGGCAAACAGGATCACAAGGGTCAGCACCGCCACAATGATGACCGTGCGGCGGATGTGTTTGGCACGGGCACGGGCACGGGCGGCTTCGAGATACTCGACCCGCCCGGCAGAAAGCGGCTCGCTCTCCGCAGAGCGGCCGCCGCGTCGAATTTTGCTCATGGATGGTTCTCCTTCATTTCAGGGTATTCCACACATTTCAGAAACAGGCCCTTGGCGGGCAGGGTGGGGCCTGCACGGCTGCGGTCGCGGCTTTCCAGAATGGCCGGGATGTCCGCCGGGTCCAGCCGCCCCGCCCCTGCTTCGCACAGAGTGCCCGCGAGGATGCGCACCATGTTGTAGAGGTAGCCGTCCGCCGTCACCTCAATGTCGATCTCGTCGCCCCGCCGGGTAACATGGCAGTCGGTGATAGTGCGCACGGTGTCGCCGTGTGCAGCGGCGGAACTGCCCGCCGCGCACAGAGCCAGAAAATCATGCTTCCCCACGAACTGCTGCGCTGCCGCCTGCATTTTGGCTTCGTCCAGGCGCTTTGGCACCCGGGTATAATAAGCTGCATCGAACGGCGAATCGATGGGGTGGTTGTGGATGCGGTAAAGATAGGTCTTGGTGTGGGCCGCATAGCGGGCATGGAAGTCCTCCGGCACCACCTGCGCATCCAGCACCCGGATATCCGGCGGAAGATGCTGGTTCAGCGCCAGCGGCAGCTTCTGCGGCGGGATGCGGGTGTCGGCGTGGAAGTTGAGCCGGAAACCCAAAGCATGGACACCGGCATCGGTACGGCTGCAGCCTTTGATATCCGGCCGGGTGCCCAGCACCGCTTCCAGCCCGTCCTGAAACGCCGCCGCCACGCTGCGCCCGTTGGGCTGCACCTGAAAGCCGCAGTAATTCGTGCCGTCGTAGGCAAGAGTAAGTAGATAGTTCATCGAAGAAATTACAACTTTCCCGTTTCGTCTTATTCAAAATCGGAAAACCACAAAAAGCGTTAAAGCGATAGTGCCGACTGGCACAGCGCTAGCTTTTTGTGGTTTGACTTCTGCTTTGGAATTGTTAAGGGCGTGCAGCCCTTAACTCGTCAGGGGTAAGTGGAGTCCAGAGGATGAGAGGGGCGCGTCGAAACGCCCCTCTTGTCCTCTGGCCCAGCGGAGCGTTCAGAAATTCGGGAACACCAGCCGGGAGGACAAGATCACCGCAAAGCAGGCGATGCACACCGCCAAATCGATGTAGTCCTGCTTTTCGCAGCGCAGCACTTTCAGCCGGGTGCGGCCGTCACCGCCGCGGTAGCAGCGGCACTCCATAGCCATGGCCAGCTCGTCCGCACGGCGGAACGCCGAGATGAACAGCGGGATGAGCACCGGCACCAGCGCCTTCACACGGTCGGTCATCTTGCCGGTGTCCAGCTGAGCGCCGCGGGCCTTCTGGGCATTCATGATTTTGTCGGTCTCCTCGATGAGGGTGGGGATGAAGCGCAGGGCAATGCTCATCATCATGGCCAGCTCATGCACCGGGAAGTGCAGCTTGCCCAGGGGCTTGAGCAGCTGCTCAATGGCATCGGTCAGCACGATGGGGCTGGTGGTGTAGGTGAGCAGGCTGGTGCCCGCGATCAGCGCCATGACGCGCACTGCCATCAGCACAGCATAGCGCACGCCCTCGGCGTAAATGGTCAGAAACCAGATGTGCACCAGCGGTTCGCCCTCGCCCGACACAAAGAACAGGTTCAGCACCGCCGTGAAGACCACGATGGGCAGAATGGGCTTCAGGCTCTTGAGGATCATCTTGGCGGGGATTTTCGCCACCTTATACATGACCCCCAGGAACACGATGGACAGCGTAAGGCCCAGCGGATTGGACGCTGCAAACAGCAGCACGATATAAGCGATGGTCAGCACCAGCTTCAGGCGCGGGTCGAACCGGTGCACCAGACTGTTGCCCGGGAAGTGCTGGCCGATGGTGATATCTCTCAGCATTTTGCAGCGCCCCCTTCCTTTTCTGCTTCACGCGGGAGCACAAGGCTCTCGCCTGCATCCCGGCGCTTTTTGGCTTCCAGGATCATCTTGACAGCATAGGGGATGGTGTACACGTCCGCCGGGACGTCGATGCCCATTTCCCGCAGCTTCAGGAAAATTTTCGTCACCTGCGGGACGGAAAGGCCCAGTTCCAGCAGCTCCGGAGCACGAGCGAACACCTTTTCCACAGTGTCATACATGGCGATCTTCTTGTTGCTCATGACGAGGACGCGGTTGGCGTATTTGGCGATATCCTCCATGCTGTGGGAAACCAACAGCACGGTGGTACCTGTCTTTTTGTGGTACTCCTTCACCTCGCTGAGGATGTCGTCGCGGCCCTCCGGGTCAAGGCCGGCGGCGGGCTCGTCCAGCACCAGAATGCGGGGCTTCATGGCCATGACGCCCGCCACGGCCACACGGCGCTTCTGACCGCCGGACAGTTCAAAGGGGCTGCGCTCCAGCAGGGCCGGGTCAAGGCCCACGAAATCTGCCGCTTCGTGCACGCGGCGGTCGATTTCGGCTTCATCCAGCCCCATGTTCTTCGGGCCGAAGGCGATGTCTTTGTAGCAGGTCTCCTCAAACAGCTGGTACTCCGGGTACTGGAACACCAGACCCGTGAGGAAGCGGAAATCCCGGATCTTTTCCGGGTCGGCCCACAGGTCGCGGCCATCGATGGTGATCTTGCCGCTGGTGGGCTTGTTCAGGCCGTTCATGTGGGTGATGAGGGTGCTTTTGCCGGAGCCGGTGGCCCCGATGATGCCCACGAAGTCGCCCTCTTCCACGGTGAAGCTCACGTCGTCCAGCGCGGTCACCGCATTGGGCATGCCGGGGTTGTAGACGTAGCTCAGATGTTCTACCTTAATGATGTCTGCCATGCGTCTGTCCCCCTTTACTGCAGCAGCTCATACAGAGCCTGTGCGCACTCGCCGGTGTCGATGATGCCCTCGGGCATCGGGATGCCGGCCTTCACCAGCTCGTCCCGCAGCTCTGCAGCCTGCGGCACATCCAGATGCAGCGAGCGCACTTTCTCAGTCTGGCTGAATACCTCTTTCGGGGTGCCCTCCATGACCACATGGCCTTTGCTCATCACCAGCACGCGGTCGGCCTGTGCGGCTTCTTCCATATAGTGGGTGATGGACACCACGGTGATCCCCATGTTCTCGTTGAGGTAATGGATGGTCTGCATCACCTGCTCACGGCCACGGGGGTCCAGCATGGCGGTGGCTTCGTCCAGGATCAGGCAGTCCGGCCGCATGGCCACGACGCCCGCAATGGCGACGCGCTGCTTCTGGCCGCCGGAAAGGTTGTGGGGTGCGCGCTCCCGGAACTCGTAGATGCCTGCCATCTTCATGGAGTCGTCCACGCGGCGGCGCATCTCCTCAGGCGGAACGCCAAGGTTTTCCAGCGCAAAGGCCACGTCTTCTTCCACCACGGTGGCAACGATCTGGTTGTCCGGGTTCTGGAACACCATGCCCACGGTCTGTCGGATATCATAAATTTTGTCTTCGTCTGCGGTGTCCATGCCCTCCACATACACCTTGCCGCTTTCCGGCAGCAGGATGGCGTTGAAGTGCTTGGCCAGCGTAGACTTGCCGCAGCCGTTGGCACCCAGCACGGCCACGAATTCGCCGCGCTTCACTTCCGCCGAGACGCCGTCCAGCGCATAAACCGTCTGGTCCGGGTCATAGCGGAATTTCAAATTTTCTGCTGTTAAAATCGTCTCTTCCATTTGTTTTCTCTTTCTGGTGGTGCGCCCCTCCGAAAGGGGCTGTACCCCATTCTTGGATTTATGTCTAAAGCCTTCCCCCCTTGGGGGAAGGTGGCGCGACAGCGCCGAATGAGGGGTAGCTGTGGTCAGATTCCGTTTTAGTAAACGGTATCTGAAGATTACTTCCCCTCATCAGTCACCTTCGGTGACAGCTTCCCCCGAGGGGGAAGCCTTTTACTCTTCCCAAATCGCCGTTGCGCCGCAGGGCACGACGCCGCCGGTGGCGGACACCGGCAGGCCGATCTCGTCGCAGCTGGTCTTGCCGCCGAAGCGGGGGATCAAAGTGGTCTTGAGCATATACTCCATGACCGCCGGGGACAGGCCGGTGGTGTAACTGTTGACCGCAAAAAACAGCGGCTTATCGCTCAGCACCTCTTCACACTGGCTGATGAGGTCATAGATGCAGTCTTCCAGCTTCCAGATCTCACCGCCGGGGCCGCGGCCATAGCTGGGCGGGTCCATGATGATGCCGTCATAGGTGTTGCCGCGGCGCTTCTCGCGGGCGACGAACTTGGCGCAGTCGTCCACCAGCCAGCGGATGGGCCGGTCAGCAAGGCCGCTGGCGGCGGCGTTGTCCTTGCCCCATGCCACGATGCCCTTGGAGGCGTCCACATGGCAGACGGTGGCACCTGCTGCGGCGCAGGCCAGCGTAGCACCGCCGGTGTAGCCAAACAGGTTCAGCACCTTCACGGGGCGGCCTGCAGCGCGGATCTTTTTCTCGTACCATGCCCAGTTGACGGCCTGCTCCGGGAACACGCCGGTGTGCTTGAAGCCGGTGGGGCTGACGATGAGGGTGAGCTTGTCCTCGCCTTCGCCGCAGCTGATCTTCCACTTTTCGGGCAGACGGCGCTTGTACTCCCACTCGCCGCCGCCCTGATTGGAGCGATGGTAAACGGCATCCGCCCTGGCCCACAGAGGGCTCTGCTTGGGCGTCTTCCACACCACCTGCGGGTCGGGGCGGATCAAAATCGTCTCGCCCCAGCGCTCCAGCCGGTTGCCGTCGGTGGCATCCAGCAGCTCATAATCTTTCCAGGTATCTGCAGGGCGCATAGCGTCCTCCTTTCACTTCTCAGAACAGGCTCTGCTGTCCGTTGTCTTCGGGCGAGCCGGACTCCGGCGCTTTCATGCCCAGATGCTCATAGGCCAGCCGCGTCGCGCAGCGTCCGCGCGGCGTCCGGGTCAAAAAGCCCATCTGCATCAGATAGGGCTCGCACAGGTCTTCCAGCGTGACGGCCTCTTCGCCCAGCGCCGCCGCCAGTGTTTCCAGGCCCACAGGCCCGCCGTTGTACATTTCAATGATGGCGCGCAGCAGGCTGCGGTCCAGTTCATCCAGACCCAGCGCATCCACGTCCATCCGCTTCAGGCCCATCAGAGCCACATCCTGGTCGATGATGCCGTCGCCCAGCACCGTGGCAAAGTCGCGGATGCGCTTCAGGAAGCGGTTCGCCACACGAGGCGTGCCGCGGCTGCACTTTGCCAGCTCGTAAGCGCCTTCCGGTGTGATGGGCTGGTCGAGGATGCCTGCCGAGCGCTGGATGATGCGGCTCAGTTCGTCCGGACTGTAGAGCTCCAGCTTGAGCAGCACGCCGAAGCGGTCGCGCAGCGGGCCGGTGATCTGGCCGGCGCGGGTGGTGGCACCCACCAGCGTGAACCGCGGCAGGTTGATGCGGATGCTCTGGGCACTGGGGCCCTTGCCGATCATGATATCCAGCGCGTAATCTTCCAGCGCCGGATACAGCACCTCTTCCACCTGACGGGACAGGCGGTGGATCTCATCGATGAACAGCACGTCGCCTTCCTGCAGGTTGGTCAGCAGGGCGGCGAGATCGCCGGGCTTTTCAATGGCCGGGCCGCTGGTGATGCGGATCTGCACCCCCATCTCGTTGGCGATGATGCCCGCCAGCGTGGTCTTGCCCAGGCCCGGCGGGCCATAGAGCAGAATGTGATCCATGGGCTCACCGCGCCGCTTGGCAGCTTCCAGATAGATTTTCAGGTTCTGCTTGACCTTTTCCTGGCCGATGTAGTCTTCCAGATGCTGCGGGCGGAGGTTGTTTTCCTCGCTGTCCGCCGCCGTCATGCCGGGCTGCATCATTTTTGCGCCGTACAGCGCAGTTTCGTCCTGCATTCTTTACCTCCTGCCTGCCATGCCGCGAAGGGCCAGCTTGATGATCTCTTCCACGGGCAGCGCCGCATCGATCTTGGAAATTGCAAGGGCGGCTTCGCTCTGGCTGTAGCCCAGAGACACCAGCGCCGCAATGGCCTGGCTGCTGCCCTGTGTTGCCGGAGTGTCGGCAGAAGCGCCTGCCACATCTTCCAGCGAGATGCCGTCCACAAAGCCTTTTGCGACTTTATCTTTCAGTTCCAGCACGATGCGCTGGGCCAGCTTCGGCCCCACGCCGCTTGCCGCCTTGAACGCCTTGTGATCGCCCGCCGAGATGGCCAGCGCCACACGGTCGGGTTCCATGACGCTCAGGATGGCAAGGCCCACCTTCGCGCCCACGCCGGACACCGAGGTGAGCATCTCAAAACAGGCCTGCTGCTGTTCGGTGGCAAAGCCATAAAGGCTCACGTCGTTTTCCGTGACGCTCATCACAGTGTAGATGGTGGCTTCCCTGCCCACGCCGGGCAGAGCGCCCGCCACGCTGGCCGGACACTGGGCATAATAGCCCACGCCGCCGCAGCTGAGCACCACTGCGTTCATGCTTTTCTTGACGATTTTTCCTGTTAAGCAGTAGATCATTTTGACCCCTCTCAGTTAAGGCATCCGCCCGATTCTTCCCCTGTCCTTGGCTCTCCCTCTGGGAGCGCTCCGGCATCCGCGCCGCCGCAGGCGGACGGGGCCGGTGAGAGGGCTAGATGGGCCCGGCCACACGGCGGACAAAGCGGTTGAGCTGGTTGCCGTTGGTGTGGCAGAAGGTGATGGCCATGGCCAGTGCATCAGCGGTGTCATCCGGCTTCGGAATGGCGGGCAGATGCAGCAGCACCCGCGTCATTTCCTGCACCTGCTTTTTCACAGCCTTGCCATAGCCGGTGACAGCCTGCTTGACCTGCATGGGCGTATACTCATAAATGGGGATGCCCGCCTGCGCCGCCGCCAGCAGGATCACGCCGCGGGCTTCCGCCACGCCGATGACCGTGGTCTGGTTGTGCTGGTAGAACAGCTTTTCGATGGCCAGCACCTCGGGCCGGGTGCGCTCGATCACTTCTTTGACGCCGGTATACACCTCGTCCAGACGGCGCTCAAACGGCACACCTGCATCGGTGCACACCGCACCGAAATCCACCGGCGCAAAGCGGTTGCCTGCGTAATCCACCACGCCCCAGCCCACGATGGCGTAACCGGGGTCGATGCCCAAAACTCTCATGCTGCGATACCTTCCGATACTATTCCTATTATAACTTTATCATTATATCACAACAAAACAGTGTGAGCAACAGAAAGCCGCTGATCCTCTGCACCGAAATCTTCGCTCCCGCGTAAAAAAGACCGTTTTACGGCAGCGGTTTCAAAAAAGTTTTACATTTTTTGAAAAAGGGGCTTGCTTTTTTGCAAAAGGTGTGATAATATAAACAAGCTGATTTCGGTGCAAACAGAATATGGACGGTTAGCTCAGCTGGTAGAGCATCTGCTTGACGTGCAGGAGGTCACAGGTTCGAGTCCTGTACCGTCCACCA
>CAVEID010000017.1:0-54170 GCA_963615785.1 Oxalobacter sp. | reverse complement strand
CGGGCTCAGTGTCGTCCTTCAGGTATCCCTTCGTCAGGTCGGGGTTCTCAATCACCGCGCCGGTCTCGTCAATGATCTTCATGGTTCACTTCTCCTTCTTTACGCGGTTCTCCGCCAGATATGCACATAGTAGGCCGCAGGCTGCACCGTGGTACTCTTGCCGTAAACGGAGGAGCTTCGGGACGCATCGAACGAGACTTTCTTGAAATTGAAATCACTGTAGGTGTTATCGCCTTCGGAAATATCGGTTGTCTGTGTGAACGCCCCGGTGGCATCAACGCGGTTATTGTAAGTCGCGCCCGGGAAGCTGCCCGTGATGTTCGGCAGGCCCGCGTCCACCGTGCTGCCCGCTGCGTGAGAGCTGCTGGCACCCATCAGCACGCGCTCGGATGCGATCTCCGTCCATGTGCCGCCAAACAGCGATGCCGGGCTCGTGGAGCCGATGGTCTGGTAGATGCTGCCCACGGGCCATGCGTCCAGCTTGCTGGAAGTCGCTATGGCCTGCCATGTGCCGTCTCCCCGCAGGAACTTGCCCTGCGCACCCGCTGCCGGGGCAGGCACAAGGCCCGCCGTGCCCGCCGCACTGGATGTTGCGCCCTTCATGTTGGAGTAGGTGTGATCGGTGAACACTGCATTGCTGGGCACGCTCTTTCCCAGTGTGTAAGTGCAGGCCGCAGGCTTGCCGCCTGTGAAATACACCGGCTGTGTCGCGCTGCCCGCCGTGGCCGTGTCCAGTTTCACCGCGCTGGTGGCACTGCCGCCTGCAGACCCGGAGCCCGCATAATTGTGCGTGTGTCCTGAAACAGAAACAGATGTCCACCTTGTAAATGCATTATTGCTGCCAAAACGTTCCCGGAATACCATAACTCCGGCCTGATGAGCTACATAGACTTGGCATATATTGCCGCCATTATTAGAAACAAATACGGTGCCATATCCATATAGACCTTCCGGCTGATTTTTACCTGTTACAAAAGATTCCTGCGCAACGACCCAGACCCCGGCAGTCAATGCGTTCCAATCTGTATCTTTCCCAACGGTTCCGCGTTGAGACAGGCCTTGGTATGCAGCAAGAGCGTTTGCAGCGCCAGTGCCGCCACGCGCAACTGGCAATGTGCCAGAAGATATATCACCTGCGCTGTGGCCGTGGCTGCTGTTTGCGGGCGTAAAACCCAGCGCCCCTGTCACGTTGTCCTTTGTCAGGCTGATCGTGCCGCCCGTGTTCGTGATGTTCGTTCCGGTCTTCACGCCGCCCAGCACGTCTTTCGTTGCGGTCGGCAGCGTGTACCCGCTGGCGCTTCCGCCAATGGAAATCGGACCCCATGCCATCGGGTATCCCTCCTTTTATCTCACAATGTAATAGCTTGCCTGCATCGCTGCCGCCGGCACCTTCCGGGCCCTCAGCCGCAGCGCGCCTTCCCGGCTCTCGGTGCAGGTCATACCCGCTTCCAGCGCTGTGTCCGCGCTTTCCGAGGGAATGGTCAGACACACATGGTCTGCGTCGGTCAGCCCGTCGATCTTGATGTCGATGTAGTTCGGGTAGGCGGCAGTCCCGTCGTTCTTCCATCCCTCTGCCGGGATGGTCAGGTCCACAAATTCTGCCTTGTCCGCTTTCGTCCCGGCCACTTCGTCAATGGCGGCGGATGCCGTCTGCGCCACGGCCGCGATCTTGTCCAGCACCCTGTCCAGCACATTGCGCAGCTGTTTCACCGTTAGAAGCATCCTCTGCCTCCCTTACGCGCCGAACAGTTCGTCCAGCATGGCGTCCACTTCCTCGTCGGCGGCAGTGGCGTTTGCGATGGCGGCGCTGATGGTGGTGTCAAGCTCGTCCACCTTCTTCTTGTCCGCAGCGCTCATCAGGCCGGCCGCGCTCTGGGTCGCAGCGCTGTAGGTGGTGTCCTGCGCCGGGATGCCCAGCGCGGTGATGTCTTCCTTAGCAGCCTTGGTGACCGCAGTCACATGGCCCAGTGCGTCCACGGTCACCTTGTAAAGGCCGCTGTCCGCTGCCGTGTGGCTGGGGTGCACATAGTTGTTTGCATTCTCTGCAATGCCGTTCAGCTTAGTGTGCTCGGCGTCGGTCATCAGGCTCTTGCCGGTCTCCTTCTCCACATAGCCGCTCAGGTCCACCGTGGTGTCGTCCAGCTGCTCCATGGTGTAGCTGCCGTCGTCGCCCTTGATCTTCGCATAGATGTCATAGTGCCCCGTGGTGCTGTTCATCACCAGATACATGATGTTCTCAGCGGCGCTTTCCACGGCAGGCACGGCGCTCACCTTCTCAAAGCTGGCGTGGCCGGTCTTCGCAATGGCCGTGCTGATGGCCGCGGCCACCTGGCTGCTGGTCTGATAGGCGCTGTCGTTGGTCAGCTGGCTCACCTTCGTGGGCACGGCAATGTCCACGCTCTTGTCCGCCGCAATGGTCTGGGCGGTGCCGTTCACCTTGATGCTCTCGATTTTGTTTGCCTGGCTGCCCGTGTCTTCCAGCTTCTTCACCCGCGCTGCCACGGCGTCGGTGTAGGCTTTCTGGCGCTGGCCCAGCTTCTTCAAAGCGTCCAGATTGCTCGTTTTGGTCGGATCATAAGTTGCTGCCATCTTCCTCTTCCTTTCGTTTTTCAAGAGTTAAAAATCTCGTCCAGCACAGCGTCCACTTCTTCTTCGGACGCCTTTGTCATCGATGCCGTCCCCTGCGCAAACAGGGTCATCAGCACCCGCATGTCCACGCTCACCGGTGCCGCCGCAAAAAAGCGCACGCCGCCCTCCACGGTCTGCACCACCGTCGCAAAGTTTGCCTTTTCGGTCTCTCCCGCCTCGTCCAGCGTCAGTGTTCCCATGGGCACCAGTGCACTGCTGCAGCCCTCAATGGCCACATCGCAGAAATACCAGAACCGCCCCACCGGCTCGTCCAGCTTCTGCCAGCCGTCTGCAGGCACCACTGCCTCGTAGCTCCGGTAATATCCGCCGGTGTAGTCCTGCAGCGTGTTGTCCACAAGGTCTTTCACACCGTCGTAGTAGTCTTTCAGCTCTTCGGCGGTCTCCGTGGCGGCGGATGCATTGGCTTCGGCCCGGTCGGCCTGGTTTTCTGCTTTTGTCTGTGCCGCTTCGGCTTTCGCTGCAGAGCCCGCAGCACTGTCCGCACTGCCTTCCGCCTTTTCGGCGCTTCCTGCAGCGGCTTTCGCCTGACGTTCCGCTTCTGCCCGGGCCGTCTCCGCGGCGCTTCTCTCGCTTTCGGCCTTCGCCGCACTGGTTTGGGCCGCAGATGCGCTTTTTCCTGCGTTTGCTTCTGCAGTCTTCGCCGTGCCGGCACTGGCCTCTGCATTTGTCTCGCTGGTTTTCGCGTTCTTTGCACTGGCCGCTGCCGCCGTCTCGCTGTTCTTTGCCGCTTTGGCGCTGGCCGCAGATGCGTCCACATAGCTCTGGCCATATGCCTGCACTTCGGCTTTCAGCGTCGCCATGAAGTCCCGGATCTCGGGGATGTCCACCTTTGTGTCCACCACGAGCCCTTCCAGACACTTCGCCTTTCCCAGCGTCGTGTGGAAAGCCTGCTTCACCGTGCCGCTGTTCGTCACAAGGCCCACCACGATGAACCAGACGTCTCCCTGATACGCCACGGCGTCCGCCGCCACGATCCAGTCGAATACAAGGATGTCCCCATCCACGAACTTGTTCTTCACGTCGTAAAAGTTCTTGTCCCCGTTTGCGTTCTCGTAGTTGATGCGCAGGTCAAACTTCGACATGTCGTTTCCGCGCCACACCCTGTTCATCCGGAAACGCACCCGGTTCACGTCCCGGTCGCCTTCCACGCCCAGCACAACGCCCTTCTCCGGGATAGCCACCACGCGCAGGTCTTCGTCGATCCAGAAGTCGCATGCGGTGTCTTCCGCTTCGGCGCTCTCCGCGCTCATCTGGGCAAACATCTTGTCAAGTTCGCTCATCTCACACCACCTGTTCGATCAGCACGGCGTTGGTCATCATCCGCACGGTCTTTCCGCCGGGCAGGGTGCGCTCTCCTGCCACTTTTACTTTGAAGCTCTTCCGGTCGGTCATCTCGTCGGGCACCATGCACTCGCCGCTTCCGTCCAGCTTCACAAGCACCCCGTCTCCGAAAACGGCCACCTTCTTTGCCATCCGCCAGTCGTTGTCCTCCGCGGCAAAGCAGCATTTCAGGTAGCCTCTGCTCCCGGCCGTGATGCCGGAAAAATCGCCCTGCTTCAAAAGCTTCTGCTCTTTCAGGGCAAACTGAAGCACTCTCATTCGCTTTCCTCCCTGTCACAGGCCGCATACAGCCGCCATTCCAGTTCACTCGCAAGGTTCTTCGCGGCCTCCATCGTGCCGGAGCTCTGGGGCGGGTCAAACAGCATCCGCACCTTCAGCGCCACATAGCTCTTCACGGCCTCAAGGTCTTTCCTCTCCCCGCAGAACTCGCTCCACGTCGCCGTCTCATCGCTGATGGAAAACGCCTTCTCCGGCCCCACGCCCATCTGGTTCAGGATCATCAGCACGCTGTTGATGTGCATGATGAGGTCGGGGTCAAACGCCGTGTATTCTTCCGTCAGCCCCAGCAGTTTCTTCACCGAGGTCAGGATACTGTCCATTGCTTATCTCCTTCTCAGTCCACGATGCACTGGTTGTCCCACTTCTTGTATGCATCCAGATAGGTCTCGCCCTTGTCGCCGTTGTGGGTGATCTCGTAGTACATGCCGTCCGCCACGGTGGTGCTCACCAGCGCCTTCCAGTTCTGCAAGGTCTTCGAGAACCAGACAACGTAGACGTCATTCAGCGTCAGCTTCACGCCGCTTGTCGGGTCAGCGTGTTCGTTGAAATAGTCCACCACCAGCTGGCGTGCATAGGTCATAAAATCGCTCTTGTTCATTTTGAATTTTCCTTTCTGTGTTTGCCTGCTCAAGTCCAAAACGTTCGAAGCCAGGCTCCGTTCCCTGCTGGGCGTAATACACCGCACCATGTGTTCCGCCTCCTGCATCTTGATCCGCAGGTTTGTGCTGTAGGCGGCTTCCGCCAGATTAAATTTCCGCACAGGATACATCTCATTTCCTCCAAGGGCAGGTGTCGCCCGGTCTTCGTTCCGCAAATGCGGGCTTCAGGATCGTGTCATCCCCGTAGTGGATGGCCTTGTGTGTCCGGTCGCTCACGCAGATCACGTTCTCCGGGTCAAGCAGTGCGTCCGAGTGCTCCAGCACGTCCTCTTTTGTCAGCGGGTTCAGGTGGTGGATAATAATGCGCGGCCTTATGGGTTTTCCGTTCCGTATCACCCAGTCCGTGATCTCGTGGTCAGGACAGGCAAGGTCACACCCGCCGTCCCGCACAATGATCCTGTCGCGGAACGCCCGCCACTCTCTCGACTGGTAGAAGTCCTGGTTCAGATACCGGTCAAACCCGAAGGTATCAAATCCAACTTTCCCTTGCAGCTGCAAATAATGGAACCGGTCTTCAAAGGTTTGCAGACGGATCAGTTCACTGTATCGCTTCATAGCGCTCCGTTGTGCCATGCAATGGCAGCCATCACTGCAGCTACATTCAGCACGATCGCACCAAGAAATCGGCACAATCCGGTTCCGGCTAAAATGCAAACCAGTGCTATAAGCACCATCAAATCATTCCATGTCATACTCTTCTTCATCCTGTCCGTTGTACACTCGCATAGCCTTGATGGCTTCGGCATACATTTCTTCGGTGTTCTTCGCCGCCTGCAATGCCTCGGTCTTTGCCCGCAGCAGCTTGTTTTCTTCTTCCAGCTTTTCTTTTTCCAGTTCCGACTTGAACGTGGCCAGTTTCAGAAAATGGGTCGTCTCTGCCGAGGAAGCAGTGCCTTCCCTCAGGCGTCTTTCCACCAGATCCATCGCCAGAGAGATCATCTGGTTTTCTCTCGCTTCTGGAGACAATGCCGGCCGCATTCCGACATCCTCGCCAGATGAGACCTTCTTTGTCTTCATGAGTTTTCATTCCTTTCGGGTGAGTTTTGCTTCGTTTTGCAATAGTTTAAGCGTTCTTTGTGCCCTTTCGCTCACACTTCCGGCGAGAATCATGGCACTTTTGAACGCATTTTGATTTGTATTTGGCTTTTGTAAAGGCTTATGGGAGCTGTCTATGATGATGTTTTCATGAAGGTAAAGGAGAAATTTTCATGCCGTAGAGCAAACCATTTGAAAGGAGGTGTCAGAACACTATCCCATAAGCCCTTACAAAAGCCTCCGATTGGAGCTCACCTCGAATTATCAGACAATTGTTGATGATTCTTGGATTACAGTCCAAATCGGAGACAATGTACACAACCAAATTTAGTTCGAATCGTCATTTGACAAAACCAAACTCATCAGTTATACTCATGTTGCAAATAACCATCGACGGAAAGTTCGATGAAAGAAAATAACTGAACACAGAACGGAGGTAAATCAAATGACGAACAACAAGTTCAAAAAGTTCAGAAGAGGTGCTGTCGAAAAGTCCTCTTCCAACAAGTTGCTGGAGTCCTTCCAGAATCTTTTCGCAGTACCCGAGGTAAACTTCGATGGCATTGCGAATGCGCTCACCCTCTTCATGGAGAGCGATATGTTCAAAGCTGCCGAAAAAGAAGCAGCCGCTATCAGAGCCGCCCGCTGCTGATAGTAATAGAGAAGCCAGTCTTGCGGTATCAACGCAGGGCTGGTTTTTATTTATGGTTGTGCACTTTATTCGGAAAAATCAACACCCGAGCCAAGGCTACACCCAAAGCCCAAATATCAATTTTACCCCCGGGGAAATATCAAAGACCGGCGCGATTTAGGGAGGGGGTGGATTTTTCAGACCCCCTCCCCCTGTCTAAACGTTCTGTTTAAGCAGCGTTGTCGCCGTTTTCACTGTCGGGGAGGTTCTTTTTGACCTTCCGGTACAGGTTCAAAGGATCAGCTTTGATGATCTGATCGATTGCAAGCTCAATTTCATAAGCATTTTCGTTATCAGACAGCTGATCCGAGGTGTATGCGAGCCGTGCGAGGAGCCCGCAGGAGTTATAGCCATGGTCACAGTCAAAACGATACCACTGATCGAACTGGTCGTGCGGATCGTAAGGATTATCGACCGTAGTAATGAAACAACGAACCATAATTTTCTCTTCCTTTCGACCTTATTTGTTCAGTACATCGTAAATCGTGGACACTGGAACGCCAAGAGCCTCTGCAATCTTGTCATATGTGTATGTAGCGAGCATTGCTTTAGCTTTGGCCACCTTTGCTGCTGAAAGCGTTGTTGTCGGTTTTGGCATTGCGCGCTTGACGATTTCAGTTGAATCAGAAGAATTCAAGAACTTTGTCAGCAGCGAATCGGAAATTGCATGCTTCTGAACAGCTTCCCATTCACGATCACTGAAGATGATCTTGGTCTTACTGCTGTTGGCTCCGACCTGCTCACGGGCACGCTGCATTTCAACGCTTGAGATCTTCTTGATTTCTTTCTTATCGTCCTTATTGTTGTAGTCCAGACCACGAGCTTCGACAATTGCCTTGATTTTGGAGTTTGCGATGATCATGGCACGGCGCTCTTTCGGCTTGTTAGCCAGAACAGCCTGATACTTCTGGTTCAGAGATGCTACTTCGGCTGCGTACTCCTTGGCTGCTGCCGGGTCACGCTGGATGCCCTTCATGTTGACTGATTCCTTGCGTGCCTTGTTGGCCAGTGCCTTCAGAGAGTTGGAAAAGTTTGCATACAATACTTCCTGCGGGGTTCCAGACTTTGAGGACATAAGCGTACGCGCGTCATTCGTTACCGAAATCAAACTAACCTCAGTTTCTGCACGATGTTCCTTCCCCTGTTTGTCTTTATAGACACGGCCACTCTCCTTATAGATAGGTTCGCCCGTCTCTTTATCAATGCGGACGCTGCCACGACGTTCAGGGATGCGAACGGTCTGCTTACGCCGGGACAAGAGGGTGGATGCACCGCCGTACTTTGTATCCACCACATTGCCCTTTTCATCTGTGATTTCTCTCTTCTGGTACTTGCGCTTCAGCTCCTGGATACCGTTCTCTTTCTCAGAACGCTTGTAGTCCAGCTTGTGCTTCTCAGCATCGATAACGACCATGGAATGGCGCACTGCACGTTCCAGATCTTCAGGTGGTGCTCCGCGCAGAGTCATGTCTGTGATGAGGTTCGAGATGATGCCCATCTCTTTCTGCTTCTCATCCTTCTTCATCAGGCGCACGTTGTTGGGATTGCCTTCGGGAACAGCATAAGAAGTCTTCGGGTCAAAGCCTTTCAGACCAGGCAGCGGATCAGTGGAGTTGATACGCACCTTGTCACTCATGGGAATGGCCATAACGGTGTCACCGTCAAAGTCCGCACCTGACAGACGCTCAGCAACCTTGGAACTGATGCCGATTGCATCCCGAACATTGCCGAGATTGTTCTTACCGCTGGCATTCTTATTGTTCACTGTGACAATGGGAATCTCAAAGGTGCCCGCATGAGGATAGCGAACCAGTGCAAGCTGAGTGCCATTCTCATATGTAGGGCAATAAGCTTCGGTCTCCTTGATCTTGTCCAGCGGAAGGATGACCTTCGTTGCCTGACCGGGAAATGCGGATGCCTTCAGCGTCATGGACGTGCCATCACACTTTTCAGCGAAGTCCATCAGCATCTTTTTCTTGACGGTCGGGTTCGTGTAGTGCATGATCTCGTCGTACTCAGCCTTGTAATCGGCCATGGTGAGATCAAGCTGCTTCTTAATCAGCGGCAGAGGCTGCTTGGACAGAAACTGAGACGAAACACTCTTGGACATATCATCCCAGTCGCCTTCCCATTTCAGTTTGTTGATGGGAGAAAGATGCTCTTTGCCATCTTTGCCGACATAAGTGCTCTGGCCTTCGGCAGTAATAGCTGCACCGAACGGATTGCCCGGGTCATTCTTGATTTCCTTGAAGACCTTCATCTTCGGCGTGCCGGAAGGTTTGTTCGTATTGAACACAATGTCCACGCCATCCGGCATATTGTCGGAATACATAGCCATACCTTTCAGATAGTGACTGTTGTCCACCATGATACGAACCTGAGCATAATGCGAGTTACCCAAATCCAGATCGGCAACGCCACGGCGAATCTCCATGACGCCATCCTTTGCAAGGCCACCTTCATCGCCATAGCGTACGGCGACGCGCTTCGAGTCTAAACTTGAGGGAGGCTGCAATTGGCGAAATGAACTGCCGCCATCATCAGAATGATAATCGCCCAGAGACTGAATATCGCCCTGATGCTTATAGGCATAACTCTGGTCATATTCCGGTTTTGCCAGAACAGTGATATTGGTCTGCTGACGGAAATTAGTGGGCTGTTTGATGCCAACGCCATAGCGCTTATAGCCATGCTCTGCTTCCAGAATATAAATGGCTTCATCCATCTTACCTTCCGATACACCGAGGGTCAGATTCGTGCCCTCAGACACATCAATCATGCCCTTCTTGTCAACTTCCTTTTTCAGAGTTTCGGCGATCTTTTCAGCCTGGTCAGTCTTGGTACCAACGCCGTTTTTGTACATGGAGCGAACCGTGGATTCAGGAAGACCAAGCTTCTGGCCGATTTCAGTCCAACCCATGTCAGGGTTTTCCTTCTTCAACTTCTGAATATCATCCCACTGCTGAGCTTTACGGTCATGACCAGCCTTGGTTCTCGCCACGCGGAATTCCGTGGCACCGAGCTGATACTCCTTTGGCAGCGTCTTGTTTATTTCAGCGAGAATCTCGCCTTCTGTCATACCCTTTTTCTTCAGCTGTTCCACACGGGACAAGAAGTCGCCAGAGTGCTGATAGGGCATTTCGCCACTGCCCCACGGATAACGACCAGAATGACGTTTGGTGCCGTAATGCTCAAGAATGTCATCCTCCCCACCATATTCAAGGCCAAAGTAGCTCTTCAAATCTTTCTCAACCGGGTTCATCATATCAGCACACTCCCATTCTCAGCTTTGCAATGATCGGATCAAACTCTTTGATTTTCTTCATGATCGGGTTAATGTCATCCGGGCCAGGATTTGCGATGAGAATATCATCGGACTGGTAGATACGATTCTCGATCTGAATCTTTTCAGGGTCAATTCGATACTCGAGACAGAACAGCGCATCATAAACAAGCAGCTGTTCCATGTGTGCGGGAATAGCGCCGGTCTTCAGGTCGTGGATTCTGAGCATATTATCTCGGAAGCAGATTGAGTCTGCCGTGCCGAAGCAATTGTCGGAATAGTACAAGACCTGCTCAGGTGTCATGCGGAAGCCAATGGCATCGTTGACGTAATTGTTCAGCGTTTTCTTCGAACGGGGAAGTTTCTGGCCAAGCTCGATGCACTTTGCTGCAAACTCATGCAGTTCAGTGCCTTTCTGCGTGGCCATGAAATTGGTATAAACAACAGCAAGTTTGTCAGGATCATAATTGATCCAGTTGTACTTACTAGCGCTGAGAAAAGCGTGTTGTCCTCTCAGACGCGAATGATCGTTGAAGGTCATTCAGAATCTCCTCCTTATTTTCCGGGCAAATGAACGCAGCATAGCTCATCTGATTCATCAAGTTCACATAGTAATCCTGATTCGGTCGATGAGGTGCATTCAAAGAGCGCTTGCCTTCAAGAGCTGCCCATCGGTCTCTGTACAAAACCAGGAGATCAGGAATACCCTGAATCTCATTCGGGTCGATGTGCAGGACAATGCAGCCCGGGAAGCGTTCTCTGAGTTCTCTTACCAGGTTTGTCTTGAATTTGTTTTCCAGCATAAAATCTCCTCCAAAAAGAAAGAGGAGCAGCACGTTTGGGACGCACTCTCTCCTCTCCATAAAAGGGACAGTATTTTACGCGCGGATAAAAACGGATAAAAAGCGATAAAAGCGGACGAAAACGGATAAAAACGGATTTTTACTGCAAAAGAAAAAGAGCCACAGATTTCTCTGCAGCTCTTCCTCTAAAACAGCATTATGCTCGATGCTGACAGAAGAACAGGTACCAGTCCGGTACTCCAGCTTCCAGCATCCGACCATCATCGTATTCGAATTTTCCGTAGTCTTCGCTCAGTTCAAGGTTCGATGACTCATACTCATCCAGCTTAATCGGATGATTGATCTCATCTTCTGTCTTTGTGATGTCACACTTTCTGCAAGTCCAGTAGCCCTGCACCTCTTCGGTCATCGGCCTGCCGCACTCGCACACGGGAATCTTCGTATGCAGTTCCACGAACTCGTTTGCATAGCAGGTCACAGGGTTTCCGGCAGCATCTGTAGTGGTCCATTCTTCAAAGCCATCGTCATTGATAAAGCGGTTCGTATAAGCCATCTTTATTACCTCATAAGCATCTAATCGGTGTGTACAACGGTTATCTCGAGTATACAGCGCTGGTTGGGTTCTTACAAGTTTTTCTGCCTTGAACTTTTCGTGAATTTTGGTCTCTGCCCACTTGCCCACTTTTTTCTCTTAACTATATATAATATTTTTATTTTTTTATAGTGTAAATAGAAATAAAAGTGGGTTTTTGGGCAGGAAGGCATTTTTCATTAAAAATACAACGTATTTACGCAATATTTTCTCCAAAATCCGTGCCCACTTTTGATTTTAAAAGTGGGCAGAAAGTGGGCAAATGGCCAGAAATTGCGAAAATTTTGTGAACAAAACAGCCGATTTTCTAATCTAGAATAGAATTCCACAGATTTTTCGCCCCTTTGCCCAGAAAAAAGTGGGCACGAATTTCAAAAGTGGGCAAAGAAAAAAGACGTTGAACGATTCGCCAACGCCTCTTTTCTGACAAATTCTAGCTGCTGTCAATGCCGATTTTCATCAGTTCATCATCTCCTCTTCCTCAATCTGATTCAAATATTCGGCCGAAACATAGATAAAATCCTTCGGGGAAGGCGGTATGTTAAGCGGTCTGCCCATCACTTTTTCCATGACAGGGCACTGATCACGCCACGCAATTCCAATAGCCCTGCGGATATCGCCTTCCAACTGCTTCTTGTCTCGACCGTATTTGTAGCTGAGTCGATTATAGCACCCGATCAAACCGCCTGAACGCTGGTTATCCGCAGCATCATCGATCGCATCACCAAGCATATTGAATCCAATCAACCATGGTCCAATATTAAATGACCTCAAAAAGTCGCGTGTCATAGGTCTCACCAAATCACCTCCTTCACAGCCGAATGGTAAACGCCGTAATCACACCACATCCGAGAACAAGTACACTTTTCAGAATATCCTTTCCCGGCACAGTTACATGTACGAGTTTACCTGCCCGTCTTGTGCGAACGCCAATCTTGAAGCCCATCGATAAAGCGTGCATATACAGGCAGCACATCAGAGCAGCAAGTAAAAATCTTCTCACTTCACTGCACAGCCTTTCCGTGTCTGGTCATCCTTCGGCCAGAACGTGTAAATATCATCAAAGACCACCGGGATCTTTTTCTGCAGTTCGAGCAGCAGCGGGCACATCAGCTCACGCATCTGAGGATGGGCCGCCACAGGAGTACGCAGCTTGAAGATGTTGCGCCACTCACGGTAGTTGGCTGTCACCACGATTTCGGTTTTCAGGCAGAGGGGCAGCACGCAGCGAGCCTGTTCGGGACGGTATCCCTCTTCAATAAGACGCTTATACGCCGCCTCTGCAGCCATGCAATCATCAAGCCATGTGATATACGGCATCTTCCCGCTCTCAAGGTAAAACGGCATAATAAAGCTCAGTTCTCCGCCAAACTTCTCCCCCGCATAGTTGCAGTAACGTGTGCTCTCTTGCGCGAAGGATGCAATGCGGTGCCGCACCAACTCATTCGCCACGCCGCGGTCACAGGTGAACAGCACAGACAGCTGGGAGTGCTCCAGCATAGCCTCATGCCCCTGCTTAACAAGAAAGCCCACCAGCTTCTTCGCCGATGAGCCATCCGGGACGATCTTATCCTCGCTCTTATAGCAGACACGGGCCACTCGCTCGATCTGCTGCAGTTCTTTGATGCCACCCTCCGAGATTTCAGTGAGGATTTCGTACTTAGGTTCAATGATTTTCATGATGGTTTTCCTTTCTATTCACGATATGAATTGCGGCGGACACCGTTGCCTGAGAAACATCTAAGATAGCCGCGATGTCCTGCTGTGTGTATTCCTTATTGAGTTCTTTAATGATTTCGGTTCTCTGCGGAATGGATGTAATTTTAGGAAATTGCATCATATTTTTATTTATGGTATCTTCTGTCACTTGCTTCACCAAGGCCGAACCATCTTCAAAGACTGCTCTTGCAAACCTCACACCAGATGTGGGATTGATCTTAAAAGTCAACTCAACAAGTTCAGCCGCTTTCTTTCCTGTATTTTTGAAATCCTTAGAGTTGAATGCATTTAAAAGATTTATAGGCATTGCGTTATTTCCCTTTCTAAAAGCTCTTGACAAAATATCAATTTGATAATATACTATTATCAATCTAATATTTTGAAGAGGGATAACATGAGCTCAAATCTGATGAAAGTATTCACCTCACTTGACTGGAACAAAGCCGGAAAAAAGACCGCGAATCTTCTCTCACTTGCCTTTAATGAGAACAAGCGAACTGGCACCAAAGTTGCCAGAGCTGTTTTCGATGATGGCAGCGTGTTATTCAAAACCGTCACAAAGTCCGGTGTTGTAATTCAGGCGGCTGAACTCCTTCCTAAAATAACTTCTATCGCTCAAAGAAATGAGGTTATCAAGGAATTAAGCCGTAACAAACACACACAACAGGATATTGCAGCTATTCTGAATATCTCCCAAGCTACTGTTTCCAATGTTCTGAGAAAGAAATAAGGAGGAACGTCAAATGAGTTTCGATCTTACAAAATTTATGGGCTCTACCTTGACTGAAACAAGCATGAGAATTCATCAAGCGCCAAATAAACGAACTGGTGCTTGTGTAAGACGTGTTGGAAATGGTGCAGGCAAGTCCGCAACTAGAATTGACACTCCTACTGGCTGTGTGATGGGTAGAGCTTGCTATATTGACATGAGTAGACCTTATGCCGAAATAAAGCAGCAGATTAAAGAAGCCTACCGAAATGGTGCGACTCAACAGGAACTTGCAGATGCCACCGGCTATTCGCAGTCCAAAATTTCCAGAATCATCAACGAAAAATAGTCTTTCAAGGGCCTCAGAGCATTTTATATATCCACCACAACTCCAAGCTCATTCAATGTCTTTTTGAGTTCTTCAAGTAGCTCTAATGCCCCGGCTTCCGTAAACCGTGCATGAAGTTTTCTTCCCGTTTTAGGACTTGTTGTCGTGAAGCGGATCAGTGCACTGCGGTCTGTTATCTTAAACACATACATTCCGAAATGAGTGTCGTCGTCCCTGCTGATGGCAGACAGGATTTTTTCTCCCCCGATAGCACCAACAGCGGTTCCAAGCAGGAACACGCCCCCGACCATTGCAACTTTCTTCCAGTTGAACTTTTTGTCATTTTTCTTTTCCATGGTAATTCTCCTTATAAAAATAAAAGGAGCCGCAGATTTCTCCGCAGTCCAGCATTTTTTATTGATTAGTGTTCTCAACAAACATATCAAGAGTCTTTTGAGTCGCGTCAGGATCCGTTGCGTACATACCCAGAACAGCTTCCTGCCCGCCAGCAGCATGAGCTCCATTCAGTGCCAATATTGTTCCGGCACCGGATAGAATTATGCCAATGGCCAGCTTTCCATAGCTCTGCATGCACCACGCAACCAAATTCTTTGTTTCTTTCTTCATGAGTTCATACCTCCAAAATATAATTTTGAGACTAATCATCCCATAAAGCACAAAGAATATTTCGCGTTCCTCTGTCAGAAGTCAAACTCCGGCAGAGGATTTTTTTATTTCACAACAAAATCCTAAACCATATAAACCACAGCACCTTCAGCGTGAATGCAATAATCACAGTCCACGAGCAAAGCACAATGGTCGTTGCCAGCACTCTGCCGAAGAACACACCGAGCTTGTGCCAAATATCAATCATGCTCATCAACCCTTTCAAAACCTGCGAACTTTCCAAAGCCGATATTCCCATTTTCACAATGATGAACCGGCTCAAATCTTTTCAGTTCAGGTACATGATTTAAAGCATCCGCTAAACCCACATAGCAGAGGCCGTCATTGAATTTCTGCTCGCATAAACTGCATTTATAGGCTGAAAAATAAAATGTCGTCACCTCACACACCTCCTCGCAGCATCTACCCGGCACTCTGCCGCATTCAGCTCAAAGATGGCTGCCGTGACGAACTCCGGGTCGCAGTTCTCAAAGTGGTTTCGAGCCACCTCCAGATCACGCAAAGCCTCTCGCAGCGTGTTGACAGTCGTGGGAATCGGCTCAATGGAGAATATCTTTTTGATCAGTTTTCTAGTAATGGTATAAAGTCTGCTCAGCATGTTTACATCACCTCCATGTTTTTACTTCTTGCCATCCCAGAGGTAGCCCGTCTGCTCATGCAAAAGTTTCGGCGAGATATAATAGTTGATTCGTCCATATTTTGATGAGATTTGATTGATGTCCGTAATCCTGACGCCATTTCGGGTTGCCTCTCCGATTGGTAACCAGCCCGAGATAATACCCGCACGAACCCATGCAGGGTCACGTCCGTACACTTTTGCGGCCACTCTTACCGGAACAGAACCATAAGGGAATTTGATTTCGTCCATAATATTCAACCTCCAAGCTGATTTGTAAGTGAATAAAATAAAGAGCCGCAGATTTCTCCACGGCCCAATTCTACGGATTACCAACCGATGGTTTCCCATGTCCATTTATAGACTGCAATCGCACATGCCACCAAAAATGCAATCGGCATAAGAACCACCTTTACTATAGTTCTTACAACATTTGCAGCTTTTTCCATTGGTATATAATCGTTTTCGTCTAATATTTGTTTCTGGAAACGTTCCATTGTTAATCACCTCCATAAAGGAGCTTGTTATTTTCGCGTCTTCTCCTCAAACTTCACCGGCTTTATGCTGCCTTCTCTCGCACACTCCGTAAGACACTCGTTGCAAGGTTCGTCCGTTTCCAGCACCTTGAAGTTCTTGCACTTCTGGCAGTAGGTCGCATAGTCTACTTCGCGCATCCAGTCATTCATCGGATTTCACCTCCAGTCGCTCATCAGAAACAGAATCCTTAGGAATGATAATCGCATCGCCGCAGGTATCACATTTCAACTGAATCTTCTCGCCCGAAACATCCACTCGAAATTGAACACCATCGCGAATATGCCCTTCCGGCCAAACGAGAACTTGACCACAGCTAGGGCACTCAATTACGCCTTTAAGAACTTGTTTCTGTTCTTTTTTCGCCTTTACCGCAAACCTATCATCCAGCTCCGGGTGGGTCTGGCGCTGGTTCAAAGCCCAGAGCAGGTTCCAGCAGGCAGCGCGCAGGTGGTCTTCATCGTCCATACCGACCATATACTTGGCCAGATGCCGCGCAGCACTGTCCAGCAGCGAATGCAGAGGGATACCCTTGTCCACATTATGCTCGCCGTATTTCAGAGCACCCTCCTCGCAATGCTTGCTGACTTCCATAATGCCGTACCAGGGCAGAAGATCCATCCTGCCCTTCCCTGCGTGCATGTCACGCTTGGCACCGGTTTCAAACTCCGTGCGATTTCCAGAATCTTTAATCATTTTTGTTCTCCTTTGAAATTTTTCGTTGTAACTCGAGCGCCTTGAAAAGCGCAGCCATGAATGTAGTGAACTCATCATCAACTCCACAGCGCGTAACAATAGCATTTGCCATCGGATCAGTCTTGGCATATTCTGCTACCATCCTCATATAAGTAATGAGATTATCTTCGTCCGTCATTTCAAAATCCCCCAAATCTGCTCAGGCGAGCGAATGTAAAACCAGCCGTATGTATAGGTATCTTCCCGCTTTTTCATAAGTTCTGCGCCGAGGAATTGCCCGCGACCCCGAATCTGCAGAACACCCTGAAAACCTAGCTCTGTCGGCTCCTTGTTTATATAGTTCGCAGTTGTAGAACCTTGATAAACCTGCTCGAACCTGTTGACTTTCTTGCACCTGCTTTCCAGCATCCTCTCAATCTTCTTAATCGTCTTTTTCGATGGGTTACACATTGATTTGCATCTCCCTCTTCAGAAGTTCTTCGATACGGTCAACCAAATACCAATATTCTGTACCATAGATTTTTGCCGTGTTTTCGTGGTCGTGCCTATCCTCTTCTTCATGAGCATCCGCGCAAGGAATCTTCATATCCTTCTCGTCCAGCAGATCCTCAAAGATGTCAACCACAGAAAATGCAAGGTCTTTTGCTGTTGCTCGCATAACTATCACGCTCCATAAAATTTTCTCTCATTGAATTTCTTTTTGTCATTCAGAGCACGTCCAATCGCCAAATCAATGCCTGCTCTTGACTTCAAATGATAAAACCAAAGATCTGTATACGGTGTGTTCAGCCGATCAATACGCCCAGAAGCCTGTTCCATGACTTTGTACGAGTAGTTCTGGGAGTAAAATATAATGGTATCCGTTTTGATGCAGTTCCACCCCTCGGCACCGGCATTGTACTGAACCAAATACACCCACTGTTTCCCGTCCGGTATTGGTTGATGCTTATGACCATTCCACTGAGCAACTTTAACACCTGCGTCATAGGGCAGGTTCATGAGAATATCAAGTTCATAGTCAAAATTGTAGAAGATGATGACTCTCGGATGCGTCGTGCAAATATCAAGCACTTCCTGCTGTCTGCTCAGGTCTGTGTTCACGAGTTTCCGCAGTAAGTAACAAAACTCGCTCGCAGTTTCGATAGGTCTATTCTCATAAGGATTCCAGCGGGACTTATGAATTTCCTTGTACTTCGCCTTGTCAAAATTCACATAGACTGTCTCATGATGCGGTATCGTAGGTCGCTTGAAATCCATATCTACGAGAATCCGGTCACGCAGCCGTACCAGTCTGCCAGTGTTGATATACCGGTCAATTTTGGGGAATTTAGAGAACCTCGAGTAGACGATATGTTCGTTTCTAAATTGTGTACGATTCTTATAGAACCCATTTGCGACGAACACCGGAATATAATCCGTCCAGCAGTCACCTGGTGTAGCACTGAGCAAAATCCAGTCGTTTTCCTTCGTGATTTTCAGAAACGACCTGACCCATTGCCCATCTCCCACGACACGTTGCTCATCAAATATAAAGAAGGCATCTTTTACACCGATATACTTCTGAACATTGTTCCAGGAATCCACCACGACCTTATGATGATACATCGCCACTTTCTCATCTGTGGTCAGCATGAATGGGATCATCTCTTCTTCCCACTCGAGAGTGTCACGCTTTCGGGCGGTCGTGATAATATACAAATCCTGTGGAGGGTCGTGCATCTTTACATATCGCTTGGTATTGACCTTTCCGCCATTTTTAATGTAGTAGTACGCCAATCCGGTTCGGCTCTTACCACTACCCACACCACCGCACAAGATGCAGCCATTTTTCATTCGGTTGACTGCATCAAGCTGGTAGTCATAGAGTTTTACTCCGGACAAAACGTTCGCCTCATTTCCTTATGCACATGAATTGAGTTAATCTGACAGCGCCGCTCATACGCAAGCAGCCTGCGTGTTGCATCTTCTTCCTCAGGAGACTCATCCGGCAAAGTGTACGCGAATATCTCTTTGCCCTGATACTCAAACACCTTCCAGACGCGGTATCTGTATGCCATGCCAGCACCTCCATAAAAAGAAAAGAGCCACAGATTTCTCTGCAGCTCTCTGCCAACTAAATATCTTTCCGAATCAGGAAAAGTTCGCCTTTCGAGACTATCGCCCGAACCATATTCCAGCAACGAACACGTTGAATTGCATTGCGGTAAGCAGCGCGTGCCGTCTCACTCGATGCATACTCATGTTCTACAAACATGACTTTTGCTCTGCTTTCGATAAACACGCGAATCTTATCCGCAGCATCAACGTATCCTCTGTCATAGATTCTCTTGTCTTTCTTGCTCATAATGTTTCTTCCTTTCTGGATCGACATCTTTGTCCTTCCATAAAGCAGCAGGATTTTTTCGCGTTAGCGGATCAATATAATCCGTGTTTCCTGCAATATGCCGCATACTGCAGTCCCTCTTTGGTAGCTTCATGCATAATTTCTGACAATGAAGGCTTCTTGTTCTCCTTCTTTTTGCTTTTTCGTTTGGCGTTAATGGCATCCCGGTTGTTTTTATTTACCCATTCAGCGCACTTTTTACAGTAGATTTGTCCATTTGCTGGATTGCGAACAAATTTTCCGCACATTGAGCAAGTAATAGATTCCTTCATAGTTCATTTCTCCTTTATTTTAAATATCAGGCATTTCGCCATGGTGGGTCAGGCAGGATTTGAACCCGCGATCAAGCAGTTATGAGCTGCCGGCTTTTAACCTGACTAAGCTACTGACCCAAAATAAAAGAGAGCCTGCGCTACACCACAAGCTCTCCCGAAATATAAAACCAAGCTGTTTCCTCTGAGAACGCCATTTGCGACGTGGGCACTCACCGGCTGGAGCATTCAACCGAGGACTGACCCCGGCACTCGGAAATATCGATTAGAACGGAATCTCGTTCGGATCATCGGGCTCGGCCATCTGGGCATAGCGGTCTGCATACGGATCGTTGTCGGGGGCCTGCTCCACATACATCACATCTGCGTACAAGGTGTACTCACCGGGGGCGTTGCGCTTCTCAACAAGGTTTGCCTGACAACAGACATTCTTGACACGGATAAAGTCTAGCTGGCCGATGGTCTCCGGCGTGCACAGCAGACGCTTGCCCTGCAGGGTGATCCAGTAAACATGCGGTGGCCACTTGGAGTCCACATTGACGGTGACCGGGACATAATAGGTCGGTACAAACGGTTCGTCATAGGTATAGTTGGGGTTCTGATGAGTCTCCTTGACGTTGATTCCCATCGCCTTCATGTCCATGGCCTGCTCAACGGTAGGAATCACGATGTTGACACGGCGCTTGTCCGAGCCAAAACGGTCACGGGCAGGATCACCGGAAAAGTTGGTAGTGTAAATGAATCTCGTGTCGTCAATATTGACTTTCTGACGTTTCTGGTACATAAATATAAGTCTCCTTACCTTATTTATAATGTGTGGCTTTTCTTTTACTCTCCACGTTCAGCCTTGCTGGCTGCCATATGGGCAAGCTCATGTACGGTCTTGGTCGTGATTGCCGCAGCCTGATTCAGACCGGCCATCATATCGCTAATTGCGCCGACCGAACCCGGCACCTTCTTTTTCTTCTTGGGGTATTGCTTGAAGACCTTATGGAAGCGGTTATCATTGCCGGCCATCTTCTTCACAATGGCCATGGCAAGACCCTTCTCCATGTCGTAGCTGTCCTCAGGGCCGCACTTCACAACAGTCTTCGTGCCATCTGACCACAGGACAACAGTTGCCGGGTCGTTGAAGATGACCTTGCGGATGCTGACGCGGCACATACCGAACAGCACAAGATCATTCTTCTCGGCCTGCTCCACAGAGGACAGAAAGAAGTCGTCCGTCTGAGGAAGCCCTAATTTACGATTCATGTCGATATAAAGCTGATCGCGCATTGCTCTTACAATTGGGTCCATTATTTATTTCACCTCACGTCATAATTTCTTGCAGCTTCGTCCTGAACATCATTCCAAGGCATATCAGGTTTCTGCCAGGGCGGCTCACCAGCATCATCGGCCACAAACCACTCAAAATCGCCGTACTTGGAGATGGCATCGGCTGCGTCATCCACCATCTTGTCGAAGTACGAACGGTCAATGTTATCTTCCATCCGCAGTTCGTGAACCATCTCACTTTCGAGCCAGCGATAGCCTTTTGAACCGCCGACTGCCGCATAGGTTTTCTCTCCAGCATCGTTGATGCCGGATTCACGCAACAGCACAGCACCACCGCATCCGGGTTTTATGGGGCAGAACGAACCGACACGGCCAACAAAGATGTAGTTGTGCTCGCCTTCCGGCAGGTCTTCGTTCTTATCCAGATAGATTGCGCCCTTGGAGACGGTCTTCGTCTGGCACAGATCTGCAAACACAATCGGCTCATGCGAGAACAGAGTTTTGAACACATACGGAATCTGGAACTGGGTGCCTGTTGCTGTCCATTCCCTGCTGTGCTCACCATTCTTCTCGGGAGTATAGCCGTACTGTGTCTGACACTGGTCTGAATCCAGATACCGAGCAATGTACACTGCATCGTTCACCAGGCACATCTTCTCGTAGGTGGCCTCGTGTTCGAAGGTATAGCCGTACTTCTCGGCAAACTTCATGCAAAAGTCGATGATCTCCGGTGTTGCATCGGGGATCTTGATAGAATCTGTCTTGATGTGAGCCACCGTAAAGCCGCGCTGTTGCACCTCATCCTGCAAAGTACGCATGAACAAAGCGCCGCGCAGAGCAACGATGTTGTTGCCATTCTTAGGATTGCGGAACGGGTTATCGAAGGTCGCCGAAGTCAAGCCGTACACCGAGTTAATGGCAATTTTCAGAGCCTGAGACAACGCCTTTGCCTGCTTCGGGTCGTCCAGATACTTGGCCAACTTGCCGTTGAAGAGCTTCTTTGCCTTGTCGTATTCCTTGTGTTTGACGTAGATACGAACATCCATCAGGTCGTTGAAGTTCTTGGTATACTCACCAAAGTAGTTGAGCGCCACAGCAGAATGCGGATGCAGCGATGCAACGTCCAACAGCGCCACGTTCCAGTACATACCGGGTTCAGCGTAAACGTAGCCACCCAAACCCAAGTCAGTACCACGGAACATGTTGTGCATTCGACCATCCTCGCCGCGCACCCACTCATAGCCCGGAAAGGCATTGAGATAGGTATTCTTAGTGAGAATATCAGGCTCGACCTCGACCAGATCATCTGATTCACCTGTTGCGAGATCAGTGTAAACCAGTCTCGGATGCTTCTCCTTGCCGAAGATGATACGGGTAGTAAGGCTGTTGGTAGTGTCGTTGACCGTCATACCTGCCACATCTGCCAGAATTTCACGGGCAACGAAGTCTGCCTGCCGAGCATTGAACACGGCTTCGGTTGCCAGAACATCGTTGTCGCAATACCGTGCAACTTCTTCCCACTTTTCTTCCGGCACAGGCTGATCCCAAGGCAGTCCAAGTTCCTGATGGTGGATGCCCAGCTCGATCTCGAACTTCTTCAGGCTCTGCTTCTTGGCACTGAAATCATAAATATCAGTGTAGGAGAAGTTATACGCCTCACCAAAGAAGCCCGTATGTTCGTTGATGATCTGCTGAGACAGGTTGTAGATTGCCTCGACAGACCACCCAATCATACGGGCATAGAGAATGTGGTTATCATACTTGCGGTTATTGAAGCCAATCAAACGATACTGCGCGAGTTTTGCAATATCATCTGCACTCGGGTTAATGAGCCGGTAGACTGTTGGTTCCTCTTTGTCCGGCGTGCTCTGAAACTTCCAGTTGACCAGCAGCAGGTTCGGAAACACCTCACAATCGAAGAAAACGATCGGCGCTTCATAAGTTACTGCTGCAGTCGGCTCCTTGGACTTAAAATGCATCTTGGACACGATTTTCAGGCAAGCATCCGCCTGATTCGTGCTCGATGCAGCAAATCCAAGAATACTGTTGCGCATATCATCCACATCATAGGTGAGGTCGCTGTTATAGGCATCCTCAAGAATTTTGTAGATGAAGTCGATGGACGGTTTGGTATAGGGATGAATTTCTTTGTTGAGATTGCGCATGATGAGGACTCGCAGCGCTCTCTCGCTTTGGACGCGATCAGTGCTAACCATTTTTTCTCCCTTCATTGGTAAACCGGAGCTGATGGGCGCTACCGGAATATCATTGCATTTGGAGAGCTTTCTCCGCAGTGAGCTCTTCCCGGTAAAGACCTTGACCTCGATATGCTCATCATAAATTCTGCTGAGCTTCGATGCATCCCCTGAGTAAATATAATGCAGATGGATGCCCGCACCGGATTTGCTCAGTTCTGCATAGGTCTTAGGCCACTTGCTGGCGGCTTCGAGATTCCGTTCAAAAGACTTCTTTCCATCCTCTCCCGGAATATCAAAGTCGATCACGATGTGGTTCTCTGGCACCTTGACGTAATGCAGCCTGCTTGTATCAAGATCAACCAGCTTTGTCTGCACTTTCTCCCAATAGTCGGTGGGTGTGCCATTTTCTTTGGCATACTGAGCAGGACAGTCCTTGCAAATATCATCCAAGATAGAGTGCTGAACCTTGAAATCAATCCAAGATTCCGGCTTTTCGGGCACAGGCGTTCCAAAGTCCGATTTCTTCTCGAACTTTTCCGTCTTGAAGCCGCTGTAGTAACTTCGGATGCGTTCGCCGTTGTCCGTGTTGACACGCTCCTTGTAATCGCGGAAGTAGTTCATCAATTCTTCCTTGAAAACGCGCCGGGAACTCATGTACGGAACATTCGTGCTGGTGCAGAAGTTCTTATACATCTCCCAAGCGACCTGCAGGGACACACCATCTTCTTTCTTGAAGACGTAGTAGCTATCCTCCATGAAGTTGTACATATCGTTCGAAGCACTCAACATGCGAATGGGAATATAATCGTCATAGGCATGCTTGTTATTCTCGTAGACATTTCGGCAGTACCATGCAATTGCGCCAAGCTCAAAGTCGATTTGAGAGACCAGTTTCTCGTACTTCTTAGCTGGCACCTTATTGCCTGTGGGCTCCACATCGATCAGACGCCGAACGATACCCGATTTTGCATTGGTGATGCGCACAGGGTTGTTGGTACCGAGAATGAGGAAACATTTGAAGCGGTTCTCATAGGCGGACTTGAACTTCTCGTTAACTGTCATAGACTCATGAGAGACCAGCGAGTTGATGCGGGTGTTATCTTCGATGCGGGACAAGTCACCATCGTGCTGAATTGCAATCAGAGGGTTCGCTTTGAAGGCTTCCAGCGCAAATGCATTCGAGGATGAACCCAGAACTTTCGCATCGAAGGGCGAGTAATATCCAGCAAAAAGTTTCTGAATGACATTGATGACCGTGGATTTACCAGTACCCGGCGCACCGTACATCACCATAAACTTCTGGATTTTCTTCGAATCACCGTTCACGATTGCTCCGATGGCCCACTCGATCTTCATCCGCTCGTCCGGTGCATACAGAACGCTCATCAGCTCATTCCATGCCTTGGTGCTTCCCTGTTCAAGCGGATAAGGAAGACGCTTTGTAGCATAATCTTCCTTTTTCACTTCTGTATTTGAGAATATCAATTTCTCGTCGAGCATGACAAATGAGTCCCGCATCTGACGCTGGCAGTACCGATGCCAAATATCAATCATGCCGGATTCTGCATCCCACATGTGCAGCACCCGATAGTTGTCAAAGTCCGCCTTATGTGTTTCTGCATAATTGTCAAGCTCCCGATCGATGAGCTGAAGTGCATCCTGCTCGTCTGTGGACCATAGACCACGTTCTTCCAGCCAGATTGCGTAGAAGTCCCCGCCTCGAATCATCAGATCCTTCGAATGCTTGATGATAAGTTTGGGATAGATCTCAATCACCCCGTGTTTACCCGTCCTGCGGGCAATGAAAAGGAAATCAATCATTGGTAATCAATTTCCTCCTTTCTTCGAGGTAAATATCAATCGTTGGACAGAGTTGCATGGCCATCGCAATGGATGGTCTTTTCACTTTCCTTCTGCCGAGCCTTGCGCAGTTCTTCTTCGGCAGCATCTTTGGCCTCAACAGCCTCGTCACGTTCCTTCTGGATCTCGATGACTTTCTTGGCTTCCATGGTCAGAGCCTTGGCAGACAGGTAAACGAGGGCTGCCATACCGGCCAGCATCAGGTTCTTCTTGAACAGCTTTGCCTTGCAGCGATCCAGAACACATTCGGTCTGAGCGAGCTGATAGTAAATGTTGGTTTCCATAGTAAAGTCCTCCTCAAATATCATTTTCATTCAGGTACGCCATCATCTGGTACCAGATGTCCAGCGTACGCATGTCTTCTTTCGGGTTCTGCAATGTAAACAGTCCGCCGGCACCATTCGGTTGATAGTCTCTGCGGCGAAAGCGCTCGATCACGAACTCTGCCCGGCTCTGATGGAATCGGTTGTCGTCCATGGAAGCCAGCCCAAGACTGACGATCATGCTCCAGAACCACTGCCCGGTCCGGTTACCAATGTCCGCATCTTCCATGATGGTTTCCTCGCAGCGAAGAGCCAGTGCCACCATCATCTCAAGCATACTGCAAGGTTTACCTTGGAAGGTTACCGATACATTGTTCTCGGGAATGGCACCTGGAATATCATTGCATTCAGCAGCAAAACGCCCGCGCAGATTTTCCCCGTCTACCGCACGATTGCAGTCCATCTCGTTGTCAGGAACGAACTGCGTGCCATGCAGAAAAGTAAGCAGCTTGCGGAAAGAGAGGTTTCTCGGCTCCCACTTTCCGCAAACCAGCTCATAAAGCCATTCGAAATATCTTTTTTCGATGTCAGCTTTCATCTCGTCAATCGTCATACTCCTCCTCTTCCCGCTCCGGGTACACATCCGCGTAGTTCTGGAGCGCCTTTACCACCTCGAAATCCTTGTGATAGGTATGGTTGCGAACATGGATACCATCCGGCATAAACTTGCCAATAGAATCCAGTGCCTTCTGGCTGACGACCGCTTCAATGTCATCCACCTTGCTGCCGTCACTGTCGTATGCCAGCACACCATCCGCGAACAGGGTCAGGAAGCTGGTCTCGTAGTCGTCATCGCAGCCGAACTCATCCGGTTCGATGATCTCGATAGGCTCAAAGGGCGCTTTGTCAGGCTTTTCCGGGTCGCTTTCCTGACGATATGGGCCTGAGATCAGATCAACAGCCTGCTTCTGAGCTTCTGCCTTGACCTGCTCATCGATGGTCTGCTCTTTTTTCTTGTAATGCTCACGGACATCTGCAATTTGAGCATCAGCAAACTTCTGATACTCCTCGCGCATCCGAACATGCATGAAATAAGCGCCAGCCGCAAAGCCAGCGCTCACCAGTAAAATATCACGAATCCAGTTTTTCATTGGGATCTCCTTCTTTGACGGTCATCATAGTGAATGCAAGCCCTCCGAAAAAGAGAGAGACACTCATCAGGACACCGCCAACAATGTGTCTTTTTCGCTGGGTATCGGTCAGGTAGTCCAGAAACAGGAACATGTTTTCCAAACTGCTCATACAAATATCCCTCACTCAGAAAGGACAGCCAGACCAGAGACGAAGCAGACTCCGGCCATGGCAGCGAACACATAAGACAAAGTTCTTACGACTCTGGTCATAGCGAATCCTCCTAAAATATCAATCAGATCTTGTCAATGATGGGGCCGTCGATGTTGAAGTGCAGCACGACGGAGCGGTCGCCCTGCATCTTGTCCAGACCAAACTTCACGCAGTTGGACAGAGATTCATTGTTCGGGTCATAGAGCCAACCGACGATCTGACCCTGCGGATTGTAGATCTGCTGGCCATTGTTGTACTTGCCGATCATTCGATAGACCTCGTTCAGGAACAGATAGCCACGAGTGCGCAGCTGGTTGTTTGCGTGGGTCTGAACCATACTCAGGAAGTTCTTGTTGATCTGAGCGTCAGGCTCCCAATTGTCAACCATTTCATCGAACAGCAGGTCATAGGGCGAGTGCACACCATCCGTCTCGTCAATGTAGGACTTGACCACTTCCTCGGTGCCATCTTCGTTGACGACCTTGGACTCCACTTCGACAGCCTTCACGCCATGCTCGATCTCATGCTGCACACGCTCGCCAAAGCGCTCAGACACACGGCCTTTGTACTCGTTGAATGCCTTGTCCAGCGTAACGTATGCCGCAGTCAGTGCTGCATTACGCTTCTGAAGGATGTGGTTCGAGCCCACCATGCAGCCGAGAGACAGCGTGCCCAGGATGACCGCCGGCGCATACAGCTTCACGAGCTTTAGACCGGTTTGGACATAAACCGTGGTCAGATCCTTCTTGGCATCCTCTTCGGTGTACTCGACACCTTCCTTGACCTCGACTTTGCCTTCCTGCACATCATGAATGGTGGCCACGCTTGACTGATGAGCAGCCAGAATATCATTGACCTTCAGGGTCGCCTTGCAGGCCATGACAGCGCTGGTCACAGCACCGACTGCACCGCAGACCATCAGAATCTCAGGGCTGTGCTTGCCAAGCTTGAACTTTGCCTTTGCAGCAAAGCGGCTGACATTCGACATCATTTCGTTCATTTTCATAAATATCTTTCCTTTCTCAGTTGTTCAGAGCAACAGGTTTCGGCAGACGAATGACATAACCTCCGCTTACGGGCTGGATGTACGCAGTGCGTAGCTCATACCAGCCATACTTGTTGTCGGTATAGTTCGAGGTCATGCCCACCAGATCATAGAAGTCTGCCACAGAGACACAGCTATAGGTTGCCAGCGCATCCATCATCTGGCCAAGCACTTCGTCTGCATCGCCGCGGGACGAGAAAATCACATCCTGATAGTTGATCTGCGCCGCTACCGGGCGATTCGTGTTGGAATTTCGGTTGTCGGCGTATCGATTGTACGACACTCTGCTCGGCTGTGCATAATTGTTGTAGTTGTTGCGCGGACGGTCATCGCCATGAAAAATCATATTGATGGTAGCGATCATCAGGTCGGCGAAGAAATCCTGAAGTTTCGGCACTGCCACATCCTTGACGATATGGTCGCGCACTGTCTTCAGGTCTTCGGCGATGAACATCGAAGCTACCTTCTGAATATCATTTTTCTCCTTGGTAACAACCTTGCCGGTGGTCACTTTTTCAAACTTCTTTTCGTGCTTTTCCGCATTGCCGGAAGCAATCGAGTTTGTGGGTAATTTAATTTCGGCCATTGGGGTTTCTCCCTTCAAAAAATAAAAAGGTAAGAGCCGCAGATTTCTCCACGGCTCTCGCCTGAACCTTTCACATTAGTCCTCTTTCTTATCCTTTTCGGATTCCTCTGTGACGTCATCGAACTCTCCTTCGATCACATCCGGTTCGTCTTCCGTAAACTCCCACGGCTTACGCAGATGAAAGTGCTTCTTCGGCTTATTCTCCTTCTCAACCTTGGGTTCGGTCTTTGTCTTTGCCTTGTGCTTTGCGATACCAGCGCCAATTGCGCCGATCGTCAACACACCAACAGCAGCGGCAACGCCCGCCCAGGTGTTGATGCCGGAGTTGTTCTCCTCAGTCTTCACCTCATTGTTCTCCGTAACCACGGGAGCCATCTCGTTAGAAGTCTCCTCAGTAGTAACCTCGTTCATGTTGTTCATTTCGTCCATAATAAAATCTCCTTTCAAGATTTATCCTTAATGTGAACCTTTCTGGTTCCATAAAGCAGGGTGAATTTTTCGCGTCTCAGATGCCAATATAGTGCGGAGCTTCGACGTAGTTCACGACCAAACACGGCATACCTTCCTCATCCAGCCGAGAAGCATAGCAAGTTTCAATGTAGCCGCGATCAATGTCCCAGCCGAGTATGTCGCCAAGCTTGTTCTGATCCAGGCCGATGAGGTCGTACCATTCGTTCAGGCTGATTCGCATATCATCCCGCAGCTGACGGTTGAACTCATTGACAGCCTTATCGATCTGGTTTTTGGTTGCCGTAAAATATCTTCCGCTCAGCGAGTCAAAGCACCTGAGCTGGCCAGCTGTAGCGTTCACGACAACAGTCTGGGTTTCCGGTGTCTTCTGCTGCTGTTCAATCGCCACTGCCTGCCGGATCTCGCGCTCCTTATCCTCGCCTACCGTTTCCAGCACCTTGTCACGGTAAGTGCGCAGGGTGCTTTCACTCAGGGTATAGGCGGCTGTCAGTGCAGCATTCCGGCGTGCATTCACGCTGCTGGCACCAATGATGCAGGCCACGCTCACGCCAAAACTAACAGCGGTCGGAATATAAACCGGTGCCGCCGTCTTGATGATTTCCTTCGCGTCAAGCTTCTCGACACCAAGTTCCTGCTTCTTCTGATCGAGCAGAATCATGGCCTTCGGAGTTGCCTTGACTGCAAATATCACGCTGGATGCAGCCCCCGCAATGCCCAAACCTACGAGAAGTTCCGGGCTGTGTTTCTTTGCGCCTGTCAGAAGTGCGCTTGCCAGTGCTTTGAGTTTCATTTTTCATACCTCCAAAAATATAAAAGAAAGAGCCGCAGCCTTCGCCACGACTCTCGTCTTTACACTTAAATGTGTCCAGTCTCCATCAAATTATGGAAACGCTCATTTGATTCACGCTCGATTCGTGCTTCTTCCCGGTTATACCAACGCCACCGGGCATACTCGTACAGTCGAACCGGCTGCATTGCAAGCGTGATCGCCAGACCCATAAGGGTTCGGATCAACACTTTCGTGCACCACTTCAACTGACTCCATGCCAGTTTGTCGATTTCCTTCCAGAATGCATAATCGTATTCGTACATAATAAAAATCTCCTTTCAATTTGTGGATTTTCTTCCATAATGCAGAGAGATTTTTTCGCGTCATCGCTAAAAGAAAGAGAGGCATCACTGCCCCTCAATCTTGTTGCTCTCGGCGAGTTTCTTGTCAACCGCTTCATCGATTTTGACATCCAGTTCCTTGTCTTCAGCATATCCCTGCATCATTGTGCCGAGAAAGCCAAATATCATTCCTGCCATGCCAAGAATCTTCCAAATATTCGGTTTCTTACTCATTTGTCTCACCTCCTTCATAATGGCGGCAGTATTTTTCGCGTCAGAACGGTTTGTCAGGCTCATAGTTCTGCCAGTTGTCCACAGGGGCAAGGAACGGCGTGTAGTAGTAGCACTCCAATCCATCGTCTGTGGTCTGCTTATCATACTCGAACTCCATCCAGTAGTAATCCCAATCATCGATGAGCTGGTCGATACACCACCCTTTCAGGTCACCCTCCGGCGTAATCGTCAGTTCGTCTGTTTTCAGGAAGCTGTACCAGTCATTCAGGGACACTCCACCGTCCACTGCCAGCGCACGGTTGAAATTATACGCTGCTTCAAGAACCTGCGCCAACGTCGCATGAAAATATTTCTTTGCGTTCGGCTCATAGAACAACCGCACAACATCACCATCAACCGTTTGGACTTCTTTCTGAGTTTCTTTGCAAATATCTTTCTCAGCTTCCTCGCCCACCTGCTCCGCAACCTTCTTGCGATAATTACTGTAGGTCTGCTGCACCGTCACATATGCTGCCATCAGCTCGGCCTGCGTTTTCTTGTTCAGGCCGTTCGACCCAAGAATGCACGCAATGGTGCCTGCTCCAACAACTGCCGCCGGGACGTAGAACTTCCAGCAGTCCTTGACGATTTCTTTCTTCGTCATGGGCTCATCCTTGTTCATGTCGATCAGGCTCTGTGCCTTCGTGGTCGCCTTTGCAGTCTCCACGGCAGTCAGCACGACGCCCGCTGCGGCCGCAACCGACAGAATCGTTGCTCCATGCTTGCTGATGTATGAAAATATCTTTTTGTTCAGTTTCATGATCTTGCTCCTTTCACAGCACTCCGGCCTTGCTCAAAATATCAATCAGAGCTTCCTGCGTCATTTCCGCGTCAATGTCCAGATGCACGCGGACGTTTTTCGTTTTGTCGGTGTAGTCCACCCGCAGGTCGTTCAGCTGAACAGCAGCGTCGATCCCCTGCTTTTTGATTGCTTTTCCTGCCGCAGCCGAAATCAGCCTGCGCAGAAACCCGGATCGAATGTGCATAATGTCCTCCATTTTGAATCTCCTTTCAATGGCTCAAAAAATAAAAAAAAGGCAGAGGGCGAATCGTTTTAGAATTCGTACTCTTCCTGATTTGCTTTCTGAATTTTCTTCAGTTCCTTGTGTTCCTGCCACTTCGCCCATGCCACATATGCACCGATGACTGCAACATACAGTCCGTATACAACGCCGCACAGCTTGAAGTAAGTCCCCCAAGTCCACTGCTTGTTCATAAAGTTCTTGATAGCTTTCATCATAGTAATTTCTCCTTTCAATGTAAGCCCTCTGTCTTCCATAAAGCATCCTGAATTTTTCGCGTCTGGCAAAAAGAAAAGAGCCTACGATTTCTCGTAAGCTCTCTGAGATAAGGCTAAATATCAATTCGTGTACCGGTTTCCGTTAAATCCTCAGTTCTTCGACGGCCGGAACAGCCTCACCAGAACCCAGATGACCAGACCAATTGTCAGTCCGATCACCGCGGTCACAATGACCTGCCCAACCGTTACGCTCGTATTCCAGATCTTCTTCAAAATATCCATCGTACTTCTCCTTTGTTTGGGCCTTATCCCATAAGATAAAGAGAATTTTTCGCGTAAAAGAAAAAAGAGCCTGTGATTTCTCACAAGCTCTCTCAGGGTAAAATATCAATCAGGCCAGTTTCTTCATGGCGTCGCGGAACTCATCTTCGGTCATGTTCAGTCGAGCCGCAGCATCTCGAATCGTCAGCAAACCGTCTTTGACCAGACCCGTCAACAGTTCCAGTTTACCCTCTTCACGGCTTTCTTTTACCATTGCTTCAATTGCTTCACACATATTGATTTCCTCCGTTCCTTCTGGAATATCGATTGGAGTTTTCGTAATTGCTTTGATGACCATCGCCGCTTCGCGTTCGACCATTCTATGTGGATCTCCGCTCATAAATACAGCTAAATCATCCTTATTCCTAGAATACTTGATATAGCCCAAAACTGCTGATAAGCTCGTGCAAAGTTTTACAAAGTCGCCCGGACCCATTCTTGCCGGATCGATCAGGTTGATTCGATAGTTCGGCACGAATCGCAAAATATCATAGTCATCCAGACCGATCATCTCATGAATGGACAGCGGCCCGTCCCATGCATCGGCACCGAAGTGGATCACCAGCGTAATGACCGGCGTGATTTTGTCGCCTTTGTAAAATCCGGACAGGTATTCGCCTTTCGTGTGTCCGCCGTCGGCTTCCTTCCGGTGCTTCGCGGCGATTTCACTCACCTGTTTGCCGTATTGCAGTGCGTCATAGATCATGTTCCGCACAGGCATTGCATAGTGAATGTCGGTTTGGTTTTCCACGCCCAGCAGAATATACGCTGCTTTGTCGTCCTGCTTTACCACAGCAGATTTCAAAATATCACGGTACTTCTGCACGGCTTCTTCGTGCTCATCGGCAAAGGGCAGAGCAATTTCGGTCGTATCCAGCTCTTTCAGGCTTTCCGGCTTGATAACCTGCCTGCCATCGTAGATCAGATAGTTGAACGCATCGGCAAATATCGCGTTTTCCCGCATATAAGCTTTCGTTACCGTATCGGCTGCTCCCATAGGGTATCACCTCTTTTTCTCATCGTATCATAAAAGTTTGAACTTTGCAAGAATATCATTCTTCGCCCTTCATCGCCGCTTCAAACTCTTCCACGGTCATCTGCACACGCGGTGCAGCATCTTCTACTTTCAGCAAGCCATCCCGTACCAGCCCGGCCAAAATATCAATCTCGACCTTGTGCTTGGCGATTTTCTCCTGAGCTTTTTCTTTCTCATGTCTGACTCGATCACGCTCAACACCGCAGTCTTCCATGCATTTAGGATAACTAGGCTCACCGCAGGAGTTGCACATCAGGCAGTGCCGTCCCAAATCCGGAATATCTTCCTCGAACTCTTTGATATAGGTCGTCCATTTCCCGTTTTTCTTCACAGGAACGATCATGTGCGATGTTACTCTCATGCCCTTCGCCTCCCTTTGTTTCATTATAGCATGTCCGGGACAAAAGCAAAAGACCATGTTTCAGATCTTTTGCTCCTCCAGAGTAGGATTTAGGAAATCAACGTCTGGTAGCGGTCGTTCAGCTTCGCCAGCTTGTCTTCGTCTGCCCTGACTCTGACATGAAATTCCATCCGGTTCTTAGCGTTAATTACGCTTTCAACCACCAGACTTTCATATCCTTCGTCATACAGCATTCTCAGGCAAATGCCGAGCTGTCTGTCGCTCTTTGCCAGAAGGTATTCCATAATCCTCACCTCCTTCCATAATAGAGCCAGTTATTTTCGCGCCTGCGCAAAAAGAAAAGAGCCGCAGATTTCTCCACGGCTCCCGCCCTTTGAGTTACTTCCTGTTTTTGTACTCTCCAATTTTAGCGTTGAGGTCCCTACGAATCTCAGATGCTTTTTCCTGGCCGTATGCTTCATTCAAAGCCTTCATTGTAAAGTCAGCTTGAATATTTGCTCCGTCATAAAGACCACTTTCGTGCCCCATATTCATCGCGCTCAATCCAAAGATGACGCCACCGGCAATGATGCCTGCACACTGCTTAATAAAATTTGCATTAACCTTCATAATTCAACCTCCAAAATATAAATGTCAAGACGCAACTCGTCTCATAAAGCGCCCTGTAAAAATCGCGTCAAAACAAAAGAGCCTACGATTTTCTCGTAAACTCTTTGTTTTGGCTTATGGCCAATCGGAGTGTTTCTTCAACACTGCTAAATATTTACATTTTGCCTCCAGTTGATATAGTTCTTTGTAATAGTCTCTCCAGCTCATATCTTCACTCGGAAACACAACGTCGTTTTCTTCGATAACTTCAAGCATAATCTCGATCTGTCTTTTTTTCTCATCGCAGATTTTCTCTCCGTCATCAAACTTTTTTATTGTATTTTTACCAAGTCCGGTAAGCTCTGACATATGACAAAGTCTAATATTTCTTTGCTCTTTCAGTTCCTTTAACATAAATATCACCTCATAAAGCAACCACTATTTTTCGCGCCTACACTTCTTTCCGGTCAAATACCGTCTCCCACCTCTCCTTCTTCATCGGCTTCATCCTGATGGCCCACATGAGCTGCCTCACAGTCACCGTCGGATAAAATCCATTTTGATTTTTCTTCTTGGCATGCTCCAGAAAATACTCCCGGAACCCCTCGTGCATATAGATCTTGTCAGTCAGCCATGGGTCGATAGGTCCCCAGAAGGTCGCACGGCTGTTCTCGTTGAACCTCTGCTGGATGACGCAAAGTCCTTTTCCATGCTCTGCATAAAGGGTGCAAGTCCGGTATACCGGGTGATTGCATCGGTAGGTCACGCCATAGTATCTCGTCCACTCTTCGGACGGCTCGGTATGGTATCGCATAAAAAGAAAAAGAGGCCGCAGTTTTCGCCACGACCTCCAAAGTCCTCCTTACTTCTTGAAGAATCTAAAGTCTTTCATCAGACCCTTGAACGTGCTCGAACAAATCGTGCCCGTCTCCTCGAACTTGAAGCCCTTGCCGTACCAGTGACTGCCCACAGCAAAGCCCGCGATCGTCACACCGACGCTGGTCACTGTCGTCAGGATGCGGATGAGCTTGTCGTCTTTCGCTTTCTGCTCTTCAAGTTCAAGCTTGTGCCGTTCCAGCACTGCCTTGTCTTCGTCAGCATTCTTGCTCGACTCCTGCTCGTTCTCGTCCATCCGCAGTTTGTAAAGCTTCACGATGTTGTCGGTCGCTTTGCCCTGCTCGTCACTTCCCGTTTTCAGGTTCTCCAAATCCTCGAAGCGGCGCTCCAATTCCTTGTCCAATCTTTCGTTCAGTTCCATTTTAATTTTCTCCCTTCAAAAATATAAGTTCGAAGTTTCCTCCGTAAAGTGGGCAGTTATTTTCGCGTTTTACCGGTCTTGAGCCGCAGCACAGCATACTCTTTTCCTTCGAGAGAGCCGACAGGGTTGTCCAGCGTCAGGAACATCTCTGGCTCTGCTTCTTCGCCAAAATATGCAATGTGAATGGTTCCGACTGCTTCTTTCCAAATATCATGCCGTTTGCCGAGCAGAACACCCAGCAGAAACCCCAGAACGACGGCCAGTCCGGTGAGAATCCAGACGAGATAAACCATTTTAAAAAACCTCCGTGTATCAATATAAGGTGTGTTTCGGTCGAGTGCGTACTGAAAAAAATAAGAGCCGATGTTTTTCATCAGCTCTATTTTGAATGTGTCACTTCTTGTTTTTCTTGTGTTCCCCCTTTCTCTTCTCGATCAGAAGCTTCAGCAGCTCCCATAAGATCAGAATCACAAACAGTTCCACTAAAAAGTCAAACATATTCAGTACCACCTTTCATAAAGGCGGCTGGTTTTTTCGCGTCTGGTAAAAAAGAAAAGAGCCGCAGATTTCTCCACAGCTCCCGCCTTCTCTCAAACGAGATATTTCTTATACTGCTTCTTTTCTACCTGCTTGATCACACCTGCTTTCTTCAGCAGTTCGAAATCACGGATGACGTCTTCAATGTCAAACGCTTCAAATTCAACGTTGAAGTCGCTGCGCTTCAGCTTTCCGTCTTCGCCGGTTCTGATCTGATAAACCATCTGGCTAACCAGCCTCGGGTCCATCTTACAGTTCCGACGAACGACTTCCATCATCAGCTCGCGTCCTTCGTAGTTGTCATCTCTGACGCCCTTCACGATAACGGTCATGTGATTCACTTTGTTGCTATTAAACATATTGTGTTCTCCTTTGCATTTAAACAGTGAATATTCGTTCCATAAAGCAATCAGAAAATTTCGCGTCTCACTGCCGTTCTTTGCTCAGGAGCCAGAAAAAATATCGATAATGTACATAATAGATTTCCCTGCAGCATGGACATCCCTTCGCCTGCAGCCCATTGTAGCCAGTGCCTTCGGTCACACCCTGCTTGACGTATGGTGCCAGAACCGTGTCCAGTTCTGCGATGCACTTGTCCACGGTGTCAATGCATTTTGAATAGAAGACTCTTGCCAGTGCTGTCCGTTCCGTTGCGCTTTCCGGGGGCGTGCCCTTTATGATTCCCTGAATATCATTGGGAGTCACGTTCCACGCATCGATTTCGATTAAAGCTTTCTTCCAGTCGCCATATTGCCTGCAAAAGTGCTTCAGCTCGTAATAGCGCTGCTTCGGGATATGGTAGGGGTTCTTCTTCGAAAGTTCGGGCCGTTCGCCGCTCAGCATTTTTCGCCCCTCCATTCGTAGCCGGTCTGCTCAAAGAGGAGCTTCGGTGAAATATAATAGTTGATCCTTCCGTATTTTGAACCCATTTCTTTGAGGTCAGCCACTGGCCTGCCATGCCGCGTTGCCTGACCGATCGGCAGCCATCCTGCAATGATTCCGGCTCTCACCCATGCGGGATCACGACCGTAAACTTTCGCTGCTACCCGTACAGGCACTGACCCGATTTCTAATCTAGCTTTGTCCATCATATCGTACTTCCTTTCTGTTACTCTAAGAGCGTGTAAATACGTCTTAGGTTCAAAGGAATACTACTGGAGAAAACAGTCGAGTGCGTGCTGTATTTTTATCTTAAGGATTGACAATCAGAGTCCTGTTGTTTAACCTAGAATAGCTTTTCAAAAGAAAAAGCCCGGGAAACCGAGCTTTTTATAAAATTTTAAAGGAGGACTTTCATATGCTTGTTTCCTGTCCGGAGTGCGAATTGCAGGTCAGTGATAAAGCCGTCGCCTGCCCTCATTGCGGGTATCCTTTTCGAAAACGATCCACAGCATCCCCATCCCATAAACGTGTACGTTCGAAACTTCCAAATGGGTTTGGGCAAATCTCGAAAATCAGAAATCAAAAATTGCGCAACCCCTTTCGTGCAATGGTCACAGTCGGTGTTACACCAGAAGGCAGACCTATCTCAAAAATTCTCCGTCCTCAAGGTTATTTCCATACCTATAATGAAGCATATCGTGCAATTATGGAATATCACAACAAGCCTTTTGACCTTTCACAATCTGCAACAATGGAGCAAATTTACGATATGTGGAAAAAAGATAAGACTGGGCGTGTTGCGCCGACTACTATACAAGAGTATGAATCCGCCTGGAAATACTGTTCTTTAATCTATACGATGCCAATTCAAGACGTTCATGTACGCGATTTAAAAACCTGTCTTGAACAGGGCTCCGTTACAATTGGCGCTGAAACGCACACCACGTCATTCAATATCCGGAGAAAAATGAAAATTCTCTTTAATCAGCTCTTTGATTATGCCGTGGAAAACGAAATCACAAGCCGCAATGTGTCCAGAATGTTTCGTCTCCATGAGGAAGCACGGCCAGAGGTTCGTTCTCACATTCCTTACTCAGATGCAGAAGTGTCCATTTTAGCCGAAAATATCTTAGAACATCCTATCATTGAAATGATCCAAATTCAATTATATTCTGGATGGCGCCCCGGTGAGCTCTGTGACCTTCTTGTTGCAAACGTTGACCTTGAGAAAAAATGTTTCACTGGTGGTAAAAAGACCCGGAACGGTATCAATCGCACCATTCCGATTCATTCAAAGATTTTTCCACTTGTCGAAAAGCACTACCACCACGCTATCGCATCAGGCAGTAAATATCTTTTCTGCACAGATAGAAAAAAGTCTCATCATATTACATACGACATGTTCCAGATACGATATCGTGCTCTTATCGATAGCCTTTCCTTAGATTCTCATCATCGTCCTCATGACGGGCGCGTGCATTTTGTAACCGCAGCCAAAAAAGCGAAGATGGACGAATATGCCATAAAAATCATTGTCGGCCACACTATTACAGATCTTACGGAGCGAGTTTATACAAAACGTGATATTGAATGGCTTCGAACAGAATTGGAAAAAATTCCTTGAGCTAAATGTAGGAACGCTGTAGGAACCGCCTTTTTTTTAACACTTTTTAATGCGGTCATCCGGAAGCACCTTGAACGTAGATAAGTTCTTTTAGACTCATCTCACCTTTCTATGTGTATACCTCGCCGTATACCATATTTTCCGGCTCTTCGCAAAAATACAATTCGTAAAATTCTCAGATTTCAACGATGTGATATCGGTATCATCTCGTTATTTTAATTGATTTAAAATCAACCATATTAGATACTCTCTGTTTAATATCGAAAAATAACTCGTATTTTCGATTTAAATTTTCACTTTTCAAATTTTTTCCAAAGAAATTCGTTTTTACATAGCTTCGTTGTCATCTATAATTTTAAATATGCTTCCACCGCCCATCCTCCTGCTGTTCTGTGTATCTCAGGCACAAAAAAATCCCACGCTGCGGCAAAGCAAAGCGCAGCGCGGGAATACGAAGATAGCTATTTCAGGGGTTCACACCGGAACGATCAGCGGGCAACGGTGTACTTGTGCAGAGTCTTGCGCACTGCACCGGGGCCTGCGTACAGCTCCTTGACCATGCCCTCGATCTGGTCGCCCAGACCAACGGCGTACAGGTCCACGCCGAACACGTCAGCACGGCTGTACAGTTGCTTCAGGCAGCTGAAGTCCTGCTCACCTTCCTTGACTTCCAGCGGAGCTACGATCACCTGCAGCTCAGCCAGCAGCGGGTCGGTGGAAGGCTCAAAGGGCTGACCATTGTCGTCAATCCCCTTCAGGTAACGGGCATAGCCTGCCAGCACCAGCGGGATCAGGACCAGATTGCTCTTGTCCAGGCCACGGGCCTCGTAAGCCTTGATGGTTTCACCGAAGCGGATGGCCAGCTTCTGAGAAGTATCGGTTGCAATACGCTGGGGAGCGTCCGGCATGAAGGGGTTGGGCAGACGGCGGTTGATGACAGCGCCGATGAACTCGTAGGGGTTCAGCACGCCGGGATCAACGACCACGGGCATCGCCTCGATGTAGCCGATCTTCTGGATGAAGGCACGCAGGTCTTCGTCGGCCATCTCAGCAGAGATCAGATCGTAGCCCAGCATGCAGCCATAGATGGACATGGCAGTGTGCAGGGGGTTCAGGCAGGTGCAGACCTTCATCTTCTCGATTTTGTCCACGGTCTCGCGGTCGCAGTACAGCACACCGCCCAGCTCCAGCGGAGGACGGCCATTGGTGTAGTGATCTTCGATGCACAGATACTGAGTCTCCTCGGCGTTGACGAAGGGAGCGGTGAAGGTGTGCTTCTCGGTGACGATGGTATAGTTATCCTCAAAGCCGTCGTCAGCCAGCATCTTCTGCACCTTGGCATCCGGGCGCGGGGTGATCTTGTCGATCATGCTCCAGGGGAAGGTGATCTTGGTCTCGTCCTGAACATAGGCCAGGAACTCAGCGGGCACCAGACCCTGCTCCACCCACTTTGCCGCATAGGTGTGAACAGCGTTCTTGACCTTATCGCCGTTGTGAGAGCAGTTGTCCATGCTCTGCACTGTCAGGGGCAGTTTGCCGGCCTTGAAGCGCTCGTACAGCAGAGCAGTGACTTTGCCCATGGCCAGCACGGGGGTCAGGCCGCGCTCCAGGTCAGCAGGAGCGACGCCGTAGCCTTTCTCGGTGATGGTGAAGGAGATCATCTGCAGGCTGGGGTTCTGGAAGATCTCCACCAGACGTGCCCAGTCATCGGTGAAGGAGGGATCAGCCTTCAGGCTTTCGGTAACGGAAGCTACGACCTTCTTCTCGATTTCGCCGGTGGACTTCAAGCAGACCAGCAGGCTCATGTTGTCGTAGGGGCGGTAAGCCTTGTCGATGATCTCATAGTCAAAGCTCTCAGCCACGATAACGCCGCGGTCATACTTGCCGGTGTTCAGTGCATCGTTCAGGATGGCAGCCGGAAAAGCGCGGAAGATGTTGCCAGCGCCGAAGTGCACCCAGGTGGGTTCGGCGTGGGTCTTGGCCTTGACGGCCTCAATGTCAAACTTGGGCAGTTCATAGCCCTTTTCTGCCCACTCGGCGGACAGATTACCGTTTTTGATCTCAGACAGCTTCATAATTATCAGCCCTTCTTTTTCTCTTCATCCAGACGATCCAGCAGATCCCAGACACCCAGCATATACTGCACACCCAGAGCACGGTCATACTTGCCGTAGCCGGGACGGCAGACGCCGGGGCCTTCCTCCCACAGCTGACGGCCATGGTCGGGACGGATGTAGCCCTCAAAGCCGCAGTCATGGTAAGCGCGCAGGATCTCGATGATGCCGGTCTCGCCGCAGCAGTCGCGGTGAGCAGCCTCGGAGAAGTCGCCGTTGGGGAAGTGGTGGATGTTGCGAATGTGAGCAAATGCAATGCGGTCGCAGTGCTTGCGGACGATGTCAGCAACATTGTTGTTGGGGTTTGCGTTCAGGCTGCCGGAGCACAGGGTCAGGCAGTTGTACGGATCGTCCACCATCTTCAGGAAGCGGTCGATGCTGGGCTCATCCACCAGCAGACGGGGCAGGCCGAAGATATCCCAAGGGGGATCATCCTGATGAATGGCCATCTTGATATTGCACTCATGGCAGGTGGGCATGATGGCTTCGAGGAAATACTTCAGGTTCTCCCACAGCTTTTCCTTGGTGACAGGAGCATAAGCCTTGAACAACTCGTCCAGCTTTGCCATACGTTCCGGTTCCCAGCCCGGGAAAGTCATGTTGTACTTCTCGGTGAAGGACATGATATACTCAGCCATGGACTTGTAGTCATCCTTGATCTTGGCCTTCTCGTAGAACAATGCGGTGGAGCCGTCGCCCACGGGGTGGAACAGGTCGGTGCGGGTCCAGTCAAAGATGGGCATGAAGTTGTAGCAGATGACCTTGACGCCGAACTTGGACAGATTACGGATGCACTGCTTGTAGTTTTCAATGTACTTGTCACGGGTGGGCAGGCCGATCTTGATGTCATCATGGACATTGACCGACTCGACAACATCCATGTCAAAGCCATAGGCGTGGATCTGGTCTGCAACCTTCTGGATCTCATCCACTTCCCAGATCTCACCGGGCATCTTGTCGTGCAGCGCCCAGACGATGCTGGTCACGCCGGGGATCTGCTTGATGTCGCTCAGGCTGACGGGGTCATTGCCCTCGCCATACCAGCGCCAACCCATTTTCATAGGCATAGGAAGTTCCTCCTGTTTTTCTTTTCTGCTTTGCATTCTCACGCGGCCGGGCGCCGCGCTCTCATGCTTATATTCTAGTATATCAGTTATCTTTTTTCAATAGACGCAATGCCGGATTTCCGTGTTTTTTCTTGTATACTTTAGACAAAAAGACGAAAAATCAGCTTTTTCTTGAACAAAATCACAAAAAGAAACTCTTTTGTCCACAACGCTGCCCGGAATATCACCGTTTGCTTTTCAAGCTCTTTGTATCCCAACTGAAATGACAGCCAGCTTTACGCAAAAAACAGGCCCCCGGCCCTGCCAAATGCCCTGCAGGTGCCGGAGGCCCGTCTTTTCAGGTTTCTTTTTTGATGCCGAACAATCTGCGCAGGAGCCCGCGCAGACACTTTGGGCTCTGGATCACAACGACCTGCATCTCCACCCCGCCTTTCCGTTTTGCTGCTCTATCTTATGCAGAGCACTCCGGAAATGTTCCGGTGTCAGTCAGCAACCGTTTCCACGATCACCAGTGCACCGGTGCGGGTGCTGATGGTGATGCAGGCCGAACCTTCGGCATATTCGTTGCTGACACCGATCGGGTAGCCTGCGGTCAGCTCAGCGTCCGACAGTTCATAGAACGAGCCGCTTTCGCACACCCCCTCTGCCCTGCCCTCCATGGGGAACGCAGAGAAGAAGAAATAGTTTCCTTTCGGGTAGCGGCGGGTCTCGCCGGGCATCACATAGGTGATGCGGCTGCGCTCGTCCAGCAAAGTGGTGCGCACACCGCGCTGCTCCAGGCCAAGGCCGGTGCAGAGGTTTGCCAGTGTATGCTCCATTCGCTTTCCGCCCAGGCCGCCCAGCAGAAGCACCTCATCAAACCCCTTCTCCGAAGCAAGCTTTGCGGCATATTCAGTGTCCGTGTCATCCTTCACATGAGGCAGGATCACGATGTCGTCGTCTTCCTGTTTCGGGCAGGGAGCGGTGTCAAAGTCGCCTACAATAATGTTCGGCTTGCAGCCCAGCGGCTCACAGTTGCGGTAACCCGCGTCGCAGGCGATGATAAAATCGTCCGGGCGCAGAACCTTTGCCAGCTCCGACGAAACCGGGCAGGCAGAAATGATCACACAGCGTGACATGAAATCCCCTCGCTTTTTATCCTTTTGGGCGCTGCCAGTCCTTAACGTCCTTGACTTCTTCATACATTGCGCAATAACTGTCGTAGCGCGTCTGAGAAAGTCTGCCTTCTGCCAGAGCCGCACGCACAGCGCAGCCTTTTTCGCTGCGGTGAGAGCAGCCGGTGAACTGGCACTCCCCCAGATAGGGGCCAAACTCCGGGAACACATGCTCCAGATTCTCCTTGGGGATGAATCCGGCGCGGTTTGCTTCCAGACTGGCAAAGCCCGGGGTGTCCGCGATGCGTCCGCCAAATGCTTCAAAAATGGTCACCTCGCGGGTGGTGTGGCGTCCGCGGCCCAATTTCTGGCTGATGGCGCTGGTCTCGCGCTCAGCTTCCGGCAGCAGATGGTTCAGCAGCGTGGATTTGCCCACGCCGGAGTTGCCGCAGAACGCGCACAGCCTGCCATTGATCCACTGCTTCACCTCGTCCAGCCCGGCACCGGTCTCATAGTCGATGCGGATAAACGGCAGCGTCGATTTTTCATATGCACTGCGCAGAAATTCTGCTTCCGCAAGGTCGCCCTTGGTGCAGACGATCACCGGCTGGACGCCCTTGTCCACCGCAATAGCAGAAAGCTTGTCCAGAACCAGTGTGCTTGGCGTGGGCTGGGTGGTGCTGGCCACAAGGAACAACACGTCCAGATTGGCCATCGGCGGGCGCACGAACACATTTTTACGGGGTGCGATCTCCGCAATGACGCAGGCACCATTCTCAGTCTCCAGTGTCACCTCATCGCCGGCTACCGGCGAGATCTTCTGCTTGCGGAAGATACCGCGGGGTTTGCATTCCACAATTCCTTCGGACGTCTTCACATAGTAAAATCCGCCGATGCCCTTGGTGATATATCCCTTCATGCACGCCTCCATCAACCCAGCAGCGAGGCCCACCAGTCGGTGATGCCGCCACCGCCCGTCTGGGTGTCGCCGCCCTCGGTGCTCTGTTCACCGCCGGTGGTGGTGCTGGAAGAAGACGAAGAGGAACCGCCGCCGAACAGGCCGCTCCACCAGTCGCCGCCGGTCTCGCCGTCCGTGCTTTCGGCAGGTGCTTCCGGTTCGGGCTGCTGCGGCTCGGGGCCTGCGCTGACAACGATGCTCACGCGGCCGTTGAGTTTTGCGGTCGAGCCTGCTTCGGGGTTCTGGCTGATGACCGTGCCCACAGGCTGGCTGCTGTACTGCTCGGTCTGGCTGCCCAGACCCAGATGATTCTGCACCAGCAGGGTGCGGGCGTCATCTGCGCTCATGCCCACCAGAGAGGGCACCTTGGTGGTGGTGGACACCTGCGGGCGGCTGATATAAACCACAACGGTGCTGCCTGCAGCCACCTGACTGCCTGCAGCCGGATCGGTGCGGATGACTGCACCGGAAGCAACAGACGGCTCCACAGCCTGAGTCACCAGCACGGAAACGCCCAGATTTTTGAGCTGCTGCTCTGCGTCTGCCTGCACATAATTGGTCAGATCCGGCACAGTGACATACTGGGTGCCGAGACTGACGGTGAGGGTCACGCTCTGGCCCTCACGCACCGTGCGGCCTGCCACAGGCGACTGCTTATAGACATAGCCCTCAGCATAGTTGCTGTTGTACTCCTCTTCCCAGGTCACTGAGATCTGGCCGGACACCACCTGCTCCGAAGACTGGGCTTCGTCGCGGGTCATGCCGACATAATCGTTCAGGGTGATGTCAGCCTTATTGTTCATGAGGTTGGAAGAGTCGTTCAGGATCATCCAGCACAGCGCCAGGCAGGCGATGGCAAATGCCACCGTGATGCCGAACAGCGCCGGAAGAAAGATCGTGCGGCGCTTCTTGCGGGGAGCCTGCTTGCGGCTGCGGGGAGCGGACTGCTCTGCTTTGCGGTTTGCGCGGTTCTGATTCATGGTACGTTTCACCACCTTTTCGGGTGCATCTTCCGTGATATACTTATATTCGAACATGACAGAGGGGTTCTGCACATAGGTATCCAGCGCATCCAGCATCTCACGGGCAGATGCATAGCGGTTCTGTGGCAGTTTTGCCATGGCTTTTTCGGTGATCTCCACCAGCGCACTGGGAACTTCCGGGGCAAGCTCGTGCAGCGATCTCGGAGTGTCAGAGATCTGCTTGATGGCCACTTCCACCATGTCATCGGCATCGAACGGCAGATGGCCGGAAAGCATCTCATACATCATGACGCCCACCGAATAGATATCGCTGGTGCAGTCGGTTTCGTCACCCTTGGCCTGCTCCGGGCTGATATAGTGCACACTGCCCATGGCCTTGCCGCCCAGCAGCTGGTTCTCCGCCCGGGAAATGCGTGCGATGCCAAAATCCATCATGCGCAGCTGGCCGTTATCCAGCAGCATGATATTTTGAGGCTTGATGTCCCGGTGCACCACACCGTTGGCATGAGCGTGTTCCAGTGCCTTGAGAATCTGCGAGATGAAGTGCACCGTCTCCCGGCTGGTCAGCTTGCCGCCGCGCTCATTCAGATACTCACGCAGGGTCATGCCGTCCACATACTCCATGACGATATACTGCAGATCGTCGCTGACCGAAACATCGTACACTTTGACGATGTTAGGATGGTTCAGCAGAGAGATGGCCTTGGACTCGTTCTTGAAGCGGCGCACGAGGTCGGGATCGTGCATGAACTCCCGCCGCAGGACCTTCACAGCCACCACGGTGCCCGCAGGCACCGGGCCGTTGTGGCCCAGCATGACAGCCTTGTAGACATTCGCCATGCCGCCGGAGCCGATGAGCTCTTTCACTTCATATAAACCGTCCAGCTTCTTGCCGATCAGGTTATCCATTGCGCACCTCCGTCGGTTCCACGCTCAGCAGCAGTGCGGTGATGTTGTCCGGGCCGCCGTTTTCGTTGGCCGCATGGACAAGCTGATCCGGCAGCTCGTAGAAGTTTCCGGTACGCAGCAGCTGCTCCAGCTGATCCCGGGGCACCGCATTGGTCAGGCCGTCCGAGCACAGCAGAAGCAGATCACCGCCGTGCAGCGCTGCGCTGGTGAACTCCGGCTCCAGCCGATAGTCCACACCAAGGGCGCGGGTAATGATGTTTTTCTGCGGGTGATGCTCAGCCTCTTCCACCGTGATGGTACCGCAGTCCACCAGCTCCTGCACATAAGAATGGTCATGGGTGAGCTGGGTCAGCTTGCCGTCACGGTACAGATACGCCCGGGAATCGCCTGCATGGCACAGGAAGACCCTGCCGGAACGCACCAGCGCACAGACGGCTGTGGTGCCCATGCCTGCCAGAGATTCGTCCTGCATAGCTTTCTGGAACACAAAGCGGTTGGCGCTGAGCAGTGTTTTTCTCAGGAAAGTTTCTTCCTCACCGGGCAGGCACTTGGAAGTGTACTGTTCCTGAAAGCAGCGCTCAATAACATTGCAAGCGCTCTGGCTGGCTTCCCTTCCGCCGCGTGCGCCGCCCATGCCGTCGCAAACCAGCAGCCATGCGGCATCGCCGGTCAGCTTGCCTGCACGGTAATCGTCCTGATTATCCCGACGGACGCGTCCGACATCTGTTTTTCCTGCAAGTTTCATAGGATTCTCCCTTTTATGCCTTCCCGTTCATTTCGTCCCGGCGCAACTGGCCGCAGGCGGCACTGATCTCGCTGCCCAGACGGCGGCGCACGGTCGCATTGACGCCGAGGCTTTCCAGCTTCTGCTGGAAACGGCGCACATTGGCCGCATCTGTTGCCGAGTAGGGGCTGCCGTCCACCGGGTTGATGGGGATCAGATTGACATGAGCGCCCATGCCCCGGATGAGGTTTGCCAGCTGCTTTGCACAGGCGTCCGAATCATTGACGCCGCGCACCATGGAATATTCAAAGCTGACCCGGCGGCCTGTAGTGTCCTGATAACGGCGCACAGCCTGCATCAGCACTTCCACAGGGTAGGCGTCGTTCACCGGCATCATGCCGCTGCGGATTTCATTGTTGGGCGCGTGCAGCGACACCGAAAGGGTCAGCTGCAGCTTTTTCTCGGCCAGCATGTCGATCTTGGGCACAAGGCCGCAGGTGGACAGGCTGATGTTGCGCATGCCGATGTTGACACCCTCGGGCGAAGTGATGTTTTCAAGGAACTTCATCACTTCGTCAAAATTATCCAGCGGCTCGCCAATGCCCATGAGCACGATGTGCGAGATCCGTTCGCCGATGTCCTTTTGAGCGGTGTAGATCTCAGAACAGATCTCGCCTGCTTCCAGATTGCGCACTCGGCCTGCCTGGGTGGATGCGCAGAAGCGGCAGCCCATGCGGCAGCCCACCTGTGTGGACACGCACACCGTGTTGCCGTAGTGGTAGCGCATAACGACTGTCTCAATACAGTTGCCGTCGGCCATGCGCAGAAGATATTTGACTGTGCCGTCCTTGGCTTCCTGCCGGCGCTCGATCTTGGGGGCGGCAATGTAGAAGCTCTCTTCCAGCTTTGCCAGCAGAGTCTTGGGCTGGTCGGTCATAGCCGAAAACTCAGTGACGAGCTTCTGGTGCACCCAGTGGAAGATCTGCTTTGCCCGGAAACCCGGCTGGCCCATCGCTTTCAGCTCTGCCGTCAGCTCTGCCAGCGTCAGAGAAGAAATACAGCGTTTTTGTTCCATTGTGTTCTCCTATTTTATTACGAACAAGCCGTCCGTTTCATTGCAGTCCTTACCCACTTTTCTGCATGGCACAGAGGAAAAATCCGTCCATGCCAGTGCGGGTGGGCACCGAAAGAACGCCGTTCTCTCCCACCGTCATGCCGGAGGGCAGCTCCACAGCGGGCGTCACAACAGCAAACTCCGGGTGGCGGCCCAGGAAAGCCGCGATCTGCAGCTGATTTTCTGCCGGGTCGATCGTGCAGGTGGAATACACTAGCCTGCCGCCCGTTTTCAGCAGCTGTGCCGCCGTATCCAGAATGGCCGACTGAGTGGCCAATAATTCAGCTTCCCGGGCCGGGTCGAGCTTTTTATAGCGCAGATCCGGCTTTTTTGCCAGAATGCCCAGACCGTTGCAGGGCACATCCGCAAGGATGCGGTCAGCCTGCGGCAGGGCCGGGTTCGCCTTTGTGGCATCGTTGTGCAGGGCTTCCACATTGGTCAGGCCCATGCGCTGCACAGCCGTGCGGATGAGCCCCACACGGTTCTCCGCAGCATCGCAGCTGTAGAGCCTGCCGGTGTTCTGCATCTGTTCAGCCATCAGGACAGTCTTGCCGCCGGGAGCCGCGCAGAGATCGAGCACAGTCTCGCCGGGCTTTGCTTCCACGCAGAGCGCCGCCAGCTGGCTGGCCTGCCCTTCCACATGGAAATATCCCTGCCGGAACAGTTCATTCTCAGCGGGGCTGCCCTCGAACCGGGCCAGCACACTGCCGGGCACAGCGCCAGGCCGGGCATCCCTTGCGCCGGAAGCCATCAGCTTTTCACAGAGCTCTTCGGCACTTGCCTTGAGCGGGTTTGCCCGCAGGCTGGTCATGCCGCCGTCGGCTTGATAGGTCAGGATGCCCAGTGCTTCGTCCGGGTAATTCTTGCGGAGGAATTCGGCCACATCCCGCCCGGCAGAGCCAAGCGCCATCAGACGCTCCGTCTCATTCTTGAACACAGCTGCGTCCAGATCATAGCTGCAGGCTTTGCGCAGCACTGCATTGACAAGGCCGGAGGCGCTGGATTTTTTGAACGCACGGGTCAGCTTGACCGCTTCGTTCACTGCCGCCGACACCGGCACCTGCATGTAGCAGGCCTGCGCCAGAGCAGCACGCAGAATTTCGCGCACCGGAGCGTCCAGCTTTGCCAGACCCTTGGGCAGAAACTGGCTCAGGATATAGTCCAGCGTGCCCTGATGTTCCAGCACCGTATAGAAAATGGCGCTGGCAAATGCCTTATCGCGGCCCTCCAGCTTCTGACGCTTGAGCTCGGCATCCAGAACAAGGTTGGAAAAACCATCCTGCTCCTGCCGCACCAGCGCCGAAACTGCCGCCGCACGGGGATTCGCCGCCATCAGAGGGTGTCCCCCGTTTTCAGACGCTGACCGGCCGCAAATGCAGTGCCGTCCATGGGCTTTTTGCCCTCAGGCACCACGTTCAGCAGCTGAATGGCACCCTCACCACAGGCCACAGTCAAAGGCTTTGTGGCCAGCACAGTGCCGGGGGCTTCCCCTTTGGACTCCACAGCGCGGCATTCCATGACCTTGAGCTTTTTTCCGCCGGAGGTGACGAACCATGCGCCGGGCCACGGATTCATGCCGCGCACCCAGTTGTGGATATGGTCAGCCGTCTCGGTCAGATGGAACTCAGCCATCTCCTTGTTCAGCATCGGGGCAAGACAGGCGTTTTCGTGGTCCTGCGGCTGCGCAGTCAGCGTACCGGCAGCGATCTCCGGCACAACTTCGCACAGCACGCGTGCACCCACAGCGGTCACCCGATCGAACAGCTCACCGCTGGTCTCTTCCGGGTCAATGGCGATCTTCTCGCAGCGGAGAACATCACCGGTGTCCAGACCCTCGTCCATCTGCATGATGGAAACGCCGGTCTCAGCATCCCCATTCAGCACAGACCACTGCACCGGGGCACTGCCGCGGTATTTCGGCAGCAGCGAGACATGCAGGTTGATACAGCCATACTTCGGGGCTTCCAGCACCGACTTGGGCAGGATGCAGCCGTAGGCCACCACCACGATCAGTTCCGGAGCCAGAGCTCGGATGTTTTCGTCTTCACTGCCATCCCGCAGGGTGCGCGGCTGGAACACCGGCGTGCCGTGCTCCAGAGCCACTTCCTTCACCGGAGGCGCAGTGAGCACCTGCTTACGGCCCACCGGCTTATCCCGCCGGGTGTATACTGCACAGATCTCATGCCCGGCGGCATACAGCGCTTTCAGGCACTCAGCGGCAATATCCGGTGTGCCCATGAACAAAATGCGCATCAGTTGTTTCCTTTCGCTTCGCGGGCAGCCTTCTTGCCCTCTTCGGTGTCCTCGTAGAAATATTCGCTGGACTGCATGATGGTAACGCCGTCCAGATGATCGTTCTCATGCTGAATGCAGCGAGCCAGCAGGTCTTCTGCCTCCAGCTCAAACCACTCACCATGACGATCCTGTGCACGCACCTTGACTGCAACAGGGCGGGTCACAGCGCCGTTGTGGCCCGGGAAGGACAGGCAGCCCTCATAAGCAGTCTCTTCTTCCTCGGACACGGCCAGGATCTCCGGATTGATGAAATCGATGAACTTATACTCATAATCAGCGGGGATCTCTTCTGGTGCGTCGGTGGTGTCCCACACCACGAACAGGCGGCGCAGCATGCCCACCTGCGGGCCAGCCAGACCCACACCGTCAGCGGCGATCATCGTCTCGTGCATATCGTCCAGCAGGGTCGCCAGACGGTCATCAAAGTTGGTCACAGGGCGGCAGACCTTGTTCAGGATGGGATCGCCCTCTTTTACAATGTTACGGATTGCCATTTATGGTACCTCCAAATCAGATATCTCCGTCCGAATGCATGTCTACTGCGACAGTGGCTTTGGACGGAAGTTTTTCCTGTTCATAATTTTCCAATGTGCTGCGCACAAGGTCGCGGAAGCGGCGGTCGCTGCGGCACTTGATGGTGAGTTTATAGCGGTAGGTGTCGTTTATTTTTTCAATGCTGCCGGGGGTCGGGCCCAGAACGCGCAGAGGCATATCGGGCTGCTGCTTTGCCTGCTGGCCCAGCAGGGCCGCAAACCGTGCCGCCGCCCGGGCCACTTCGATCTCCTTTGGCCCGGCAAAGCCGATGACACACAGCCCACAGAAGGGCGGGTACAGGCCCAGTTTCCGGTATGCGATCTCCTGCTCGAAAAACGCATCATAATCCTGCGCGGCAGCAAGGTTCAGCACCGGGTTGTCCGGGTCGGTAGTCTGGATGATGGCAAAGCCGGGGTCTTTTGCCCGGCCGCTGCGGCCCACAACCTGCGTGATCAGACTAAACACATTCTCATAGGCGCGGAACCCCTGCGCAAACAGCAGCGAATCGATACCCAGCACGCCCACAAGGGTCACATCCTCGAAATCGAGTCCTTTGGCCACCATCTGAGTGCCCACCATGATGTCGTATTCGTGGCGGGCGAATTTTGCCAGCAGCTTTTCGTGGGCGTCCTTGGCGGCGGTGGAGTCCTGATCCATCCGCAGCACACGCGCTTCCGGGAAAAGCTTTGCCAGTTCTTCCTCAGCCTTCTGGGTGCCGAAGCCCCGGTACTGCAGCTTTCCGCCGCAGGTGGGGCAGACTGTGGGCGGCGGCTCCATCTGACTGCCGCAGTAGTGGCACAGCACTTTGTGCGCCGATTTGTGATAAACCATCGGTACGCTGCACTTCTGGCACTTGAGCACCTCGCGGCAGTCTTCGCACTGAGCCATGGTCTGGTAGCCGCGGCGGTTCAAAAGCAGAATGGTCTGCTTTTTTGCTTCCAGATTGCGGCGGATGGCGTCTTCCAGCGCAAGGCTGATCTCCCGGGGGTTGCCTGATGCCAGCTCCGCACGCATGTCCACGATCTGCACTCTGGGCAGCGGATTGCCGCCGTAGCGCTGGGTCAGCCGCACCAGCTGGGTCCGGCCATGCTGGGCTGCATAGAAGCTCTCGGTGCTGGGTGTGGCGCTGGCCAGCAGAAGCAGTGCCACGTTTTCCGCCGCACGCTGCCGGGCCATTTCGTGGGCAGAATAGCGGGGCGCGGATTCGGAACGGTAAGTGTGTTCCTGCTCCTCATCAATGATGATAAGGCCAATGTTTTCCAGCGGTGAAAAAACCGCGCTGCGGGTGCCCACCACAATGTCCGCGCCGCCATCCTGGATCATCTGCCATTGCAGCAGGCGCTCCGTGTGGTTGAGGGCGGAGTGCTGCACCGCCACACGGCGTCCAAACTGGCTTTTCAGCCGCAAAATCATCTGCGGTGTCAGGCTGATCTCCGGCACCAGCACCAGAGCCTTGCGGCCCAGCTCCAGACAGCGGGCAATGAGCTTTAAAAACACCAGCGTTTTGCCGCTGCCGGTGACACCGTAGAGCAGCGCAGAATGGGGAGCATCATCCTCCAGCTTCGGCAGCAGAGCGTCATATGCCGCCTGCTGTTCTGCCGTCAGATCGATGGGGTCATTTTTCAGCGGAATGGACGAATACAGGTCGATGGATTTATTCACCTTGCTGCATTCCAGCACGCCTTTCGCGCAGAGGTTGTCCAGCACAGCGCGGCTGATGCCTTTATCTTCCAGTTCGTTCAGAGTTCGCGGCCCGCCGCCCAGCAGCGCCACTGCCGCCAGCTGTTTGGCGGTAGGCTTCGGTTTCTGGGGCAGTTCCCCCACCAGACGGTAAGCATTTTCGGTGTGGCGGGTGAGCTGCTTTTGCAGCACCGGAGTCACCCCGTCCGCCGCCACAGCGGGCTTATACTGTGCGCCATAGGGAATGACCGCCTTGACCGCTTCATAGTAGGTACAGAAGGTACGCTCCTTCAAAAAATGCACCAGCCGCAGAAGTTCGGGCGTCAGGCATGCGGACGCCGGAGCCACGTCAAAGAGAAATTTCAGCTTCGAACTTTCCGGCTCGGCATCGCAGGCCAGCACGACGCCCATACGGGCACGGCTGCCACGGCCAAAAGGCACCAGCACCATGCTGCCCAGCCGCACAGAATCCTGCTGATCCGGCATGACAGCATAAGTGTAAAGCTTATCGAAATGGAAGGTCGCATTGCTGACGGCAACGCCTACCGTTTTTGGCATTCGTCCAGCTCCTTCAACTGTTATTTTGCAAGACCGGCACGCTGGCAGATGACCTGATACAGCTCGTCGGCGCAGGCATCCACTTCATGGTTGACCAGCTTCAGAGTGAACTTATCCTGCTGGGCCAGTTCTTCGCGGGCGGTGGCGAGACGCTCCTGAATGCTTTCCTCGGTCTCAGTGCCGCGGCCGCGCAGACGACGCTCCAGCTCTTCCACAGAAGGCGGCAGCAGGAACACCGTGGTCGCACCCGGGAACATGCGGCGGATATTTTCCGCGCCGTGCACATCGATGACCAGCACGACCACCTTCTGAGCGGCCAGACGCTTGTCCACTTCCTCGCGGAGGGTGCCGTAGTAGTTGCCGTTATAGAAATTGTGCTCCACCACCTGATCGTTCTCGATCAGTTTCTGGAACTCTTCTCTGGTGCGGTAGTAATAGTCCACGCCCTCCTGCTCACCGGGGCGCGGGGCGCGGGTGGTGGCGGAGACGGTCTTTTCGATCTCCGGGTGCGCCTCGCGCAGAGCTTTGACCACGCTGTCCTTTCCGGTGCCTGCTGCGCCGGAAACCACAAACAGATATTTATCATTCGCCATGGGACTGTTCCTCCTCTGTCATCGTCCTGCCCTCCTGCCCGGCCGCACGGTTGGCCACCGTTTCCGGCTGAAGCGCCGAGAGCACCACATGATCGGAATCCATGATGAGCACCGCACGGGTGCTGCGCCCGTAAGACGCATCGATCAGCATCCCGCGTTCCCGCGCCTCCTTGACAAGGCGCTTGACCGGCGCAGAGTCCGGACTGACCACAGCCACCACACGGCCTGCACTGACCATATTGCCGAACCCGATGTTGATCAGCCTCATAAATTCCTCCGAAACATTCTTTGCTGTTTACTCAAGATTCTGGATCTGCTCGCGGATCTTTTCGATCTCCGCTTTCATGTCCACCACAATGCGGGTGATGTCCAGATCCTGGCACTTGGAGCCGATGGTGTTCGTCTCGCGGTTCAGCTCCTGCGTCAGGAAATCCAGCTTGCGGCCCACAGGCTCGTTCAGCTGCAGGATCTCACGATACTGGGAGATATGACTGCGCAAACGCACAGTTTCTTCATCCACAGCGGTCTTGTCGCCAAAGATGGCGGCCTCGGTCAGCACGCGGGCATCATCGATGTCGCGGTCTTCCAGAATGACCTTGAGCTTTTCATACAGGCGGGTGGTGTAGGCTTCCACACGTCCTGCACTCAGGGCCTCCACCTTGCCGACGCACTCTTCGAGGAAGTTCAGGCGGTTTTCCACGTCCGCTTTCATCTTGGCACCTTCGGCGGCGCGCATCTCCACAAAACGATCCAGTGCCTGTGCGGTGACGGCGGAAACATCCTCCCACAGCTGCTCCTCGTCCACATCCGCGTGGCGGGTGGCCAGCACGTCCGGGAAGCGGGTCAGCACGCCGGCAGAGATATCGTTCTTGACGCCCAGCTGCTCGGAAATATCCCGCATGGCCTGCTGATAGCTGCGGGCCAATTCCATGTTGACGGTGACAACGGTGTCCGCAGCATCCACATTCTGGATGGTCATGCTCAGCTCCACCTTGCCGCGGGTGATGCGCTCATTGAGCTGCTTTTTCAGGCGGCTGTCCAGATAGCTGCAGGTGCGTGGGATGCGGGAAGAATACTCAAAGTAACGGGAATTCACGCTGCGCAGTTCAACTGTGATCTCCCGGCCGCTGCGAACGGCAGTGCCCCGGCCAAAGCCGGTCATACTCAGAATCATACGCTCTCCTGTTCTCTTATTGAGGCTTTCTTATCGGTCGATTTTTCGCATATGTATCCGCTTTGGGGTACACACACCCATGTTACGATACATATAGCATCATTTTACTATTCTTTCTGGAAAAATTCAAGGTGCAGTGTCCCCTTCCGGGGCCAGGAAATGCAGGAATAAACGCAAGAAAATCAAAAAGTCCCGAAGCATGATTTTTTCATTCCGCTTCGGGACACAGATTCAGTTGGTTTTATAGACGCAGGTCACACTGGTTTCCAGCAGATCTGCGTTCAGCAGGGTCTGCTCCACCCAGTGGATATTATCGGCGATGGTATCGCGGGAGACTTCATATTCGGCAGCGATGCTGTCCATGCTGCGGTATTCGTGGCGGTAGATCAGGGTGAGAATGAGTTTGTCCTGCATGGTGATCTTGGTGAAGCGCGGCTTGCGCTTGTGCTCACGCTGATAGGCTTCTTCCAGTGCTGCCAGCATTTTGTCAAACTCTTCCTTCGTGATTCCAAAGGTGAGCCTGTAATCCCGCTCCGTAAATTCCGCAAGGCGCTGGGCCGTAACATTTCTCATTTTTTATCCCCCGATTCGTTCATCCTCTACATTTTCTGCGATCCGCAATTTCTGTTCTCTATTATAAAAGCTGCGCATTTGCAAGTCAATGCATCCAAGCTTGTTTCTCACAGAGTTTCCTGCAAAAAAGTCTTTCTCCACTGGAAAAGAAGCAAACAAAAAGGGAGCCCCCCAAAAACGGGAAGCTCCCTTTGCAGATCATGATCAGACGGGGTGAGACTGATTGGTGTAGTCTACATGGTCGCCGTC
>CAVEID010000016.1:0-60401 GCA_963615785.1 Oxalobacter sp. | reverse complement strand
CGCGTGGCAGGCAGAACAGGCTCATCACGCAAACAACGAAAAACAGGAAGTTCCCGTTGGGGAACTCCCTGCTGTACATATTGTTCTTGTCTGTGGCTTTTGGCAGGGTGCGTCCTATTCAGGGGCGCACCCTGTTTTTTGTTTCGCTCTTAATCTTCTAACCAATGGCTCCCGGCCACGTTCTTCAAATATTCCTCCGGGTCGTCATTCAGAATCAAATCAGCATATCCCAGAGGGTCGTTATAGATGAGGTAGTCCAACTCTGACCTTTGCGCCATGGTGACGTCTAACGCATCCTCGACCCCGGTGCAGTCAATGGAGATTTTTCTCCCATCTTGGAGCATCAGTTCCACACACCCGGTATCCATGTTGAATTTGCATGCTCTTTCATCGTACTTCATGCTCATGTCCTTTCTGCCTTACGGCACCTTTACAGTTGTGACTTTCGTGATACGATTCTTCTGATAAGGTTTTGGACACACAGCGGTCGGGAAAGAGCCTTCATTATGCTTTCCGAAGAAAACAAAAAATCCGAACCCTTCTCCTATCGAGAAAAGGTTCGAATTTTCTTTGTTAAGTGCGGATAAGAGGACTTGAACCTCCACCGAGTTGCCCCGATTAGAACCTGAATCTAACGCGTCTGCCAATTCCGCCATATCCGCATATTCTGTTTTCGTTCTTCGCCGTGTCGCTCGGAACGATAGTTATTATACCAGATATGTCAGGAAAGTCAAGCGTTTTTTCAAAAAAACTTTCCTCTTTTTACAAAACATCATACTTTCGTGAAAAAGCCCGCTGCAGGCCGTTTTCCGGCAGTGCAGCGGGCTGGAATTTCTTCGTTTTTCTCCAAAAGGGCATCCGGCACAGTTTCTCACATCCGGATACCCTCAGCTCACACCCATCCCCCACACAAGCCACAGATACCCATAGCCTGTCAGCACCGCTGCCAGCGTGAAGGGCACGCCGATGCGCAGGAAATCCCGGGTCGTCACGGCCTCACCGTTTTTGCGCAGGATGCCGATCGCGGTGATGTTGGCCGAAGCTCCGATCGGCGTCAGGTTACCGCCCAGCGTTGCGCCGGTGAGCAGGCCGAAATAGAACACATAGGGCTCCATGCCAGCGCCGTTGTTCATGAGCCCGGCAATGCCCTGCACCACGGGCAGCATCGCAGCCACATAGGGGATGTTATCGATAAATGCTGACAGTACCACCGACACCACCACCAGCAGGGTAAACAGCCGGAAAGGCTCCTCCCCTGCTATGATGTGGAACAGCTCTGCCGCCGCGTCGATGACCCCCGCAGCACGGATGCCGTCAATAACGATGAACAGGCCGAACAGCAGCAGCAAAGTGTCGTGGTCAAGTTCCTTCAGCACACGGCCCAGCGGCTTTGCCGACCCATCCCGCAGGCAGGCCCGGGCCACACCGAACAGGCACAGCCCCATGCACACAAGGCCGCTGCGAAGCTCATAGAGGGCCCTCAGCAATCCGTCCTCCGGTTGGGGCAGGAAGGACGCCGCAATGAGCAGACCGACTGTCAGCAGCATCAGAGCGGTGGGCACGTCGTCCTCGACCTCGGTCTCCACCTTGGCTTGGACAGGCTGCTTTTCGCGGCGGAACAGCCACAGCAGCACCAGCAGAGACGCCAGCGCACCCAGTTCTACGCCCCAGAAGATGCCCGGTCTACCCCGCATCCAGAAGAAGTCGAAGAAGTTCATGTCCGCGAAGCTGCCCAGCAGGATGCTGGTGGTGTCCCCCACCAATGTGGCCGCGCCCTGCAGGTTGGAGGACACTGCGATGGCGATGAGCACCGGCACCGGTGAAATTTTCAGTTTGCGGGCAATGGCAAGCCCCACCGGGGCCACCATGAGCACCGTCGCCACATTGTCCACGAAAGCGCTGATGCCCCCCGCAAACAACGCCAGCATACACACTGCCCACCGGACATCCGGCACACGGACGATGAGCATCTCGGCCAGGCGGGCAGGCATTTTGCTTTCAATAAAGAGTGCCACGGTGCCCATGGTACCCGCCATCATCAGCAGGACATTATAGTCCACCGCGCCCAGCGCTTCCCGAAGGGAAAAATCATACACGCCCAGCTCCCCCAGTGCAACGAACACCGCCGCACTGCACAGCGCCACCCATGGGCGGTACTGCTGAAGCCAGAGCATCAGAACATAGGTGACAGCAAACAGCACAAGTGCCAGTGTCATTCAGCATTCTCCCCGCTGCGGGCGTCCTCGTCGATCATGCGGTAGCCCACGCCAAGTTCATTCAAAATGTACGAATTGCTGCCCGGGCGGCTGCCCAGCTTCTTGCGGATGTTGGCCATGTTGACCTGCAGCTTTTTGGTGCTGCCCACATCGGTATCGCCCCAGATGGCCTTGACGATGGACGCATAGGTCATCACCCGCCCGGCATGCTGAGACAGAAAGGCCACAATGTTGTATTCCGTCTGGGTCAGTTTGATCTCCTGCTCGTCCACAAAGACTTTGCGCCGGTCATAATTGATGTGGAGCCCCTGCGCCCGGAACTCGCCGCCCGGAGCCACTCCGCCCCGCACCGCACTGTAGCGGTTCAGCCGCAGCGCAGCCCGCACCCGAGCCAGCAGCTCGCCGGTGCCGAAGGGCTTTGTGATGTAGTCATTGGCCCCCAGATCCAGCGCCTCGATCTTATCCATCTCATCGGTGCGGGCGGACAGCACAATGATGGGGGTCATATACCTCTGCCGCACGGTGCGGATAAATTCCAGCCCGTCCCGGTCCGGCAGGCCCAGATCCAGGATCACCAGATCCGGGTTGTGGGAAGCGAACAGGGTCAGGCCCATAGTACAGGTATGGGCCACCAGAGCCTGATAGTCGTTAGTCGTGAGCAGCGTTTCGATAAAGCTGCAGATATTGGCCTCGTCCTCCACGATGAGGACTTTGAACTTGTTATTGCTCATCTTCTGCATCCTCCATTTCGATTTCTTCCGTTTCCAGCCAGAAGCGGATGGTCGTGCCCTCGCCGGGGCGGCTCTCCGCCTTGATCTCTCCGCCATGGGCCTTGATGATGGCTGCGCACACCGACAGGCCGATGCCCATGCCGTGCTTTCCGCTGTCTGCCGGGGCGTCCGGGTCAGCGCCCGCCGTGCCGGAGAAGAGCTTCTTCAGCCGGTCTTTCGGGATGCCGCAGCCATCGTCGATGACCTCAAACACAGCCCGGCTGCCCATGGTGAACACCCTCAGGGTCAATTTGGTCATGCCCTCCGCATGGAGGGCGGCATTCTCCAGCAGATTCATCAGCACCTGCTGGATGAGCATGGAGTCCATAGGGATCACGATGAACTCTTCCGGCAGGTCCAGCTGCACCGGGATCTGCGGATACCTCTTGCGGAACTTGACCAGCACAGTATCCAGCAGCTCTTCCAGCACGGTGGGGGTCTTCTGCACGGTGACCTTCTCGCTGTCGATGCGGGTCACGGAGAGCAGGTTTTCCACCATGCGGTTCAGCCATTGTGCATCGGAGCAGGCTTCGCCCAACAGTTTAATCGTTTTTTCTTTGTCCAGAGAGTCATAATTTTCAATGACCGTGGAGCAGGCTCCATAGATGGAAGTCAGCGGCGTGCGCAGATCGTGGGAGACAGCCCGAAGAAGGTTGGCCCTCATCTTTTCCCGTTCGCTCTCCATGCGCAGCTGCTCCTGCAGCTTGATACGGGTGGTCAGGGTGCTGGTCATGATGGACACAACCAGCATCACCAGAGCGGAAAACAGATTCTCCGGCAGGGTGAAGTTGAAGGCCAGATAGGGCGACAGAAATGCAAAGTTCACCGCCAGCACGCTGATGAGCGATGCCGCCACGCCCCAGACATAACCTTCCGTATACATGGAAGTGACAAATACCGCCAGCATAAAGATCAGCATGGCAACGCCCTCAATGCGCCCCATGACTGCCTGTGTGAGCACCACCATGCCGAAAGCCGCGCACAGCGCCGCCGCCATGACCAGCGCATCATGCAGGATCGTTCGCCTTTTCATTCCGCTTTCCCCCTCCCAGAATGATATTCTTTCTTAAGTTAAAATTATACCATAGCATTATTAAAGATGCAGTAAAAATCCTTAGGTTCACAGCCGGCTGGCTCCGCCCGCTCCGTCCTGCTGACGCTCGCCAGACGTCCAGTGAAGTGTTATTGTGTACGGGTTGCGGCATCTTGCCGGAGCAGGCGGAGCCAGTCTTTCAAGCAGCATCTTCCCTTTTCGTTGACAGCCTCTTTTCCCCGTAGTAAAATAGGCTTATCATCACTTTACGTTACTGAATCAGGAGATTTTTATGCTTTACTTTGAAAACGACTACTGCGAGGGTGCACATCCCGAGATTTTGAAAAAACTGGCCGAGACCAACTTCGAGAAGGTGCCCGGCTACGGCACCGACCCCTATTGCGCCAGCGCAAAGGAAAAGATCCGCACTGCCTGTGCCTGCCCGGATGCGGATGTGTTCTTCATCTCCGGCGGCACTCAGGCCAACTCCATCGTCATTGCGTCGGTGCTGCAGCGCTGGCAGGGTGTGATGGCTGCCGCCACCGGCCATGTGGCCGCACACGAAGCCGGTGCCATTGAGTACACCGGCCACAAGGTCATTGCGCTGCCTGCCCACGAGGGCAAGGTGTCCGCCGCCGATGTGCGCGACTGGTGCGCCACCTTCTACGCCGACGACAACCACGATCACATGGTCTTCCCCGGCATGGTTTATATCTCCCATCCGTCCGAGTACGGCACGCTGTACTCGAAAGCCGAGCTGGAAGAGCTGCACGCCGTGTGTCAGGAGTACAAAATGCCGCTGTTCATGGACGGTGCCCGTCTGGGCTACGGCCTGATGGCCAAGGGCACCGACGTGACGCTGGCCGACATTGCAAAGCTGATCGACGTGTTCTACATCGGCGGCACCAAGGTGGGCGCCCTGTGCGGCGAAGCTGTGGTGTTCCCCCACGGCGCACCGGCCCACTTCATGACCATGGTGAAGCAGCAGGGTGCGCTGCTGGCAAAGGGCCGCCTGATGGGCCTGCAGTTCGACGTGCTGTTCACCGACGACCTCTACACCCGCATCAGCAAAAATGCCATTGAGACCGCCGACCGCCTGAAAGAGGGGCTGAAAGCCAAGGGCTACCGCTTCTATATGGACTCCCCCACCAATCAGGTTTTCCCGATTTTGGAAAACACTCAGCTGGCCGCTCTGGAGGGCAAAGCCAAGTTCGGCTTCTGGGAAAAATATGATGACGCCCACACTGTCATGCGCATCGCCACCAGCTGGGCCACCCGCATGGAAGAGATCGAGCAGCTGATCGAACTGATGTAATTCCTGCCGAAGAATTTCTTCGGACTTTATGCAGGTTATCGATTGCATTTTCTGGCACGGTATGGTATCTTTTTGGTAGAACAACATTTGTCTGAAACCGGCGGGTTACGCTCCGCTGTTTTCTGTAAGTGATTGGAAGGAAGGTAATTTACATGGGCTTTTTTGACAAACTGTTCGGCGGCAAGGCCGAAGAAGAAGAAACTGCCAAGTTCTTTGGTCAGACCAAGACCGTTCTGGCTCCTCTGCGCGGCAAGGTGCTGGCTCAGGCTGACATCCCCGATGAGACTTTTGCACAGGGCATTCTGGGCCCCGGCTGCGGCATCGAACCCACCGGCAAGACCGTGTATGCTCCGTTCGACGGCACTGTGAATCAGGTGGCCTCCACCCTGCACGCCGTGGGCCTGACCAGCGATGACGGCATCGAGATTCTGATCCATGTCGGCATGGACACCGTTGAGATGAACGGCAAGGGCTTCAAGGCTCTGGTCAAAGAGGGCGACAAGGTCAAGGCCGGCACTCCGCTGCTGAAGATCGATTTGGACGCCATCCGTGCAGCAGGCCATCCCACTGCCACCGCCATCATCGTCACCAACGGCGACGACATGGGTGAGCTGAAGATGCTGGCCGACGGCGACATTCTGGCAGGCACCCCGCTGTTCAAGTTCTGATTTTAAAATGCAAAACAGGCGTGAGCTTCCGTTTGGAGGTTCACGCCTGTTTTTTGTTTTATTGCTTCCCCTTCTTACTCCTTCACCGGCTGATACTTCAGAATCTTCTGAGAGAAATGCCCATCAAAGAACTGGATGAAAGGCCCAAGGCAGAAGGCACACACGAGAGTGCCAATGCCCACAAGGCCGCCCAGTATCCAGCACAGCAGCGCACACAGCGCATCGGTGAACACGCGGCACCCGAAGTAAGGGAAGGGCGTGTAGTCCCGCAGACCGAGGGAGAGGTAATCATAAGGCGCAATGCCAAGGTCGGCGGTCTGATAGAGCGAGACGCCCAGTGCCGTGACCGGCACGGCCACAGCCATCCACAGCAGCTGCACCGGCAGGCCCGCAGCCTCTGCCGGGCCAAAGAACGCCGCGATGGGGTCATAGAACGCCGTGACGATGAAGCCGATGCCAAGGCCGTTGACAAAGGTTCCAAGGCCGATATACTTGCGCCCGAACCAGATCTCCGCGATAAAGAAGATCACATTGATGCAGATGTTCTCCACGCCCAGCGAAATGCCCAGCATTTCCGCCAGCCGCATGTTCAGCGCGCTGATGGAGTCGTTGCCGAGGTGTGCCTGCTTGAACAGCGCAATGCCCAAAGCGATGATGACAACGCCCACCACCATGCCGATGATGCGCCGCGCCGAAAGGGTCTGCCGGGTCTTTTCCATGGTTCTTTCTCCTTTTTGCACCAGATGTTTTTGAATGGTGGAAAATTCAACTGTGCAGCCGGGCTTCAATGGCCGCTTTATCCAGCCCTTCACCAATGACGATCAGCACATCCTGCCCCTGCGGGATGGGAGCCAGCGTTTTTCCGGCAGCGGTGGCGTTCAGTTCCAGCCAGCCCGTTTCGGTCTCCGGGGCCGGGGCAAAGCCCTTCACCCGCAGCACATGGCCGCAGGCCGGGTCGGCAAACAGCCGGTCTGCCGCCGCCTGCAGCTGTTCCAGCGTCAGATGCTGCTCAAGGAAGCACAGTGAGCTGAACGTTTCGTGCTCGTCGAAATGCAGCTTTTCGCAGCTGGCCTGCCGGTGTCCGCAGGCGGCGATATCGGCAAGGTCTGCATCGGTCAGGCTGTCCCAGTCCTTGACCAGAATTTCTTCCGGGGCAAACTTCCGGGAACACTTGCAGCTCTCCAGCGCACGGGCCAGATGAGCGCGGGCGGCTTCGCACTGGGCGGGGCCCGCCTGCTGGCTGCGGCTGAGCAGCACCCGGCCCGCGTTGGCGGTCTCGGACGCCAGCAGATACTCTGACTGAGGCGAAAGCCGTTCGGGCAGCATGGCGTCCACGATCGCAATGGCATTTCCGATCTGATACCAGCGGTCCAGCGGGTCGTCACGCAGCACATCGAAGAACTCGTCCACATCAAAAATGCCGCTGGGCTCCACCACCACACGGTCAAAGCCGCGCATGGCCATGGCGATCAGCTTGGTGCGCATCCGGCGCTGATGGGTGTCGCAGTCGCACCCGCCGCTGATGGTCTCAAGGTCGCAGTTCGGCCCCAGCAGATCCTGCACCAGCATGGCGTCCACGTTCACCGCGCCGAAGTCGTTTTCGAGGATGCAGACGTTATGCCCCTGCTCCACCAGATATCGGACATACCGGCGCAGGAACGTGGTCTTGCCTGCGCCCAGAAAACCTGTGATAAGGTCAACCTGTACCATGATTGAAAGCACCTCCTGTGCTGAAAACTTTGGGTCTTATCTGTTTTCTCCCTCTTCAGAGGACCGCCGGCAGCTTGCGATCACCTGCCGGGCAGCAGGGGTGATCTTGGCCGGAATGGCGGCAGGCTTTGCCAGATAATAGCCCTGCAGCGCATCCGCACCCAGCTCGATGACTTTGCTCATCTCGGCGGCATTCTCCACGCCCTCCGCAATGATCTGCATGCTGCGGGGGTGCGCATAAGCCACGATATTGCGCATGATCTGCTGCTTGTCGGTGTCCGTGTCGATGCCGCGGATGATGGCGATATCCACCTTGATGAACCGGGGTGCCAGTTCCAGCAGACTGCCCTCATTGGAGTAGCCGCTGCCGTAATCATCCAGCGCAAACATACCGGAGAAGCCCGGGGCGCGGCGCTTGACTTCCAGCGACTCCTTGTTCATTTCCTCTTCCTCGGTGATCTCAATGACCATCTGACGGCGCAGTTCATGCCAGCGGCTGTCCATATATTCGCTGTCTTCACGCCGCAGCGCAACACTGGCAATGGAGTTGACAAAGAGCATGGCGTCCCGGCGCACAAGGCCCTCATTGCGCAGACCGTCAAAGGTTTCCAGCGACTTGAAGAAGGTGAGCCGCTCGATCTCGTACAGGGCTCCCTGCTCCCGGGCCAGCTTCATGATGGTGGCCGGAGAGCGCAGAGACGGGATGTCCGAGCGCATCAGCGCTTCATAGGCGACCTCCCGGCCGGTGCGGGCCGAGAAGATGGGCTGGAACACATAGTACACCCGCTCTTCCGTGAGCAGCTGCTGGAAGTCACGGCGCAGCTGGGCAGCCTGTGCTTCCCGCTTGTAAACATCCAGATCAAATTCTTCCAGACGGCCCTTGTTGGTGCGCTTGACCTGATACAGCGCAAAATCCGCATACTTTTTCAGCGACTCCATGTCGGTGCCGTCTTCGGGATACCAGGAGATGCCGCCGGAGATGCTGATGTGCAGCTCACTGCCGCTGGGCAGCACGGCCACACTGCGCTGCATGGCAGCGCACAGCACGCCAATGCGCTCCCGGATCTGGGAACGGCTGCGATAACCATAGAACAGCATCATGAACTCATCACCGGACAGGCGGGCCACGATCGTTCCGGTGGGGGTGTTTTCGGCCAGGCACCGGCCGGTGCGGTGGATGTACTGGTCACCCCAGTCATGGCCATAGGTGTCATTGATGTGCTTGAGGTTGTCCAGGTCCATCATCAGCAGAGCCGCCACGCCCAGCTGAGCGGGGTTCTGGAACAGCTCTCCGCACACGCGGTGGAACGCCTGGCGGTTATACAGGCCGGTGAGGATGTCGTAATCGCGCTCATGTTCGATGCGCATCCGCTCCAGCGTGGCGGCGGTGACATCTTCCGCCAGCCCCACCTGCACCCGTCTTTCGTTGGTGACACGGAGCATGATGTAGCGGGTGGTGCCGTCCTTGCGGATGGTCAGCAGCTTGTCCCCCTCTGCCGTGGTGGTGCAGGGGTTGGCCAGCTCGATCTGCTTCAGTTTTTCCTCAAATCTGCGCACGCTCAGATCACTGCCGCTCACTTCCGGAGCCCCCAGCAGCGCAAAGAAATTTTCCGTGGCATAAACGCTGCCGGTGTCGAACCGCAGCTCATAGCCGCCCAATTCCACACTGGCCATGTCCATGATGCGCAGAAACTTGGTGGAGTTGTTCACCAGTTCCGTGTTCAGGCTGGTAAGGGCCTCTGCAAGGAGGTCCAGCTCCCGGATGCCGGTGCGGGACAGCTCCGGCGACTTCTTCTGCTCCTGCGCATCAATGACTTCTCGGTAAAGCTTTTCGGTGGGGTGGGCAATGGTGCGGGCCACCAGCAGACTGCTGAGCACGCTCAGCAGCATCGTGGTGACAATGGCAATGAGCAGCACACGCTGCACATTGCCTGCAAAGGCAAACAGCGTTTTCGCGCGCACTGCACCGATGAGCATCCACTGCTCTTCAAAGAAAGGAGCATTGCGGCTGTAGAGCGTGATGGGCTCCATCACTGCGTAATAATCCGTCTTGCGCAGGGTCAGGCCGTATTCGCCGTTTCTATTCGCCAGTTCCATCATGGAAGTCGGTGCTTCTGCCGCGTAAACATCTTCGCTGGAAGTCACCGACTTGCTGAAAAGGATCGAATCCCCTTCCAGATCCGAAGTGGTAGAAGCCAGATAATAAGTGCCCGTGTTGTCGTTCTGCAGCTCGGCATAAGGCATTTTTTCTTCCAGATAGCTGGTGAGGATCTCCACACCCACCACACCATAGACCGTGCCGTCCGGCAGGATCAGCGGCTGCGAATAGGCAATGGCGGTGCGGTCGTCCTCACCCAGCTTATATACGCTGGTGGTCCAGCGGCCATAATTCTCTGCATCCAGCTTTGCTGCGTCTTCGTAAGCCGTCTGAAATGGAGCCTTGAAAAAGCCGTTGCCCTTCAGGCCATAGTAGCGCAGCATGGGCTGCCAGCTTTTGTCTGTGGTGATGCCCAGCTTTTTGACCACCGACGCGCTGCCGCGCTCGATCATCAGGTCCGAGTTCGTCTCCGAAGCGCGGGCGTCCGGGTCAAGGTCCCGGATATAAATGCCGGGCATTCCGGTGCCCACTTCCCTTTTGCGCAGGTCTTCCGTATTCAGCACCACAAAGACGCCAGTGACCTGGCGGCTGCGCAGCGTGTTGACCAGCTCCGGCGCAACAGCCACCAGCAAAGCGTCTGCTTCGTCGCTGTTGTCACCCAGCGCATCCAGCCGGAGTGCGCCATCCTCTATGAACTGCTGTGCAGTCTCATTGATATACTCCGACAGCTCGTTGAGGTCCTGCGCCTTCTGCATCATATCCTGCAGGTAACTGGCACGGTTGTGAACCTGCATGGCAAGGATATCTTTTGCATTCTGGTTCAGCCTGCCGGACACATTGGTGGCGGCAATGCACATGGTCAGCAGAACGGCCTCAATGACCAGCACGACCATCATGTAAGAAAAGATGGTCAGGAAAATGGGGCGTCCCTTTTCCTTCCGCTCTTCCTCTGCTCTTTTCCGCTTCGGCATTGCTGTTCTCCTTTTTCCGGTGTACAGACCCGTATCAGCCCTCGTACTGCGCCAGCTTGCTGCAGATGTCCTGATACCAGTTCTCGAAATATTCGTCGGTCAGGAACTCGGCCTCTGCATCGGCTGCGCTCTGGCCTTCTGCAATGCGCTGTTCTACTGTCTCGCGGTCTGCAGCAGCCAGATCACTCAGGCCATATTCCAGCACTTTGCGGGCAGAAGCGCCGCCCTCAAAGGCACGCGGAGTATAAAGCCGGTTGGAATTTACGGTCTGGACAGCCTCATTCAGGATCGCCTGCATGTTGCCGCTCAGGGTCAGCCCGCTGGACTGGATCGCATCCATGCTGTTCGCATCACGGGTCACCGGAAGATAGCCGGAGCCCACCGAGAAAGCAATGTTATTTTCTGCCTGCGTGAACCACTTCAGGAACTCCACCGATGCCTTGATCTCCTCATCGCTGCCCGCAGTGACCACCATGCCTGCGCCCTGCTGCACGGCGACATCCTCACCGTCCGCAAACTTCGGCGTGGGCAGAACCTTCACGTCGATATCATAGCTCTCGTTGTCGCTCAGGCTCACCTGCTTGGGGAAGAAGGTGGCACTGGAGCAGGAGCCCACATAGCCCAGCACATTGCCGGTCTTGATGTCGTCGCTGCGGAAGCGTCCGGTGGCTGCAAACCAGCCCTTGACGAAGGGCACATAATAGTTATCCCACAGCTTGCGGGCCACATCATGGTCAAAGTTGACGGTCATCTTGCCGTCTTCCACTTCAAAAATGGTGTCGCCCAGCTGCTGAGCCCCCACCAGCATATAGTTGGCCATGGCATCACGGCCAAACAGAGCCTTGCCGTCATCGGGGGTGTCGGTCTGAGCATCCGTCCAGTCATAATATTTTCCGGCCGTTTCCACAAGGCCCTCAATGGTGGAAAGGGCATCATAGCTGGCACCGGTGGCAGCCGCAAATTTCTGCCAGTCGGTGTCATTAAAAAGCATCAGCTCTGTGGATTTTGCCACCGGGAAAATCTTCATCTCACCAGTGCCGTTGAAATCGCCTTCCGTGATATAGCCCTCGATGTACTCCGCCTTTTCTTCGTCGGTCAGGTAAGGAGCCAGATCCACCACCATGCCCATCTGATCCAGCGCATAAGCGGTGTCTGCATAGGCAGAGAAAACATTGGGCATGGCTGCAGCGCCCACCTTGCCCTCTGCGGAATCCATCACGCTGGCCTCCAGGTCATTCACGCTGCCCTGGCTCTCGGTGGACACCACGATGCCTTTTTCTGCACCGACCGTGCTGTTGAACTGTTCCACCAGTTTGGTGAAGCTTTCCAGCTGGTCACCATTATAATAAGTCCAGATCATGATGCTGGTCACAGTCTTGGGCTTGGACTGTGCGCCGCCGCAGGCTGCACAGCTCAGGGCCAGTGCACCCGCACACAGCAGGCCGACCCACTTTTTCAAAAGTCTTTTCATAAAAAATCCCCCAAAATAGCTGCAGCGAGGTCTTCCACTGCCGCACTCCTCCAGTTTATTAAACTAAAACTAATCATACCACGTTTTTCCAGCTGCGTAAACCGCGGCCGCAAAAAATCATCGAAATCACAAGAATCCATGGAAACTTTTTTCGATTCTAACAAAAAAGCGCAGCCCTTCCCGCTCGCTTCAGGAAAGGCTGCGCCTGTGCGTTATTCTTCGGTTTTCTCTGCCGGAACGGTGGACAGGGTGATCTGCTCATAATCCGCGCTGTGGGCAAGATAGGTCTTCAAATCGCCGGTGTTGGTGGTCACCATGCCGTCCAGCCGGGTGGATGCGTTCAGACCGAAGGCCAGCACATCCATGCCATCTGCAGCACCCTGCCAGAACTTGTCCTCACAGCCGGGCTTTGCCCAGCGGCAGGGCAGATACTGCACAAAACCGGCCGCTGTCAGCAGCTCGTCCGCTTCGGCACGCTGTGCTTCGGCGGCAGCAGCATCCAGCATGTCCTCTCCGGCGCAGCGCTGCAGGATCACATGGCACACCGGGCGGCGGGTCGCTTCCAGCACCGAGTGGCGGAAACCCCAGCGGGAGACATTCTTTTTGCCGTACAGCAGGATGAAGCCCATGCTGTCGCGGCGGTCTGCCCGCAGGAAGCCGTGGGTGATGTAAGGCATCTGCTGGGTATAGTTCAGGGTATCCAGCGTGCAGAAGTCCAGCGGCTCCAGCGAATAAAGTTCCAGATCATAGCGGGTGATGTGGGCCCGGTTATAGAACGGCATATTCGCACCGTTGATATCCGCCGGGCAGGTGCGCATGGTCACCGGGGCATTCTCTGCCACATGGTAGCAGCTGCGGATGAGCCGCAGCAGATGGTCGATGTCGCTGCCAGTGGTGATGGAAGCCGACCCGCCGCCCAGACGGATGGCCTGCACCTCGCAGTCGGCAAGGTCGGCGGCGTTGGCCTTGAGTTCCAGTGCCAGAGCCAGCACATACTCATGCAGCATTTCGGTGTTGTGGCCCTCAATGAGAGTTCGTCCGTTGAAGGACTGTTTCCGGGTGATGAAGGGAAAATTCAGCTTCATCACCACCGGGTGCAGCGGGGTAGTTTCCATAGTGTGTGACCTCCGTCAACAGCAATGCCGCACCGGGGCGCAGAGAGTTCCCTGCCCCGGCGCGGCACCGAGAAGAAAAAGAATCTATTCGGATGAGCCGCGTTCCGATATTATTCTATCGGAACACCGCTCGTTTGGCAAGTGGGGATCAGGCGGTTGCCTGTGCGATGCAGTCGGCCACGGCCTCCTGCACGGCCTTGACGGAGAAGCTCAGGGTGGAAGAAGTGATAGCATCCACGCTGGTGTCGCCCTGGCTGTCCACAACAGCGGCTGCCATGTTGGAACGCAGGTCGTCCTTCATCAGGTCATCGTTGCCGGAAGAGGTGATCTTGCAGTCGGTGATGGCATCTTCGCTGAAGGTCATGGTAACGGTAACGGTGCTGTAGCTGGAGTTCTTGGAGGAGGTGTAGGTGCCGGCATAGTATTTGCCGTTGGTGGTGCGCTCCTCAGCAGAGTTCTCACCGCCGATGCCGTTGTCCAGATCGTTCTTGACGTACTCAGCAGCCAGATAACCGGTCACGAATGCGCTGCCGCAGCTGTTGCCGGCAGTGGGGGTGTGGTACTGGATGCCGTAGCGCTGGCCGCAGCAGTTGCCGACAGCGTACAGGCCCGGGATGGGTGCCTTGGCACCGGTCAGAACGCGGTACTCGCCGTCGGTGCAGACAGCAGCGTGCTGGCACAGACCGCCGGAAGGGTTGCCGCCGGTGACTGCGGAGGCTGCGAAGAAGGGAGGATCCTGGATCTTGAAGTGCATCATGGATGCATCTGCGCCCCAGTCGGAATCGTAACCGGCATCGCACATCTCGTTCCAGTGCTTCACTTCGTCCAGGAAGCCCTGCTTTGCATCGCCCTCATAGCCCATGATGTCGGCCAGCTCTTCCAGCGTGTCAGCTGCATACAGGGTGGTGGGGTCGTTGCCGTAACGGGCGAATGCCTGCACGGAGAAGCCATCGGGGCCGGTCTTGTAGTTGGCCATATCCTTGCGGACCTTCTCCAGCATGTACTCGTTGCTGCGGTCCATGGACTGGTGGTCGTATGCCTGATACTCGCAGTATGCGTCCCAGTTGGAGTCGGTGACGCAGACCATCTTCTGGCCTTCGGGCATCATGTCCAGATAGCCCACGGAGCCGTGACGGGTGATGGTCTCATTGAAGAAACGCTTGCCGTCGTTGCCGAAGATGGGCCAGATGCCGCCGAAGGGGAAGGACGGACGGCTGTTGATGCCGGCCGCCTGGCCTGCACGGGGGCCGGCCTCCATGGTAGCGCCCGCCCACATCATCATGCGGATGCCGGAACCATCGCGGCCCATGGAAGAAACGTTGTTCACATCGGTGCGGTCCTTGCCGTAAGACCATGCCAGATTGCGCAGGGTGTCGCACAGGTCCAGACGCATGTCCGGGTTGCCGCCGAAGTCGCCGGCTGCAACGATGACAGCCTCAGCGTTGACCTGGAAGTACTTGCCGTCGATGTCGGTGAAGATCGCGCCGGTGACCTTGCCGTTCTCGTGGACGAGGGTCAGGCCCTGAGCACCGTAGATGTACTCGCAGCCCTTCTCAACAGCCTTCTGCTGCAGCAGGCGGACGGTGTACGGCCACATATTGTTGTTGGTGTTGGTCTCCGTGCCGGTATCACGCCACTGGGTCATGCCGACATAGTAGTAGCTGTGGCTGCAGGGATTCTGGAAGTGCTTGTTGCCCTTGTAGTTCACAGCGTGAGCATACTTTGCAACGTAATCGGGGTCCAGCTCAGCCAGCATCCAGTCCAGAGCCTCGCCGGAGCGGGTGGCGTAATCCTTGACGATCTTCTGGTTGGCGTGGCCCAGAGCCTTGACCATATACTCGGTGAAGATGTCCATCGGATCGTACTTTTCAGCACCCTTGTCCAGGAAGAACTTGGAGTTGTAGGTGGTCAGGTCGCAGGCGTAGTTGTCGTACTCTTCCCAGGTCTGCACTTCGCAGCAGATGGTGTCAAGACCCTCTTCTGCGCAGCGCAGAGCGGCAGCAGTGCCGGCCTGACCAGCGCCGATGACCAGGACTTCGCAGTCCTTGGTGTACTCGACCTTGTCGGCCAGCTGGGGCTCATCGCCCAGCCAGGCAGGCTTGTTGTTCATGAACTGCTCTTCGGGGATGTTCAGAGAATCGACCATGCCGACCATCATGGAACCCATGATGTCGCCGTTGCCCTTCTGCTCAATGTACTCTTCGGGAGATTCCGGAGCCTTGGCATCCGGGTTGGAGCCGCGGTTGGACTGAGAGTAGCTGGTGGCGAAAATATCGTCCCAGCTGATGGAGGAAGCAGCAGCCGGCTTCTCGGAAGCGGCGGCAGAGCTTGCCACGGAGGAAGCAGCGGCGGAACTGGCGGTGCTGTTGGAAGAACAGCCGGACAGTGCGCCTGCAGCGGCAGCGCCCAGAGCACTGAGAGCCGATGCACGGATGAAGTTTCTGCGCGAGATCTTGTTCATAGTGCGGAACCCTTTCTTTTTTCTTCTTGTCTTCTTTTTCCCAAACATTTCGCTGCACAGGGCGCAGTTTGATGTTTTTTTGACAATATCCATTATAGCCGCCTCCGCCGTAAAAGAGAAATTCAATTTTCCAGTCTGCAGTTATTTAAATTTTCTATCACTCGGCTTGACCTTTCCCCTGCCCCCTGTTACAATTGGTATATCACTTATGGAAAGGACGCTTTGCCATGACCGACCGCCAGCTGCGCTGTTTTCTGGCTTTGTATGAAACACTGAACTTTTCGGCAGCTGCAAAGCGGCTGTTTCTGACTCAGCCTACTTTGAGCTATCAGATACGGACTTTGGAAGAAGAGCTGGGCACACCGCTGTTTGTGCGCACCACCTGCCGGGTGGAGCCCACACAGGCGGGCCAGCTGTTCGCCGGGTTTGCCCAGAGCACCCGGGATCGCTATCAGGCCTTTCAGGAAGCTCTTGCCGCCGGGCAGCGCCGCCGGGAAAAGCTGGTGCTGCAGGTGCCTGCCACCATGGCCGCGCGGGATATCCTGTACCACGACCTGCTGCTGGCGCTGAGTCGGGCTTTGCCGGACTGCGAACTGGAAGTTCTCACCGATTCCGCCTGCCACTCGCCGGAAGAAGCGCTGGAAAACGGCGTAGATGCTCTGGTGCAGCTGCTTGTGGAGCCTGTGAGCGACCGCATCGACTGCCTTGCCCTATTCGAAACCAAATGCTATCTGCTGGCAAGCCCCGGCAACCCACTCAGCACCGAAGCCGACCTTGTTCCTTCCCAGCTCGCCGGGCAGACGGTATGCTTTGAGAGCTGCGACGCCGTGTTCGCCTCCATGGTGAAGCGCTGCATGGAGGACATCCCCATGCGCTGGCTCATGGTGCCGAACTTTGAAAAGGAATATGTGCGGATGCTGGCGGGCAAGTGCCTGTTCTTCAGCCCGGTGCAGGGCCACGGCTACCCGAGAGAGTGGTTCCACACTCTGGTCTTCCCTTTCCCGCCCATGCCCACCTGCCTGTTCACCCGTAAGGGCGACCCCCGTCCCGCCATTCAGGTGCTCAAAAAGCTCACCCTTGCCGAGCACGTCCGTGCTGTGGCGGAGGGAAGGCTGTAAGCTCACCAGGCAGACCGGCAGATAGCTTTCCACGCAAATGCAACGGGGCATTCCATCCCCCGCCCTCCCGCCGGATCATTCTCGGAAAAACTCCCGGCCACCGCCCCCCAGAAAAATACATCTTACCAGCAGGCCAGCAGGGAGTTTCCTGAGCAAATTCCGGCGAAGTGGGGCCCCGGTGCGCAGCACTGGGGCGGAACAGGGGGTTCCGGACTCATTTGCGAAGGAAAGCTCCCCGCTGGCCTGCCGTATATGTGTTAATAAGGAGATAATATTGTCATGAAATACGACTTCACTTCCATTATGGACCGCCGCGGCAAAGATGCCATCGCTGTGGATGGTCTGGGGCACGGCTTTGCGCCCGAACCGCCCAAAAAAGGCTTTGACGTCATCCCCATGTGGGTGGCAGACATGAACTTTCCCACAGTGCCCACCATCCCGCAGGCCATCATTGAGCGTGCAAAACACCCGGCCTATGGCTATTTCAACGCCACCGACGAATACTATGATTCCATCATCAAATGGCACGAAACGCGCAACGGCGTCACCGGCCTGACCAAAGAATGCATCGGCTACGAAAACGGCGTGCTGGGCGGCGTGATCTCCGCTGTCACCAGCTATGCCGCTCCTGGCGACGCTGTGCTGCTGCACAGCCCCACCTACATCGGCTTCACCTTCAGCTTGGAGAACAATGGCTACAGGATCGTGCACAGCCCGCTGAAAAAAGATGAAAACGGTGTCTGGCGCATGGATTATGAGGATATGGACGCCAAGCTCAAGGCAAACCACATTCATGTGGCCGTATTCTGCAGCCCGCACAACCCCTGCGGCCGCGTGTGGGAACGCTGGGAGATCGAAAAGGCCATGGAAGTCTACAGGGCCAACGACTGCATCGTGATCTCGGACGAGATCTGGTCGGATATCATCACCACCGGCCACAAGCACATCCCCACCCAGTCGGTGAGCGAGGACGCCCGGATGCGCACTGTGGCTATGTACGCTCCCAGCAAGACCTTCAACCTGGCGGGCCTTGTGGGCAGCTATCATATCATCTATAACCCCACGATCCGTGACCGGGTGACAGCCAAGAGCTCGAAGCCCCACTACAACGACATGAACGTGCTGTCCATGCACGCCCTCATTGGTGCCTACAAGCCCGAAGGCTATGAGTGGGTGGATGAGCTTTGCCAGGTCATTACGGGCAACATTGATTTTGCCTGTGACTACATCGCCGAACACTTCGACGGCGTGGAGGTCGCAAGGCCCGAGGGCACCTACATGCTCTTTCTGGACTGCAGCAAATGGTGCGAGGCCCACGGCAAAACCATTGACCAGCTGGAAAAAGCCGGCTGGAATGTGGGCGTTGCATGGCAGGATGGCCGCATGTTCCACGGCCCCTGTGCCATCCGCATGAATCTGGCTCTGCCGCTGTCCCGCGTGCAGGAAGCCTTTGACCGGCTGGACAAGCATGTGTTCAACGGCGAGTGGGTATAACAAGAATGCGCAAAGGGCCGTCCCCGGTTTTGGGGACGGCCCTTTGCTCTATAATAACCCTGCCTTATGGGAGAAACACATCAGCCTTTCAGCTCCAGAAGGGCATCGCCCTGCTTCACATCGCCGGATGCCTTGGGGCTGACCGCTGCATACTCGTCGGTGTTGCAGACGATCAGCGGGGTCGTAGTGGGATAGCCCTCAGCACGGATCGCTTCCAGATCAAAGCGGATCAGCGGCTGGCCCCTGGTCACCTTATCCCCTTCATTGACGAGGTAGGTGAAGTGCTTGCCGCCCAGCTTCACTGTGTCGATGCCAATGTGCATCAGCAGCTCCGCACCGTCCATAGTGGTCATGCCCACAGCATGATGCGTCTCAAAGGTGGAAGAGATCTCGCCGTCGGCGGGAGCCACCAGCTCACCATCGGAAGGCTCAATGGCAATGCCGTCGCCCAGCGCACCGCTGGCGAAAGCCTCATCCTTCACTTCTGCCAGCGGCACCACGGTGCCGTTCATGCAGGCTGCGAGAAGCGTATCCTTTGCGGATGCCGCCGGGGCCGCCGGAGCAGGAGCGGCTGCGGGAGCTGCTGCAGGAGCCGGGGTCTCGGGAGCATTTTCCAGATAGTCCTCCAGCTTTGCCTTGATCACAGCCACCTTCGGGCCGTAGACCACCTGCACACCGTTGCCCTTGCAGATGACACCGGAAGCGCCGGATGCCTTGAGGGTATCCTGCTTGACCAGAGCTGCATCTTTCACTGTGCAGCGCAGGCGGGTAGCGCAGCAGTCCACATCACTGATGTTTGCCTTGCCGCCCAGACCCTCCACGATGAGAGCACTGACCGGGTCGCTGCCCGCAGGAGCGGCGCTGCCGGAAGCATTGTCGCGGGCGTCGACATCTGCACGGGTGTACAGCTTGACTTCCTCGGCGTCGTCACGGCCCGGGGTCTTATAGTCAAACTTGGTAATCATAAAGCGGAAAATAAAGTAATACAGCACGAAGTACACTGCGCCAACAATGACTACCCAGATCCAGTGGGTCTTGGCGTTGCCCTGCATCACACCGAACAGCACCAGATCGATCAGGCCGCCGGAGAAGGTCATGCCCACGCCCACATTCAGGATGTGCATCAGCATGAAGGAAAGGCCGGCCAGCACGCAGTGCACAGCATACATCGGCAGAGCCACAAAGATAAAGGTGAATTCCAGCGGTTCCGTGATACCGGTCAGGAAGGCAGTCAGGGCAGCAGACAGCAGCAGACCGCCGGCCACCTTCTTCTTTTCCGGCTTTGCGCAATGGTACATGGCCAGTGCTGCGCCGGGCAGGCCAAACATCATGAAGGGGAATTTACCAGCCATGAAGCGGGTAGCGCTGACCGAGAACACAGTCGTGGACTTGGATGCCAGCTCGGCAAAGAAGATGTTCTGTGCGCCGGTGACGGTGACACCGTCAATGACAGCAGTGCCGCCCACAGCGGTCTGCCAGAACGGCATATAGAACACATGGTGCAGACCAAAGGGGATCAGTGCGCGCTCCAGCAGGCCGTAAATGAAGGTGCCTGCATAGCCGGAAGCCAGCACCAGAGCGCCCAGCGCAGCAATGCCGCTCTGCACCACCGGCCAGATATAGAACATCGCAATGCCGACCACCAGATACACGATAGAGCTGATGATGGGCACAAACCGGGTGCCGCCGAAGAAAGCCAGCACCTGCGGAAGCTCGATCTTATAGAACTTGTTGTGCAGAGCCGCCACGCCCAGACCGACCACGATGCCGCCGAACACGCCCATCTGCAGGGTGGTGATGCCCAGCATGGTGGTGGTGGAGTTGGCAGGCATTGCTTCCACGCCGCCTGCGGCATTGATCATGGCCTGAATGGCAGTGTTCATGATGATATAAGCCACTGCGCCGGATAGAGCCGCAACGTCCTTTTCCTTGCGGGCCATGCCGATGGCCACGCCCATTGCGAACAGGAGCGGCAGGTTGTCGAACACCGCGCTGCCGGTCTTGCTCATAACGTCCAGAATGGTGTAAATGATCGTGCCCTGATGGATCACGCTGTCCAGGCCATAGGCAGCCAGCATGGTCTCATTGGTAAACGAGCTGCCGATGCCCAGCAGCAGGCCCGCCACAGGCAGCAGGGCAATGGGCAGCATAAAGCTGCGGCCCACGCGCTGCAGCACGCCGAAGATCTTGTCTTTCATCTTCAATTCTCCTTTTCCAAGTTTGTATACAGCAAATATATCCACACACAGGAAAAACCTGTGGAGAATCAAAGGTGCGGCAAAAAGACCTGCCGAAGATCATTTTCCCATCCGAATGCGTTTCAGGTGGATGGTGAGGAACACCAGCTCTTCGTCCGAAAGCTCTTTGTGCCAGGTGTTGCGCACATAGTCTGCGATGCAGCAGGCGCACTTGTAATGCTCACTGCAGTTGCGTGCGATCAGCGCACGGAACACCTCATCGTGGGCATCATTTTCCTGTTCCTGTTTTCCCTGAAACACACGCTGTGCAAAGAAGCGCAGGTGCACTGTAAACCGGCTGAAATCCAGCGCGGTGCGGTCAAAAGTGCAGTTGTAGAAGCATTCCACCACCTGCACACAGCCATCCACAAAACGGGTCACATCGTTCACAACGCTCATGGTGATGTTCAGCTCTGCATTGACGATGTGAAGCGCGATGAACCCGCCCTCATCGTCCGAGAGGCCGGCTTTGCAGCTCTGCCGGATCTTTTCCAGGCACTCCATGCCCAGACGGTATTCCTCCGGGTAGAATTCCCGGATCGGCCCCATGAGCGGGTTGGAAAAACGGATTCCCTGCTCACTGCGCTTGATCGCAAAGCTGATGTGGTCGGCCAGCGTGATGAGCAGGCTTTCGTTCAGCGGATAGTTCACCCGGGCGCGGATGTCTTTCACCAGTTCGTCGGTGAGCAGCAGGTGTTCATAGGGGATTTGTTCCAGCAGCTCCACCAGCTTTTTCTGCACAGCCGGGCTGGTCATGCGGTAGCTCCGCTCCACTTTTTCGGCGTCGATCTTGTAGCCCGGCTTTGCGCCGAACCCCAGACCGCGCCCGGTGACGATCAGCTCACAGCCCGTGGGGTCCACCACCCGCAGGATGTTGTTATTGATCGGTTTTTTGACGGTATATTGCATTGTTTCTCCTCCTCAGGCTGAAAAATGGCAATAAAAAAGACCAATTCTGACACAGCAAACAACACCGAAGGGTGAAACACGCTTTCGGCTCATAGTTCATGCTGTGCAGAGTTGGTCTAGCCCGCCAAACGGTAACAATCCAACGACGCTGCTCACGTTCGCATCTTCATTTTATCAGGCACATGCAAACCGCTGCTTTGTGCAGAGGACATCATGTGCCTAAATAAATTACCACATTTTTCGCCGTCCGTCAAGGCAGGACAGCAGCGGAACGTTTAGTTTTATCAGATTGTCTAAATTCAGTAGAAATTTTGCGGCAGATTGACGAAGAAAACGTCGCTTCGTTCTTTTCGGTCATTCCGGAAACGATATTGTTTTCCCGGTTCAGGTCAGAGGATGGTTCCTTCAAACCTGCCCTTCCGTGTGGGCTCCCAGCCCGCTTCGGTCTTTTCGGCGAGACCGTTTTTCGCTGCCTTATCCAGCAGAGAGGAGCAGCATATCGCCGCTCCTCTCCTGCGGCAGGCTCATGCATCATGGCTGCTGTCGTCGGCGGCTGCGGCCCGGTCTGTGCTGCGTGGAGAGCGACAGCCCACAATGGAATTTCAACTTCATGCTCATCTTCCGCCCGGAGCAGAGCCGCGCAAACGTGTAGGCCATGTTCCGCCTGTCGGAAGAGCTCTGACTTCATGAGATGCAATGCAGAAGGCCCCAGCGGAAACTTCCGCCGGGGCCCTCTGCATACTTCCGGACAACAAAAAAGCGTTCCGAGAAAAACTCAGAGCGCTTGGTGGTTGCGGGGGCCGGATTTGAACCAACGACCTTCGGGTTATGAGCCCGACGAGCTACCAGACTGCTCCACCCCGCGATATTTACTTTTCAGCTCTCAGCGGTTCTCGCTGACTGCTCAAGTATAATACCACACAGCGGGGTGAATGTCAACACCTTTTTGAAAAAAGTTTCGGAGTTTTTGAAAAGCTGCTATTCCAGGCCGAGGTGCGCCCGCTCCGGCACCACGGCTTTACTGTTTCCGTTTCTTCCGCCAGAACACGACGACGCCGATCACCGCAGCCGCAATGACCACCACCGGCCATGCGCCGGCAAGGTTCACTGCCAGCTGCTGGACGCCGTTCACAAAGTTCTGCCAGCCTTCCGCGAAAGCACTGCCGATGCGGGAACCAAAGCCCTCGCCCGTCGGCGTATAAGTCCTGACCTCGCTCAGGCTCACATAGACCGTGCACTCCTCCACCTGATTGCTGTACCAGTCCATCTGGCTCTGCCAGCTCTCGATCTGGCTTTGCACATCGGTCAGGCTGGACTCGATCTCCAGCAGGTCAGAGAGGTTGTCTGCCTGCTCCTGAAGCTGCTGCAGACGGGTGCGCTGCGCCTTGAGGTTTTCGAGCCGGGTCTCCACGTCCATGTACTGGGCTGTCACATCATCAGCCTGCTGGTTTTTATAGGTCACGTTGCCTGCCTCGGCCACAGCGGCAAGGAAGCTTTCATAGTTTTCCTGCGGCACCCGGAAGGTCAGGCTGACGCTTCGGCTGTCGTCCGTGCCGGAATATTCACTGCTGGACTCCATATAGCCTCCGGCCTCTGTCAGCGCAGCGTCCAGCGCAGCACGGGCTGCGTCGTAATCCTTGCTTTCCAGGCTCAGGTTCGCCGTATAGATGATCTTGGCGCTGTCGGTGCTGCGGGCACCCTCCGCTGCAGCGGCATCCTCTGCCGAAAAAGTAGAAACGCCGTTGTCCAATGCGGCTGTCTCCAGACTGTAAGTTGCAGCTTCCGGGGCCGCGGTGTCCATGGAAGCCATCATGCGGGGCTCCACTCCTGCAGCCGCCGTGCTCGCGGCCGAATATTCCACCGGGCTGCTGCTCTTGGCTCCCATCAGGCTCAGACCATTGGTGCTCAGCGCACTATAGCCCACCACGCACACCGCCAGGCAGGCCGCAAGGGCGCCCACCTGCTTCACGGGGAATCGGATGAGCTTCTGTTTCGGCTTTGCCTGTGCGGGAGAAGCGGAGACAGGTTCCGCTGTCTTCAGCATGGGCTGGTCTTTTTCTTCTTCGGTCAGCTGGTCGGTCATGGCCAGCAGCTTTGCTTTGAGGTCGTCCGGGGCGCGGAGGTCATCGGCCTCCATTTTGTATTCATACCACCTCATCTTCGATCTCCTCCTTCAGCATCGTATGTAACTGTGCACGCCCGCGCCGCAGCCAGCTGAGCACCGTGTTGGACGGAGCTCCCATCATCCGCCCGATCTCCGCCGCCGTGTATCCCTCATAATAATGAAGATAGATGGCATTGCGGTAGTTTTCCGGCAGGGCACGCACTGCATCCAGCACACTGCCGTCCTCAAATTCCTCCGGGGCGGGCAGGTTCTCATCCAGTTCCGTGTCCTTCTGATGGGCTGCACGGGTCAGGTCCCGGCAGCGATTGATGGCCACCCGCAGCAGCCACGCTTTGAGGTGCTCCTCACTCTCAAAGACGCCGTCATAATGCAGGAGTTTCTCGTAAACATCCTGCACCACATCCTCGGCATCGGCTGTGCATCGGCAGTTGTGCACGGCGGCGCGGTAAACAGCATCGCTGTATTTCTGCACCGCCAGCGTGAATCCTTCTTTTCTGGTCAGCTGTCCCATAGTTTCAAGTTCTCCTTTGGCACCTGTACAGGCTGGTGGAATCCGTGTTCCACGGGGACATTCACCCTATACACGGATGACCGCCCCCGAAGATTGCACTTTTGGAAAAATTTATGAAAAACCTGCATGAACAGGTCGGTTGCACGACAACAGTCGGACATTCATCCAGTTTATAGTATACCATGGATACGCCGAAAACAAAAGAGGACAAGCTTTGCTCATTCTCTTTCCAGTTATCTTCTGTACACTCTCTGCAGCAGCGCCACGCGCTCCGCCAGGAATGTTTCCGCCCTGGGGTGATGCAGCCAGCGCTTGTTCTGCTCCGTCTGCACCAGCTTCCGGCCCAGTGCCGCCGGGTCGGTGTCAATGAGCTCCACATCCTGCATGGTCAGCTGCAGCGTCAGCGCTGCAGGGGTGTCCGGCAGAGGCGGAAGCGGGTCTTCCCACACAAAAGGCGGCAGCAGCTGCACCGCCACAGTGGTGCGGGTGCACTCCTCCGTCAGCAGCAGAGCTGCAGGCGCGCCATTCGAAGTCACATGCAGCGAACTGTAGAGCAGCTGCAGATTGCCCGACGCCAGCAGGCGGGTGTCCCCTTCCCGCTGTGTGGGCGAAAGGGTCAGATAGTCTCGGGCTTCGTCCAGATAGATGCGCCGGGCCGGAGCCTGCAGGCCCGCATACAAAGCCGGCAGGGCAAAACTGCCCGCCCGATCCAGCGCATGCTGCAGCAGCAGATAAAACTCGGTCAGCGGGTAACTGGGGTCCGGCTGCGGCATCCCGAAGTCAGGCCGCGAAACATGTCCTCCACCCATGGTAACAGCTCCTTTATTATCGTTTTTCAACAGTATACGCTTTCCCCTGTTCAAAAAGCAAGTGTTCCTTAGCCGCCCAATTGTAAACCATCCATCAACTTCATCGTTGACCATCTTCCCTCTGCCGCGTTATACTCGGGCACAGATGCCTTGTAAAATTTAAACAGAGGGGAAATCATCCTATGAAAACAAAAAAACTGACTACCTATCAGATGGCCGTCACTGCACTGATGGCCGCCGTGCTGTGCGTGCTGAGCCCGCTGTCTATCCCCATCGGCGTGGTGCCCATTGCGCTGGCCAACCTCGTCATCTGCTTCTGCGCATGGCTGCTGGGCCCGAAGTTCGGCACCCTGAGTGTGGCCATCTATCTGCTTATCGGCCTGATCGGTGTGCCGGTGTTTGCCGGTTACACGGCGGGTCTGTCCATTCTGGCCGGCCCCACCGGCGGCTATCTGGTGGGCTACCTGCCCATGGCCTTCATTGGTGGCCTGTTCATCGAGAAGAGCCACGGCAACCCCGTCATTTCCGGTCTGGGCCTGATCCTGGGCGACGCGGTCTGCTATGTGCTGGGCACTGCATGGTTCGTGTTCCAGATGAAGACCACTCTGGGCTATGCACTTTCCGTGTGCGTATATCCTTTCATCGCCTTTGACCTTGCCAAAATCGTCATCTCCTGCATCATCGGTGCCCTGCTGCGCAAGCGTCTGGAGCAGGCTGGCGTGCTGAAGCTGGAAAACGCCTGATTTATTTTTAAATAAGCAGTACAAAGCCCTCTGCGGCATTCCTTCGTGAACAGGCCGCAGAGGGCTTTTATCATGATCGATTTAATCTGCAGCGAAGCCGATGGCGGGGAAGTCAATGAAAACTCCCAACTCATCTTCATTGGCAAGTGCATAGATCACACCACTTTTGATCGTCAAGCTGTCGCTATAGTTCAGATCCGTGCTGGTATGGTCTCTATCATACTGCACTGCACTCGAAGAGGAAACAGCTTTCCACATCAAGCTGATCTGGACTGCTTCCGCAGGCGCGTTGTCTGTTCCTGAGTATTTACTCTTGCAGGTAACCGTGGTGCCTGCCGGAAGATGAAAAACAGTGCTGCCCTTGCTGGGGTGCTCCACTGAAGTCAGCGGCTGCGAAAAGGTATAGGTGTTTTCTGTCACGAGATACATGCCGTCAAATGTGTCCACGATCTTGACCCAGACCGTATTAGTCCCCACCTGATAGGTCACGGTCGCAGATACTTCCTGCCAGACCGGGTGCTGCACCTGATAGGTTTCTTTCTTCGCCGTCTGCTGGGAGGATGCAGGCTGTTCCTTGCTGGAAGCTGCCGGTTCCTTTGAAGATGCCGCTTCTTCTTTTTCCGCCTTGGATGAGGCCTGTTCTTTCGAAGATGCTGCTTCCTCCTTCGAGTCTGCCAGTTCCTCGTTCTTTTCCGGCACATCGGCCTCGTCGGTTTCATCCGGCGCAGAGATTCCGTTCTCCGCATCTGTGTCTTTCTCAGGGTTGTTTTGGATAAGGTCTTCCAGTTCGCCGCGCTTATCTGTCACATTCTCGCCCAGCTTCTCCAGCGCGTCATAATCATCAGCCGCCTTCTCGAAGAGCACCAGAGCCACACACACCGCTGCATGCCTGACCAGAACATCCTTTTTCAGACTCAAAATCTCCTCTGCAGAAACTCCGCTGCTCTCGATTTTTTCCCCGCTCAGCAGACCCAGTGCGATGGAATAGTCGCTTTCAGCATCGGCCAGTTTGTCTATATTTTCGTCTGCATCGGCGCGGCCGACATAAGCCTTGACCTGTTTGTAGGGCTGGTCATCTGTCCTTTCAATGACGGTGGTGTAATCCGCTGCGGCCTCTTCGTATTTTTCCAAGGCTGCATATGCCTGCGCCCGTGCCAGGTGCGCTTCAATGTCGTCGGGATTCAGCCGAATCGCCGTCGTGAAAGCCGTGACTGCTTCACTATAGCTTGTTTCCGAGAGATACTTCCACCCCAGTTCCAGCCGCTTTCTGTACTTGTTGGTGCTTCCCGCGCAGGATGTAAGCAGCATTGCTGCCATCATCATTCCAGCCACCGCCCTCAGAACTCGGTTTTTGATGGTTTTCCTCATAAAATTTCCTCCTATTTTGTCTCGTCAACGCCCCTGCTTTCATTATACCGCGCCCGCATTCCTTGGCAAGGATGCTTTCTGCACATAAAAAAGGAGCTGCCGTGCAGCTTTTTGCACAACAGCTCCTTTTTGCTTCGATTCTGCTTATTTCTCGTAACCAAGAGTTGCAGCCATGACCGCCTTGATGGTGTGCATCCGGTTCTCGGCCTCGTCGAACACAATGCTCTGAGGGCCCTCGAACACCTCATCGGTCACTTCCATGGCGTCGCGGCCAAAGCGCTCACCCATCTCCTTGCCCACAGTGGTCTTGTGGTCGTGGAAAGCAGGCAGGCAATGCATAAATACAGCCTTGGGGCCTGCAATATTCATCAGCTGCTGATTGATCTGATAAGCGGACAGGTCGTTGATGCGCTCAGCCCAGACCTCCACCGGCTCACCCATGGACACCCACACGTCGGTGTAGAGCACGTCTGCGCCCTGTGCTGCTTTGGCGGGGTCTTCCTCAAAGGTGATGGTCGCACCGGTCTCGGCGGCGATCTTCTGGCACTCGGCCACGAGGGCGGCATCCGGCTGGTACTTCTTGGGGGCACAGGCGGTGAAGTTCAGGCCCATCTTTGCGCAGCCTACCATCAGGCTGTTGCCCATGTTGTAGCGGGCGTCACCGAAGTAGACGAAATTGATGCCCTTCAGGTGGCCGAAGTGCTCGCGGATGGTGAGAAAATCCGCCAGGATCTGGGTGGGGTGGAACTCGTTGGTCAGGCCGTTCCACACAGGCACGCCTGCGTAATGAGCCAAGTCTTCCACGATCTGCTGGCCATAGCCGCGGTACTCAATGCCGTCAAACATGCGGCCCAGCACCCGGGCGGTGTCAGCAATGGACTCTTTCTTGCCGATCTGGCTGCCCGACGGATCGAGGTAGGTGACTTCCATGCCCAAGTCGTGGGCGGCGACCTCGAAGCTGCAGCGGGTGCGGGTGGAGGTCTTTTCAAAAATCAGGGCAATGTTCTTGCCTGCCAGCTGGTCGTTGTGGCGGATGCCGGCCTTTTTCTTGGCCTTGAGGTCAGCAGCGAGGTCGAGGAGTTCTTCGATCTCGGCGGGGGTGTAATCCAGAAGCTTCAGGAAGCTGCGGTTCTTCAGGCTCATTGTATATTTTCCTCTCTATACAAATATTTTTGAATATTTATTCGGAATTCACTTTTATTATAGTACATTCAATGAAAGCGGTCAAGAAGAAACTGGACAGGCCGCCATCCCCGCCCGCTCCGTCCGGCTGACGCTCGCCAGACCTCCAGCGCAGGGCAGCCCTCACACTCCCCGGGAGAAAACATCGCCGATTATAGTACCAGCCCAACCTTCAGACATGGCGTCGCGTCATCCTGCCGGAGCGGGTGGGGACGGCAAACGCTCACGCAAAAGTCAAGATTTCACAGTTCCAGTTCGGCCTTGCGTCCGCTGGGAGTATAGGGTGTCAGCTTTACGCCCGCCTTCTTGAACATAAACCGTGCTGCCACACTGGAATCGCTGTCGTGATACTTATCGCCGTAGTACACCACCTCGGCGATGCCCGACTGGATGATAGCCTTCGTGCACTCGTTGCAGGGGAAAAGGGTCACATACACCCGAGCCCCCTTGAGGTTGTTGTGGGCACTGTTGAGGATGGCGTTGAGCTCGGCGTGGCAGACATACATATACTTTGTGTCCAGCGGGGCACCTTCCCGCTCCCAGGGCATCTCGTCGTCGCTGCAGCCGATGGGCATACCGTTGTAACCCAGCGAGAGAATTTTGTTTTCCGGGCTGACGATGCACGCACCCACCTGGCTGTTGGGGTCTTTGGAGCGCATGGCGGTGAGCAGAGCGATCCCCATGAAATATTCATCCCAGTTGATGTAATCGGTACGTTTCATTTTTTCGATACGCTCCTTGTCCATAGAGTGAATGTTTTTCCTGTATATTATAGCGTATCGCCCGGGCTTTTACAATAAATTTCCGCTTCCAATGTCAACTTGCACAAAACAATGCCCCGAAGTTTGGCGTCGAAAAGGGCAGATTTTTCAAACGAAATATTTAAAAATCATTTTGAGTGTGGTATTATCTTTGTAAAATATGCCACAAAAGCGGAGAGAATGCTCCGTGCGGCGGAAATGAGGGAAAAACCGATATGAAATACGCAAGCAACAACATCCGCAATATCTTGATTGCCGGTCATGCCGGCAGCGGCAAGACCACGCTCACTGAGGCGCTGGTCTATTTTTCGGGCGCTGCCGAGCGTATGGGCCGTGTCGAGGACGGCACCACGATTTCGGACTTTGACCCCGAGGAAGCAAAGCGCAAGGCCAGCCTGTCGGCATCTGTGGTGCCCGTGGAGTACGAGGGCATCAAGTACAACCTGATCGATGCCCCGGGCCTGTTCGACTTCGAAGCCGGTGAATACGAGGGCATCCGCGCCGCAGAGAGCGTGCTGGTGGTGGTCTCGGGCCGCAGCGGCGTCACCGTCGGTGCCGAAAAGGCTTTCCAGCTGGCCCGCAAGAACAACAAGGCAACCATGGTCTTTGTTTCCAAGTGCGACCTTGAGAACGCCAACTATTTCAAGATCCTGGAGGATATGAAGATCAAGTTCGGCTCCACCGTGTGCCCCTGCGTTGTGCCCGCAAAGCTGGACGACGGCACCCCCGTGTACATCAACCTGTTCAGCCAGAAGGCATTCAAGTACGAGGGCGGCAAGCAGATTCAGGTGGATCTGCCCGACATTGGCCACCGCTTCCAGGGCCTGATCGAGGCCATGAGCGAAGCCATCGCCGAAACTGACGACGAGCTGATGGAGAAATTCTTCGGCGGCGAGCCCTTCACCACGGAAGAGATCGTTGAAGGTATGCGCAAGGGCGTCAAGGACGGCCTCATCACCCCCGTGTTCTGCGGCAGCGCCGTCAACCAGCAGGCATTGGATATGCTGCTGTTCAACATGCATAAGCTGCTGCCCAGTCCGGAACACGAAGCCAGCACTCTGGCTGAGGATGCAAACGGCGAGCCTGTGGAACTGCACTGCACCGAGGACGAGCCCACCGCCGCCTATGTGTTCAAAACTGTGGCCGACCCCTTCGTGGGCAAGCTGAGCTATCTGCGTGTCATCAGCGGCAAAGTGACCGCTGGCGAGCCCCTGACCAACGCCCGTACCGGTGATGTCGAAAAGATCAGCAAGCCGCTGACCGTCATCGGCAAGAAGCAGGCGGATTCGGACGGCATCATTGCCGGTGACATCGGCGCAGTAGCAAAACTGGTGAGCGCCAAGACCGGCGACACCCTGTGTGACGCTGAGCGCGTGGTCAAGCTGCCCGCTCCCGTGTTCCCGCAGCCCAGCCTGTTCATGGCCGTCACCGTGGCCAAGAAGGGCGACGAGGGCAAGATCTCCAGCGCTCTGGCCCGCCTGATGGAGGAAGACCCCACCCTGAGCTACCAGAACAACGCCGAGACCCATCAGCAGGTCATCGGCGGCTTGGGCGAGCAGCACCTCGACGTGGTCAAGGCAAAGCTGAAGAACAAGTTCGGCGTGGAGATCGGTCTGGAAGCACCGCGCATCGCCTACCGCGAGTCCATCCGCAAGGCCTGCCAGAAGCAGGGCCGTCATAAGAAACAGACCGGCGGCCATGGCCAGTTCGGTGATGTCGTCATCAACTTTGAGCCCTGCGACAGCGAGCAGGTGGTGTTCGAAGAGAAGGTGTTCGGCGGCAGCGTGCCCAAGAACTTCTTCCCTGCTGTTGAAAAAGGCGTCCGCCTTGCCGCCGAAAAGGGTGTGTTGGCCGGTTATCCCGTCGTAGGCCTGAAAGCCACCCTGCTGGACGGCAGCTACCACCCCGTGGACAGCTCCGAAATGGCCTTCATCATGGCTGCAAAGCTGGCATATAAGGCCGCTATGCCCGAGGCCGGCCCGGTCATCCTTGAGCCCATCCACACCCTGAAAGCCCATGTGCCCAATGACAATACCGGCGACACCATGGGCGATGTCACCAAGCGCCGCGGCCGCGTGCTGGGCATGGAGCCCGACGATGACGGCCTGCAGACTATCATCGCCGAAGTGCCGCTGGCTGAGCTGGCCAATTTCACCACCTTTATCCGTCAGACCACGCAAGGCCGCGGCTGGTTCACCACCGAGTTCGCCCGCTATGAGATCCTGCCCGAGATGCTGGTGCCCGCCGTGGTCGAACAGGCCAAGAAGCTGGGCAATCTGGACGAGAGCGCAGACGACTAAGCAGCATCTGACCGCAGTTTTCCCTCATCAGTCACCTGCGGTGACAGCTTTCCCCAAAGGGAAAGCCTGATCAAGACATTACCACAGGCCCCGTTGACACTTTTCCCTCTGTCAGCGGGGCTTTTTGCTGCGAAAAAACGCCCTTCCCGAAGCCGCGGGAAGGGCATTTCTGATGTGTCGTATTGTCACAAAGGAAAAAGGCTCATAGGCATTTTTATAGTGATATACGGGCTTTCTCAGCCGCTTATTTTCCGTAGGGTACAATCTCGCTGATGGCCGTCTGAAGATCCTTCATGGCCACAGGCTTTGCAATGTAGCCATCCATGCCCGCCTCTTTGCAGCGGTCACGGTCTGATGAGAAGGTGTTGGCCGTCATGGCAAAGATCGGCACCGTGTGGTCCGGCCGGGCGCTGGTGCGGATGCACTTTGCAGCCTCGAGGCCATCCATCACAGGCATCTGCACATCCATGAACACTGCGAAGTATTGGCCCGGGAAGGATGCTTCGAATTTCTCCACACCCAGCTTTCCGTTTTCGGCCCAATGCACTTCCAGGCCGATGGTCTTCAGCAGCTCCATGGCGATCTCCGCGTTCAGGGCGTTGTCCTCCACCAGAAGCACTTCCCTGCCCGCAAACTTTTTTGCATCCAGCTTTTCCACCGGCGGGTGCAGCACGGCCTGCCGCTGCTCCTCCGAGGCAGGCGGCAGCGGCAGCTCCACTTCAAAGACAGAGCCCTCACCCAGTTTGCTGCGCACAGTCAGCTTGCCATTCATCCGCTCGGTGAAGCCCTTCACCACCGACATTCCAAGGCCTGTGCCCTCGGTCTTGGAGATGCGGCTGTCCTCCGCACGGAGATAGTCCTCGCCGATATGACGCAGGAACTCCTCACTCATGCCGATGCCGTTGTCAGTGCAGGTGAAGCGGAAGCGGTCGCCCGGCAGCGTCTCCATCCGCAGATCGATCCGGCCGCCTGCCTCGGTATACTTGATTGCATTGGACATGATGTTGATGATGATCTGGCTCACGCGGCTGGCATCGCCCAGCACCACGCGGTCTTCTTCGTCGCACTGCACCGTCAGGTGCTGTTCCTTCTTTTCCGCCAGCGGCAGCAGGATATCAACACTCTCCTTCAGGCAGGCCGCCGGGCTGAAAGGTTCCTGCGCCAGCTCAATGCGGCCATGCTCCAGCTGATTCACATCCAGAATAGAGTTGATAAGCACCAGCAGATACCGGCCCTCGGTGGCGATGTTATCCAGTGCCTTTTCCAGACGGAGCGTGTCATTTTTGTATTTCTGCGCCACCTGTGTCATGCCCAGCACCACATTCATGGGAGTGCGGATGTCGTGGCTCATCTTGGAGAAGAAGTTCTGCTTGGCTTCGTTGGCTTTCCGCGCCTCTTCCAGCGCGTCGGCCAGTTCTGCCGCAGCCTTTTTCTGCTTCTGTGCGTTCATCATGGACTGCAGATACAGCGCCAGGAACAGCACCGCCGCAAACAGAAGGATGAGCACCGTGACGGACAGCTCCGGGTGGGTGTAAAGATAGCGGAGCAGCGTTTCCTCTGCGCCGATATCCACATTTTTCTGCACCACTTCAGCGCTGTACTGGCTGGCCACCTGCGTCAGGGTCTTGTCCCACAGGCTGTAGAACAGATGGCTGTCCTGCGCGTTGACACCCATCCGCAGCTCCACATAGGCCCCCGGAACAATGCTGGTGCGCAGCCGGTTCAGCGAGTCCTTCCGGGCCATCTGCTGGGCCGTGTAGGTCTTCAGCAGGGCACCATCCACCTTGCCGTCCAGCACAGCCTGCATACAGTCTTCCAAGCTGCTTTCCTCCACGAGTTCTGCCTCCGGCCACTTGGATTCTGCAACCTGCCGGGTGACGATGTTGTCCTGCAGGATCGCGATCTTTTTGGCACGGCCCGCCGCATCCGAGCGCTGCAGCAGGGAAACGGTGGTGGACAGATAGGAATCGGTCAGCTTATAATGAGCACCCTGCTCATCCCCATAATTGGAAAGGGCATCCATCCAGATGTCGATATCTCCGGACGCCAGTGCCTTTTCATATTCCGCTTTGTCAGCCACAGGAACGATCTCATAGCTCAGCCCCAGACGGTTGGCCGTCTCAACGAAAATATCAGCCGCAATGCCGTGCGCTTCATTCCCTTCATACCAGGAATAGGGTGTCCCATCCGGGTTCATCACAGCCCGGATGACAGCTCCTCCCCGCTGCAGGCTGGTCAGATACAGCCGCTCTTCCTCAGAGAGCTCATTGTTCTTGGAGGGCGAGCCGTAATATTCATTGTACAGCTCGGTGCGCCAGTTGGGTATTTCCACGTTCATCTCGTCGATGGCGGCATCGATCTCATTCATCAGGGCCTGATCTTCCCGGCGCATCATCAGGTAGTAAGGCGTTTCCTCAAACTTTTCGATGATGCGCTCATCCTCCGGCGTTCCGATGTAGCTGTTGACGATGGCGTCCACATCCCCGGCGATCAGCGCATTCGTCAGATCTGCCGGTGTTTCGTAGTAGGTGATGGTATAATCAAAGCCTTTGTCCTTCGCCCATTCTTCAAAGCGGCCGTTGTAGGTGTGGCGGCGCAGCAGACCAATGCGGATGCCCTCATAGGTCGAGTAGTCCCCTGCCACGATGTTCCGGTTGCCCACTTTCACATCCATGCAGGTGGTGGCTGTGATGGACGGATGTTCCGAGAAGATGAACTCTGCTTCCCGCTCCGGGGTCTTCTTCGCCGCCGTGTAGATATCCAGCTCCCCGCGGCGGAGCATCTCCTCATTTTCCTTGGCACTCCGGTCATAGCCCACATAGGCAAAGGTGCACTGCAGATACTTTGCAATGTTCTGCATCATGTCGTAGCCATATCCATACCGCCGCCCATCCGCATCCTGCATGTTGAAACAGGCGTAAGAATAATAAGAGACACGGTATTGCTTCGTTTCATATTTCGGCAGGGCCGCTGCAGAAGCGGTGCTGGCAAACAGGGCCAGCTGCACCACAAGGCAGATGACCGCTGTCAGACGTTTGATCATTCTAAATAAGCTCCTTACAAATCACCCAATGGTGAAAATCTTTTCCTAAACAAACCGCCGTGCAGCGCATCCTGAACGGGCAGAATCACACCTGCCGTCATCCGTCAGGTGAAAATAACTCATTATAATGATAGAGTTTTTCCATGCATTCAACCATGGATTTATGTACTCTGCAGATGAATTTTTGCGCCAGAACCCTGAAAGTTCTTCCAGTTGGAACGCAAACCGGAAAAATCCCCTCATTACCGGGATCTCCAGCCGCCCTGCCGAATTCCAGCCTCTTCAAAAAAATGCACCCCCGGCGTGTCCAGCAGAAACTGAGCGGTAAGGCTCTTGACAAATTTTATGTCACGCATATAATTATCTATGGTAATTATCTTTAGTAATCTTTTTTTCCGAGTGAGGTATTCTATGACCGTTGAGTTGATCAAGCAAATGATGGACGCCTGCTATCTGGCAAAGCGGGCACGCGATATGCTGCCCGCTCTGCCGGATGGCGTGATGCCCTCCTACATCCAATATCTGGACGCCCTTCAGAAAATGGAAGCAAAGGGCATGCGGGTCAAGGTCTCTGACCTCAGCGATGAGCTGGGCCTGCCGCGGCCCGGCGTCACGCGGACAGTCAAGGAAATGGAAGCCAAAGGCTATCTGAAAAAGCAGCTGTCTGCTGAGGACGGCCGGGTGACATATCTGTCCCTCACCGAAGCCGGAAAGCAACTCTCCCGGAAATACGACAAGGATTATTTCCGGCAGCTCGCTCCCTTTTTGGACAGTATTTCCGAAGAAGATGCAAAATGCATGATTGCCACGATTGAAAAATTTTATCAGATCATGTATGAAAGGAGAGATTCTTTTGAAAAGTGACAAGTCAGATTTCACGCAGGGCAGCATCCTGAAAAAGCTTGCCCTCTTCATGCTGCCCATTCTGGGTGCACTGGTTCTTCAAGCTGCATACGGCGCAGTGGACCTGCTGGTGGTGGGCCATTTCGGCACCACATCCGGCCTTTCCGCCGTGTCTACAGGCAGCCAGGTGCTGAACCTTGTGACCTTCGTGGTCACGCAGTTCGCCATGGGCATCACTGTCCTCATCGCCCGGTATCTGGGCGAGAAGCATCCCCAATACATCGGGCAGGTCATCGGCGGCGGCACCGTGGTGTTTGCGCTGATGGCAGCGGTGCTGTTCGTGGTGCTGGTGGGCTTTGCACGGCCCGTCTCGGTGCTCATGCAGGCCCCGGCGGAAGCTGTGGCACAAACCGCCAGCTACGTCCGCATCTGCGGCGCAGGCATCTTCTTTATTGTGGCATACAACGTGTTGTCCGCCATCTTCCGCGGTCTGGGCGACAGCAAGTCGCCGCTGCTGTTTGTGCTGGTGGCCTGTATCGTGAACATCTTCGGCGATCTGGCACTGGTGGCCGGGCTGCACATGGATGCCGCCGGTGCGGCCATTGCCACGGTGGCCGCGCAGGCCATCAGCGTGGTGTGCGCTTTAGTGATGCTGCTGAAAAAGCAGCGGTCTTTCAAACTCTGCAAGGCCGATTTCCGGCTGAACCCTCAGTGCCGCAAGTTCCTCGGCATCGGCCTGCCGCTGGCGCTGCAGGAGTTTTTGACCCAGCTTTCTTTCCTGGCGCTCTGCGCTTTCGTCAACCGTCTGGGCCTGGAAGCTTCGTCCGGCTACGGTGTCGCCAGCAAGATCGTCAATTTTGCCATGCTGATCCCCAGCGCCCTGATGCAGTCCATGGCCGCATTCGTTTCTCAGAACATCGGCGCAGGCAATAAAAAGCGCGCCAAACAGTCCATGTTCACCGGCATTGGCATCGGCCTTGTGTTCGGCTGCGCGGTGTTTGCACTGGTCTGGTTCAGGGGTGACCTGCTGTCCGGCCTCTTCACCACCGATGCCGCCGTCATTGCCAATGGCTTTGCCTATCTGAAAGGCTTTGCCCCCGAAACCATTGCCACCGCCATTCTGTTCAGCATGGTGGGCTATTTCAACGGCAACAACAAGACCGTGTGGGTCATGGTGCAGGGCCTTGTGCAGACATTGCTCGTCCGCCTGCCCATGGCCTACTTCATGAGCATCCAGCCCAACGCCAGCCTGACAAAGATCGGTCTGGCAGCCCCCACTTCCACACTGGTGGGCGTCGTGCTGAACATCGGTTTCTATCTTTATCTTGAGCACAGGGAATCGAAGGAAGCCTGATCTTTTGATTTTCCAGAAGCCGATTCAAAACCTTCTGGCAGAATAAACGGTTCTACCCAAAACTCCCCCGCCGCAGATATCTGCAGCGGGGGAGTTTTTTGAGCCAATACATGTAAATTTTCGAAAGTACGCTGCTCTCAGCAGATTGCAAAAAAATCCATCAAAAACTTTAGCAAAAAGATAGAGGGCTGGACGATGCCAGCCCTCTTGACAAGACTTGTCTTTATAAAGATTCACAAGCATTCGCCATTCGTGCGGATGACTTTCTGATACCAATAGAAGGATTTCTTTTTTCTGCGTTCCAGCGTGCCGGAACCATCGTTCTGCTTGTCCACATAGACGAACCCGTAACGCTTGCTCATCTCACCGGTGGAAGCTGACACAAGGTCGATGCCGCTCCATGCGATATAGCCCATCAGGTCTACACCGTCCTCCATGGCAAGCTTCATGGCTTCAATGTGCTGCTTCAGGTAATCAATGCGGTAGTCGTCTTGAATACTGCCGTCCGCTTCCAGTGTGTCCTGTGCGCCCAGACCGTTTTCTACAAGGAAAAGCGGCTTTTGGTAGCGGTCATACAGCTGATTCATGGTGATGCGCAGGCCCATCGGGTCGATGGCCCAGCCCCATGCACTGGTTTTCAGGTAGGGATTTTTGACCGAGTTGACCACATTGCCGTTGTTGACGGTCTTGCCAGTCAGGTCTGCGGCCACGCAACGGCTAGCGTAATAACTGAACGAAATAAAATCCACGGTGTTTTCCTGCAAAAGTGCCGCATCGCATGGCTCTGTGCGCAGCTGTACCTGCTTTTCCGCAAACAGCTTCCGGGCATAGCTGGGATAGTGTCCGCGCACCTGCACATCAATGAAGAAGAGGTTTTCCTGCTCCTTCTTTACGGACTCCATCACATCGGCAGGGTCACACGAATAGGGATAAAAACTGCCGCCAGCCAGCATACAGCCCACCTGATTGGCAGGACTGTACTGGTGTGCAAGCTTGACGGCTTCGGCACTTGCCAGCAGCACATGATGTGCCGCCTGATAGATGACCTGCGCGTGATTCTCCCCCGGCTGGAAGGCAATGCCGGCACCGGAGAAGGGGCTGTGCAGCAGAATGTTGATCTCGTTGAAAGTCAGCCAATAATGCACCAGCCCGGAATATTCCTGAAAACAGGTCTTTGCATAGCGCACAAAGCATTCCAGCGTTTTGCGGCTGCGCCATGCGCCGTACTTCTCCACCAAACCCATGGGAATATCAAAGTGACATAACGTCACCAGCGGTTCTATGCCATACTTGCGGCATTCCTCAAATACATGGCGGTAGAACGCTACACCTTCCGGGTTGGGTTCCAGTTCATCACCATTGGAATACAGTCGGGACCACGAAATGGAAGTGCGGAACACTTTCAGTCCCAACTCGGCCATAAGGGCGATATCCTCTTTGTAATGGTGATAAAAGTCCACGCCGGTGTGGCTGGGGTAGTATTCTGCGGTATCCAGTTCAGGGTGCGGCATATTGCCAAGCTTGACCTCTATACGGTGTGTGCCGTGAGGAATCATATCAATGTTGCTCAGGCCGCGTCCGCCTTCCTGATAAGCGCCTTCGGCCTGATTGGCCGCAATGGCGGCCCCCCACAGAAAATTCTGTGGCAGTTTGAACTCTGACATGGGCTTACTCCTCTTCCGGGATATCTTCAAAGCCGATCACGAGGGTCAGCACAAAGGACAGCACGATGGACAGCACAGAAATACCGGCAATCCATGCAATGCTTGCGCCAGGGTTGGCCGGGTCGATGAACTGTACGCCGGTGAGCACGCTGGGGGAAACCATGGAACGGCTTGCCAGACCAGCAATGCCTGCCAGACAGCCGCATACAAAACCGGTGATCAGAGATGCGATAAGGGGACGCTTGAGGCGGACAGCCACGCCGTACAGAGCCGGTTCCGTGGTGCCTGCAATCAAAGCAGAGGATGCAGCGGCCAGTGCGGTCTGACGCAGCTCACTGTTCTTGGTTTTATAGGCGACCGCCAGAGAAACGCCGCCCAGAGACAGGTTTGCACCGATTTCAGAGGGCATAACCGTGCCCTCCATGCCTGTTTCGGAGATGGTCTGCAAAATGGTAGGAGTGAACACGCGATGCATACCGGTAATAACCAGCAGGGGCCAAATCGCACCCATGATACCGACTGCAAGGAAGCCAAGCTTTGCCTGAACCATGTAAACAAAAGCAGAGATGCCTTCGCCGACCAGAATACCGACAGGGCCGATAACCAGAATGGCGATGGGAGCTGCAATGAGGAAAATCAGCATAGGCTTGAGGAAGTTTTTGGTGACGGCCGGGGTGATCTTATCAACGGCGCGCTCAATGTAGGAGAGGATCCAAGTCATGCACAGAGCGGGGATAACCGTGTAGGTGTACTTGACAGCGGCCACCGGGATGCCCATGAAGTGTGCTGCGGTCTGGCCGACCGTGACAGCTTCCATGATGGCACGAAAATCCGGGTGGATCAGGGTGCCTGCAATGGCGATGGCAATGAACATATTGGTGTTGAACTTTTTAGCCGCGGAAGCAGCCACCATAACGGGCAAGAAGTAGAACGCACCGTCACCGATGGTGTTCAGGATTTGGTAGGTCTGGGAATCCGAAGCCAGCACACCGACCATGCCCAACAGCATGACCAGCAGCTTGACCATGGAACCGCCGATGATGGCGGGGATCAGCGGAGACATGGTGCCAACGATGGCATCCAGAATGTTGTTTCCGACCTTTTTCAGGGTCAGCGGCTCTTTCTTTTCGCCCTTGGCGATTTGGCTGGCTTCGCCGAAATTGCCAAGCTTCAGCACTTCGTTATAGGCTTCTTCCACATGGTTGCCAATAATGATCTGATACTGGCCGCCCTGATTCACTACACCCATCACACCGTCAACCGCCTTGACAGCTGCATCGTTGATCTTGCTTTCGTCCTTGACCACGAACCGCAGACGGGTCATGCAGTGGGTCACGCTGGCGATGTTCTCCACGCCGCCAATGTTTTCCACGATCTTCTGCACTACGATCGCGTAATTTCTTGCCATTTCAATTTCCTCCTGATGATGTTGTTCCTGTCCAATATTCGTTGAAGCGCTTCTGATGGCCATATTATACAATTGAATCAACGTGTTGTCAGCAGTTTTTGGACACAAAAAAACAAGTGCCGTTTTTTAGCACTTGTTTTTTCTGCGTAACACAGTGTTTCTTGAAAATCAGATGGCACCGGGTCCCTCGGCGGTGTAACGGTACAGCTTTTTGCCCAATCGTTCCACAATGCTCATAGCTGGTATCTGTGTTGTTACATCATAATCTTTCAGCCGATTATAGGTGACATAATAGGCCAGATTATAGTCCGAGAGTTTTGCAATGGTGCAGTTCTCTGTGTTGGTTACACTTAGAATTTGGCAGTTCTGTTCCTTAAAACGCAACACATGACCGATGGTGTCGTGAGATTCGCCAGAAACAGAAAAGACGATAACCAATGAGTTTTCCACAAATTTACTCTCGGTTGGATAGTGAGGTTCATCAATGTACAGGCAGAATTTTCCCATGCTGGAAAAATACCGCGCACCGTACTTTGCTACGATGCCGGACATTCCGCTTCCAACGAAGAAGATGTGGTGTGCGTTCAGAATGACCTGTGTCAATTCTTCCAGTTTTTCATCGTAGGTATCGGAACAGGTCTTTTTGAGAAAGTCGATGACTTCAGAGATATCATCTTTTACAGCAGGCTGACGGGAATCGTTCAGATACTGCCGAAGTTTCAGTTTGAACTCTGCGTATCCGTCGCACCCGACCTTTTTGCAGAACCGCAGTACGGTCGAGGTTGAAACATGGGCTTCTTCTGCAAACTCCCGGATACGCATATACTGTACTTTTTCCGGTTGACGGATCACATAATTGTAGACTTCCAGTTCCAGATCGTTCAAACTCTGGATCATTTCTGCATTGAACATCGGAGCCCTCCCTGATTACGATTTGGCACCTATAAAAATAGCCCGACAGATACCTCATAGTTCCTACAAAGCATTGTCGGGCCTTATTCTATGAACTGGCTACTACACCAATCCGCCTATTCAATTTCTACCCCACACGGCTTTGTAAGGCTCCTTTTCGGGAAGACGTCCCCAAATTGGTGTAGTTGTGGTGTAGTACCGCAGATGCCGCTTGAATTTTGTTCTAAAATTCATCGTATCTGCGCTTCAATTTTGTATTTCACTGCTCGATCGGCTTCATCGTCGGGAACAGCAGCACGTCGCGGATAGAAGCGCTATCCGTCAGCAGCATGACCAGACGGTCAACACCGAAGCCCAGACCACCCGTGGGGGGCAGGCCGTACTCCAGAGCGTTGACGTAGTCGTAATCGACCTGAGCCTTGCAGTCGGGCTCGATGGCCTTGCGCTCGGCCACCTGACGCTCGAAGCGGCCCTTCTGGTCGATGGGGTCGTTCAGCTCGCTGAAAGCGTTGCCGTACTCGGTGCAGTCGATGAAATACTCGAAGCGTTCGGTAAATGCGGGATCATCCGGCTTACGCTTGGCCAGCGGGCTGATCTCGACGGGATAGTCATAGATGAAGGTGGGCTGGATCAGCTTATCCTCGACGAAGGCGTCGAAGAACTCGGCCAGAATAGCACCCTTGGTAGGCACCTCAGGCAGCTCCACATGGTGCTCCTTGGCTGCAGCGATGGCATCCTCATCGGACTTCCAATCGTTGAAATCAACGCCGGAATACTTCTTCACGGCCTCGATCATGGTCAGGCGCTCCCAGTGGCCCATGTCGATCTGCTTGCCCTGATAAGGGATGACCATGCTGCCGCAGATCTTCTGAGCCAGACGCTTATACAGCTCTTCCACCAGGTCCATCATGCCGTGGAAATCGGTGAATGCCTGATACAGCTCGATGGTGGTGAACTCGGGGTTGTGCTTGGGGTCCATGCCCTCATTGCGGAAGATGCGGCCAACCTCGTACACGCGATCCATGCCGCCCACGATCAGGCGCTTAAGGTACAGCTCGGTCTCAATGCGCAGCACCATGTCCATATTCAGGGTGTTGTGGTGGGTGTAGAAGGGGCGTGCAGATGCACCGATCTCAAAGGGGGTCAGGATGGGAGTATCCACTTCCAGGAAGCCCTTCTCATCCAGATAAGCGCGGATCTCTTTCAGAATCTGGCTGCGCTTGACGAAAGTCTCCTTGACCTCGGGGTTGGCGATCAGGTCAACGTAGCGCTGACGATAACGGGTCTCGGTATCGGTCAGGCCGTGGAACTTCTCAGGCAGGGGGCGCAGGCTCTTAGCCAGCAGGGTCAGCTCGGTGGCGCGGACGCTCAGCTCACCGGTCTTGGTGCGGAACACTTCGCCTTTGACGCCAATGATATCACCCACGTCCAGCTTCTTGAACGCAGCGTAAGACTCTTCGCCCAGCTCATCGCGGCGGACATACAGCTGGATGTCGCCCTTATCGTCGCGCAGGTGGGCAAAGCTTGCCTTGCCCATAACGCGCTTGGACATCATACGGCCTGCCAGCGCGACGTGCTTGCCGCTGTCAGTCTCGTTGGGCAGGTCCTTGAACTCTTCCTTCAGGTCAGCAGAGTATGCATCCTGAGGGAACTTGGTCAGGGTGAAGGGGTCGTGGCCTGCGGCCTGCAGGTCAGCCAGCTTCTGGCGGCGCACCTGAACCTGCTCGCTCTCGGACAGGCCCTGTGCAGGGTTCTTCTTTTGCTCTTCCATGATTTCTCCTACTTAGTTTGCAGCGTGGGTGATGGCCAGCACGGTGTACTCCACGGTATGGCCGGTGGGCAGCAGAACTTCTGCCTTAGCACCCACTGCCTTGTTCAGCAGAGCGTGGCCCACAGGGCTCTCGTCGCTGATCTTGCCGTTCAGGGGGTCAGCCTCGGTGCGGCCCACGATATCGTACTCTTCGATCTCATCCTCGCCGGTCATCTGGATGGTGACATGAGTGCCGACAGACACGCTGTCCACGCTCAGCTCGCTCTCGTCGATGACGACAGCGTTCTTGATCATCTGCTCCAGCTCGGTGATGCGGTTTTCCACCAGACCCTGAGTGTTCTTGGCTTCGTCGTACTCGCTGTTCTCGGACAGGTCGCCGTGGCTGCGGGCTTCCTTGATCTCTTCTGCCAGCTCCTTGCGGCGGACGGTTTTGAGGTATTCCAGTTCCTCCTGCATCGACTTCAGGCCGGCAGCGGACATCTTGATCTCTTGTGCCATTTGAGAATCTCTCCTTGTTCTATTTGTTTTGCGCAGCCACAAAGCCGCACAATGATGCCATTTTGACTACATTATTATAATAGCAAGCCCGGAGTTTGTCAACAAAAAAGGCGGTGCTGGGGCGGAAAAAGCAGCCCGTCACCGCAAACAGCACCGGAAGGAAAGCCCTGCGCCGCTTTCTTCCAAAGGCAAAGCCCCCGGCAGGGCCTGCGCTCTGCCGGGGGCTTTGCAAGTGTATGAAAGATCAGTCCTTCTTCTCTGCTGTGCGGGCAAAGAAGTTGGCGAGGATGGCACCGGAAATGTTATGCCACACGGAGAACACAGCGCCGGGGATAGTAGCCAGCGGATACTGTGCAAAATGAGCTGCAGCCAGCGAGGTGGCCAGGCCGGAGTTCTGCATACCGACCTCGATGGAGATGGCGCGGCACTTGGTGGAGTCCAGCTTCAGCAGCTTGCCCACGCCGAAGCCGGTGAGATAACCCAGCATATTGTGCAGGATGACCACGGCGAGGATCAGCAGGCCGCTGGTCATGATCTTGGCAGAGTTTGCAGCCACGACAGCGCAGATGATGAGCACGATGGCGGTGGTGGACACCAGCGGCAGGACGCGGACGGCGTTCTGAGTGAACTTCTGGAAGAAGTGGTTGACCACGAAGCCCAGTGCGATGGGCACCAGAACCACCTTGACGATGGACAGGAACATGCTCATGGGGTTCACGTCCACGCGCTGGCCGGCATACAGCAGGGTCAGCAGCGGGGTGAGGAACGGAGCCAGCACGGTGGACACGGCGGTCATGCCGACAGACAGGGCAACGTCGCCCTTGGACAGATAAGTCATGACGTTGGAAGAGGTGCCGCCGGGGCAGGTGCCGACCAGGATGACGCCGATGGCCAGCTCAGTGGGCAGGTGGAACACCTGAGTCAGTGCCCATGCCAGGAAAGGCATAAGGGTAAACTGAGCAATGCAGCCCACGATGACGTCCTTCGGGCGGCTGAACACCACTTTGAAATCCTCAGGCTTCAGAGTCAGGCCCATGCCGAACATGACGATACCCAGCAGGTTGTTGACCCAGGCGGTCTTGACCACGCTGAAAGTTCCCGGGAAGAACAGGGCAAGCGCTGCCACCACAATGACGATGGCGGCCATATACTTGCCCACAAAGTCGCTTACTTTTTCCAATGTTTTCATGATACTTCTCCTTTTCCTAAAAACAAAAACGCCTTTGTCTCCTACAGATGTAAGAGACAAAGGCGTATAATCAACCTCTGCGGTACCACTCTCATTGCCAGCACGAATCTGGCCCCTCATGCACGTCCAACAACGCGCGGCCCTTGATAACGGAAGCCTGCCGTTCCCGCTTACTGGGGCGTCTGACGCCCATTCAGCCGGAAAGCTCGGAGAGGATCCTCCCACGGATGCCCTGCACTGCCTTGCACCAAAACGGCAGCTCTCTGCAGCATTCTTTCCGGGTACTCTTTCTCGTCACAGCCGAAGTATTCTCGATGGATTGGAGTATACTCTCCCATAAGTCCAAAGTCAATAGGATCGGCCCCGCTGATTTTTCACGCATTTCAAACAACGGGTGAAATCGGTTCACGATTCAGCAAACGGCAGGACAACAGGAAGTTTCTACAGAGAATGATCGGGACAGGTGTCCCGGGCTGTTCGCAGAAAACCTTCCTGTCGCCCTGCTTCGGAAAAGCCGCACCGGCTTCCGATTTTAAAACGTCAGCCGCATCTGATACCACACCACACCGCCGTGGGTGGAACCGGACACGCCCTCACTGACGAAGCCCAGCTTTGCATAATAATGCACCAACCTGTCCTTGCAGGTCAGCACAAGGCCCCTGCGGCCCTGCGCCCTGGCGTCCGCAATGGCGCAGCGCAGAAGCCGCTCTGCGCAGCCCTTCCGGCGGGCTTCGGGCAGGGTGTTCACGCCGAAGATCATCTGCCACTCTCCTGCCTCGTTGTGGAGAGATGCGTCGGCGTACATCTCATCGGTCAGGTCTGGCAGGCTGGTCACCATGCCGTCTACGAATGACACCAGCTTCCCGTCCTCGAACAGCAGCCAGAAGTGGTCTGCATAGTGCGCCAGCCTGCCCTCGAATTCTTCCCGGGTAGCAGCTTCTGCTGCCGGGAAGCAGGCGGCTTCCACTGCTGCGATGGCATCAAGGTCGGCCAGAGTGGCCGTGCGAATGGTCTGCATCTGTCATGATCTCCTTTTTTCTGAACTGCGGGGCCTGCCCCACTCTTTGCCATTTATTGTAGCATATTCCGGCAAAAAACAACAGCCAAAACGCCAAAAGTCCTCTGTGCAGGCGGCTGTTTGCAAACAAATGCCGTTTTCGTCCTCCCGGATGTTCCGGGCGCTCGTTGCCGCCCGGCTTAACTGCCGCCGACCCGCGGGCTTTGAAAAAATGGGACAAGACCATTTTCCCAAAGGAGGGATGTGCATTTGAAGCAGACCATTCTCCGCACCGGGCCCCGCCCGAAGCTTTCCCCGGAAGAACGCCGGGAGTTTCTTGCCCTGCTTGCCCGGCTCACCCCGGAACAGCGCAGGGCCGTGAAGGAGGTGCTGCGTTCCTTTTTGCAATAAAAAAACACGGGACAGCATTTCTGCCGTTCCGTGCTTCGGATGCCGCAGCTCTGGGCCTGGCATGACTCACTGTTTGTATTTCAAGATCTGGTTTCGTTTGACCACCTGTGCCTGCAGACTCTGCACCTTCGCATCAAAAGCGGGGACGTCTTTCTGCAGTTCCTGCAGCTGTTCCAGCCCTTCCAGAATGCTCTGCTCCAGCGCCTGCACCTCCGGGACAGACCGCGTGGGACTGGCATGGAGCTGGTCATAGAGCAGCTTCACCTGCCTGCGCTGTGCCGGGTCTTTCACCTGCGGCATCACGTCCTCCAGCACGGCGCAGCACTCCCGCAGATAGCCCACCTCGGCCCTTTTCCGCCGGGCTGCCTGTTCTGTGCCGCGGTCTGCCGCTGCGCTGCCGAACACCAGCACCACAAAAACGATCAGCGCAGCCAGCTGCAGGACCAGCGCAAGCCGCCAGCTGAACGGCAGCACCGATGAAAAGACCCAGACCGTCAGCACCTCCGCCAGAAAATAGAACACTGCGATCATCTGCAGATTGAACCTGGAATCTTCTGCACGGATGCCGGGCGTCGTCAGCAGCGGTGCAAAGACCATGGCCAGGAACGCAATGTGGGCAAACAGATAGGAGATCCACGCCGCTGCCGTGTGGAACGGCACATTCTGCGTGTAGAACCACACGTTCAAAAAGATCAGCACCAGCGCATACACGATTTTTTTCGGAAGAGAAATTGGTTTCATTGCCTGTCACCTTTCCTTTACATCCGGCTCAGGATCTCATTCATCTTTTTGTCGTAGGCTTCCTGAGGGATCAGGCCCGCATCCAGCATGACCTTGAGCTTTTTCAGGGCTGCCACAGGGTCTTCCTGCGCCGGAGCGGGCTGTGCTGCAGGCTGAGGGGCCGGCTGTGCCGGAGCAAATGCCTGCGCAGCCATGTTGGCAAAAGCTCCGCCCGCCGCAATACCCGCACCGATGCCGGCACCGGCAGCGGCCGCGCCGCCCGCCGGGTTATCTGCGAGGGTGCGCAGGATGTCCACACTCTGCTGCTTTGCCCAGCCGTCGCCCAAAATCTGCTGCACACCCTTGTCGGCCTGCGCATTGCGCAGCTTGGCAATGGAGTCCATGCCGATCTCATCATAGCGGCGGCGCAGCTCGTCATCCATGATGTCCATGGACGCAATGGAGAACTTCACCAGATTCAGGCCGTAGGGCGTGAAGGCGTCCTGCAGCGTGGGCTGGATCTGGGCGGACAGCTCTTCGATGTGGTCTTCGATGCCCAGCAGCTCGTTCTCCGTCTCGTTCAGGCAGCGGGTGATCTGCGCGCGGATCTTGCCCTGAAACTCGTTGGCAAAAAACTCATCGATCAGCGACTGCTGCCCCACAAAGCGGCGGTTGCTGCCCACCAGTCTGGTGAGGAACAGCTCCGGCTTTTCCACCTGCACCTTGTAGGAGCCGCGGGCACGCAGGCGGGTGGCAATGCCCAGCGTTTTGTCGCGCACCTGAATGGGCGACGCCGTGCCCCACAGCAGCTCCACACTGTCCGCCGTGCGCACAAAGTAGACCACGCAGTTGAACACCGACACGCCGCCGGAGAACATGTTCCGCAAACGGCTGATGAAGGGGTAGTTCTGGGTGGAGAGCTTGTAGGTGCCGTTGTCGAACACCTGCTCGATGGTGCCGCCGTTGACAAAGACGGCCTGCTCACCGGGCATGACGATCAGGGTGGAGTTGGTGTTGAAATCCTCCTCCGGCTGCTTCCAGATCAGGCCGGAGGCCGGGCCGGTGTTCTTGATGACATCGGTCCAGTGTTTTCTGCCGCCCACAAAAGCGGTCTCGTTCGCGTTCTTGAAAATTGACATGATCAAAATCCCCTCAGATAAAAAATGTGGATGCAGTCGGTTCTGACTGCATCCACACCGTTGTTTTGAAACCTTATGGTGTCAGACTGACTGCCGGAAAGCATCGTGCAGGCATCAGAGCCCCTGCGGAAGGACCTTCGTCTCCAGTTTTGCTTTTTTCAGCTTTTCCTGCAGGGCGTTGGCCTGCTCCTCTTCCAGGTTTTCGGCCAGCGTCAGCGAGGTGCCCTCATGGATGCCCTTCACATATTCGCCGGTCACGCCTGCCTTGTCGAGCGCCTGGATCGTCTTGATGTCGTTTCGGTCAATACTGCTGGTCAGCACCACTGTATACAGCTTCTTTGCCTCTGCAGCGAGCTGGCTGGGGCTGAGCTGCAGGTCCGCGTAGATGCCCTTCAGCGGCTGGCCAGCCTGAGTAAATGCGCTGATGGCCGCATCTGTCTGGTCTGTGAACGCCTTGATCTCCGCCTTCTTGGCATCGGTAGCCTTATTGTTCTTCATGAAGTTGCGGATGCCGATCACCAGCAGGATCGCCGCCAAAAAGAGCAGCGGCGGGAAGAAAAAGCCTGCGATCAGGCAGACGACGCCGATCATGAACACGCCGCAGCCGCTGCCTTCCAGCTCCTTGAGCTCCTTCTGCAGGGTGTCATAGGTCTGCTTGCGGGCCGGGTCTGTCGGCACGCCGCTGGAAATGCTCTTGCTGCCGTCGGCGGTGAAATAGATCTCGTAGATCTGGTCATGATAGGAGTAGATCACATGATACACACCCAGCAGGATGCGCACGGCAGAGTCCTTCTGGACATTGATGCCGCTCATGTTGAAATTGCGGGTCTGGCCGCCTGCCACCTGCTGCGCCGCCTGTTTTTTCAGCTTTTCCTCCACACCCGGCTTTGCGTACTGGCTGAACGCCGCCACTTCCGGCACATCGTAGGAAAAGCTCTCAGTGTCCGCCGGGAAGTCCAGCGCCTCCACATCCACCAGGCTGGCGGGAGACAGCTCAGAATAGAGCTCCTGCACCAGTTCCTCATGTTCCTTGCTGCCCGAAGCCACCACGGTCTGGGTCGCAGAAGTCATGCTGCTCATCGGGGTCCACTCGGTATATTTTTCCTTTTTCTTGTCCACGACACGCTCGCGCTCAATGCCCTTTTCATAGGTGAAGGAGCCCATGGCGTTGCAGTAGAACAGGTAGGCCGGGATGCACAGGTGCTCTTCCTTCAGGACGGTGGTGTCCTCCAGCGCATCCAGCGGCATGGCCGGCTGTGCCGTCAGGCTCTTCACGATGAAGCCGTGCAGTTTTTCCGGCGTCATGGTCAGCGGCAGGCCGCTGTTGATGTTGTTCTTTTCCTTGATCTGTGCGTTTTGGGTGAAATCTTCGATGACACAAACCGTTTTGCAGTACGGGCAGGTCACCTTTCCGCCGGAGCCCTTCGGCACCTCAAGCGGTGCGCCGCAGTTTGTACAACAAAAGCTCTTCACTTCAGAAGCCATGTTCTTTCCTCCAAGCAGGTTTTGCCTGCATTTTATCCAAAGAGACGAATCATCCCTCGGATATTACGATATATCTTGTCAAAATTATACGATTTATACAATTACTTGTCAAGCTGTCTCCCAATAAAATCGTAATCGATACTACGATTTATAAAAGGAGGTTCCGCCATGGAACGCGAGAAACCTGCATTTGATATTCTGGGCCGGATCGATCAGGAACGGCTCGCCCGGGGCTGGTCGGAATATGCTCTGGCCGAAAACTCCGGCCTGACCCAGTCCACCCTTTCCACCTGGCGCAGGCGGAACCTCCAGCCCAATGTGGCTTCCATTGAGAAGATCTGCTCCGGCTTCGGCATTTCTCTTGCGCAGTTCTTTCAGGAAGGAGACGCCGTTTACCCGACCCCGGATCAGAAAGAATTGCTGACGCTCTGGGCGGAGCTTTCCCCCGCGCAGCGGACGGCGATCCTGCACATGATCCGCGCTTTTCTGAACCCGGATGAACCGGAATAACTCATGCAAAAGGCCGCTGCCTCAGGGCAGCGGCCTTTTCTGCTTTTTTAATAGCAGTTGCCCTGATAATAATAGCTGTATGCCAGCTCCATAAAGTACTCACCGGAGTCGCACTCATCCCCGCGGAAACCGGAAACATCCCAGCCGGAATCTCCCACTGTGAAGGTCAGCTGCACATTGCAGAGCGTAGGCTCATCCGCCATGCCCATCGTGTAGTTGAATGTGATGTAGGTTCCGCTCACCTTCACGCTGTCGGAAGCTTTGTCGTAGCTCCAGTCAGAATCATTTCCGTCGAACAGATAGTCCAGGACTTCGCCATAGGTGATATCCTTGTACTCCGGATAGGCTGGATCGCGCTCCGCCCAGCCCGGCCACACAGAAGTATAAACATAGCCGGGCATCCGGTCTTCCTCACTGATCGGGTTCAGGCCTTCGTCAGAGTCGTCATCAAAGCTGTTGTAGTCCACCACAGTTCCGCCGGTGTCATCCTCCAGAAGGCCGCCGTTCGAAGTCCCGTTCAGCCCCTGCAGATAAGTGCACGCGATATAAACGCAGCGCTGCATCGTGTTGTCCGTGAGGTCCACGTTGCCAACGCCAAGCGGCAGCGCCACAAACTCGACCTCATCGCCGGTGTAAAGCGGAACCGACCCGCTGCACATGAAATAGCAGTATTCCGCCGTGCTGGACTGGCCGTCGTAGAGAATGATGCCTTCGGTTGCACATGTATTGTCATCCAGCATTTCTTCCTGAATATCCGTGATGACGCCGGTGCCATAGAAAAGCTGGGATGTGTGAAGCTCCGGGTTCTTTTCTACATCGCGCAGATCAAATGCATCCGCAAGATAGCTGCTGTCCGCATCGGACAGCGGCTCATTTTTCTCAAACAGGTCGTCATGCTCTGCCAGAAATGCCATAGCCGTGTCCGTGAAATGACCGTCGAAGCCGTCCACCTCACCGTTTTTAAGGCTTTCTCCAACGCTAGTGTAGAAGCTGTACATCAGACCCGCATCCGTGGCCGCAGCACTCTCCGCCGCCACGGACGAACTCACACTTTCGGATGCAGCACTGCCCGCGCTTCCGCCGCAGGCGGTAACAGACAGCATCACCGCTGCCGCAAGGATCATCGAGAATACTCGTTTCATAAAGTCCTCCATTTCATTTTTCAGGCTGATTTCCCCGATAAAAATCTCTCCGGCCACCCACCTCCTGTATCTTTCGAAGTTCTGGCGTCATTATAGCAGCCGGGATGGACAATCAGGCTGTCCATCCCTCTTTTTCCCCTGCAAAAATTTCGCTGTGAGCTCAAAAGGGGCGGTCATTGCTTCGATTTATATCACAAAAAGTATACGACAGCGTTCATCTGCCGTCAAGGTTTCCTGCGCCAAAAGCGCAAATCATTCATACGATTTATATAAGCATTCCGCATTCCAGCGCACCGCCCTGCGTTCATCGCCCCGATCCGGCTCCAAAAGATGTCTCATTTTATGACCTGAGTCCCCTTAAAAACGCATTGACAATCCTCTGAAAAAGCGTTATTCTTTTTTATGAACACGTTCATAAAAAAGGAGGCCTTATGCCAAAAGTCATCGAAGATCTGGAGTTTCGCCTGTCGGAAGAAGCCCGGCGGCAGGTGGAACAGTCCGGCTATGGTGCACTGACCATCCGCTCCGTTGCAAAAGCCTGCGGCATCGGGGTAGGCACAGTGTATAATTATTTTCCCTCGAAAGAGTCACTTGCTGCATCCTATATGCTGCGGGACTGGGAACAGTGCTATTCCGCTTTGCTGGCACAGTGTGCCGAAGCAACTGAACCCAAAGATGTGCTTCAGGCTGTTTTCGGGCAGCTCTGCCGTTTCCGGGAAGCGCACGATGGGCTGTTCCGGGATGAAGCCGCCAAGGGGAGTTATTCCTCTTTCTCCGGCCTGTTCCATGGCAGACTGCGCCAAGAGCTGGCCGCTCCGCTGCGTGTCATCTGCGCCGACGATTTCACCGCAGAATTTCTGGCAGAATCCCTGCTGACATGGGCGGTGCCCGGGCAGGATTTTGAACAGCTCTGCACCGTGCTCATCAAACTCATTTAAAAAAGGAGAATCCGCTATGACGTTTCCTGTTACCATCTGGGCACTGCTGACTGCTGCTGTGATCGTCAGCTCCATCGGCTTCAAAAACTATGTGTGGTTCATCTCGCTGGGCTATGGCTTTTCCATTGCAGCCGAGGGCCTGTTGATGCTGATCCTGTTTCGTGACAGCCTGAGCCTCGGCACCGTGCTGTGCTGCGTACTGTTCATCCTTTACGGCTGCCGCCTGGGTGGATATCTGGCCTACCGTGAGCTGAAGAGTGCTTCCTATAAAAAGAATATGACCGGCGAGATCAAGGACGGCAAGACCGTTTCCTTTGGTGCCAAGTGCGCCATCTGGCTCAGCTGCGCCTGCCTGTATGTCACGCAGGTGACGCCGGTGTTCTACCGCCTTGCAAATGGTACCGGCACCGGTACAGCAAGCTGTATCGGTGCAGTCATCATGCTATGCGGCGTGGTGTTGGAATCTGCCGCTGACCTGCAGAAGAATGCCGCCAAAAAGAAAAATCCCCGACGCTTTGTGGACACCGGCCTTTACCGCCTTGTGCGCTGCCCCAACTACCTCGGCGAAATGGTGTTCTGGACAGGCGTGCTGGTGTCCGGCATCGGTGCCCTGCAGGGGATCGGTCAGTGGATCATGGCTCTGATCGGCTATGTCGGCATCGTGTTCGTCATGTTCAGCGGTGCACGCCGTTTGGAGATCCGCCAGAACAAGAACTACGGCAAAGATCCGGAGTATCAGCAGTATGTAAAGACCGTTCCCATCCTGCTGCCCTTCATTCCTCTGTACAGCGTGGAGAAGTACAAATGGCTGATCGCATGAAAAACCGCAATTCCGTTCCCGAAGATTTCACCCTGTCACTGGCTCTTGTGGATGCACTTCCAGTGCTGTTCTTTGCCTGCAGCATGGTACTGATCGCAGGCCGTTTTGCAAGCATCCTGTTCTGCCTCGGTGCAGCTGTGATCGTGCTGGCTTCCTGCGGAAAAGTTCTGTGGAAGCTGCTGCTCAGCCTGCGCAAGCAGAACGTTCCCTGGCTCAACCGCTACTTTATCCCCTGTCAAATCAGCGGGTTTGCGCTGATCCTGCTGTCTCTTGTGCTGAACCTGCGAACTATCCGTTGGACAAACCTTCTGGTGCAGCTGACACACTTTCCAAGTGTAGTCTTTTTTCTGCTGTGGCTGTGCGGCATGGGCTGCATGAGCTGGTACCGAAAGAACCGCTTCGACAACTCGCTCAAAGCCAACTGGACCGCACAGCTCATCAACACTGCTGCGCAGGGTGCACTTCTGCTGGGGATTCTATTTTTGTAATGTGCCGCTTCCCTTTATCAAAAAATCGTCAACCACGAGATGTACATTCTCTCATGGCTGACGATTTTCTTTTTGCGCGGTTCTCCTATACAAAATCTGCAAAAGTCAAATTTTGGAGGACATTTTGTTGTTCCTTCCCGGTAGACACTCCTACTAGTTGGAACCAGCGGGCTAAGCAACAGCCCGCTGGGCTGATTGCTTACGGCTCTTCACGCCGCCACCCTTTTCGAGTTCCTAATTCTCCACAAAACAAAAATCCGCTGTCAATTGACAACGGATCTCCAAGTGGAGAATTAGGGACTCGAACCCCAGACCCCCTGCGTGTGATGCATAATGACTTTTCGATTTTTAATGCGATAATTCGTCAAATAGGCGAAATTTGCTACAGATCTGTTACAAACGACATTTTTCAAACTCGAATAGACAATTGTTCTAACAGTTTTTCAAAATCTTTTACATTCGCTACATCCAAAATTTTACTAGGTGTATGTGGTTGATAGTCAATATGATTTATCCCTTCCATCGAATCGTATTTTCCGATTTCTTCACTTTTTAACGTTGTTGTAAATATAATCTGATCTTTGTATTTCTTAGCAATATCAAGTACTGCATTTTCTTTTCCTGTTGATAAGTCTTCTGCTCTAAATGAATCTACAACTATCGGGAACTCATGTTTTAAGATATCCTTTAAGGCAAATAATTTCACAATATGAAAAACAGTTGCTTCGCTACCTGAATACACTTCATCTTTTTGACTAAAAATATCCGTGTACACAATATTTCCATCTGGATCTATTTGTTTATATAGTTCATTCATCCTTTTCAAAATATCTACATGTAACTTATCTCTTTGTGCCTGTGTAGCATGCGATTCGTTTTCATCAATTACAAGTTGCCCCTTTAGCTTCTCTATTTCGTCATTTAATTCTTTTATCTTTTTCTCTGCATCTGCTGCGGAAAAAATATCTTTTTTGTAAACAACAATCGATTCCAGCGAAACGCTTTCATCATTTAAAAGGTCTTGTAATTTCCCTTGTTCTTTGGATATTTCATTTGTAATCCGTTCAATTTCCTCTGAATATGCTGAAATTTTCTCAGATATCGATTCAATAATCTCCTTTCTCATCTCAACCGTTGAAACATCAAACGAGTAAGATGTTTTCATTATCTCTCCAGTGCTAAAAGAAATATTGGTTGAGTTGCAATCCATACATCTTAGCTCTCCGCACGATATCGTACGGTTCAACGACTTAAGCTCATTAATTGTATATTCCCATTTGCTTTTTCTTGTTGACGCACTACTTCTTTGCTTTCTTAACTCTGTAATTTTAGCCTGTACTTTTTCTAAACTTGCAACCTTCTCTCCAAATGCAATTCGATCACTTTCTGTGCTCAAATACGAAACCGGCAATTTTTTTGATTTCAATATTTTATGTTGTTGCAACAAAGTTTTTCGTTCATCTGAAAGTTCTGCTATTTTTCTTTTTATTTTATCAATACTTTCTTGTGAAAGCTGCTCACTTCCCAATCCCTCGTATGCATAAAGCATTTCCATAAAATCCTGCTTATTATACAATCCGCGATGGGCAATATTAGAAGTGTCTTTCTTATCCTGTCCAACAAAGAAAATCTGAAAAAACAATACGGGATCTACAATCTTTAGCATCTGATTTTTCACTATCCTTGGAAGAGGTGAAATTTCCTTATTCCAATATCTCTTAAACTCAGCAACATTATCAAAAATCAATACTAATGACGATTTTTTCAAAACAAATTCGTTTCCTAAACGACACACTTTATATACTTGTCGTTTTTCTTCAAATTCAACGTAGTAATAATATTTTTGATATTCGAATGATGTTGGAAATGTTGGTTCATTTCCCATTGCATACATCATAGCCTGTATTACGATTGTTTTTCCCTTATTATTATCATCACTGGAAATAATATTTACTTTATCTGTAAAATTATCTTCAATAAATGCCTCATGAGCATTTCCAACGGCCACTTTCAATATCTTCATCCTTGAATTCCATCCTTTACCACTGCAATAAAATACTTCAATGAAAGCACATCAAAATCTGGGCATCTAGACACACAATCTGGAATATTTCTAATCATGGTGAATAGATTTTGCACCGAATCGTTTGGTTTTTCAACGATTAATCGATATGTATTTTCAAATAGCCGCCAAAAGCCATCCGCCGCATTTTTATTGAACAAAGCTCTACATAATGCTCTTTGGCAATCTTCTAGCATTTCTCGTTGGTCCTCCGGGGGCCAAGTATTATAAATATTAACGAAAGATGCTGGTATTCCTTTTCCCAATGGATTTGAGTTTATGATTCTTTGTAGTGTCATTAGTCTAATTTCATTATTGGTCAAGTGCCTGCCATAATTTAGTGCTTCATCCGTTGTCTCTATTACAATATTCTCGACAGACGAAGCATTTTTCTTGCCCGCCTGCTTATCTCTAATCTCATTAAATATCGCATCAAGTATTTTTTCTTCTGGTATTATATTGGGATGGTTTTTTATTATTGCTTTTACATATTCGCTTGGCTTTCTGTCATTGTCCACAACAATCAATACTTTATTCAAAAAATCATCAATATTTTTTTCTGTCAATGTATCATTGTCAATATACTCTTTAGCCCTTCCTTCTTCAATAAGTCCCTTTTTTATTAGCTCAACTGCACTTTCTTGAATATTTGATCTTCCAAAAGTATCAATCGATGAATCTTTTCTAAGTGTGCCAGACACACTTCCCACAAATAAGATATAAGCTTCAAATGAAAGCTCGCTCATATAATTTTTAAATAACGTAATAAGTTCTTTTCCTATTGCAGTTGGCCCAACATTGTGTGCTCCCTTTGATTGCATATCCCACAATTTTGATGCCATACTATCCATCCCGGTTAAATCATTAAAAAAATCCACCACAAAATAATAGATTTTATCACTATCAATTCTAAAGTTCATTAAGTACAATAGAGCCTTTGTTTCTGCTTCCGACCCAGATTTTCTTAATTTTTCAGATGATCTAACCGTATATGACATGATATCACCGTTCTCTCTTTTCTCCGATATTTTATAATACTGCCACTTGATTTTCCAACTCGCTCATTTTAGTTTAATTATAATTTTGTCACTGTCTTCATCCGTCTTAAGAACATCTTTTCTATCATTTCCTGTTTATGAAATGTTTTTTCTTCAATATTGCATATCCGATTCAACCTAATCACTTGTACTGCCTCTATCGCCGCTTCTCTTTGATTCAAGTGTCGCTTTCCAACTGTCAGGCAGTTTGCACCATCCATCATGCCATACTGCTGGAATGCTCGGTTGAAGTCCATCAAGTCATGTAGGCGGATAGGTTGATTCGTCTCATTGTCCACCAACAGACCCCAGTTTTTCCAATGGCGGTCGGTGTTCCCCACCAAATAATCCAGAATGTTCATCATATAATATCCGTGAGCATCCAGTTCCAGAATTTTATCCAGTGTATTCCAATCATGGTTTGTGCAGTAGACATCATAGGCTGCATACGTCACAAGGCTATACCGCTGCGAGGTCATTATTCTGCTGATGGAAACTGGCTCGTTTTCAAATATTCCCCGCTCATACAGAACCTGATGGCAGTCAAAGCATCGGCAGATTTTACTTGCCAGCACTTCGCGCTCGACTGCATCTTGTCCACCGTCTTTATAAAGATAGAAGCCATCCTCTTTGCGCACCCATGCTTTAGGATAGCAACCGCCTGTGGACAAGTCATTCGCTAAAAGATGTGCATTTGTCACAGTCATCTGATGTCCACGCAGTGCAATATCCACAAGAGCATTGCTCAGAGAATGCGTATAAAGGTTAATATTCTCGAAACAAACAGTCTCTTCTTCTGCCTTTACCCAAAACACATCCAGCAGAGATAGGCAATGGTAAGAAAGCGCAATCCGGGCACGTTCCCTATCTGTAGTGCTCTGGGACACACCAATGCTATTCAAGATTTCCTTTGCATAAGTACGGTCGTACGGTATCAGTCTGGATGCACACCAAGAATAGAAACTGATCACATTATTGATTCGAGCGTCAAAGTCATTTGATTCTTTCAGTACTAGACCGTAGGGCATAAAATCTTCAAAATAAATTTTGCACTCACCTGCCGTGCTCACCTGTGCCACACATCTTTCCGTGTGCATGATGCAGTAGACTGTCGCTTTGCCCATCGCCTCCACCACCCTATTTGACTAATACACGTTTTCTTTTCTACTATTGTATCGTCTTTTCTACTTCAAGACAAGATGTAAAAAGCTCTTTGCCTCTTTATTAAAGTTCAAAAGTTTTTTGCCCGCTGCAGAGCTTCGGATTTTGGGTCATCGAAGTCTACAGTCATTCGATATTGCACGGTTTATCTACGTCTTCTTTGTTCGGCTTTCTGCGTTATCGCTGTTTTCTCGCTTTTGTTTCCTGAATCGTGCAAGCTGCTCTCGCAATTATACCCCCTACGAAATTTGTGCAGACACCGTCTGCACAAATTCACGATCCGAATAAGTCTCAGCGAATTTTGCCATGTACTTCAGATTACGAACGGAATATTCCTTGCTCTCCGGAAAATCAATTCGAATATCCATGGCAAGGTTATCTATAAACTTGTTGCTACATGCCTTATGTCCGTTGATAACGCAGCCAATATCATGGCAGAGAAGCAGCATATCTGCATTCGCATGAACTGCTGCGCGATATTGTGCAGGCTTGATTTCACTTTTGATACTTTTGATGATAAAAAGATACTCTGGTGTGTTCCTCAACACACGCTTTGCCCATCGCCTCTACCACCTTATTTGACTGATACACGTTTTCTTTTCTACCATTGTATTACTTCAAGACAAGATATAAAAAGCTCTTGACCTCTTTATTAAGGGTCAAGAGCTTTTTGCTCGCCGCTGAATTTTGACTTTGAAAATCGTGCTCAACTTAATTTTTAATCATCTACACTTTGCGTTTCAGACAAATCTTCCCAACCTTCCGGATTTCCGCATCTACGGAGATACTCATGCCCACCATCAACTGCACACGCTCCGCAAGAACAGAATTTGAAATCATGTACAGAGCAGCTTTCAATAATATCTCCACACTTTTTGCATTTAATTATATTTTTCACTATTTTCATCATGCATGTCACCCGCAGTCAATTATCGGAGTTCACATCATTTTTTGAGCCGCAAGTAGTATTTTTCAAGACTTTTATCACAGACATCCACAATATGCAGCCAATCTTCCCGCGTCAGCTTATGGAAGATGATCGGATTCACCTCAATGGTCTCCACATCTTTACAGCGCATCAGGAAGCGCATATCTTCAAAGCGTTTGAACGGATTGGACAGAATGTTCTTCTCCACATCCTTCTTAGTGTAGCCGCCCTTTTGGTAGATACTGTTGGGCTTTTCCGCAATCATCCCATACGCCTTGCGGTCTTCGTAGAAATCAATGAAGTAATCTACCACATCCGGCAGGGCAACTCTGCCATTGCTGTCCATATACTCATAAATCGCTTTGAGCAGGACCGGCTTATAGGAGAAGCTCATATCCATCGTTTCAATGAATTTCATGAACTTATCTGCCATATTTTGCGGTGTGATGAGATCCCAGCCGTACTGCTTGGCAATGTTTCGGACACTTTCCTCGCGGAAATAGTGGAACATCCGCTTGTCGCCAAACGGGACGGAAAGATCCGGCTTGATTTTTCCATCCTTGATATAACGATCTACCGTTTCGGATTGCACATCTACCATCCGAACAAACTCAATCTGCGAGATCATATCCTTGACGCTGTTCTGCCAATTGAACAAGTCGATGATTTCGTAGTCGTCTACATCGATTGGCACATCCAGCCACGCTTCCGGCTTTTCTCCCTTGAACAGCATATCCTGATCCAGCTTCCGCTTGTTCTCCGGGGCCAGCACATAGCCCATAGGCTGATATTTTGAAATATCCAGCACCCGATGCAGACTGTAGGGCATATTGAACATATTAGCGTTGTCTACAAAATCAATCACCAATAGGTCATCTTTTCCCGGACAGCGGCGGGTGCCTCGTCCAAGCTGCTGCATATAGATTGTTTTAGACATTGTGGGTCGTGCCATGAACAGCACTGTGGTGTGAGGACTATCCCAGCCCTCATTCAGCAAGTCACAGGCACAAAGAACATTCGTAGAGCCGGTTTCGTAATCTTTCAGGATCTTATTCCGGATTTCCACCCGATCGTGCCCGGAAACAGCCTCTGCTTTCACACCATTGTCGCGCAGTAGCTTCGCAATCTCCGCCGCATGATCTACACTTGCGCAAAAAATCACAGTCTTCTTGCCATTCACGTACTTCAGATAGGTATCAACAATCAACTGATTGCGCTCCGGAATGAACAGCTTACTTTCCAAATCTTGCGAGTTGTATTTGATACCATTGATCCGCACATCGGTCAGATCAATGTTGGTCTTGACCCGAATGCAGCGAATCGGCACCAGTACGCCGCGCTCCACTGCAGTCTTCAGGTCCATTTTGTGGGCAACATTCTGGAACAACTCCAGCATATCCTCGCCATCACTGCGCTCCGGTGTTGCAGTCAAACCCAGAATAAACTTCGGATGGAAGTAGGTAAAGATTTTCTGATAAGTATTAGCCACTGCATGGTGGCATTCATCCACGATCAAATAATCAAAATCTGTCGGGGAGAATTTTTCCAAATCCTTAGAGATGCTCTGCACCGTGGCAAAAATAACAGTCTGCGAAACATCTTTCTGACTTCCGGTATATTCCCCCAGTGTAGCCTCCGGCCACACTTTCGCAAACGTATCCTTAGCCTGTGAAGCCAGCTTCAGGGCATTGACCAGAAAGAGCGTTCGTACGCCCACAGCTTTTGCATCTGTGGCGGCTGTGATTGTTTTTCCGACACCGGTTGCATGGTACAGCAGCGCGATAGTTTTACCATCCTCACGCATCTTCTTCAGGTTGTCGATGGCTTCCTGCTGGTAATCCCGCAGCTCTATCGTCTGCCCCATCTGAACTGGAAGATCTGCTTCAAAAGCCTTGAACATAGGACTGCTGCCCAAAAAAGTAATCAGCTCGTCTTTAACTTTTTCCGGCTGTTTTTCAAGCTGGCTATAAATCCAACGATATACTTTCCAGTTGTCATAGATCAAACTGTTCTGCTTCAGGAGATCATCAGCATACTTGTTTTCGGACACCTTGCTGGGGTTATGGTAGGTTTCTCCGTCTATTTCGATTGCAATCTTAGATTCAGGAGATTCCAGCGCAAAATCAATGTAACGGTGCCGACCGTAAATATCCACGCAGGGGTATTGAACCTGCAGATTTTCAGTCTTTTCTGGACCGAACGCCTCACAGAACAGCTGAACAAACAGTTCTTCCGCACGGCTGCTGACACTGGTTGCTTTTGATGGTTCCATGATGGCCTCCTATTCGTTAATCTGGCACCCTAATTCGCCACTCGATTATGTATGTATTTTCCTAATAACACATTTTTTCTACTTGGACTTTTTCACTGCGTAGATGGCAAGAGCAGTTTGGGAGTGGGCATGGTATCGTACTCCTTATTTCTATATGGCGGATCAATATTTATCTTAACCCATCGTGGAAAAGTCTGTGTAACGTCTATCTTCATACATTGAAT
>CAVEID010000015.1:0-79136 GCA_963615785.1 Oxalobacter sp. | reverse complement strand
TTATCCTACACGGGGAGGTCTTTTGTCTATTGTCTACTTTTTACGGACCGGTTCACGGAAAAGCTCTTTGAGGGCTTTTCTGATCCCTCTTTTCTGCAGGAGAAAAGTGTGCTAAAATAAAGAAAAAGCATCATTGAATGGATCGGAGTATCTATGGCAATACGAAAAATTTATCTGTCCTTGCCGGAATATCCCTATGAGAAGGAAGTCTCGGTCACGTTTCCGTGGCTGAACGGCTCCAAGCATCAGAACGTGCAGGCGGTGCTGGACACGTTCCATGATGTCTACCCGGAGGTTCCGGCGCTGGAAGTCAGTCCGGCGTCTGCGCAGCAGGAGGGCATCCATGCAGCGGCCATGAAGCTTTTGCTGCATCTGGCGGCGCTTGACCAGGACGTTCCGGTGGGCATCGTTTACGAAGCGTCAAAGGTGTTTGAAAACGGCGGGCCGTATGCGGAACTGCTGCAGTGTTCCCGCCAGAAAGTCCAGAAGGATCCCCGGCTGCAGAAAAGCGGAAAATGCATTGGCTACCGTTTGGCAGACGTGGAGTATCCGGCCGAACCGCACCCGTATGCGTTCTTCAACTGGCTCTATGGCTGTGCCCTGCGCCAGAACCCGGAAAAAGCAGACGGCATCCTGAAGTTCGGAGCATTTTCCGATCTGGAACTTGGCAGCACCAAGAAAGACCGGAACAGCCCGGCGCGGGCGGCAGCAGTCTATGCAGGACTGGCGGCAGCCGGGAAGCTGGCCTGCCTGGATTCTTACGAAGCATTCGTGACGGAGACCTGCACAGAGCCTGCACCCATTGTTCCGGAAGAAGTGCCGGCATCTCTTCCGGAACCGGCAGCAGAGCCTGAAAGCCCGGCGGAAGAACCGGCGTTGGAAGAAGCACCGGCGGCAGGGGAGAAAGCTGCGGACACAGCTCAGCCCCCGGAAGAGAAAGAACAGCCTGCGGAACCGGTTCCGCAGCCGCTGCTGGTAGACGGCGTGGCTGTGCCCACAGTGGAGCAGATGAAAGAGATCAGCTATGCGCCAAAAGTGAAGAATCTGCTGATCTCCATGGCAAAAAATGCGGGCTGTTCGGCAAAAACGGCGGCAGGCGTGGTGAAACTCGGGCGCGGTCTGCTGCTGACGAGCTATCAGAAAGCGCTGGAAGAAGACGCGCTCACGATCAACCCGGAGAAGAACAAAATCACCTTTGCACTGGAAAACCCGGACACCGGCTTCCACACGACCGGTCAGCTGACCCGCTGCCCGGTGTTCGTGAACGGATGGAAGCTCAATTATCAGGCCTGCGAAGCATCTCCTGCACAGGAGGAGCCGCCTGCAGAGCCCGAATACCCCACGGCAGAAGAGTATCTGCAGAGCCACGGATACACCATCACACAGCAGGTGCTGGAAGCGGATCTCCCGCCGCTGGCTGTCCAGAAGCTGGCATGGGAGACGGGCGAAGCCCTGCGCGACCCGGCAGTGGCTGCATTCCTGCAGTTTATCCGCAGCCATCTTCAGTTCCACGATTCGTTCACCTTCCGTGTGCCAAAGGATGCACCGCAGGAATCCAAAGAGCTTGTGGTGGCGCTTGCGCAGAGCTGGGATCATCTGGGGCTGTTCTCTGAGTTCAGTGCCAACACCATCCGCATCATCTGCCGCCTGGCTTCGGAGAATGAAATGGTTCGCAACTTTGCAAGCGGCCATTGGCTGGAGCTGTATGTGGTGCACAGCGTGCAGAAAGTCCTTGAGAAGTGCCGCGCCGAACAGAATGCGTCGGTATCGCTGTGTTCCAATGTGATCCTCTCGGACTCGCCGGAGGTGAGCTCTGCCCATGAGCTGGACGTTGCGTTCTCGGTGAATGGCGTATTTTTCTGGGTCGAAGCAAAATCTTCCAGCCGGAACATCAATTATGGCAAGTATGCCGACCTGTGCACAAAACTGCAGGTGACGCCGGATCAGCTGCTTTTGGTCAACAGTGATCTCTCAGAGGAAGACTGCAGCGGCGTTTCCTATTTCTGGCCCTACCGCATCGCAAACTGCGGCACGATGGAGCAGAAGCTGGAAGAAATGATCCAAAAACAGCTGGGCATCGCCGGGAATGCACAGGAAAAAACGCTCTGATATCAAAGACGGAAAAAGCAGGGGTTCCGCACAGATCGCGGGATCTCTGCTTTTTTCATGTGAAAGATGAAATTGCGTCTTGTTCTCTCCTGCAGGAAGGAATATAATAAAAAAGATAATAAATCAGAAGGAGAATTTCTGCAATGAGTTCCTCACAAGACAGCACGACATCCCAAAAGTCCTTTTTTGCGTGGTATCAGGAGCACATCACCAGCGCGATCTTTATTGGTCTGGTGCTTGGCATCCTGACCGGACTGTTTCTTGCCAACCGTTTTGCGGCGGTGCTGACAGTCACACAGCTGATCGGCAGCATCTACATGAACGCACTGAACATGATGATCTTCCCGCTGGTGTTCTGTTCCATCGTGGTGGGCATCACCAGCATCGGCAACGCCAAGACCACCGGCAAGATCACCGGCGGTGCCATGATCTTCTTCCTGTGCACTACGGCACTGGCAAGCCTTGTGGGCCTGATCATTCCCCGGGCTATCCACCTTGGCGAGGGCGTCCGGTTCGAGATGGCCACCTCCGACATTGAAGCCAGCAAGATGACCAGCATCCTGGACACCCTCAAAAACCTGATCCCGTCAAACCCTGTGGCGGCTTTTGCCAACGGCAACATGCTGCAGGTGCTGACCTTTGCGGTCATCATCGGCTTTACGCTGGTGGCCATTGACGAAAAAGGTGAGCCGCTGCTGAAGGTCATCGAGGCCGGAAATGAGGTCTGCCTGAAGGTCATCAGCACGGTGATGTATTTCACGCCGGTGGGCGTGTTCTGCACCATCGTCCCGGTGGTGGAAGCAAACGGCACCGACACCATTCTCTCGCTGGCAACTCAGCTGGTGATCCTGTACATCGCGTTTTTTGCCTTTGCAGCTGTCGTGTACGGCGGCGCAGTCAAGTTCCTGGGCAAGGAGAGCCCCATCCGCTTTGTCAAAGCCTGCCTGCCGGCAGCACTGAATGCATTTGGCACCTGCTCCAGCTCGGCCACCATTCCCATCAGCAAGCAGCGCATGGAGGATGAGATGGGCGTGTCGGACAAGATCACCAGCATTGCCATCCCTCTGGGTGCAACGGTCAACATGGACGCCGTGTCCATTCTGATGTCCTTCATGATCGTGTTCTTTGCCAATGCCTGCGGCGTTGAGGTCAGCACATCCATGATGGTGGTCATTCTGCTGGCAAATGTCATCCTGTCCGTGGGCACGCCCGGCATTCCCGGCGGTGCCATTGCATCCTTTGCGGCACTGGCTACCATGGCCGGACTGCCTGCAGGCGTCATGGGCGTTTACATCAGCATCAACACCCTGTGCGATATGGGCGCGACTTGTGTCAACGTCATTGGCGATATGGCCGGCTGTGTGGTGCTGAAGGAGAAAATCAAGCTGGACGACTGAGTACCCTGCTGCAGCCCCTTGTCAATCCATGCCCGCAGTGATATACTGAACATGGGAAAAGAATCGTGTGAACAAGCGTTTGGCCCCTTCACACGATTTCTTTTGCGGAAAAAGGTTAGTTTTGAATAACTCAAATCCAAGGTTGATCGACACAGGAGGAATTCTTATGCTGGTTCTGAAAATCATGCTCGCTGCGGGAATGATCGGCCATGCCATCAACATGTACTGCGACCGGATCCTGAGCATCTTTCCCAACGGCACGCTGAAAATCGCAAACATGCGCAAGCTCAAGGAGGGAGATTTTGCAGCAAAACTGATGGAAGGTGTTTCGCCAAGTGTTCCCATGCGGTCGGGTGTTCTGGGCGTTTTTTCCATTGTGCTGGAATTTTTTGGCTATGCTGCGCTGGCGGCATATACTTTTGAGAGGTCGAAGGTGCTCGGCTCGATCATGTTTGCGGGCACTGCATTCAGCTGCATCGTGAGTTCCGGCTATCATCTGAAATGCGCCCTTGCGGAATATCTGTTCCTGAAATACGGCAGGGATGAAAAGGCCAAGGAAATGATGCTGGATCTCATGGACAGCGGCGCCGCACTGAGAATGTGCTATCTGGGGCTTCTGACTTACCTCATCACGCTGGTCATTGCCATTGTCACAGGGACGATTGGCTTCCCCATCTGGGCGGTCATTTTTACCGTGCTGCCGATCTTTATCCTGATGTTCCCGCTGCAGATCATTGGCACACTGCACATTGCTGCGATGGCTTCCATGCTGGCGTGGATGCTGCTGATCTGAGAGAAAAACAGAAAATGAGCCCGGAGAGGCCTGCCGCAGGCTTTCCGGGCTTTTTGTGTGCAAGGGGCTTTTCGGAGGGGGCAAAGCATGATAAAATAAGCGAAACACGGCAGAATGAAACAAAAGGAGAACGGGAATGAAAATTTATGAGGTTCAAAAGCGTACCCCGGAGCTGACGCAGGCGCTTGTGCAGGTCTGGGAGGACTCCGTGCGGGCGACCCACCTGTTTTTGTCGGAGCCGGAGATCCTGCGCATCCGGGAATATGTGCCGCAGGCCATCGGCGGTGTGGCGCACCTGCTCGTGGCGGAAAATGGGCATGGGAACCCGGTGGGCTTCATGGGTGTGGAACATGACCGGCTGGAAATGCTGTTCCTTTCCCCGGCTGAGCGGGGAAAAGGGCTTGGAAAACAGCTGGTGCAGCAGGGCATTCAGAGCTTTGGCGTGCGGGAAGTGACGGTCAATGAGCAGAACCCGCAGGCGGTAGGCTTTTATCTCCGCATGGGCTTTGAGACTTACCAGCGCACAGACCATGACGAAGAGGGCGGGCCCTATCCGCTGCTGTATATGAGACTGAAAGGACAAGAGAAAACCTGAAAGAAGCATCACAAAAGGGCGGCCCACCAGATGGGAGCCGCCCTTTTGTGATGCCGGAAACTTACAGGATGGACATGAACCACTCGACGGTCTTGGGGTCGTAGTGGGAGAAGAACAGGCTTTCGCCGCCGTCCAGTGCCTCGATGGCAGCCATGTCCTCGGCGGAGAGGGTGAAATCGAACAGGTCAAAGTTCTGCTGCATCCGGTCCTTGTGCACCGACTTCGGGATGATGACCACATCGCTCTGCATCAGGAAGCGCAGGGCGGTCTGTGCGGCAGTCTTGCCGTACTTGGCACCGATGGCGGTCAGGGTCGGATTGGTGAACATGTCCTTGCGGCCCTCAGCGAAGGGACCCCAGGACTCGATCTGGCAGCCGTACTTTTTCAGATACTCTTTGGCGACCTTCTGCTGCTGGAAGACATGGGTCTCGATCTGGTTGACAGCGGGTTTGATCCGGGCAAAATGCTGGATATCCAGATAGCGGTCCGGGCCGAAGTTGGACACGCCGATGGCGCGGATCTTGCCGGCGTCGCAGAACTCTTCCATGGCGCGGTAGGTGCCGTAGTAGTCGCCAAAGGGCTGATGGATCAGCAGCAGGTCGAGATAGTCGGTGCGCAGCTTGCGCATGGATTCCTCAATGGAAGCTTTGGCTTTTTCGTAGCCGGCGTTGGTGATCCACACCTTGGTGGTCAGGAAGAACTCTTCGCGGGGCAGGCCGCACTCAGCCAGCGCGTCGCCCACGCCCTCTTCGTTGCCGTAGGCCTGCGCAGTGTCGATGCTGCGGTAGCCCACCTCGATAGCGTCCAGCACGCAGCGCTTGGTGTCCTGCGGCGGGGTCTGGTAGACGCCGTAGCCAAGCTTTGGCATTTTGATGCCGTTGTTCAGTGTGACATATTCCATGGTTTTGCCTCCTGTGTTTCGTTCAGGTGAAATTTGCTTCTGACACTACTTTACAACGAAACTGCGAAAATGTAAAATATCAATATCGGAATCTGCTTTTCAAAAAATGAAATGTGAGGTGAGGGATGCTTGACTTGAACGAACTGCGGCAGCTGGTGGCATTTGAAGAGCTGGGAACGCTTTCCCGCGTGGCGGAAGAAGGGCACATCTCCACGCCGTCCATCACCCGCAGCATGAAACATGTGGAAGAAAGCTTTGGCGTGCCGCTGTTCACCCGCAGCAAAAACCGCATTGAGCTGAACGACACCGGAAAGACTGCCGTGGAAGCCGCCCGCAGGCTGCTGGCAGAGGCAGAACAGGCTGTGCGGCAGGTGCAGGAGTTTGATCAGCGGCGCCGGACTCTGGTGGTGAAATCCTGCGCACCGGCCCCTTTGTGGGAACTGCTGCCAAAGCTCAGCGCGGCCCGCCCCGGCATGACCATTGCCACCCACATCTGCTCCAACGAAGAAGTGCTGTCCGCCTGGGCAGCGGGCAGCTGCGACATTATGATCCTGCCGTTTCCGCTGCAGGATGAAGGCACTGTGGTGAAGGAATTCATGCACGAACGGCTTTTTGTCTGCGTGCCGCCTGCCCATGAACTGGCGCAGCACAAAACGCTGACCTTTGCGGACATCAACGGGTTCAACTTTCTGCTCCGCACCGAGCTGGGCTTCTGGGACACCCTCTGCCGCCAGAAAATGCCGGCTTCCCGTTTTTTGGTGCAGACGGATGAATTTGCCTTTGAGGAACTTGTGGTGTCTTCCTCGCTGCCATGCTTCACTACGGACTACTTCAAAAACGTGGAAGAGCGCTATCCGGGCAGAGTGTTTATCCCGCTGGCAGACCCGGAAGCGGATGTCACCTTTTATCTGGCAGAACGGCGAGCAGCTTTGGGTACGGAATGAAAAAACGGATGGGACCTGCAGCATTGGCGGGTACCATCCGCTTTCTTATTTTATCATCAGGCCAAAGTCGCAGCAGTCGTCCCCGCGGCCAAGGGTCTTGGTGCGGTGCCAGATCAGGCGCGGGTGCAGGCCGTCATAGGTGATGTCGTCGCTGTCGCAAAAGCAGTGGCACAGCTCAGGGCAGCCATACCGGGCGCAGAAATCGTGATAAGGGCAGCGCACCATGTCAAAACGGATGACCGTTTTGCTGGCTTCGTGCTGCACGGCGGTGAACCCGGCAGAAGCGCCGAACATCTGCGCCACACCCTTGGCAAAGATGACTGGGATCTTACGGTACAGGCCCGGGAATTTCAGGATGCGCTGGAAGATGGCCCGCAGCCGCCATGCCCGTTCTTCCACATAATCATGCACGAGCTGCAGTGCTTCTTCTTTGGAAACAACGGTTTGCAGGACTTCATAGATCGCAATGCCGGGCAGAATCTGGCTTTCCAGGTGTTTCCACAGCTCTTTGGAAGCACCGGCGCTTTCCTCCCGCATTTCCTCGATGCGCTGATGCACAGCACGCTGCAGTTGGGCTGCCTGCGCCGGGAAACGCTCGGCAGTGGTCTTTTCAAAAGCGGCAATCAGATAATTTTTCTTCATGCGATCCTCTCACTTTCTGCGCAAAGTTAGGAAGTTCTAACTTTGCACGTTTGAAAAAGCCGCTCATCGGCGGCAAAGAAATCTGCAGGGATATTCTATTCCAAAGGATACGCCACAGGGCGGGCGCTGTCAAGAGAAAAGCCCCCTTCTCTTTTTGCTTTTGAAGAGAAAGCGTGGTAGAATAGGCGGGTAAAAAGAGAGGAGCGCAGCGGCATGGAACAGAACACAAAAATTACAGCATATTATCATCTCCCGGGGCTTTTTGAGTTTTATGAGCTCTACCGTGTGTTTCTTCCGCTGTTCCGGAAGCATCGGGATTATTTTTACGACTGGTGCGAGATCGGCTCCGTTTACGGGGCTCCGGCCGACTGTATCTGGGGAGGCGGGCGTGTGGGCTTTGGGGAGCACGACCCCAAAGAGGCGTTGGCGCTTGCGAGGGAATACGGCATCTCGGCAAGGCTGACGTTCAGCAATTCGCTGCTCCGGGAAGAGCATCTCCGGGACCGGAAATGCAACGCCCTCTGCGCACTGCTGGAAGAAGAGGGCGGTGTGCAGAACGGCGTCATCGTTCATTCAGAGCTGCTGCTGGACTATTTGAAACGGCAGTATCCGGGGCTTTATTTCGTTTCATCCACCACCAAGGTGCTGACGGAGTTTCAGCAGTTCCGCAGGGAGGTGGAACGGGAGGACTTCCGCTATGTTGTGCCGGATTTCCGCCTGAACAAGGCGTTTGAGCAGCTGGAGACGCTGCCGCAGGAGCAGAAAGACAAGGTGGAATTCCTCTGCAATGAATGCTGCTGGGTCGGGTGCGCTGACCGGAAGCGCTGCTATGAAACGGTCAGCCGCAAAAACCTCGGCGAAAGTTGTCCGGAACACCGCTGCGCCGCGCCGGATGCGCAGGGCGGCTACCGCTTTTCAAAGGCGATGCGAAGCCCGGCGTTCATCGGGGCAGAGGATGTCCGGCAGGTCTACCTGCCCATGGGCTTTTCCAATTTCAAAATCGAAGGCCGCGGGCTGGGCAGTGCGCTGATCCTGGAATTTCTGCTGCACTACATGACAAAGCCGGAGCACCAGCTGCAGGTGCGGGAAGAAATCTACCTTGACAACATGCTGGATCTGTTCTGAAAGCTTTGGCTTGCAGGGAAGGCTGTTCTGTGCTACACTGAAGTTAGTGATGAAAAACCTGCGCAGCACAGAAAGAGGGGGAAAACAGGATGCGGGTAAAAGAACTGGATGAGCAGAGCATTCAGGACATTGGGCACGCCTTCGGTTACTATGACTATGGAGACGAAAAAGGGCTGGACGCCTGTTTCCGCAGTCAGGACGCCGTGACCGAATATATCTGCGGTTTTGTGCGGTGCGTTCTGGCAGATGGCTATCTTCACACCACCAGTGAGCGCGGAGAAGGATACATTGCCTATATTCTGCCGGGGCAGAAAGTGAGTTTCCGGGCAGCGAGGCTTCTGCTGCAGGGTGTGCGGCGCTCCATGAACCTGAAAGAAATATTTCGTTTTATGAAAGCGATCCGGCAGAGCGGGCCTTCGCTGGAAGACCTGATGAAGAAAGAGAAAAAGCCCTGTGTTTATGTGGGCATGGTCTGCGTGCGGGAGGCCTATCAGGGGCAGGGATATATGCGTAAAGTTATGGAACTGGCCTTTGCGGAGGGCAGGAGGCTGGGCATTCCTGTGATACTGGACACAGATGCCCGCTCAAAATGCGAGAAGTATATGCATCTTGGAATGCAGCTTTCGGGCACCCGGAGCTTTGGAGACTGCGGGACCCTGTATGATTTGATCTGGTACCCGGACAAGGCAGGGCAATAAAAGAGCGCAGTGCAGCATTTTCGGACAAAAAGCAGTTTTTCAGAGAAAGAGAGGAGACAGGACGAATGATCTTTGTTCAGCTGGTGGTGTACTGCCTGATTTTCACAGTCTTCGTGAAGCTGGCTGTGGCGGGCGGCGCGGTAAATGGGCTGTTTTTCTATCCGAAAGAGTTTCAGGAGCGTGCAATTGCGCTGGGCCTGAGCGACCGGGAAACGATCAACCGCAGATTCAAGCAGTTTATGACGGTGTTTTACATTGGCATGGCGGCAGCGCTGGTGCTCATCATCGGGCTGTGGAATCATGTGACAGATTTTGGCACGGCCTATTGGCAGACGCTCCTGTTCCTTGAAGTCATGAACTGGTATGACGGCATCGTGATCGATAAGCTCTGGGTGGGCCGCAGTCGGTTCTGGGTGATCCCGGGGCTGGAAGATGTGCCCTATGTGCAGAGCTGGGGGCAGATGCTGAAAAAGCGGGTGTTCCTGAGTCTTGTCTGGGTGGCAGGCGCGGCACTGGTCGGCGGCATTGTGGTGCTGCTCTTTTGAGCACAGGAAAGGCGGTGAACCGGATGAAGCGGGTTTATTCAGCTTCCCAATATGCAAGGCCCTATGAACGATACTGCCGGGAACGGTTCCCCGATGAGGCGGAGCGGATTTTTCAGGAAGCCGAGGTGCAGTACCGGAAGTTCATGAAGGATATGCCGGATCTTGGCAAAAATATGATGGCGAAAAACATGCTGGACTGGTTCACAATCCTCGCTTTTTACGAAGCCAGCGGCCGCAGGCTGGGCGGCGAAGCCCTGCTGGAAATCAAGCGCAGGCAGCGGGATCAGCTGAAGTTTCTGGGGAAATTTGTGGACGGGAACCGGCAGCAGTGGCCTTATAAGTTATTTGAAAAGACTTATGTGAAGTTCAACCGGATGCAGCAGGAACATCAGGCAAAAGGTGAGTGGATGGACAGCTGGAAGGTGGAGATCAACCCCGACCACCGCACGGAAGGGTTCAGCTTTCATCTTGTGGGCTGTCCCATTGCAAAACATGCAAAGGGGCACGGCTATGAAGACCTGCTGCCGTATCTGTGCCGCACAGACCATTTTCTGGCGGAAGTCATGCATGCCCGGCTCATCCGGACTCAGACCGAAGCACTGGGCGGCGACTGCTGTGATTACTGGTATGTAGGGGACAAAAGCCCGGTGCTGGAGGAATATCGGGGCCTGAAACAGATTTGATTGGCTTGGATGCGGGGCTGTTCCACAGGCTTTCAGGACACATGTGATTTTGAGAAAGAAACCGAGAAACAAGAAATCTCCCGGACGATCTGCTGTCTGGGAGATTTTTTTTATCGTTTGTGATAGCCGCAGTCACAGTAGGGCCCGCCGGAAGCGAGGGTGTACTGCCGCACGAACTCGGTCTGGCCGCGGGCCTCGCTCATGGTGTAGTCCAGCTGGCACAAGGCGGGAGTGAGGTCATAAAGGCCCAGTTCCTTCATCAGTGTGCAGATGCCGCAGCGGGTGAAGCGTGCTTCATAGCCGCTGCCGTCCGGATAAAGGAAAAGCTCCATGTTCCATGAGTAGGGGTTGCGGTCGGCGGCCCGCAGCTTTGCGGCGGCCTGCAGCCCGGCAATGTCCTTCGCGGTGTACTGGGAGCCTGCACTCATGCGGAAGGCCCAGCGCAGGGCCGGGGTCATCACGGCGGCAGCGTAATAAGAAGTCAGGGCATTTACGTCCGGCCGTCTGGGCAGGTTCAGGACATAAGCTCCCAGCATGGCGCAGTTGACGATGTTCATCAGGAAGCGGTCTTCCTTTTCAAAATCCGGCAGGCCTGCAATGATCTGCTGATATTTTGCCTTTGCCAGAGGTTCCACGGCCCGGGCCTGCTGCGGGGTCAGGCCAAGCTCGGTGATCAGGTGCTGGGTGAAAGACCTGTGGAGCAGGGCCCACATGGCCATCGGCATTCCGGTGTACTTCATGGCGGTTCCTCCTTGCTGCTGATTCTGCGGTCGGTGATCCTGCTTCAGATTATAATGTTCTCCGGCCCGGAATGCAACTGGAAAAGCTGCAGAAAGAATTGCCCCGGGAAATATTCTGCGTTATAATAAAGCGGAACAGAAACAGCGCCGCCTATGCGGCGGTGCTGCACAGAAAGGAATGTTCCCTATGGATCGACCCAAGGACGAAGGCCTTGACGGCAACGAAATGATCGAGCAGGCAGTCGCAGCCCTGCAGCAGGAACCGACGCAGGAGCAGCTGGCATACACCCTGACCGTGCTTCGGCGGAGGATGAAGGAACATGGCCGGCTGGTGGCGGCAGTGGAGCCGAATCCCGGCAGCGGCCAGATGCAGCCCCGGGCGCTGCGGACGGCAGACGGCGCAAACTGGTGGTATGCATTCACCAGCTTTGATGAAGAACTGAAAGGTGCGGAAGCAGTCCAGTCTACCTTTCTTGTGGACATTGGCAGGCTGTTTGATGCAGCGCTGTCAGAGCCGGGTGTCAGCGGTGTGGTCCTCAACCCGTGGAACCGCACCATCCAGCTGGACAAGACGCTGATCCGCATCATCAAGGGGTAACGCCGCAGAAAACCGGAGAACAGGGAGGAAACCAGAATGTTCAGACCCATGAGAAGAACCAAACGTGCGATTTCAGACGAGGCCGCAAAGGATCTGCTGCAGCAGTCCCGCCGGGGCGTGCTGGCGGTCAACGGCGACGACGGCTATCCGTTTGCCATTCCGGTGAATTATTTCTACGACAGAGTACAGGGGAAAATCTATTTCCACGGCGCAAAGGCCGGGCAGAAGGTGGATGCTTTGAAGAAAAGCGACAAGGTCTGCTTCACGGTTTATGGGAATGAGCACTTTGAGCCGGACGACTGGGCCCCGTATGTGCAGAGCACGGTGGTCTTCGGCAGGTGTCGTCTGATCGAAGACGCTGCGGCCACGGAGGAACGGGTAAGGGAACTGGCGCTGAAATATTACCCCGGCCCGGAAGAAGTGGAAGCGGAGATCGCCAAAGACATCAAAGGTGTGCAGCTTTATGAGATCACCATTGAACACCTGACCGGCAAACAGGTGCACGAAAAATAACAGAAAAAGGGAGAGAAACCGCTTGGGCTTCTCTCCCTTTTTGATGCGAAGGGTTACTCCTTCTGCTCTGCGGGGTTCTGCATCCGAATGACTTTGGCCGGTACACCGCCAACAACGGCATAGTCCGGCACATCCTTCGTCACAACGGCTCCGGCAGCGACGACAGCATATCTGCCGATGGTCACGCCGGGGCAGACGGTGACATTCATGCCCAGCCAGGCGTTCTTTTTGATGGTCACCTTGCCGTAGGTGTAAATTGTGTGGCGGTTGTTCATGTCGTGGTTGATGGTGGCGATGCGCACGCCCGGGGCCACCATGACGCCGTCCTCAAACTCAATGCCGCCGGAAGCAGACAGGATGGCCGAATGATTGATGAACACACCCTTGCCGAATTTGACCCGGTTGCCGAAGTCGCAGATGAACGGAGTCAGGATGCGCACATCGCTGAGATCACGGCCAAAGAGTTCTTCCAGATATTTCATGTAGCCGGGGTCATCGGGCAGCGCGGCATTGGCCCTGGCGCAGAGGGTGCGTGCACGGATCATTTCTTCGCTGGCTTCCTTGAAATAGGGCTCCCGGACATCGGTGGGGCCGCCCTGATCCATCAGCTTGTAAACATAACCCTTTTCGTATTCCATCTCAGATCCATCCTTTCAGTTTCACTTTTGCGTTGTCCACATCGCTGCCGTGAATGGCAAGGCCGGGTTTCACCACGGCACCTTTTGCAGCCTTCTGGATGTCCCGCACGGTGCCCGAAAGCCCGCTGCCCTCATGGGTGCAGAAGGGGTGGATCACCTTGCCGGTGAGATCATAGTGCTCCAGGAAGGTGTAGACGGCCATGGGCATGGTGCCCCAGTAGTTGGGGTAGCCCAGATAGATCTCATCGTACTCGTTCAGGTTTTCCGGCATCGTCACCAGCTCCGGGCGTGCACCGGCCTGAAGGTCGCGCTTGGCTTCGGCGATGCACTGCTGATAGTTGGCCGAATAGGGAATCTTCTGTTCGATCTTGAACAGGTCTGCGCCGGTGAGCTCAGCCAGCATTTTGGCGGCTTTTTCGGTGTTGCCCACAGGGATGACGCGGTAAGCACCGCCGAAATAGTTTTCGTCTGCGCGGGAATAGAACGCGATCAGTTTTTTCATGGAAAATCTCCTCTCTCAGATGGTTTCATCGTGGTTGTCCCAGACCAGTTTTCCGGTCTTGAGGGCATCCTCATAGTGCCTGATCTTATAAGACAGCCGTTCCATGGTGGCTTCCAGCTGAGCTTTTTGGGCGCGCAAAGCGTCCATCTGCTCGTTCAGCAGTTCCAGCCGGGCCGGGATGGTGGAGTCGCCTTCCTGAAACAGCCGGAGGTAGTCGATCATCACCTCAACGGGCAGGCCTGCGCTGCGCATACAGATGGCCAGCTCCACCCACCGCAGGTCTTCCGCCTGATAATCCCGGATGCCGCCGGAGGTGCGGTGCACCCGGGGGATCATCTGCATCCGCTCGTAATAGCGGAGCGTATCCTGCGAAATATGGTACTTTTCCGATACTTCTTTGATGGTCATGTCCACAGCCTCCTTTGTGTGAGAAGAGTATAGCACTTGGAGTTTGCTCCAAGTCAAGGCCTTTTTTCAAATTTTTTGAAAAAGTTGCAGGATGCTGTCTCTTGACAGGACCCGACAGTGTGCTACAATGGGTTTGAGGTTAGATAGAACTAATCTCAGGAGGGGCATTATGCAGTTTGAGACATTTGGCGACAGCGCAAAGCCTGCTGTCCTGTTTTTCCATGCCATGGGCGTCACCGGTGCCAGCAGTGAACCGGTGGCGAAAATTTTGCAGGAGCGGTATTTCTGCATCCTGCCCACATCCACGGTCTACTGCACCGGGCAGACCTACCGCAGCAAAGCCGACGAGGTGAAGCAGGTGACAGCGTTCCTCCGCCAGAAGGGCGTTTCCCGGCTGGCGCTGGTGGTGGCATCTTCCATTGGCGCAGATCTGGCCATGGCGTTTCTCACTCAGTCAGGGGTTCCGTCGGAGCATGTCTTTTTTGACGGCGGGCAGTTTGCGCAGATCGGAAAAGGCACCCGGCGGATCATGGTGCCGTTTCTGTATCTTGCCATCCGAAGCCTGTACTGGTCCAAGGGCGGGACGCTGAAAAAGATCATGTGGTGCGACGATGATGCCATCAAGCCTTATTTCATTGCGGCGGGCAAAGCGATGACCTATGGCAATCTCCGCCGCCAGCTCAGCGACAGCCTGGAGGACAAGCCCTTCCCGCCGATGCCGGAGGGCTTGCAGCAACACACCTTTTTTGAGTTTGGCAGCGCAGAGGACCACTTCAAATACCGGGATGCAGTGATGCAGGCTTACCCGCAGGGGAACTTCCCGGTGTTTGAGGGGCATGACCACATGCAGTATCAGATCCGTGATCCGAAGGGCTTTGCGGAAATGATGGTGTCCGTGATAGAGCGCGGCTGCCTGCCGGAGCTGCCGTTCCTGCGAAAATAAGCTGAGGTTCTCCCTTGACAGTCAGGCGGCGGCTGTGATAACATAACGGTGTTATCTTTGAAATGCATGGAAATGCAGGCGGCACAGGAGCGGACATGAAAGACGAACGCGAAACCAAAGAAAAGCTTTTGCAGAGCGCCCGGGCGGAGTTTATCGCCAAGGGCTATCAGGGGGCGTCCCTGCGCAGCATCTGCAAAAATTCCGGCCTGACCACCGGTGCGCTCTACTTCTTTTTCAAAGATAAGGACGACCTGTTCACCTCGCTGGTCTCGCCGCAGCTGAGTGCGCTCAAGGCGATGCTCACCGCGCACATGCAGCAGGAGCTTCTGGTTCTGGAGCAGGGGGAAGATGCGCCGTACGATGACTTCCGGGACGATGCCTACGCCGCACAGCAGGTGGTGCACCTGCTGTATCAGAACTACGATCTGTTTTTGCTGCTGCTCACGGGCAGTTACGGCTCGAGTCAGGAGCATTTCATTGACGAGCTGGTGGCCATTGCGGAAGAGCACTACTGCAAGCTGGCTGACCGGCAGGCGGCTTTGCTGGGGGTGCGGCCTCCGGATGATTACACGCTCCACTGGATGGCCCACATGCAGATCGATGCCTTTGTGCATCTGCTCACCCATGAACGGTCGGAGGAGCGGGCGATGGCTCATCTGCAGGGCATTCTGCAGTATATGCTGAGCGGCTGGAACGGCCTGTTTCACTGAAAAGACCCATGGCGCGCATCTGCGTCATGGATTTTATAAAACTGTCAACATAACAGTGTTATGTGATGTAAACTTTTGAGGAGGAAAGCGGTATGTATCTGGAAGTGAAGGACTTGTGCAAGAGCTACGGTGAAGGCGGCAGCTACACGCAGGTGCTGAAAAATGTTTCGCTGGAGGTGCAGCAGGGGGAGATGTGTGTCATTCAGGGCACCAGCGGCTCCGGCAAATCTACCCTGCTGAACTGCATCGGCGGGCTGGACACGGTGGACAGCGGTTCCATCTTGGTGGACGGAAAAGAGCTGGTGGGGCTGAACGCAAGGCAGCTGTCGGATTACCGCCGGGAGGAGCTGGGGTTCATCTTCCAGTTCTATGACCTCGTGCCGGACCTGACCGTGCAGGAAAATATTCAGGTCTGCCAGTATCTCACCCGCAGCCCGCTGGACCTTGACGAGCTGCTGCAGGTGCTTGGCCTGACCGAACACCGCCGCAAGTTCCCGGCTCAGCTTTCGGGCGGCCAGCAGCAGCGGTGCGCCATCGCCCGGGCCCTCATCAAGAACCCGCATCTGCTGCTGTGCGATGAGCCCACCGGCGCACTGGACAGCAAAACCTCCCGGGAGATCCTGATGCTGCTGGAACGGGTGAATGCCCAATACGGCACCACCATGCTCATCGTCACTCACAACAATGTCATCAAGAACATGGTGCATCAGGTAGTGATCCTGAAGGACGGACAAATCCACAAGAACTATCGCAATGCCGTCCGCACGCCTGCCGCACAGCTGGAGGATTTGTAAGATGCAGAAGATTCTCACCCGCCGGGTCCTGCGGGACATCCGGCGAAATCTGCCGCGGTATGCGGCGCTGTTCTTTCTGGTGCTGCTGTCCATGTTCATGGTGGTATCGCTGATCGGTGCTGCCGAATCCATCATCTACGGAGCCGTCCAAAGCGACGAGGCGTATTTTGTGGAGCACGGGCAGTTTGGTGTGTTCGTGCCCCTGACCGAGGACGAGACTGCGCAGATCGAAGCCGCCGGCGTGACCCTGCAAAAAGACTTTTCGCTGGATTTCAAGGTGGAGGATTCCACCGTGCGCATCTACCGCTGCCGGGAGCACATCGACCTGTTCGTGCCCACCGAAGGCGCCGACACCGCGCAGCCCGGCGAGATCTTGCTGGAGCAGCATTACGCCGACGCCCATGCGCTCAGCCTTGGCAGCACGGTGGCCGTTGGCGGAACGACCTTTACGGTAGCAGGCATTGGCAGTACCCCGGATTATGATGCCGTGCTTGAAAAAACATCCAGCACCGCCGTCGACGCCAGGCAGTTCGGCGTAGGCTTTGTGTGCGCCGCCGATTACGACGCCCTGAATGCCGCCGGGCAGGCGTTCCGTGCCGAAGACCACACCTATACTTACCGCCTTGGCGGCAGCGCCACCAACGACAGCCTGAAAGCGCTGCTGCAGTCCTTTACGCTGGACCGCAGCAAGGTGGAGGACACTTATTTTCTGGAATATCTGGCCCAGGCCGAACAGGCCAAGACCGACTTGCAGGACGCGCTGGATGCGCTGGCCGACGGCTGCACCCAGCTGACCGACGGCATGGATGAGCTGGTGAGCTACAATGCCGACCTGAACGATGCCGCCGATGCACTGTTCGACGCCATGCTGGCGCAGGCCTCTGAAAGCCTTGCCGCAGCAGGCATTACGGCCCGGCTCACCGCAGACGATTACTCTGCCCAGTTGGCGCGGCTGGCCCGCGACCCGGGCACTTCGGCTGCCCTCAAGGAGACCCTGCGTCAGGTCTCCGACGAGCTGGATGCGCTGGGACAGTTCCGCAGTGGCGTGCAGCAGTATACCGCCGGGGTGGGCCAGGCTGCAGAGGGCGGCACTGCCCTCACCGCAGGCATGGCCGAGCTTTCGGCCAACAGCGCTGCTTTGAACGAAGCCGCAGACCAGATCTTTGATGCGATCCTTGCAATGGTCAACCAGCAGCTTGCAGGCTATGGCATGAACCTTGGCCTGACCGCCGATACCTACGCCGCCGCACTGGATGCAGCCGCACAAAAGGCCGCCCTGCTGCCCAGTGCTGCATCGGCCCTGCAGGAAGTACGCGCACAGCTGGACGCCGTGGCCGCTTTCCGGGACGGCGTGCACGCTTACACCGCCGGGGCTGATGCTGCTGCCGATGGCAGCGGCCAACTGACAGACGGGCTTTCCACACTGAGCAGCGCCAGCAGTGCGCTGGCTTCCGGTGCCGACAGCGTTGCACAGGCCGTGCTCAGCCTGCTGAACGAGCAGCTCGCTTCCAGCGGGCTGGATGCTGCCCTGACCCAGAGTGGTTACTCTGCTCAGCTGGCTGCCTTGTGTGCAGAAAACAGCGCCGTAGACACCACGCTGCGCGCTGCCCTGACCGAGGCCCAGGACACCCTTGGCCAGCTGGCCGACTTTAAGAATGCGATCCATGACTACACCGCGGCGGTGGAAACGGCCCGGGATGGCAGTGTCCAGCTGCGGGACGGCGTGCAGGAGCTGCAGGACGCCGCCGACGAGCTGCTGGACGAATATTTCAGCTATGACCTGGACAACCTGACCCAGTTCCTGCCCGCAGCCGACAACCCCCGCATCAACGGTGCTGCCGGTGATGTGGAGATCAACCGCTACGCCAGCACCGCCGCCGGTGTGATCCTGATGATCCTGTTCACCTATGTGATCTCGGTGTTCGTGGTGCATAACATCGAGCAGGAAAGCAGCATCATTGGTGCGCTGTATGCGCTGGGCGTGACCCGGCGGCAGCTGCTGGTGCACTACCTGGCTGCGCCGGTGATCATCTCCTGGCTGGGCGGTGCCTGCGGGCTGCTGCTCAGCCTGACCCCCATTGGCTGCGCCGAACAGATGCAGGACACCATCAGCTACTATTCCCTGCCGCCGCTCTCACTGCATCTGCCCGCCTACATTCTGGTGTACGCATTGGTCATGCCGCCGGTCGTGGCCGCTCTGGTAAACTGCATCGTGATCCGCAAGGAGCTGAGCCGCACTGCCCTCTCGCTGCTGCGCAGTGAGCAAAAGGTGGGCCGCGCCAGCCGCTTTGCCCGTATCGATCTGGGCCGCATGGGTTTTCTGCCCCGGTTCCAGCTGCGGCAGCTGCTGCGGGAGCTGCGCTCGGCGTTCGCCGTGGTGGGCGGCATGTTCATCTGCCTGCTGGTCCTGATGCTCAGCCTGAACTCCTACTACTTGTGCAGCAACTTCAACCTGCGCAGCATTGCCGAGACCGCCTACGAATACTGCTACACCTACAAATACCCCACCGAGGAAGTTCCGGAAGGCGGCACCCCAGCCTACGCCGAAACGCTCAAGCAGACCGCCTATGGTTACGACCTTGAGGTGATGGTGCTGGGCATCGACCCCGGCAACCCTTACTTTGATGTGACGCCCAGCACCAAAAAAAGTGAGATCGTGATTTCCAGCGCTGCTGCGCAGAAGTTTGGCGTCGGCAAGGGTGATGTACTGGTGCTGAAGGACGAAGTGAACGACGTGAATTACGCCTTTACTGTGGCTGATATCGCGCATTATTCCAGCACACTGTATGCCTTTATGGACCGGGACGCCATGCAGGAATTGTTTGGGCAGAGTGACGATTATTATAACGTCGTGTTTGCCAGCCATGCGCTGGACATCGACTCTGGCCGCCTGTATTCCACGGTCAGCCGCGAGAACGTCGAGCAGGCTTCTGCCGTGTTCAACACGATGATGATGCCAATGGTCATTCTCATGAGCATCCTTGCCGCAGTGATCTTCCTTGTGGTGCTGTACCTGATGATCAAGGTCATGGTAGACCGTTCGGCCTACTCCATTTCTCTGCTCAAGGTGTTCGGCTACCGCACCTCGGAAGTGCGCCGGTTGTATCTGGACGGCAATTTCATCGTGGTCGCGCTGGGTGCGCTGGTCTGCATCCCCGCTGCGAAAGCCCTGATGGACGCCATCTACCCGAACTTTATCGCAAATGTTGCCATCGGCATGGAACTCAGCTTCCCCCTGACCACCTATCTTGCCATCTATATCGGCGTTCTGGCATGCTATCTGGTGATCAACTTGCTGCTGGTACGCAGGCTTAACAAAATGACTCCTGCCGAGGTGCTCAAGAACCGGGAGTGAGCACGAAGAAAAAAATTTGAAAAACGCTTGACTTGAAGTTGAGTTTAAGTTGTAGAATGAAGCCAACAAAACATTCGGGAGGTTCTGCAATGTATACTCAAACTCTGACTTTAAGCAACGGCGTCAAGATCCAGCAGCTGGGCCTTGGCACCTGGTTCATTGATGATGCAAACGCCGCCGATGCGGTGAAAGCGGCGGCAAAGCTGGGCTACCGCCATTTTGACACGGCTCAGGCTTACGGCAACGAGCGCGGCGTGGGCGAGGGCGTGCGCACCTGCGGCGTGCCCCGTGAAGAGCTGTTCGTGGTCTCCAAGGTGGCCGCAGAGCACAAGACCTATGAGCAGGCCAAAGCCGGCATCGACGGGACCCTGAAAAAGATGGGCCTGGACTATCTGGACATGATGATCATCCACAGCCCCCAGCCCTGGGACAAGGTGAACCAGTGCGATGACCGCTATGTGGAGGGCAATCGCGCTGCATGGCGTGCACTGGAGGAAGCTTACAAGGAGGGAAAGCTGCGTGCCATCGGTGTTTCCAACTTCCAGATCGGCGACCTGAACAGCCTGATGGAAGCCTGCACCGTCAAGCCCATGGTCAACCAGATTTTGCTCCACATCAGCAACACCCCGCTGGAACTGGTGGAGTTCTGCCAGAACAGCGGCATCGCTGTGGAAGCGTATTCTCCCATTGCCCATGGTGAGATCCTGCATCAGCCGGAAATTCAGGCCATGGCCGAAAAGTATGGCGTCTCTGTGCCGCAGCTGTGCATCCGCTACACCCTGCAGCTGGGTGCTGTTTCGCTGCCCAAGACGGCGAACCCAGCCCACATGGAGACCAACGCGCAGGTGGATTTCACCATCAGTGACGCAGACATGGAGACGCTGAAGCACTTCAAGCGCATCGAAAACTACGGGGAAAGCAGCGGCTTCCCGGTGTACGGAGGAAAACTGTGATGAAGAAACCGCATATCATCTGCCACATGATGACCTCGGTGGATGGCCGCATCGATTGCGCCATGACCTCGCTGCTTCCTGGCGTGGATGATTACTACGCCACTCTGAATGCATTGAATGTTCCCACCACGGTCAGCGGCCGCGTGACGGCAGAGCTGGAAATGGCCGAGCCGGGCGTCTTTGAAGCCAAGGACAGCACGCCCTACGGCAAAGAGGGCTTCTCCAAAGCGGCGGACGCCGCGGGCTATGAAGTGGTGGTGGACACCCACGGTAAGCTGCTCTGGCCGGATTCCGCTGAGATGGAAAAGCCGTATCTCATCATCACCAGCCAGCAGGTGCCGCAGGAATATCTGAGCTATCTTGAGGGACAGCATATCTCCTGGATCGCCTGCGGCGAGAACCGCATCGACCTGCCCCGTGCCTGCGAGATCCTGGCCGAAAACTTCGGCGTGGAGCGCATGGGCATCGTGGGCGGCCCGGCCATCAACACGGCATTTCTGGACGCCGGACTGCTGGACGAGATCAGCATCCTGATCGGTGCAGGCGTGGATGGCCGGAAGGAGATGCCCTCCGTGTTTGACGGGCGGGCCATGGACTATCCGCTGACCCATCTGAGCCTTTCGGATGTGCAGAAGTTCGGCAGCGGTGCTGTCTGGCTGCGGTATACCGTATAACAAAAGAACAAACAAAAAACGGCCCCCGGAAGTGTTCACGATGAACCTTCCGGGGGCCGTCTGCGTTTTGGAAAATAGATGCTTACTTCAGCTTGCTGTACGCTTCGTCGGTGACGGGCTCACACCACTCGTTGGAGCACTCGACGCCCGGCACCTCAACGGCCAGGTGAGAGAACCAGCTGTCCGGTGCGGCACCGTGCCAGTGCTTGACCTCGGCGGGGATGTTGATGCAGTCGCCGGGGTTCATTTCCACGGGCTCCTTGCCCTCTTCCTGATAGTAGCCGCGGCCTGCCACGCACACCAGGATCTGGCCGCCGCCGCTCTTGGCGTGATGGATGTGCCAGTTGTTGCGGCAGCCCGGCTCAAAGGTGACATTGTGGATGCCCACCTGCTGGGTGGAAATGGGAGCCAGATAGCTCTGGCCGATGAAATACTTTGCATAGGCGGTGTTGGGCTCACCGATGGGGAACACCATGGAAGCCTGATGCTTTGCCTTGGCGCTGTCATTTTCCGGCTCCACGGCCCAGATCTCCTTTGCCATGTTGAACACGGCCCAGCCCTTGGGCCAGCCGGCATAGAATGCCACATGGGTGATGATGGCGGCGATCTCCTTCTGGGTGACGCCGTGGTTCTTGGCGTTCTGCAGATGGAACTTCAGGGACGAATCGGTCACGCCGGAAGCCATCAGTGCCACCACCGTGATGATGCTGCGGGTCTTGACGTCGATGCCGTCGTCGTTCCAGTTCTCACCAAAGAGAACATCGTCATTGTAATGTGCAAAAGCCGGGGCAAACTCGCCCAGAGCATTCCGGCCAGCGGTCTGTACGATCTTTTCCATAAGAGAAACCTCCTGATTGACATTTTGTGTCTCTATTCTATAACTTGAAGTATGGTTCAAGTCAAGTGCTTTTTTGTCTTTTTCGACAAAAAGCGAAACACCCGCGATTGATTTTGAAGGTTTGGTATGGTACAGTGAAAGTAAATAAGGCAAAAAGTTGCTCTGCAGGAGCAGCTTTTTACAGGAATGAAAGTTAATTACATCTAACTATCGGATGGGAAATACTATGATCGAACCTTTTTACGGCGTGCTTCAGCCTTCGCCGGCAGACTCCGAAGCGTCGCAGACATTTTGCGTCTCCAATGAGACCGGCACAGGCCGCGTAACGGTGTGCCCGGTGTTTCCGGGGGCAGAGCTGTGCTACAACGATATGCACCTTGGGTGGTGCAATCAGGAGCAGACCTCGGCGCAGAATGTCATTGAGATCAACTACTGCCGGGTGGGGCGCTACGAGTGCAGCTTTGGCGAAAACAGCTGCTGTTATCTGGCGGCGGGGGACTTTGCCATCAGTGCGGCCACCCGCAAAAAATCTTTTTCCTGCTTCCCGCTGCGGCACTACCACGGCATCACGATTTTGCTGGATCTGGACGCACTTTCGCCGGAAATGCACCAGCAGATGGCGTGGTTCGGCATTGAGCCGGAGCGCATCCGCCGCTATATCTGCACGGCGAACCGCTGCTGCATCCTGCGGGGCAACCTGGCCGTCAGCCATCTTTTTTCGGAGCTGTATGCGGAAGAGCAGCCCTGCAGCACGGGCTATCTCCGCCTGAAGGTGCTGGAGCTGCTGCTGTTCCTCAGCCGGCTGGAAAGCCGGGATGAGGTGAAGCAGACGGAGTATTTCAATCAGCATCAGGTGGAATGCGCAAAGCGGGTGGCGGCGCGGATGACCGGCGACCTGACCCGGCATCTGACCATTGAGCAGCTGGCGCAGGAAGCGGGTCTTTCGCCCACGGCACTGAAAAGCTGTTTCAAGGGCGTATATGGAAGCTCGATTTATGCGTATCTGCGGGAATACCGCCTGCAGACCGCGCAGAAGCTTCTGGCGGAGACGGAAAATTCCGTCGCGGATATCGCCCACCGGGTGGGATATGAGAACCCGAACAAGTTTTCCTCAGCCTTCCGGGATGCTTTTGGCCTGACGCCCACCGAATATCGAAAAGGGTGTCCGAATGGATAGTTCGTGTCTGCTTGGGCCTTGCAGAAAACGGACATTTCCAGTAAAATCTGTGCTGCGATTAGAGAAAACTAACCGCGCACTTTTTGATTTTATGGAGGGAATTCCCATGCGTTTGATGAAAAAAGCTGTGGGGGCTGTGGCAGCCTTCGCCCTGTCTGTTTCTCTGCTGGCCGGCTGCGGCAGTGCCGCCAGCTCCGCCCCGGCCTCTTCGGCCAGCGAGGCAGCCCAGAGCACTGCAAGTTCTGCCGTTTCCGAAGCAGCTTCCACCGAGACTGCGGACGAGAATGAAGCCGCTGCTGCACAGCTGATGAAGGACCTGACTGGCGGCTATCAGGAACTGTGGCCGGTGATCCTGGCTGATGAGTACAAGCAGACCTGGCTGGACGACTGCACCGCACTGGTGGGCGAGGATAATGCTGAGGGCGCATTTGAAAAGCTGTCCTCCATGGTCACCGGCGATGTCTACGGCGAGGATGCCGTCAAAGCTTACGCCAATGGCGGCGGTGCTTACTTCTGCGGCTTCACCAATGATCTGGTCACTCTGACGGTGGACGGCGAGACTTCTACCATCTCCGGCACCGACAAGGACGGCAAGGAGCTGTTCAGCCACACCTATCACTACATTGGCATGGAGCCTGTGCGCGGCCTGTATGAGTTTGAAAGCGACGACGCCGATTCCGGTGAGTTCACCTACTTCTACTTTGCACCGGACACCAGCGCTGAGACCTACCACATCGAGTTCCGCTATGGTTCCGACGCCGACGCTCTTGGCAAGTACGATGAAGGCCAGTATGCTTACTGGCTGGGCTCCGGCATTGCCACCGACTGCGACCAGACCATGATCGACAACTGCATCGAGCTGTTCTGCACCGAGAATCTGGCCGGTTAAAACCGGGATGTGCCGCGGCTTCCAAAAGGCTGCGGCACATTTTTGTTTCCGGCAGGCTTGACAAAATTTGGTTAGCTTTGTATAATCATAACGATGTTATGAAACACTGTTATGAATGGGGCTGACTGGTATGGCAAAGCAGATCGAAGGTGTATCCGAGCGCATTTTAGCCTATGCGAAGCAGGAATTTCTGGACAAAGGCTACACAGAGGCCTCTCTGCGCACCATTGCAGCGGCGGCGGACACCAGCACCAATTCCATTTATGTCCGCTTCAAGGATAAAGAAGGGCTGTTCAGTGCCATCGTGGAGCCGGTGGTGAACGGTATGATGGAGAAGTTCCTGAAAATTCAGGAGAGCTTCCACCAGATGGACAGCACCCGGCAGGAAAACGAAATGGTCGAATACGCGGCGGGCGGCATGGAAACGCTGGTGGATTATATGTACGACTACCTGGATGAGTTCCGACTGCTGCTGGATTCCTCTTACGGCACGCGGTTCCACAACTTTGTGGACGAGATGGTGCGCATCGAGGTAGAGTATACCTATAAATATATGGAAGCCATAGGTTACCCTAAGCAGATGGGGGACGCCGCCACCGAAACGGTGCTGCACATGGTGACCACAGCCTATTTTGAAGGGATGTTTGAGGTGGTGCGCCATGGCATGAGCCGGGTGGAAGCCAAAAAATATATCGACCTGCTGGGCCGGTATCATCACACCGGCTTTGGGGCGATTTTTCCCGATCTGCCGGAATAAATTGGTTGGCGGGCTGCCGGGGACGGCGGCCTTTCCATAAAAATGAAAGTTAGTAAAAGCTAACACTTCAAGGAGGGATTCCGAATGGAACAACAAAGCCCGGTGAGGCGCATCTGGGATCTGGGCGAAGCAGAGCATGGCAGGCTTATCACCGCTGTTGTGCTGGCGGTGATCGGCGCTGTGTGCGGCATGGTGCCCTACTTTGCGGCGGCAAAGATCATCACCCTGCTGCTGGCAGGGGAGACTGCGCTTTCTGTCTATACGCCGTGGTTCATCACGGCCCTGTGCGGCTTCTGGCTGCGGACGGTGCTCTACAACGGCGCACTTTCTATTTCCCACAAAGCGACCTATAATATCCTCAAAACCATCCGTCAGATGCTTCTGGCAAAGCTCCCGAAGCTGCCCCTTGGCACTGTGATGGACACTTCCAGCGGCAAGTTCAAACAGATCATCGTGGATCAGGTGGACGGCATGGAGACGACACTGGCACATCTCTTCCCGGAGATGACCGCCAACATCGCGGCCCCGGTGCTCACCATCATCTATCTGTTTGTGCTGGACTGGCGTCTGGCGCTGCTGAGCCTGGTGGTGTTCCCGGTGGCGTTCTTCTTCATGATGACCGTCATGGGCGGCTACGGCAAGGACTATGAGGGTGCCGTCAAAGCCACTACGGAGATGAGCGGCACCATCATTGAGTACATCAACGGCATCGAAGTCATCAAGGCGTTCAATCAGGGCAGCAAGTCCTACGCACGCCTGACCGACAAGGTGCGCTACAATGCACAGTATTACGTCAACTGGATGAAGAAGAGCCAGCTGGGCATGGCCATGGCCTACGGTTTCTTCCCGGCACAGATGCTGACCATCCTGCCCATTGGCTGGCTGTTCTGGATGCACGGCAGCCTGAGCGCCGAAACCTTCCTCACGGTGGTCATTCTGGCGCTGGGCATGGCGGCTCCCATTGTGGCAGCATTCAACTTTGTGGATACGCTGGCACAGGTGGGCACCACGGTGAGCCAGGTGGACGAGATCCTGAAGGGTGAAGAGCAGGATCACGGCGAAAAGCCTGTGACCTTTGCAGGCCATGACATCGAGTTAAAGAATGTGTCCTTCGGTTACCACGACGACAAGGAAATCCTGCACAATGTCAGTCTGACCATCCCGGCGGGCAAAATGACCGCTCTGGTGGGCCCCTCCGGTTCCGGCAAGTCCACCATTGCCAAACTGGCAGCGGGTTTCTGGGATGTGAAGCAGGGCAGCATCACGCTGGGCGGCTGCGACCTCAAGAGCATCCCGCTGACTCAGCTGTATGAACAGACGGCCTACGTCTCGCAGGATAACTACCTGTTCGACGACACTGTGCGCGAAAATATCCGCATGGGCCGTTTGAACGCAACCGACGCCGAGGTGGAAACTGCGGCGCACGCTGCGGGCTGCGACAGCTTCATCCATGAACTGGAGAACGGCTATGACACCCGTGTGGGCGGAGGCGGTGCGCACCTGTCCGGCGGTGAGCGTCAGCGCATCGCCATTGCGCGCGCTATGCTGAAAGATGCCCCGGTCATTATTCTGGACGAAGCCACCGCCTACATTGATCCCGAAAACGAAGCTGTCATTCAGAAAGCTGTGAACGCTCTGGTGAAGGACAAGACGGTCATCGTGATCGCACACCGCCTGTCCACTATCACCGGCGCGGCCAACATCGTCGTGGTGAAGGACGGCTGCATTGCTGCGCAGGGCACCCACACCCAGCTGATGACCAGCAGCCCGCTTTATCGTGAGATGTGGCAGGCGCACATGGGCGCAAAGGAGGGTGACGCAGAATGATCGAAGCATTCCGTAAAATCTGGAAGTTTGCCGGCGAAGAAGTGGGCAACATCAACAAGTCTGTGGCGGTCAGCGTGGTGAACGCCCTGCTGCAGATGTGCCAGGTGGGCGCCATCTATCTGGTGGTGCTGGGCCTGACTTCCGGCAGTGTGTCGGGCGGCGTGGCCTGGGCGGCACTGGCGCTGGTTCTGGTGAGCATCTTTGGCGGTGCTGTGGCGTCCAGCTATTCCAAGCAGCTGCAGACCCACGCAGGCTACTTCATGGCGGCCAACCGCCGCATCTCGATTGCGAACCGGCTCAAGAGTGTGCCCATGGGCTGCTTCAACGAGAGCAGTCTGGGCCAGCTTTCCGGCGTGTGCACTACCGTGGTGGGCAGCATTGAAAGCATGGTGCCCATGGTTCTGGTGAACATTCTGGGCGGCCTCATCACCACCGCCGTTTTCGCGGTGGTCATCCTCGTGTTCGACTGGCGCATCGGCCTCATTACGCTGGCAGGCATCCTCGTGTATCTGGCTGTGGTGTCCGCCATGGAGAAAAAGTCCGCCCTCATCGCAGACGACACCCAGAAGAGCCAGACGGCCCTTATTGAAGCTGTGCTGGAAAACGTGCAGGGCATGAGTGTCATCAAGTCCTTCAACCTGTCCGGCCGCGGCGACAAAAAGCTGCAGGATGCGGTGGAAGCCAACCGCAAGGCAAACCTTGAGGTGGAGAAGGTCATGACTCCGTACACCGCTGCAGAGGAAGGCGTGCTGCAGCTGGCCAGCGTGTGCATGATGCTGGCAGCTGTGGCACTCTGGAAAAACGGCACCATGTCTCTGGCCAATGCCCTGATGGTGCTGGTCATGTCCTTCATGGTGTTCAACCAGATCAAGGCATTCGGCATGGGCGTCTCCATGCTGCGTCTGGCTGCGGCCAGCATCGACCGCACCGTGGAGACCGAGAACATGCCCCGCATGGATGAAAACGGCAGGGCCGTTGCCCCGGCAAAGCACGACATCGTGTTCGACCATGTGAACTTCTCCTATGAGCACAAGCAGATCCTGCATGATGTCAGCCTGACCATCCCCGATAAGACCACCACTGCCATCGTGGGCCCCTCCGGCTCCGGCAAATCCACCCTGTGCAGCCTGATGGCCCGCTTCTGGGATGTGGACAGCGGCAGCGTGAAGATCGGCGGCGTGGACGTGCGGGACTACACGCTGGAAAGCCTGATGGATCAGATCAGCATGGTGTTCCAGAATGTGTATCTGTTTGCAGACACTATTGAGAACAACATCAAGTTCGGCTGCCCGGACGCCACCCACGAACAGGTGGTGGCCGCTGCCAGGAAAGCCTGCTGCGATGACTTCATCGAAGCTCTGCCCGACGGCTATAACACGGTCATCGGCGAGGGCGGGGCAAGCCTTTCCGGCGGCGAGAAACAGCGCATCAGCATTGCACGCGCTATGCTGAAGGATGCCCCCATCGTCATTCTGGACGAAGCCACTGCAAATGTGGACCCCGAAAATGAGGACCGTCTGCAGAAAGCCATTGAAGCCCTGACCCGTGACAAGACCATCATCATGATCGCTCACCGGCTCAAGACCGTGAAGAATGCCGACCAGATTTTGGTTGTGGATCACGGCAGCATCGTGCAGAAGGGGAAGCACGAAGAGCTGATCGGCCAGCCCGGCATTTACGCCGCTTTTGTTGGCGGCCGCAAGCAGGCCGAGGGCTGGAAGCTGTAACTCTAACCAAGCCAACTCCTTTCACAACCGACAAAAGGCCCTCCGGGCTGCGGGCTCTGCCGTGTGCAGAGCGTTTCCGCACAACGGAGGGCCTTTTGCTGTCTGGGGCAGGGCGGATTGGCAAATTTTATGAAAAAACTGCACGAAATAACAGCTGCGCCATGGAACTGCACAAAATCGAAAAAATGTGATAAAACCTATTGACGAAATAGGGAAGTGGGATTATAATACAGCCATCACCTACAAACCTACAAGATTGATGGAAAGAAAGGAGCGCGCAAGTCATGATGATGGAATACGGAATGTGTTGCTGTCGAATGTCATACCGCCGGGCATGGAATGCACACGGGGTAAAAGAGCTGCGCGCACCAGGCTGGAACCAGAGGGTTCCGGAATGATCAGGCAGTCTTTTATCACGCAAATGCCCGGGAGCTGAAACACCAGCTTGCCGGGCTTTTTTTGTATCAGGAAGAGAGGTTTTGAAGATGTCCATCGTAGAAAAGGCGCTTGCCGAACAGGAGTATATCGTATCCCTCCGCCGGGATTTCCACTCCCACCCGGAAATCAGTTTACAGGAGTTCCGCACTGCACAGCGCATTGAAGAAGAGCTGGACAAGCTCGGCATCCCGCACCAGCGCAGCGGCGAGACCGGCGTTTACGCCGAGATCAGGGGCGAACAGCCCGGCACCGGTGTCATCGCTCTGCGTGCGGATATCGACGCACTGGCCATCACCGAGACACACGATGTGCCGTATAAGTCCCAGACGCCCGGCGTGATGCACGCCTGCGGCCATGATTCCCACGCCGCCGCCCTGCTGGGTGCGGCCAAGCTGCTGGTGGCCGAAAAGGCAAACTTCGGCGGCACCATCCGGCTGTTCTTCCAGCCCGCCGAGGAGATCGGCAAGGGTGCGAAGGAGTTCATCCGGGATGGACATCTGGACGGTGTGCAGCGGGTGTTTGGTCTGCACGCAGCATCCGACCTGTCGGTGGGCACCATCGGCGTGACGGCAGGCTCCAACAACGCCGCTGTGGACGGCTTCAAGATCATTGTGCACGGCGTCAACGCCCACGTCTCCACCCCGCAGCTGGGCGCAGATGCCCTGTATGTAGCCAGCCAGATCGTGGTGGCCGCACAGGCCCTGACCACCCGCCGCCATGTGCCCACGGAGCCCATGGTCATCGGCATCGGCACCCTGAACGCCGGCACTGCTTATAATATCGTTGCCGGCCATGCGGAACTGGAAGGCACCACCCGCACCCTGACCCCGGAGACCCGCGCCACCGTGCGTGAACAAATTGACGCGTTGGCAAAACAGACGGCCGCTCTTTACGGTGCGGCCGCTGATGTGGAGTGGACCGACATTACCCCCGCCCTCATCAACCCGGCAGATTTCAGCGCCGACGTGCAGGCTCAGGCCCGCAGGCTGGAAGGTGTGAACGTCATCACCAACCGTCCCGTCTCGCTGGGCGGCGACAACTTTGCCGAATATCAGCAGAAAGTGCCCGGTGTCTACGCCTACCTTGGCACCCGCGACCCGGAAAATCCCAACACTGCCCTTGCCCACCACAACGACGGTTTTGACATCGGCGAAAAGGCCCTGCCCTACGGCACAGCGCTGTATACGCAGGTGGCCCTGTGGTGGCTGCAGGAAGGAGCAGAGCAGGCATGATCGAATTTTCTCATCTGAACAAGACCTTCGTCAGCCGCGCCGGTAAGGTGGAGGCCCTGAAGGACGTGAGCCTGACCGTGCAGGACGGCGACATCTACGGTGTCATTGGCTTTTCCGGTGCAGGCAAATCCACCCTCATCCGCATGGCAAACCTGCTGGAACGGCCGGACAGCGGCAGCATCAAGATCGACGGTGTGGAGCTGACCGGCCAGACCGAAGCCCAGCTCATTCCGGTGCGCCGCAAGATCGGCATGGTGTTTCAGCAGTTCAACCTGCTGGAATCCCGCACCGTGGCCCAGAACATTGAGATCCCCATGAAGCTGGCGGGCGTTGCGCCGGAAAAGCGCACTGCCCGGGTCAAAGAGCTTCTGCAGTTCGTGGAACTGAGCGACAAGGCCAACACCTACGTCAGCCGTCTGTCCGGCGGCCAGAAGCAGCGCGTCGGCATCGCCCGCGCCCTGGCCCTTTCGCCGTCCATCCTGCTGTGTGACGAAGCCACCAGCGCCCTCGACCCCCAGACCACAGAGTCCATTCTGGCTCTGCTGAAAAAGGTCAACCGGGAGCTGGGCGTCACCATCCTGCTCATCACCCATCAGATGCAGGTGGTGCAGCGCATCTGCAACAAGGTGGCTGTCATGGAAAATGGCCGCATCGTGGAGCAGGGCACTGTGCTGGAAGTGTTCGGAAGCCCCAAGCAGGAGATCACCCGCAGCTTTGTGCGGGCCATCATTCAGGATGAGGTGCCCCAGAGCATCCAGAAGATCGTCAAGGCCGACGGCAAGGGCGGCAAGATCGAAAAGCTCAAATTCGTGGGCAGCACGGTCAACGAGCCGGTCATCGCTGAGATCTGCCAGCAGAGCGGTGTGGAGGTGAACATCCTCTGCGCCAGTGTGCAGGAGATGCAGGACAGCGTGATGTGCGTGTTCCTGCTGCGGCTGCTGGGTGAGGAAAAGGCCATTGCTGCCGCCGAAGCCTTTATCGACAAGACCGGTGTTCTGCGTGAGGAGGTCGTGCTGAAATGAAACAGAAAATCTTTGGCGTCACGGTGGCCAAGCTCACCGCAAGCTTCGGCCAGACCGTCTATATGGTGGGACTGTCGCTCTTCTTCGGTGCCATTCTGGGCATTCTGCTGGCGCTGGTGCTGGTGCTGTGCCGCAAGGGCGGACTGAAAGAAAACCGCATCATCTACGGCATCGTCAGCACCTTCGTCAACATCGTGCGCAGCGTGCCCTTCGTCATCCTCATCGTCACCATCATGCCGCTGACCCGTGCCATCATGGGCACCACCATCGGCAGCACGGCAGCTCTGGTGCCGCTGATCTTCTACATCAGCCCCTATATGGCCCGTCTGGTGGAGAACAGCCTGCTGGAAGTGAACGACGGCATCATTGAAGCCGCCCGCGCCATGGGGGCCACCACCTTCCAGACCATCTGGAACTTCCTTCTGCCGGAAGCACTGGGGTCCATCGTCCTGGCCCTGACCACCGGCACCATCGGCCTGCTGGGCGCATCCGCCATGGCCGGTTATGTGGGCGGCGGCGGCATCGGCGACCTGGCCCTGACCTATGGCTATCAGAAATTCAACACACCGCTGATGATCTTCACGGTCGTGATCCTCATCATTGTGGTGCAGCTGCTGCAGGCATTTGGCAACTGGCTGTCCCGCCGCCTGCGTGAACACAACTAAGTTTTCCGTCCGGCCTGCCAATGGGACAGGCGGACTTATAAAATGAGAAATTAGAGGGGAAATTATCATGAATACTCGTAAAATCAGCCGCAACTCTTTCCTGAAGCTCACCGCCGCCGGTCTGGCCGCTGCCGCTCTGGCAGCATGCGGCGGCAGCAGCGCTTCCACCAGTGCCTCTTCCGCAGCTGCTTCCAGCACCGCCGCATCCGGCAGCGCTGCCGCTGCTTCCGGCGACGCAGGCACCATCCGCTACGGCAAGTCTCAGGGCCCTTACACGGAGCTGTTTGAAGCTGCCATCGTGCCCATTCTGGAAAAAGAGGGCTACACCGTGGAAGGCACTGACTTCTCCGAGCTGCTGACCGCAGACATCGCCCTGAACGACGGCGACGTGGACGTGAACGTGGAGCAGCACACCGCTTACGCTGAGAACTTCAACGCCAGCTATGACGGCGATCTGACTCCCATCAGCCCCATTCCCACCGTCCCGGCGGGCATCTTCTCGGCCAACCACACCAGTCTGGACGAGATCACCGACGGCGCAAAGGTGGCTGTGCCCAACGATGCTTCCAACACCGCCCGTGCATACGTTCTGCTGCAGAAGGCCGGTTGGATCACTCTGGACAGCAGCGTTGATCTGGCCGTCGTTACCCAGGACGACATCGTGGAGAACCCCCACAACATCGAGTTTACCGAGATGGCCAGCCTGAATATCCCCAGCGCTCTGCAGGACTTTGACTACGCCGTCATCACCGGCAGCATCGTCTACAATGCAGGCATCGATGCCTCCACTGCTCTGCTGACCGAGGACGTTCTGCCCCAGCTCATCCTGCAGGTGGTGGTCAAGAAGGACAATGCCGACACCGACTGGGCCAAGGCCATCGTGGCGGCTTATCACTCCGACGAGTTCAAGCAGTATATGGCTGAGAACAACAACGGCCTGTGGTACATCCCGGACGAGCTGAAGTAATCAGAACATTAGAAGATAACAAAACACCGGAACGGTGCCTTCCTTTCAGGAAAGAGCACTGTTCCGGTGTTTTTTGATGCGGCGGGAAAAATCAGTCCAGCACAGGGATGTCCAGCCCGAACTCCAACGGGCGGAACCGGGGGCAGACATTTTCGGTGATGGCGATGACCGAGGCGGCCAGACGGCTGCCGATCTCGCAGGAGGCGGGCAGGTTCTTGCCATAGGTCAGGCCGATGACCGTGCCGGCAAAAAAGGCGTCGCCGGCACCGGTGGTGTCGATCACATCCACCTTTTTGGCGGGCACAGTGCCGCTTTCGCCGCTGGCACGGGCATACACTGCACCCTGTCCGCCCATGGTGACCACCATGCAGGGGATGTTGGCGCTGTGCACATTGGCTGCCAGAACTTCCCGCATGGCAGAGGGGGAAAGGTGGCCGTAATCATCCGAGAAGAGCAGCCCGGCCTCCTGCTGGTTGCACACAAAGCAATCCACCTGCTGCAGAAAATCGCGGCGCTCCATAGCGATGCTCATGTTGGAAATGGCCGCAAAGACTTTTTTGTTGTACTTTTTGGCAAAGCGCAGCACCTGCTTCACCGTCTCTTTTTCCAGGTCCAGCTCCAGCGCGATGCTGTCGCAGTCTTTGAAGATCTCGTCGCCCTGCTCTTCCAGCAGGCGGGTGAGAGGGGTGGTGTCCGGCCGCTTGGAGATGGAGGCACACACATCGCCGTCGTTGTTGAACACAGCCAGCCAGGTGCCCATGCCGTCCTTCACACGGCGGATGTACTGGGTGTTCACCTTGTGATCCTTCAGCTTGTCGATAACATCCTGCCCCATGCCGGTGTCATCCACCAGACCCACAAAGGTGGGGCGCAGCTCTACATTGGCAATGTCTTCCACGATGTTGCGGCTCACACCGCCGTGCACCTGCTCCACCCGGCCGGAGTTGCGTCCGCCCGGAATATAGGTGGAAAGGGGATAGCCCTTGATGTCTACAAAAACGGCTCCGATGACTACGATTCCCATAGAAAAACCTTCCTGCAAAAATATTTTACACTCATTATACCAGTTCTTTCCCGCAGAATCCATCTTTTTTGCCGCACCGGCCCGAAAATGCCCGAAGAATGCCGCAGCCCCTTGCAAAACCGGTAAAAATTCGCTATAATAAAATAAAAGGTTGTAACATAAAACAACCTGATTTGAAAGGAGGCGGCCGCCGTGGCAGGCACACGCAGCTATCTGGCCATTGATCTGAAGAGTTTTTACGCCTCGGTGGAGTGCGTGGACCGCGGCCTCGACCCATTGACCACAAATCTTGTGGTGGCGGATGCTTCCCGCACCGAAAAGACCATCTGCCTGGCGGTGTCGCCTTCCCTCAAAGCATACCGCATCCCGGGCCGGGCCCGGCTGTTTGAAGTGGTGCAGCGGGTGAACGAAGTGAACACCCAGCGTCTGCGCAATGCGGTGCGGCAGCGCAAAGCTGTACAGAGAACTGACGGCCAGCCGGACTTTGCCGGGGGCAGCACCGACGCCCCTGCACTGGACAAGGACCCTGCGCTGCGGCTGGACTACATCGTGGCCCCGCCCCGGATGGCGCGGTATCTGGAAGTGTCCAGCCAGATCTATAAAATTTATCTGAAATATGTGTCACCGGACGATATCCACCCTTACTCCATCGATGAGGTGCTCATTGACGTGACCGGCTATCTGCCGCTGTATAAGCTCACGGCCCACGAACTGGCTATGAAGATGGTGCGGGACGTGCAGCAGGCCACCGGCATCACGGCTACGGCGGGCATTGGCACAAACCTTTATCTGGCCAAGCTGGCCATGGACATTGTGGCCAAGCACATCCCGCCGGATGCCGACGGCGTGCGCATTGCTCAGCTGGACGAAGAGTCGTTCCGGTATCTGCTGTGGGATCACAAGCCCATGACCGACTTCTGGATGACCGGCCCCGCTACGGTCAAAAAGCTGGAAGCCCACGGCATCCACACCATGGGAGAGCTGGCCCGCATGTCGCTGTATAACGAAGACTGGCTCTACGACACCTTTGGGGTGGATGCGGAACTGCTCATCGACCATGCATGGGGGCTGGAACCCTGCGGAATGGCGCAGATCAAAAATTATCGTTCCAGCACCAGCAGCATCACCGAGGGGCAGGTGCTGGCCTGCCCTTACCCCTACGAAAAGGCAAAGCTCATTGTGCGGGAAATGGCAGAGACTCTGATGTTCCGTCTGATGGACAAGCAGCTGGTGACCGATTCTATCACACTGGAGATCGGCTATGACAGGGAAAATGTGGACAGCGGCAGCTACCGTGGAACGACCCAGACCGACCGCTATGGCCGCACCCTGCCCAAAGCTGCTCACGGCACCGCCCGGCTTTCAGCTCCCACCAACCTGGGCAGCCAGATCATCGGGGAGAGTGTGAAGCTGTTTGAGCGCATTGCGGACCCGGCTCTCACGGTGCGGCGCATCACCCTGAATGCCAACCGGGTGCTGCCGGACGAGGGGGTGTATCAGGTGGATCTGTTCACCGACACCCGCAAGCTGGAAAAGGAGCGGCGGCTGCAGCAGGCCATGCTGGGCATCAAGAACAAATACGGCAAAAACGCAGTGCTCAAGGGCAGCAGCTTTGAAGAAGGTGCCACCATGCGTCAGCGCAACGGGCAGATCGGCGGCCACAGTGCCGGGGCGGAGGCAGAAGATGGAAAACTATAAAACGAGCCGCATCGGGCAGGCCGCCGCCCGCAAGTATGCGGACATTCTGGACAAACAGCGTCCCTGCAGCGAGGAATCGCTGCGCAGGCACCCGCGCATGAGCCTGCAGAACCGGGCCAAGATCTTTTCGCCCTTTGCGGCCCTGCGCGGCTATGACGAGCAGCTGGAAAAGGTGCGGCAGGCAGAGCGCGCCGCGCGGGAAATGCCAGACGATTCCCTGACTGACTGGGGTGCCTGAACTGCCTGCACCACAAAACGAAAAACTCTCCCGGGAGCGTGCAGAAATGCGGCTCCCGGGAGAGTTTGTTTGTGTGGTATCTTACAGGGCGGTGCGGGCTGTTCTGACCAGAAACTCCATGGCTTCCACGGGGTACTGCCCGGCGGCAGTCTCGCCGGTGAGCATCACGCTGGCCGCTCCGTCCAGCACAGCGTTGTAAATGTCGCTCACCTCGGCGCGGGTGGGAACGGCGCGGGTGCACATGCTGTCCAGCATCTGGGTCACGACCATGAAGGGCACCCCTGCTGCCCGGCAGGCGGCAGAAAGCTGCTTCTGACAGCGGGGCAGCTCCCAAAGGGGCATGGCATTGCCCAGATCGCCCCGGGCAATGACCACCTCATCCACCAGATGGAGAAACTCCGGCAGAGTGCGCACGCCGGTCATGTTCTCGATCTTTGCAAATATGCGGATCTCCTGTGCGCCGACTTCGTCCAGCGCCCGGCGCAGGGTGCGGATGTCTTCCGCGCCCCGCACAAAGGGCAGCATCACTCCGGTGACGCCGCACTGTTTTGCTGTTTTCAGGTTCTCGAGGTCTTCGGCCGTCAGGGTGGGGGAAGGCACTGTCAGGCCTGGGGCCGCAATGCTTTTGCGGCTTTGCAGCATGCCTCCCCGCAGCACGGTGCAGAGAAGCGCGTCTGCTTTGGTGCGCGTCACCTGAACAAGAAGCCTGCCGTCGTCCAGCAAAAGCTGCTGCCCGGTGCCCGCGGCCCGCACCAGTGGTTCCGGGCAGGGGATGCCGCCTGCGCCAAGACGCACAGAGCTGCCCTCGGCCAGAGCCGCAGGCTGGGTCAGCCGCCCGATGCGCAGCTCCGGCCCCTGCAGGTCGATGAGAAGGTCCCGGATGCCGGCGGCGTGGATCATTTCCAGCCAGTCGGCATGCTGGGCAAGAGAACCATGGGAGAGATTCATGCGGATGCCGGTCATGCCGGCATCCACCATGCGGCGCAGTGTTTCCGGCTGGGCACAGGCCGGGCCGATGGTGCCATAAAAATCCAAGATCGTTTCCCCCTATCCTTTTTCGTTTTGTTATCGCATAAGCCTATTGTAACATGAATGGCCTGGGTTGAAAAGGGCCCGGCGAAACGGCCTGAAATTGAAAACGGGAAAAAAGCAAAATGAGCCCTGCCGCTTGCGGCAAGGCTCATTTTGTTTTATCGGCAGACGCCGATACGTTTTTTGAAGGCATCCCACAGGGCGACCACACGCTCCCGGGGCAGGAAATAATTCACCAGCAGCGCGATGATAACGCCGATGGCAGTGTCCAGAATGCGGTTCAGCGCATAGCTGACATAGGTCTCAATGGGAGTGCTGTACAGCACGATGCACAGCACCACTCCGCCGGGCTGCACGCCGCCCGGCCAGAAATACTGGCACAGCAAAATCAGAATGACCGTGGCAATGCCCAGCAGAACGGCCAGCAGCATGCTGTGCCCGCCCTGCGGATAGATGTGCAGGTACACCCAGAACACGGCGATGGAAAGCAGGCCGCCGATGAGAGTGCCGAACAGACGGTTGCCGCCGTTTTTGATGGAATCCGGCATGTCGGTGCCCATGCCGAAGATGACGCCGATGCAGGCGAAGGCCGGGTTGCGGCCAATGAGGCAGTAGACCATGGCCACCAGCATGGCCGTGACCGAGGTCTTGATGTTGCGCCAGCCCACATGCAGCCGGAAATCAGAGCGCGGAAATTCAGGCATATACGTTCCTCCCCAAAGAAAAACCAGTGTGCTCATAAAGAATCTTTTCTTGTATACAATAGCACGAATGGGAAGACGCTTCAAGAGGAAAGGGCCGAAAAAACAGAAAAAAGGCGAAAAACAAGAGCACGGCAGCTCTCCCGGATGGAAAAGCTGTCGTGCTCTTTATGAAAAAAGAAGAAAGAAAAAGCTTGGGGATACCGCTTATCAGATGCCCTCAGTAGCGGCAATGCGGCCTGCGCGGCGGCCGAAGGTGACAGTGCGGCCGCAGGCTGCGCCGGTGGACAGGTTGGGGTAGGTGCCGGAGAAGTATCCGCCGGAGTCGTTGCCCACAACATACAGGCCCGGGATGGGGTCGTTGTTGGTGTCCACTGCGTTCATGTTCAGGTCGATCTGGATGCCGTCCATGGTGCACAGGATGTAGCCGGTGTTCTTTGCGCCGTAGAAGGGAGCGGTGCGGATGGCGCTCATGCGGTGAGCTTCCTTGCCGAAGTCCTCGTCCACGCCCTTGTCGTACAGCTCGTTGTAGCGCTCGACAGTAGCTTCCAGCTGGTCAGCGGGCAGGCCCAGCTTCTCAGCCAGCTCTGCGATGGTGTCGCACTTGAACACGAAGCCGTTCTCCACCAGGCCGGGCAGCATGTTCTGCTCCACGACCTGATAGGGGATGTTGGGGTCCGCATTGTTCGGGAACGGGAACATGCGGCTGCAGCCGTGGGTCTTGAACTCCTGAATATAGGTTGTCCAATCGGAGTCGAAAATGGTATAATGGCAATGATCCTTGTTGAACTCGTCGGCGTGCAGGATGCCCTCGTAGGTGCCGGACTCGTTGAAGAAGCGCTCACCCTTGGAGTTGACCTTCAGGAACGGCTGGCTGCCCATCCAGAAGAAGCCGCTCTCGCCGTTCTCGGTCTGCTCACGGCCGGGCACTGCGTCGGGCTTCAGGGCGGCACGGTCGAACATCATCATGCTGTGGGTGTCGTCAAACTTTGCGCCCACCCAGATGCAGGCCTTGATGCCGTCGCCGGTAGCGCCGGGGATGGAACCGTTGCGGCCCACGATAGCCAGATTCTGAGGCTGCAGAGCTTCCATCATGTCGTAGTTCAGGGAGTAGCCGCCGGTGCAGACGATGACGCCCTTGGAAGCGTTGATGCGGATGTACTTGCCGTCTTCATTCTCAGCGATGACGCCCACAACGCGGTCGTTCTCCTTGACCAGCTCCACCATCGGGGTGTTGTACATGAACTCAACGCCCAGACCGGTTGCGTAGTCGGTCAGGACCTTTGCGCCGTTCAGTGCTTCGCCGGTGCCGTCGTCAGAGCCGGTCCAGCGGGGAGAGTGGCCGGTGGCAAAGTGGATGTAGCGGTCGTCGGGATCATCGCCGCCGGCCTCGTGCCACAGTTCAACGCCGCGGTCGGCCAGACGGTCGCCGTACCAGTCAATGGTTTCAGCGGACTCTTCGGCCCACAGGCGCACCAGACGCTGGTCGATGTGACCAGCTGCGATCTTGGTCATCTCGGTGATGTAATCGAACTTGTCAATCTTGGTGCCCCACTCCTTCTGGTAACGGCTGTCGATGCCGCCCAGGTCGTCGCGCACGCCGCCGCTGGTCACTTTGTCGATGACCAGAGTCTTTGCGCCGTTTTCAGCAGCGCTGCAGGCTGCGAACAGACCGCCGGTGCCGCCGCCGACGACCAGAACTTCGGTCTCAAAGGTATCCACGATGTCGCTGTCAGCGATCACGGGAGCGGTGCCCAGCCACTTCGGGGTGCCATCGTCCACGGTCTCGGTGGTCTCTTCGGTGGTTGCCAGACCCATGGCCTGCTCGATGCAGCTTGCAGCAGCCTTCTTCACGGCCTTGCTGGTGATGGTGGCACCGGAAACGCCGTCGATCTCGGCGCTCTGTGCGGCCATCAGTGCTTCCTGGAAGTCCGCAGCAGAATCCACAGCCAGAGCGATGGTCTCCTTGGAGGTGTCCACAGTCACCTCGGTGATGGCGCTGTCGCTGAAGGTCATGGTGACGGTCACAGTGCCGGTGCCGGTCTCGGTAGCGGTGTAGGTGCCGGGGGTGTAGATGCCGGCGTTGCCGGAAGCGGCGGTGCTGGTGCTCTCAGACTTAGCGCTGCTGCAGGCAGCCAGACCGGCAGCAGTGACGCCGGACATGGCAGCCGCCGCAGCGACTTTCAGAAAGCCCTTGCGAGAGATCTTTTCCATGTTGTTCTCCTTTTTCTTCTTATCTTCTTGTCATAAGTCAAACCCTGCTTCGTCAAAAGTTTAACTTTGCCGTATCTTAGTCTACACCTGCGGCAAAGGCACAGGTCAAGAAGAAAAATGTAAAATAATTGTCAAACGATGTTGTATCCAACAAAACTGACCCAAAATGAAAGGAGCATCTCCTCTTATGAGTGAACATCCCGGCAGACCGGAGATCCGCAGCTATGCCATCGGCGATTTTGCCAAAAAGGCCGGTGTATCCACGCATTTTCTCAAGTTTTATGAGGAAAAAGGCATCCTTCACCCCAAGGTGAAAGAGAACGGCTACCGCCACTACGACATCCGGGATGCCAGCCTTGTGCTGGAATGCTTCCGCATGAAAAACATGGGGCTTTCGGTGCGGCAGATCGAGAAAGGAATCAACGACTGCACCCCGCAGGAGGTGGAAGCGATGCTCGCCCGGCAGGAAACGGCCCTGAAAGCCCAGATCCACGAGCAGCAGATGCACCTTTTGGGCCTGCAGAACCTGCGGGTAGCCCTCAAGTTGTGCCAGCAGGGCGAGTGGAGCGTGCGCACCGTGCCGGACGTGTGGTTCTTGCCCCACACGCTGAACCGTGAATTTGTGCCGGATGACCGCATTTATGACCAGCTACCCCAGTGGCTGGACTGGATGCCGCTGACTACGTCGGCGCAGATCGTGCAGATGGGCCCGGACGGCAGGCTGAACGCCGAGTGGGGCATGGGAATTGAGCAGGTCGAAGCGGAAGAGATCGGCCTTGTTCCGAGGGAACCCGCCCAGCTGCTACATCATGGCCGTGTGCTGGAAATTTATTGTTCCTACATTGCCCCGGTGGGCGGCAGCAGCGAGAGGGACTTGTACCAGCGGTGCATGGAGCGCGCCCGGCAGCTGAATCTTGTCCCGGCAGACACGATGTTCCGCAAGGTGTTCTGCTACACCCGCAAGGACGGCGAGTGCTGGGTGAACTGCGTGGCGCGGGTGCCGGTGAAGATGGCGGAGTAAGATTAGCGGCCTCGCCCTCTCCGTCACAGCTTACGCTGTGCCACCTCTCCCAGAGGGAGAGGCAAGAAACGTAACGGTTAGGCTCTTGGCTCTCCCTCTGGGAGAGCTGGCGCGTTAGCGCCTGAGAGGGCGAGCCCGCTAAAAATAAAAAACACCTGCACGCTTTCCAATGACTTGAAAAGTCAGGAAAAGCAGCAGATGTTTTTCTTGTTTTATAAAGCGGCTTTACCCTTCCGAGGCAAAGAACTCCTTGGTCAGCTTGACCACGGTGCCGGAGAGCAGCAGCAGCGCAATCAGGTTCGGGATGCTCATCAAACCGTTGAAGGTGTCGGCGATGCTCCACAGCAGGCCCAGATCTACCGTTGCGCCCAGAATGGACACGAAGGAGTAGACCACGAAGAAGGGCTTTGCCACCTTGTCGCTGCGGCACAGGAACACGAGGAACCGGGAACCGTACAGGCCCCAGCCGATGATAGTGGAGAAGGCAAAGCAGCACAGCGCAACGGCGGTGAAGATGGAAGCCCAGCCGCCGTAGGTGGTGGTGAAGCCGGAGATGGTCAGCTCTGCGCCGGCAGCAGTGCCGTAGTTCACGGTGGTGCCGCTGCACAGGATGACCATGGCAGTCAGGGTGCAGATGATGATGGTGTCGGCGAAGACTTCAAAGATGCCGAACATGCCCTGCTTCACCGGCTTTTTGGTGTCGGCGCAGGCGTGAGCGATGGAACCGGTGCCGAGACCGGCTTCGTTGGAGAAGATGCCGCGGGAGACGCCCTTCTGCATGCTGACGAACAGGCTGCCGATGGTGCCGCCGGTGAAGGCGGCGGGGTTGAATGCGCCCGCAATGATGGACTCGAACACATAGGGCAGGCTCTCAAAGTTCAGTACCATGACGCCCACGGCCAGCACGATGTAGAACAGCGCCATGAAGGGCACCAGCTTTTCGCTGACGCTGCCGATGCGCTTGATGCCGCCCAGCAGGACCAGTGCCACCAGCATGGCTACCACGATGCCCACCACCAGATTCAGGGTGGAGAGGGCACCGCTGCCCACCACGCCGTATTCCAGCAGGGCGGTGTCGATGGCGGCGACGATGGTGTTCACCTGTGTGGCGTTGCCGGTGCCGAACACGGTCAGCACGCCGAACAGGGAGTACAGCACAGCCAGAAACTGCCAGTTTTTGCTCAGGCCATTCTTAATGTAGTACATGGGGCCGCCCACCCATTCGCCGGTCTCGCTGCGCTCGCGATAGTGCACGGCCAGCGTGACTTCGGCAAACTTGGTGCACATGCCAAGCAGTGCGGAGCACCACATCCAGAACACCGCACCCGGGCCGCCGATGGCGATAGCACCTGCCACACCGGCAATGTTGCCGGTGCCCACGGTGCCCGCCAGCGCGGTGCACACTGCCTGAAACGGGGTCATGGCACCGTCGGAAGCATCCTTTTTGCGGAACATGCGCCCGATGGTGGTTTTGATGGCGTAGGGGAATTTGCGGATCTGCAAAAAGCCCGTGCGCACGCTCAGGAGCAGGCCCACGCCAATGATGCACACCATGGCGGGAACGCCCCAGATGAAATTGTTGACCGCCTGATTGACGGCCGTGATCGTTTCGATCATGATTTTCCCACATCCTCTGTTGAAATACGCTTTTTCCGGCCGCGATGCCGGAAAACAAACAATTTATTTTACCGCAGATTTTATGCGCTGTCAAATAAAAAGCACAAAAATAAGGGAGAGCCGGTTGAAAGCTCTCCCTTATTTGATAGAGACGTTATTTTACTTTTCCTTCGCCGTCCAGCGCTTCTTCCAGTGTGTGCCATGCAAGCACGGCACACTTGACCCGGGCGGGAACATGGGCGATGCCCTGCAGTGCGGCGGCATCCTCTAGATCATCCAGCTGTTCCGGGGTGATCTTGCCTTTGATCATGTCGAAGTACAGGCCGATCAGGCGGCGGGCTTCCTCCACAGTGCGGCCTTTCACAAGGTCGATCATCAGGGAAGCAGATGCCTGACTGATGGCGCAACCGCTTCCGATGAAACCGGCGTCCTCAATATTGCCGTCCTTCACCCGCAGCTGCAGGGTGATGTCGTCGCCGCAGCTGGGGTTCACGCCCTCCAGGCTGTGGGTGGCGTTCTCCACCGGGTGGCGGTTCTCCTTGCTGCGGCTGTTCTCCGTAATGACCTGGGTATACAATTCATTCAGGTTCATAAGCCCATCACCTTTCGCACATTTTCCAGATTATTCAGCAGCGCGTCCACATCCTCTTCGGTGTTGTAGACGGCAACGCTGGCGCGGCAGCAGGAGCCAATGCCCAAAAAGTCCATCAGCGGCTGTGCGCAGTGGTGTCCGGCGCGGACAGCCACACCGCCCGCGTCCAGAATGGTGGCTGCGTCGTGGGGGTGCACATCGTTCACGTTGAAGGACACCACACCAAATCGATTTGCCGCAGTGGGGTCGCCGTAAACGGTGAGCCACGGCATGTCGGCCATGCCCTTGAGCATCCGGTCGAGCAGAGCGTGCTCATGGGTCATCATGGCATCCCAGCCGATGTTCTGCATATAGTCCAGCGCGGCGGCAAAGCCTACTTCGCCGCCCACGTTGCGGGTGCCGGCCTCGAATTTGCGGGGGCCCTCTGCCCAGGTGGCACTGTGTTCATGCACGGCACCAATCATGTCGCCGCCGCTCAGGAAAGGCGGCATCTTGTCCAGCAGCTCGGCGCGGGCATACAGTGCGCCCATGCCCATGGGGGCATACAGCTTGTGGGCCGAGCAGGCCGCGAAGTCCACATCCAGCTTCTTTACGTCCACCGGCATGTGCGGGGCACTCTGGGCACAGTCCAGCACCACCACGGCACCCACGGCATGGGCCCGGGCCACAATTGCCTCCACGGGAGCCCGCAGGCCCAAAACGTTGGAAACCATGCCCACGGCCACCAGCTTGGTCTTGGCAGTGATCTTCTTGTCCAGCTCTTCTTCGGTCAGATACCCGGCGGCATTGGGGTACATATAGACCAGCTTTGCGCCGGTGGCCTGCGCCACGCGCTGCCACGGCACCAAATTGGAGTGGTGCTCTGCTACCGAAATGACGATCTCGTCGCCCTCGTGCAGGAAGTGCATTCCGTAGCTGTAGGCCACCAGATTCAGCGATTCGGTGGTGTTCTGGGTGAACACGATTTCATCGTCTTCTGCGTTGAAGAACTGCGCCACACGGTGGCGGGCACCCTCATGGGCGTCGGTGGCGCGCATGGCCAGCTCGTACACACCTCGGTGGGGGTTGGCGTTGTCGTGCAGGTAATAATTGGTCACGGCGTCCAGAACCTGCTTGGGGTGCTGGGTGGTGGCGGCGCTGTCCAGATAGACCAGACGGTTCCCGTTTTCGTCAGCGGCCAGAATGGGAAAATCCTTGACCCAGGGGTTATTCATTTTCATCCAGCCTCCTTGCAGCTTCGGCCTGCACCTCTTCGCGCAGAGCGTCCAGCGGGATCTTATCCATAGCGGGTGCGAAGCGGGCATCCACCATCAGGCGGCGTGCCTGTGCTTCGGAAAGGCCGCGGGAACGCAGATAGTACAATTTCTCTTCATCCAGACGGCCAATGGAAGCGGCATGCTGGCCCTCCACTTCTTCCTCGCCGCACAGGATCAGCGGAGCCGTGCGGTTGCGGGCGGTGGGGCTGAACAGCAGCACGTCCTCGCTCTCGTGGCCCACGCCTCGCTTTGCGCCCCGGCGGAAGTCGATGGTGCCGCGTAAAATCTTGCTGGCATTGCCGGTCAGTACACCGGCGGTGTGCATCTCACACAGGGTGTCCTTTGCGGTGTGCACGGACACATCGTTGAAGTCCAGCACGGCATCTCTGCCGCCAAAGTAGACAGCGTCGAGGTCGTACTCAGCCTTGGAGTGGTCCAGCATGGCGCGGGCACCGCAGGCGGACACGCTGCCGCCCAGCTCGATGCGCACCTGTTCCACCTTGGCACCGGTGCTTTCTTCAATGGCGACGGCGTTCCAGCGGCGGGCACGGCTGCCCAGCAGCTGCACCTGCACCAGCTTGACGTGTGCGCCCTCGGCGGCGCGGATGCGCACAAGGCCAGCTGCCACGCCGTTTTCGGCGTCGCCGCGCACCACCTGCACGAGGGTCACGTCGGCGTTTGCTTTTGCGTCCACGTCCAGCACGCTCAGGGCGTTGGGGTGGGCGGCGTCCAGTGTGAACTCGAACACAGCAGGCTCGGCCACGCTCACGCCCTCGGCCACAGTGAGCGCATGGCGCACGGTGGCGTTTTCCAGCAGAAAAGCGTCGGTCTCAGCGCCCATGCCGCTCTCTGCAAAAGTAGTGAATTCTTCTTCGCTCTCGCCGACCCCGGCAGGCAGGGTGACGGCAAAGTTTGCTTCGCCCCAGTCGCCGATGTTTTCCGGCAGGGCCGCGGCCGCAGGGGCCGTATTTACGCCGCACTGGTTCCAGGTGAGCACCGGCAGGCGGTTTATGTTTGTATCATTCATCAAAAATGCCCCCTCTCAGCCAATACTGCCTTTCATTTCCAGATGGATCAGGTTGTTCATCTCCACAGCGTACTCCACGGGCAGCTCCTTGGCGATGGGCTCAGCAAAGCCGCCCACGATGAGCGCCCGGGCGTCCTCTTCGGACAGGCCGCGGCTCATGAGGTAGAACACGGCTTCCTCGCTGATGCGTCCGATTTTTGCTTCGTGGCCCACATCCACCGCGTCACAGCGGATGTCCATTTCCGGGATGGTGTCCGAGCGGGAACGGTCGTCCAGCATCAGGCTCTCGCAGGAAACAGCGGATTTGCTGTTCTTCGCATTCGGCAGCACGGTGACAGAGCTGCGGAAGTTGGAGATGCCGCCGTCACGGGCGATGGACTTGGTGGTGATGTGGGAACTGGTGTTGGGGGCCGCGTGCACCACCTTGGCACCGGTGTCCAAGTCCTGACCGGCACCCGCAAAGGTGATGCCGGTGAACTCCATGCGGGCACCCTCGCCCGCCAGAATGCTCATGGGGTACAGGCAGGAGGTGTGAGAACCGAAGGAGCCGGACACCCACTCGATGGTGCCGCCCTTCTCCACCTTGGCACGCTTGGTGTTCAGGTTGTACATGTTCTTCGACCAGTTCTCAATGGTAGAATAGCGCACGCGGGCGTTCTCACCGACGTAGATTTCAACGCAGCCTGCGTGCAGGTTTGCAACATTGTACTTCGGCGCAGAACAGCCTTCAATGAAATGCAGATAAGCGCCCTTGTCCACAATGATAAGGGTGTGCTCAAACTGGCCCGCGCCTTTGGCGTTCAGGCGAAAGTAGGATTGAAGAGGAATTTCCACATGCACCCCGGCGGGAACATACACAAAGGAGCCGCCGCTCCACACAGCGCCGTGCAGGGCTGCGAACTTGTGGTCGGTGGGAGGCACCAGCTTCATAAAGTGGGTGCGCACCATCTCGGCGTAGGGGCCGGTGAGGGCGCTTTCCATGTCGGTATAAACGACGCCCTGCTCGGCCACCTCGGACTTGACGTTGTGGTACACGACTTCGGAGTCGTACTGCGCGCCCACGCCTGCCAGCGAAGCACGCTCGGCCTTGGGGATGCCCAAGCGCTCAAAGGTGTTCTTGATGTCCTCGGGCACCTCATCCCACTTGCCGCGCATTTCGGTGTTGGGGCGCACATAGGTGACGATATTGTTCATGTCCAGCCCTTCGATGGACGGGCCCCAGTTCTGCACCGGCATCTTGTTGTAGGTGTCCAGTGCCTTCAGGCGGAATTCCTTCATCCATTCGGGGTCGTGCTTTTCCTCAGAGATTTTCTCCACGATGTCGCGGGTTAGGCCGGAGTTCACCTCAAAGGCGGCGTTTTCGCCGTCCTTGATGTCGTAAATGCTGCGGTCAACCTCGGCGACATCGGTCTTTTCGGTTTCAAAGGCTCTCATTTTGCTTCGTCCTCCTTCACCGCATGGAAGCCCTCCTCGATGATCTCGTTCACCAGCTCGTCGCCGCCGGTGCGCACGATGTGGGCATCATCCAGCACATGGACGTAATCCACCTTCAGGCCCTCCAGAATCTTGGCATTGTGGGTGATGATGATGAGGGCATTGGTCTCATTGTGGTAGGCGCGCACGCCCTGAGCCACGGTCTTCACGGCGTCTACGTCCAAGCCGGAATCGGTCTCGTCCAGCAGGGCCAGTTTGGGCTTGAGCATCAGCAGCTGCAAAATCTCGCTCTTCTTCTTCTCGCCGCCGGAGAAGCCCACGTTCAGGTAGCGGTCTGCGTAGGACGGGTCCATGCCCAGCGCTTCCATCTGCTGGGCCAGCTCCTTGCGGAACGCGAACACCTTGACCGGCTTGCCGGTGATGGCGTTCTGCGCGGTGCGCAGGAAGTTTTCCAGCGTGATGCCGGGGATCTCTTCCGGTGTCTGAAAGGACAGGAACATGCCGGCCCGGGCGCGCACGTCGGCGCTCTCGTGGGTCACGTCCTGACCGTTGAACAGGATCTGACCGCGGGTGATGGTGTAGCGCGGGTCGCCCATGAGGGCGCTCATCAGGGTGGACTTGCCGGCACCATTGTGGCCCATGAGGACATGGGTCTCACCGGGATAAATGGTAAGGTTCAGGCCATTCAGAAGGACTTTCTGTTCTTCACCGACCGTGACCTGCAGATCTTTGACTTCCAGCAGCGGGCTGCTCATAAAATGCACCTCCAAATAACATAGAACCAGCGGACACTCAAATCCGAGTGTTGCGCTAGGATAACTCTCTGAATGCATTCTATATCTTTTTGATAGGGATTTCAAGAGGAGACAATAAAGTGTTCATACTCTTCGGCAGAATCCACAAAGAAATCCGACTGTGTTGCTAGGAGATTGTGCAGGAAAAAAAGTTCTGGAACAAGGTTGGCAGGCTCGCCCTCTCAGTCTCGCATTCGCTCGACAGCTCTCCCAAAGGGAGAGCCTTTGGCAGGCCGCGCAAACTGCATCTTTATGCCAAGGCCTCTTCCTTTGGGAGAGGTGTCACCGCAGGTGACGGAGAGGGCGAGGCCGCTAAAGAAAAAAGCTGCTATACAAAAATGTACAACAGCTTAAGAAAATTACCGCTTCGACACAGCCTTATGATACACCGCGTATGCCACAACGGCAGACAGCACTTCGGTGATCCAGAACGCGTGCCACACGCCGTTCGCGCCGAGGAAATGGCACAGCACAGCAGCCAGCGGCATGATGAAAATGACGTAGCGGCACAGAGAAATGACCAAAGACTCCACGCCTTTGCCCAGACCTTCCAGCGCGCCGCAGGAGGTGGTGGACAGTGCCGACACCACAAAACCCAGACAGATGATGCGCAGAGCGGTCTCACCGGCGTCGAGGGTCTCGGGGTTCGAGGTGAACAGGCCCATCAGGGAGCGGGAAGCGAACAGGCAGATGACCGTGCCCGCAGCCATAATGGCGGCGCTCATGATGAGGGTGAGCTCGTAGAGTTTCTTCACGCGAGTGTGCTCCTTAGCACCGTAGTTGTAGCCGATGAGCGGGCGCATGCCCTGCACGATGCCGTTGGCAGGCAGATACAGGAAGGTCTGCAGTTTGTAGTAAATGCCCAGAACCACAACATAGCTTTGAGAGAACGCGGCCAGCAGGCCGTTGAGGAAGGTGACCAGCAGAGAAGGCAGGGCAAGGTTCAGGATGGCGGGCACGCCGATGGCGTAGAGACGGCCGTCCAGCGAAGCGTCCAGACGCAGGCAGCTTCTGCGCAGGCGCACCGGGATCTCAGTGCGGGCATAAACGAAGAGGTAGACGCACAGGCTGAGCAGCTGGCCGATGCCGGTAGCGAGGGCTGCACCCGCAATACCTAGTGCGGGCACCGGGCCGAGACCGAAGATGAGGATGGGGTCGAGGATGATGTTGCACACGCAGCCGAACACCAGTGCCACCATGGTCACCTTCATGCGGCCCACGGCCTGAAACATCTTTTCAAAGGCCAGCGCCGCCATGTTGATGGTGGCAAACAGGAACACGATGGTAGAGTAGGTGATGCCCGATGCGATCAGGCTTTCGTCGCTGGTGAACCGGCGCAGAAAGCCGGGCATAATGGCGATGCTCACGATGGTGATGACGACGCCGTGCAGCAGGCTGAACATCATGCCGTGGGTGGCGGCAGTCTCGGCTTTTTTGTGGTCGCCCGCGCCGAGGTACAGCGCGATCATGGCATTGATGCCGATGCCAAAGCCGATGGCGATGGCGTTGGCGAAGTTCTGGATGGGGAACACCAGCGAAAGGGCGGTCATGGCGTCTTCACTGATGCGTGCCACAAACAGGCTGTCCACGATGTTGTACAGGCTGTTCACCAGCATGGAAATGACATTGGGCAGCGCCATGGACACCAGCAGCGGCAGCACCGGTTTTTCTTTCATAAAGGTCTCGTTCATAGTGTTTGCATTGCTCCTCAGGATAGAATGAAAACATCACGGTTAGAAAGGCGGGCATTATACTCCACAACCGCAGAACTTGTCGGGGTGAACCCCCTCCATCTTGCTGCGCAAGACCGTTCTGCCGCTTTAAAGTCCCACTGAGGCTTTGATTGCGTCGCTTTGCTCCGCAACCGCGAACACGCAAAAAAGCCACACAATGGCTTTTTTGAAGTCATTGTGTGGCGAAAAGTAGCATGCTGCTGTAAAAATCCACACGAATTTTATTGACTGTAAAATAACACATCTTCTGGCAGATGTCAAGATTTCAGACAACAAAAGTATGACTTTTATAGACTTGACCATTTTTCGCCGGGACGCTAAAATAAAAATGGATATTTTATAAAATAAGGAGAAGCCTGCCATGAAATGGATGATCGCATCCGACCTGCACGGGTCGGCATTTTACTGCAAGAAAATGATCGAGGCCTTTGAGCGCGAGGGGGCCGACCGCCTGCTTTTGCTGGGGGACCTTTTATATCATGGCCCCCGCAATGATCTGCCGGAGAGGTACGCACCCAAGGAGGTCATCCCGCTTCTGAACGGTCTGAAGACGAAGCTCCTCTGCGTGCGGGGCAACTGTGACGCCGAGGTTGACCAGATGGTGCTGGAGTTCCCGATCATGGCGGATTACGCCGTCCTGCCGGTGGGCGGGCGGCTGGTCTACGCCACCCACGGCCATGTGCACAACCTGAAAAATCTGCCGCCGATGGCTGCGGGGGACATTCTGCTGCACGGCCACACCCATGTCCCGGCGTGGACGGAGTTCGGGAACGGCAATCTCTACCTGAACCCCGGCTCGCTGAGCATCCCGAAGGAAAACAGCCCCCACAGCTATATGACGCTGGAAGGGGAGACCTTCCTGTGGAAAGACCTTGAAGGCGAAGTGTACCACGAGCTGAAACTGTGAGAGACGCAATGGAATGGAACGAAATGGCCGTGCAGATCGGCGACGACTTTGATCTGGACAAAATTCTGGAGAGCGGCCAGTGTTTCCGCCCCAGAAAGCAGGCAGACGGCTGGTATCGCTTTGTTTCCGGGCGGCAGCTGCTTTACCTCAGGCCGCAGGGCGGCGGCGCGTATGCCGTGCGGTGCGAGCCGGGCCGGTGGGAGACATTCTGGCATAACTACTTCGACCTTGATCGCAGCTATGCTGCCCTGCGCGGCAGACTGGACGGATGGGATGGTTTCTTGCAGCGTGCCATGGAATATGGCCGGGGCATCCGGGTGTTGCGGCAGGACAAGTGGGAAATGCTCATCACTTTTATTATTTCCCAGCGAAAGAGCATCCCGGCCATCCGTACGGCAGTGGAACTGCTCTCGGAGCGGTTCGGTGAACCGCTCGGCACCGACGCCGAAGGGGCCGTATACGCCTTTCCGACGCCGGAAAGCCTGTGCCGTGCAGGGGAGCAGGCCCTGCAGCAATGCGGCCTTGGCTACCGCACTCGCTATGTGCTGCATGCGGCACAGCAGGCTGCGGCCGGCACATTGAATATGGAAGCACTGGAAGCCCTGCCCGACGAAGCTCTCTTTGCCCGGCTGATGGAGCTGGACGGCGTGGGCAAAAAGGTGGCAAACTGCGTGTGCCTGTTCGGCTATGGCCGGGTGGGCCGTGTGCCGGTGGATGTCTGGATCGACCGGCTCATCCGTGAGGAATTCGGAGGGCATGATCCCTTCCCTCAGTTCGGGCAGGAGGCGGGCATCGTGCAGCAGTATCTCTTCTTTTATAAGAGGAGCATTGGCTGAACCCGCAAGCAGGCTCTGCTGTGAGGACGGTGAAAACCGGCAGCCGCAGCGGAGTTTATTTTATAAAAACACTTGACTTAAACTATACTTCAAGTTTTACAATCATAGCAGAAGATAAAAAGGAGTGTATCAGCTATGAACAATTTTCTGTATGAGAATAAGACTAAAGTTTATTTCGGCAAGGGCGGCGTCAAAGAATATCTGGGCTGCCTGCTGAAGCACTATGGCAGCACTGTGATGCTGGCTTATGGCGGCGGCTCCATCAAGCGCAACGGTGTGTACGATGAAGTTGTTGGCATCCTGAACGCCGAGGGCAAGCGCATTGTGGAATTCTCCGGCATCATGCCGAACCCCACCTACGCCAAGGTGCAGGAGGGCGCAAAGCTGGCCCGTGAGAACCACGTTGATCTGATCCTTGCGGTGGGCGGCGGTTCTGTGTCCGACTGCTGCAAGGTGGTGTCCGCACAGGCCAAAGTGGACGAAGACCTGTGGGAGCTGGAAAATACCAAGCACGCCCGTCCTTCCGAATTTATTCCGCTGGGAACCATCGTCACGGTGTTTGGCACCGGCTCCGAGATGAACAACGGTGCGGTCATTACCCACGAGGAAAAGAAGATCAAGGGCGCGCTGTGGGGCGCACAGGCAGACTTTGCTTTCCTCGACCCGACCTATTCCCTGTCTGTCCCCATGAAGCAGGTCATTTCCGGTGCCTTCGACACTCTGAGCCACGCGATGGAAACTTACTTCGGCAAGCCGGACGAGAACAATCTCTCCGATGACATCAATGAGGCCGTGATGCGCAGCGTCATCCGCAACATCCGCGTATTGCTGACTGATAACAATAATTATGAGGCCCGCAGCGAGCTGGTATGGGCTTCTTCCATGGCTGAGAACGGCATCCTGAAGATCGGAAAAGTCACCGACTTCCAGTGCCACATGATCGAGCACCAGCTGGGTGCCTACACCAACTGCAACCACGGTGCGGGTCTGGCGGTCATTCACCCGGTGCTGTACCGCCACCTGCTCCCGGCCAACACCGCACGTTTCGCCCGTTTTGCACAGAACGTCTGGGGTATCGACCCGGCAGGCAAGAATGAGCTGCAGCTGGCACAGGCCGGTGTGGAAGCTCTGGCGGCGTTCATCAAAGAAATTGGACTGCCCACCACCTTTGCAGAACTGGGCATCCCCGCGGACACTGACCTCAAGGCTGTGGCCGATTCCACGGTGCTGACCGGCGGCTGCTGCAAGAAGCTGAGCCGCGAAGAGCTGCTTGACATTCTCAACGAGTGCAGATAAAGGCTGGGCCGTGCTGTTCGAATCCCTTCAGGTTTAAAAGAAAAACTCCACACCATTGGTGTGGAGTTTTTGCTTTTTTATGGACCTGGAGGGATTCGAACCCTTGACCTTTCGGATGCGAACCGAACGCTCATCCCAGCTGAGCTACAGGCCCATATGTTGACCCTGTAAGTTTAACTCTGTTCGGGGGATTTGTCAAGCGTTTTGGCAGGGGAAAGAGTCGGCTTCAGCGGTTGCCCAGCTGCCAGAAAGCCACAGCGCTGGCGGCGGCAACATTCAGGGAATCTACCCCATGGGACATGGGGATCTTCACGGTGTAATCACAGGCGGCAATGGTGCTGTGAGCAAGGCCGTCGCCCTCGGTGCCCAGCACAATGGCAAGCTTTGGTTCTGCGGCGAGGGCGCTGTCGTCGATGCTGACCGAGCGGTCACTCAGGGCCATGGCAGCGGTCTTGAAGCCCAGCTCATGCAGCTGAGCAATGCCATTTTCCGGCCAGTCGGCGGGAGTGGTGCCGATCTGCGCCCATGGCACCTGAAAGACGGTGCCCATGCTCACGCGCACGGCGCGGCGGCACAGCGGGTCGCAGCAGGACGGCGTGATGAGCACAGCGTCCATGTTCAGGGCGGCGGCGCTGCGGAAGATGGCACCCACATTGGTGGAGTCCACAATGCCTTCCAGCACGGCCACCCGGCGGGCACTGCGGCAGACGTCTTCCGCCGTGCGGGGCAGCGGGCGGTGGAATGCGCACAGCACGCTACGGGTGAGCTCAAAACCGGTCAGGCTGGCCAGCGTGTCCCGGTCAGCGGTGTAGACTGGGGCGTCACCGCAGCGGGTCAGGATCTCTACCGCCGGGCCGGTGATCTGCTTGCGCTCCATGAGCAGGGAGAGCGGCTGGTATCCGGCATCCAGTGCCCGGGCGATGACCTTGGGGCTTTCAGCGATGAAAATGCCCTTTTCCGGTTCCAGCCGATTGCGCAGCTGGGCCTGAGTCAGCCGGGCGTAAACATCCAGCTCCGGTGCGGAAAGGTCTGTGATCTCGATGATATTTGACATAAGGAAATCTCCTTTGAAAAGCTTTATTCTATTCTAACATAAGAAAGGCACGAATGCAAAGCCCGGCGGAAACAGAGGGGCACAACATGACAGCCATGTAAAACTGACATGCGACAAACGGCTGAAATGTACTATAATACAGTACGAACGAAAAGAGGGCGAAAGCATGAAAATAAATCATCGCGGGCAAATGTCCGAATCTTTTCTTACGGCAGTGTTCCTTTCGCTGTCCGGCGGACTGCAGGATGCTTATACATATCTGTTCCGCGGCAAGGTGTTCGCCAACGCGCAGACCGGAAACATCGTGCTGCTGAGTGCGAACATTATTGACGGCCAGTGGGACAGAGTGCTGCATTATCTGGTTCCGCTTTGTGCCTTTGCGTTGGGCGTTTTTGCGGCGGAAAAAATGAGGGAGCGTTTCCGGGAACTGCAGCAGCTCCACTGGCGGCAGCTGGTGGTGCTGGGCGAGGTGGTGCTGCTGTTCATCGTGGGCTTCCTGCCGGAGAGTATGAACCTGCTGGCCAACGCCATGGTGTCTTTCTCCTGTGCGATGCAGGTGCAGGCGTTCCGCAAGGTGGACGGCTATGCCTTCGCCAGCACCATGTGCATTGGTGACCTGCGCAGCGGTGTGGAAGCACTGTGCATCTGGCACAAGACCCGGGAAGCCAAAGCAAAAGACCGGATGCTGCGGTACTTCGGCATTATCCTGCTGTTTGCCATCGGCGCAGGCATTGGCAGTGTGAGCGCGGCAAAGATGAGCGGCCGGGCGATCTGGATCTCCTGTCTGCTGCTTCTGGTGAGCTTTGCGCTGATGTTCATCCGGGAAGATCTGGAAGAAAACCCTGTCATCGAAAAGGATCTGCAGGAGATCCGTCAGGAGACGAAAGAAATCGACCGGGCACTGAAACAGGAACTGAGAGAAGAGCACGAAGAATTGAAGGAAAGCGCTGAGCTGCACAAAAAATAAGACCAGACAGGAAAAGAGCCGCTGCAAATGCAGCGGCTCTTGTGCGTTCCGGGAAGGCTTTTACTCCGACCGCAGAGCGATCACGGGGTTGCTCTTTGCGGCGCTCTTTGCGGGGATAAGGCCGCCAAGGATGGTGAGGAAGGTCGCCAGCAGGATCAGGACCACAGCGGCCATCGGCGGCAGGGAAGCGGTGACGTCGCTGTTTCCGGCGACGGAGTGAATGAGCATGTTGCCGGGGATCAGCAGCAGCAGGCTCAGGCCCACGCCGATCAGGCCGGAGCACAGGCCGATGATGAAGGTCTCGGCGTTGAACACCTCGGAGACGTTCCGCTTGGAAGCACCGATGGCGCGCAGGATGCCGATCTCCTTGCGGCGTTCCAGAACGCTGATATAGGTGATGACGCCGATCATGATGGAAGACACCACCAGCGAGATGGCCACAAAGGCCACCAGAACATTGCTGACCATGCCCACGATCTGGGTGACCGAATCCATCAGGGTGCCCACGGTATCGGTGTAATGGATCACCTTGTCTTCTTCGCCCTGTGCGCGCATGGCGTCGTTGTAGGCATCCAGCTTTTCCACGATGCTGTTCTTGGCCTCAAAGCTCTTGGGGTAGATCCAGATAGAATCAGGTTTTGCGTAATCTGCATAGCCCAGCGTGTTCAGCAGGTCGTCGTAGCTGGAAGAGGAACCGTTGATAGCGCTTTTCACCATCTCGGTGAGTTCCGCACTGGACATGTTGAGGGTGACCGCATTCTGGAAGGCGGAAGCGTCGATCTTCAAAGCACCCTCCATCTGATCGCCCAGCTGAGAAATATTGTTCTGGAGGACGGACTGGAGCTGCTTGCTGAACTGAGGCATCAGCTGAGCCATCAGGGTCTCCATGGAGGAACCCAGCTGGCTCTGAAGCGCAGAACCGATCTGAACCTGCAGGGCAGAGCCAAGCTGTTCGGCCAGCTGCTGGCCCAGTTCACCGCTCAGCTGGCTGCCGACCTGCTTCATGATCTGGTCACCCAGCTGCTCGGTCAGCTGGTCGGAGTAGCGCTCCATGATGGTTTGCAGGTTGTCTTTCAGCACGGTGGAGAACTGCTCCTGCAGGCCGGAGGTGTCCAGCAGGTCACCCATGGATTCGGCAAGGATCTGCTTGAAGATGTCGCTTTCCATATAGGAAGAGAAGCCGATCTTGTCCAGGTGCAGGATGCCGTTGCCGATGATATAGCGTTTGTAGCCGCTCATGATCTTTTTCATCAGGGCCTGCAGGGCATCCTGCGAGACCGAGATATCCATGCCTTCGAACAGCTGACTCAGGTCAAGGTCGTCCATTTCGGGCAGCTCGATCTCGCTGAAGTCGATGCCGCTCAGGTCGATGCCGCTGAGGTCAATGCTGCTCAGATCGATCTGACTCAGGTCGATGCTGCTCAGATCCAGCGAGAAGCTGGACGGGTCGATGAGAGAGCTCAGGTCCAGAGAGCCGCAGCTCAGGTCGAAGACACCATCCAGATCGAACTTGAGGGAGCTGGCATCAAACTGGAAAGCATTTTTCAAAGCATCGGTGTCCACGGAGAACAGGGAAGCGAGGTCGAAGTTGGTGAGGTCTTTGGATTCAAAAGGCTCGCCGGTCAGAACATTGATGTCCGGGTCGGCCAGCTGCTGCTTCACGATCTCGCTGTCGGCAGCACGGTCGATGACATAGTTGGTCAGGTCGTGCAGATAAGCGACGCCGGTGGGCAGGATGGAGGAGGAAGCATCCTCCTTTGGCTGGACGATGCCGACAATGGTCAGATCCAGACCATTGGCCACGGCCTGCTCCATATATTCCTCATCCTCGGATTTATCGCGCCAGATGTGGTGGGTGTCGTCATAGGCGTAGCAGTCAGCCTGATCCACGACCTTGAAAGTCTTGCCGAGGAAATCGTCATAGGAATAGGTACCGTAGTCCTCCGGCAGGGTGATGTTCTGATTCTGGGCGTACTGCTGAAGAGCTTTGTCCAGCTCGGCCTGATCCCGCAGGCCCAGGCTGTAGAGGGTGTAGTCGTCCACGCTGCCGTCGGCGTTCAGCACCAGAATGCACTCGTCGTAGCTTTCCGCCCAGCGGCCGGCCTTGACATCATATTCATCTTTGTACAGCTCCGGGGTCTCTGCCATTTCGGAGAAGGTGTTGGGGCTCATCATGGAGGACATGATGGTGGTGGTGGACAGCCCGCCGCTGTTCAGGTCCGAGAAGGTGGTGTCCGGGTGAAGCTTGTGGACAGTGCCGTCCTCGTTCTGGCGGAAGATCAGCGGTTGGGGAGAATAGGCATATTCCACAGCGGTGGCATCTTCTTTAATGGTGCACTCATCGCTGTCAAGATAAGCCTTGAGGGATTCCAGGTCGTTGTTGCTGACACCCACATTCAGCCGTGAGAGCAGCTTTTTCACGGTCACCATGCCTTCCGGGGCCTGCGAAGTGCTGGTGCTGGCGGCAAAAGCTTCCGAATTCATCAGGGCGGTGAGATCCATGCCGTTGGAGGAGATCTGAAGCGGATACTCCGAAAGAGTGGAGCGTTCCATGTTCTCAATATAGACATTGACGCCGTTGGACAAAGACAGGATCAGTGCAATGCCGATGATGCCGATGGAACCGGCAAAAGCCGTCAGGAGGGTGCGGGTCTTTTTGGTCAGCAGGTTGTTGAAGCTCAGAGACAGAGCCGTGAGAGGGGACATGGAGGAGTGGCCCAGATTTTTGTGCACCGGCGGGGTCATGGCTGCGGTGTCCGGCTCAAAGGGAGCGGAGTCGGAGCGGATGACGCCGTCCTTCACGCGCACGATGCGGGTGGCATATTGCTCAGCCAGCTCGGGGTTGTGGGTGACCATGACCACGAGACGGTCTTTTGCCACGGCCTTCAGCAGCTCCATGACCTGGATACTGGTCTCGCTGTCCAGCGCACCGGTGGGCTCGTCCGCCAGCAGGATATCGGGGTTGTTCACCAGTGCGCGGGCGATGGCCACACGCTGCATCTGACCGCCGGACATTTCGCTGGGGTGCTTATGCAGCTGGTTGCCCAGGCCCACATCCTCCAGCGCTTTGGCTGCCCGGCGGCGGCGTTCTGCTTTGGAAATGCCGGAGATGGTCAGGGCCAGCTCCACATTGGCCAGCACAGTCTGATGAGGGATGAGGTTGTAGCTCTGAAACACGAAACCAATGGTGTGGTTGCGGTAGGAGTCCCAGTCGCGGTCAGTGTATTTTTTGGTGGAGACGCCGTTGATGATGAGGTCGCCGCTGTCGTAGCGGTCCAGACCGCCCACGATGTTCAGCAGGGTGGTCTTGCCGGAACCACTGGGGCCCAGAATGGCGACGAACTCATTGTCGCGCAGGTTCAGGCTGACGTCGTCCAGCGCTTTCTGCACCAGATCGCCGGTCCGGTATTCTTTTTTGATGTGTTTGAGTTGAAGCATGTTGCCGTGCCTTTCCGGCGCTTTTCCGCAAAAGCGCCGCTTTTTTGATACCTTTTTATATAGATCACGATTTCCGCAGTCGGACAATAAACCATTTTATTCTATCAAAAGATTATGAAGAAAGTATGTATAATCCGGAGGGAAAAATTGCAGTTACGCACTTTTTTGTCCGAATTTCCAGCGGAGCAGTGAGAAAGCGCGGCACTCCTCAAGGAAAGAAAAGGAAGACGGTTGAAATTGCGCCGGATTCGTGCTATTTTAAAAACAAGACATGAAGCTGAATGCCAAAAAACGTCGAAATTTTCACGCTGTGACACAATTGTGACGCAAATGTGCGCTGATGGAGTCTCGCCTGCGGACGAAATGCGTCGCAGAATGCGTAAAAACGACACAAAAACAGCTGAAATGTGAAAATGACACTTTTAGACACTTTTTCAGGATTGAAGGAGTCCCTCTCTGCTCTTTACAATATAAAAGGAAAAACAAGGGCACGCCAAAAGCGTCGCAAATCCTTGTAGCAAGGAGGAACTCATAATGGAACGTACATTTTCGCCAATGGTCCGTCAATTTTCAGCGATCGACGGTTTGCAGAAAGCATATACGCTGGTTTATTCCATGGACGCGGATGATGAAAACGGATGCCGCCTGACCCTTTGCCGCACCGGCAGCAGCCAGTGTATGGAGAGCCAGTATGTTGCTGCGACACCGGAATTCTGCTACCGTATTCTGCGCTATCTGTGTGAAAATGGCGTGCAGCCGGAGATCTGGCAGGATGTGGTGGAAGAACTGACGACGGCAGAACAGCTCGTGCAGAAAGGCGGGGCTCTGCGTGGACATTGAGCGTACGACCAAAACGCTGCAGGTGGCTCTTGCAAGCTATGACCGCAAGGAGCTGCGTGTTCAGAAGCATTTTCTGGAAGAGCAGAGCCTGTCTGCCGGGTGCACCTGTTTTCGCAGCGGCAGCAAGCTTCTGATGATGCTGCAGCAGGGCTGCCTGTTCGACGTCGTGATCCTCTGCGGAGAGCTGGAGGATATGAGCGGGCTGGAATTTGTCATGAAGGTCCGTCAGCAGGAGCATCACCCCATGGTGCTGATCTTTGACGACGGCCGCAGACGGAACGAATCAGCGCTGTGCGTGGAATCCGGCAACGGCATTTTCTACGTTGGCCAGATGGAACTGAAAAGCCTGCTGCGGGAGCTCTACCGGCTGCCGGGCCAGCAGGGTCAGAAGACGGAGCGCCAGTGTCAGGAGCTGTATCAGGGCTGGGGCCTGCAGCTGCAGGACGTGAACTGCAGTTATCTGACCTGCGCGGTGGACATCGTGTTTTCAACGCAGCAGAAGCTGGCCATCCGCAAGGAGATCCTGCAGCCGGTGGGCCAGCGGTTCAATGTGTCGGTGTCGGCAGTGGACAGCGGCATCCGGCGGATGATCGACCAGCTGGAGGCCAACCCCACGGATGCATGGACGGCGTTTAAGGAAGAAAATGGCTTTGCCCGGGAAAAACTGACCACCGGCAAGCTGATCTATGCGATCAAGAATCATCTGCGCCGTCAGACGGACGAATGACCGCGTTCTGGGAGGAAGACAGAATGGAGCAAATGCAACGGGAGGCAGGAGCGCTGGAGATCCAGGCCGTGCCGCAGAGGGATGTGGAACAGGCCTGCTTCCATGCACTGGGGCTGATCGGCCGCAACTGCGAGTATCTGGAACAGCACCTTGCGCGTTCCGGCGCGGATGAGGCGTCCCGGCAGGCGGTGGCGGACATCGGCGCGGAGACCGCCCGGCTGGACCGCACAGTCAACGAGGTGATGGCGCTGCTGGAGTTTCTCCGTGCGGAGGAACTGCCCACCCTGTATCCGCTGGACCTGTGCGGACTGATGCAGCAGATCGCAGCGCAGGCAGACATGATCCAGGCGCAGCTGAATGTGGCGCTGGAGCTGGACTGCGGCGGCTGGACGGCCTGCCGCGTGATGGCGGACCGCAGCGACGCGGAGCTGCTTTTGCTGCATCTGATCTCCAATGCTCTGCGCGCCTGCAGCGCCGGGGGAAAGGTGCAGGTCCTTCTGCGGCGCAGCGAGACCTGCTGGCAGCTGACCGTGCTGGACAACGGCTGCGGCCTGCCGGAGCGCAGCGAAGAGGCGTGGATCGAGAACCGCCGGTGCTTTCTGGGCGGGGCGAAGCTGGGGCTTCTGCTCTGCCGCGAGTGCTGCCACCGCATGGGCTGGGGCCTGCGGGTGGAAGATGCACCAGAGGCGGGCACACAGGCAGTTATCACCATTCCGCTGAGCACCGACCGTGCGGCAGGCAATATGCTGGAGCTCCATTCCGAGAATGACACCCTGCGGGCAGAACGGCAGTATCGGCTGCGCGCCATGCTGGTGCGTGAGCTGCGCACCATGCCGGAACGGGGAGACCCGGAAGACCTTTAAATGAAAAAACGAAGACCGCTGTGCGGGCGATGGCCTGTGCAGCGGTCTTTTTGTCCGGGAAAAGTTAAAAACTTTTACTGCAAGGCAAAAAGTGCCGCGCAAAAGATGGCAAGTTCACAAAATGTTTAACTTTTCGAGCGGAAAATACTATTTTTTCCGTGTAAAATAAAGGACACGGATTGATTGTGCCGAACAATTGGATTATAATATCCTTGTATGCGAACCGGCAAAATGATTCGCTAACAAACAAAAACGGGCAGGGAAAACCGCCTTTGCCGCATACCGGAGGCATTGCCTCCGGCATTTGTCCTTAGGAGGAAAAACAACGTGAGAGTAGGTCTTGACATCGGCAGCACCACCATCAAGTGCGTGGTGCTGGATGAACATGATGCACTGCTGTATTCTACATACGAACGACATTATAGTCATATTCTGGAAAAGGCGCAGGAGCTGCTGCGCCGCATCGACGCCGAGCAGCTGCATGGTCAGAAAGCGCTGCTGAGCATTTCCGGCTCGGCCGGCATGGGCCTGGCCGACAGCTGCGGAGTGCCCTTTGTGCAGGAGGTGTTCTCCACCCGCGTGGCGGTCAAACGCTTTGTGCCTGCTACCGACTGCGTTATCGAGCTGGGCGGCGAGGATGCCAAGATCCTGTTCCTGACCAACGGCACGGAGGTGCGCATGAACGGCAGCTGCGCCGGCGGCACAGGTGCATTTATTGATCAGATGGCCACTCTGCTGAAGATGAGCGCCGATGAGATGAACAAGGCCGCTGAAAATGCACAGCGTACCTACACCATTGCTTCCCGCTGCGGCGTGTTTGCCAAGAGCGACGTGCAGCCCCTCATCAATCAGGGTGCCCGCACCGAGGATATCGCCGCCAGCATCTACAAGGCCGTGGTCAACCAGACCATCGCCGGCCTTGCACAGGGCCGCCCCATCAAGGGCAACATCCTGTATCTGGGCGGCCCGCTGACCTTCAGCACTGTGCTGCGCAAGAGCTTCGATGAAGCGTTGAATGTTACCGGCACCTGCCCTGAAAACAGCCTGCTGTATGTGGCTCTGGGTGCTGCTATCTATGCGGATAAGGAGTTCGTGCTGTCTGAGGTGGCCGACGCACTGGATCAGTACGCTGCCACCGCCACTTATGCCAGCGAACCGCCGCTGTTCGCCAGCAAGGAAGAGTATGAGGCGTTCCACGCCCGCCATATGTCCCACAGTGTGCCCCGCGTGCCGTTCAGCGCACAGTGCGGCCCGGTGCACATCGGCATCGACTCCGGTTCCACCACCGTCAAGCTGGTGGTCGTGGATGAAAAAAGTCAGATCCTCTACACCAATTATCAGCCCAACCTCGGCAACCCGCTGCCCCTGATCCGGGAACAGCTGCTGAAGATTTATCAGGAGCACCCGGGCCTGCAGGTGGCCAGCGTGACCACCACCGGCTACGGTGAAGAGCTGGTGAAAAACGCATTCCGCTGCGACTATGGTCTGGTGGAAACGGTGGCCCACTTCACCGCCGCAAAATACTTCATGCCCGATGTGGACTTCATCATCGACATTGGCGGTCAGGATATGAAGTGCTTCAAGATCGAAGACGGCGCTATCAGCAACATCTTCCTGAACGAAGCCTGCTCTTCCGGCTGCGGCAGCTTCCTGCAGACCTTCGCACAGGCACTGGGCTATGACGTGAAGGAATTTGCAAGCCTCGGCCTGTTCGCGGACCGCCCGGTGGATCTGGGCAGCCGCTGCACCGTGTTCATGAACAGCTCGGTGAAACAGGCCCAGAAAGACGGCGCAAGCATCGAGAACATCTCCGCAGGTTTGTCCATCAGTGTGGTCAAGAACGCACTGTACAAGGTCATCCGTGCATCCAGCCCCGAAGAGCTGGGCCGCAAGATCGTGGTGCAGGGCGGCACCTTCTATAATGAAGCTGTGCTCCGCGCCTTTGAAAAGGAGATGGGCGTCGAGGTCATCCGCCCGGACATTGCCGGTCTGATGGGCGCTTACGGTGCGGCTCTGTTCGGCCTGCGCCAGAGTCAGAAAGCCCACAAGAACACCTCTGCCATGATGAGCCAGGAAGAGCTCGAAAAGTTCGAGCAGAAGGTGGTCAGCGTCAAGTGCGGCGGCTGCGGCAACCACTGCCAGCTCACCGTCAACACCTTTGCCGATGGCCGCAAATACATTTCCGGCAACCGCTGCGACAAGCCTGTCACCGGTAAGAGCGCAGATGACAGCCTGAACCTCTATGCCTACAAGCAGGAACTGCTGGCCAGCTATAAGCCTGTTCCCGGCAAGCGCGGCTCCATCGGCATTCCGCTGTGTCTGGGCTTCTACGAACTGCTGCCCTTCTGGTGGGCGTTCTGGACGAAGCTGGGCTTTGCGGTGCACACCAGCCCGGTGTCCAGCCGCGGCCTGTACCTCGCCGGTCAGGCCACTATCCCCAGCGACACCGCCTGCTTCCCGGCAAAGCTGAGCCACGGCCACATCAAGGCCCTGAGCCAGATGCAGCTGGATGCCATTTTCTACCCCTGCCTGACCTACAATGTGGACGAGGGCCTGGGCGACAATCATTATAACTGCCCGGTGGTGGCCTATTACCCCGAGATTCTGGCAGGCAACTGCCCCGAACTGGAAGGCACCAAGTTCATCTATGACTATGTGGGCATCCACCGCCCCAAGGATTTCGTGCACAAGATGGCGAAGGATATCCTGCCGAAGTATTTTGGCGGCATTTCCGAGAAGGAAGTGCAGGCCGCAGCCGATGCCGCCTACGCTGAGTACGAGTCCCATATGGCAAAGATCCGGGTCAAGGGCAGCGAGATCATTGACGAAGCACGCCGTCAGGGCAAGCGCATCATTGTGCTGGCGGGCCGTCCGTATCATGTTGACCCCGAGGTCAACCATGGCATTGACCGACTGATCACCCGCCATGGCGCTGCCGTTGTCACCGAGGACAGCATTTCCAACCGGGTGCAGAAGTTCCCCACCAGCGTGCTGAACCAGTGGACCTACCACAGCCGCCTGTATGCCGCCGCCAAATACTGCACCACCCAGAAAGATATAGATCTGGTGCAGCTGGTGTCCTTCGGCTGCGGCGTGGATGCCATCACCACCGACGAGACCCGCGAAATTTTGCAGGAGGGCAGCAAGCTCTACACTCAGCTGAAGATCGACGAGATCACCAATCTGGGTGCCGTGAACATTCGCCTGCGCAGCCTGTTTGCCGCTCTGGACGAGCGTGACGAGGTGGCCGAGGAAAAGGCGGAAGTGAAAGAAAAAGCCTGAAAATTCAGAAGTGCCTTTCTTGCCTCTCCCTCTGGGAGAGGTGGCACGGCGTGAGCCGTGACGGAGAGGGTGAGCCCGTTCATCTTGGACAGCGTCCTCGCCCTCTCAGGCGTTTGCGCGCCAGCTCTCCCAGAGGGAGAGCCGAGATTCGCTCACGATAGACTACATAGGAGGAACCTATGGAATACAATTATCCCAAATTTACCCCGGAGATGAAGAAGACTCACACCATCCTCATCCCCAATATGGCCATTACCCAGTTCCGCCTGCTGGAGTATGCTCTGCGCTACGACGGCTACAAGTGCGAGATCCTGGGCAACTGCGGTAGTGCCGTGGCACAGCTGGGCCTGAAATATGTCCACAACGACACCTGCTATCCGGCACTGCTGGTCATCGGCCAGTTCCTGGATGCGCTGAACAGCGGCAAGTATGATCTGGATCACACTGCCCTGCTCATCACCCAGACCGGCGGCGGCTGCCGTGCTTCCAACTATATCCACCTGCTGCGCAAGGCGCTGGTCAAAGCAGGCTATCCGCAGATCCCTGTGGCCAGCCTGAACTTCTCCGGTCTGGAAAAGGACAGCGGTTTCCAGATGACCCTGCCGCTGGCCCGCCGTGCGCTGGCCTGCATTTTCTATGGCGACATGCTGTGCGCTTTGCGCAATCAGGTGGCCCCGTATGAGAATGAAAAGGGCGCAGCGGACAAGCTGGTGGACCTGTGGGTCGAGCGTCTGGGCCGTGTGCTGCTGGCGGGCAAGGGCTACACCTCCAAAGAGATGAAGCACACCTTCCCGTTCATCGCACAGGACTTTGCAAAAATTCCGGTCACCCGGGTGCCCAAGGTCAAGGTTGGTGTGGTCGGCGAGATTTATGTCAAGTACAGCCCTCTGGGCAACAACGACCTGCAGAAATTCCTCGAAAGTCAGGACTGCGAGGTCAACTTCCCGGGCCTGATGGGCTTTGTGCAGTATTGTGCCTTCAACATGGGCGAAGACCACATCCTGTACGGCGGCAAGCTGGCCGTGAAGATCGGCATCGACCAGTTCCTCAACTGGCTGGACAGCATCGAGCGGGCCATGCTCAAGGCGGAGTCGGATGCGGGTTTCTACGCCCCCGGCCCCTTCAAAGAGCTGGTGGAGAAACCCGAAGGCATCATCTCTCTGGGTGCCAAGATGGGCGAGGGCTGGCTGCTGACCGCCGAGATGATCGAACTGGTGCAGGGCGGTTACGGCAACATCGTGTGCGCCCAGCCCTTCGGCTGCCTGCCGAACCATATCGTGGGCAAGGGCATGGTAAACAAAATTCGTGCCCTGTATCCCAGTGCCAATATTACGCCCATCGACTACGACCCCAGCGCCACCAAGGTCAATCAGGAAAACCGCATCAAGCTGATGCTGGCTGTTGCAAAAGAACGCCTGAATGCCCCTGTGGAAGCAAAACCGCTGACTGCCGAAGAAATCGCAGGCGGTGCACCAAAGGCCGGCGCGACAGTTTGAATTTTTGCTGGTAGCTCTATGTTACCGGATATTACCCCCTGTCAGCATTTCTTGTGCCTGACAGGGGGCGTTTTTTTCTGCATCTTTTTTGGAAGAATGGAGAAATGAAAGCGTGAATGGCTGTGCAGTTTGACCGAATCGGAAAAATGGCTTGACGGCTGCAGAACGGAAGCGTACTATAAAGAAAAAGGAGGGACTATCATGGCAATGAATCAAAAACGGAATGCGGCATTGAAACTGACAGCGGGTATCTTGCTGGCCTCACTGTCCTTGACGGCATGCGGAACTCAGAATGCGGTGAGCCGGGTCGGCGGGGCACCACTGGCCGAGGCGCTGACAGCCGTCAGCTTTGAGGAAAATGCAGCGGATCAGAAAAAGTCCTACACGGAAACCAAAAGCAGCATGTCGGATGGATACTATGGCGGCGGCGAATGCCATACCGGGATCACCGTTACGGTGACTTATCAGATCGGCGGCAAAGAGATCGAGGTGTATTACAACAGCACCAGCGAGTTTGTGGATGCACAGGGCAATGTGGACTTGGAAAGCGCTTACACCGGACATGAGACGTATAAATACACTTATACGCTCTCCAAGCCGCTGCAGTCGATCGACCGTGTGGACAAAGAGCATGTTATTTTTTACGTCCCGGCGGGCACGACCGTTGAGGTGTCGAGCTATCGTGAGACGACCTATGACGTGTCGGAAATGCAGCTGTGGCTGTGCACGCTGGATGGCCTGACGTCGGATACGCAGCGGAAAAATGAATGTCTGAATGATAAGACCTCACAGGATGATGCACGGCTCAAAGAACATTTTGTGCCGGGTTCAGTACCGAAAGAACCAGTGAAAAAGCTCACGATCAAAAAGAACCAGATGTGCAAGGTGTACGGCTATGATGGCTTCTGCCCCTACCGCAGCTTTGGCGGCATCACGTTCTGCGCCAAGTAAACATGGAATGAAAACAGCCCGTCCGGGCCTGAAACTCGGACGGGCTGTTATTATGCCTTATAAAACAGCTGGAGATCAAAAAGGGGGAAAGAACTTGTCGGGGCGAGGCCCCTCCATCTTGCTAAAGCAAGACCGTTCTGCCGCTTACTTCTGATTCTTCATGTAGATGTGGTGGGGCAGGCCGGCGATATACAGCGGGGTCAGCTCAGCCTGAATCAGCGGGCGGGCATAGTTGAGGAACTCCTCAGTCATCTGGGTGTGGTTCTCGTTCATCCAGCTCAGCGGAACCTTCTTTTCGAGGTTTGCCACCTCGCTGATGGGGTGCAGCTCGGTGGTGCACTGGTACGGGCTGTTGGAGATGCGCTTCAGGGCTACCATCTGGCCGGTGACACCCTCAAAAGCGGCCTTTGCGGCAGCACCGCCCACCTGATATGCTTCGGTGATGTCGGTGCGGCTGGTCAGGTGACCGGCGCAGCGCTGCAGAGTAGAAAGCTCGATGCAGCGGGTCTTGGTGTCCAGGTTGCGGGCGACCACGTTTGCCAGATAGCGGGCGGTGCCAGTCAGGGCTTTGTGGCCAAAAGCGTCCACAGCGTGCACATCGTCGGCCAGCTCACAGACGTAGCGGCCATCCTCCAGCTTGACGCCTTCGGACACGGCGATGACGATGCTGGGCTTCTTCTCCTGCATCACGCGCACCTTCTCGATGAAGTGATCTACATTGAAGGGCACTTCGGGCAGGCAGATCATATCCACGCCTTCGCAGTCATCGCTCTTGGCCAGAGCGGCGGCAGCGGTCAGCCAGCCGGCGTTGCGGCCCATGATCTCCACCACGGTGACGTACTTGGTGCCGTAGACGGTGGCGTCGCGGATGATCTCCTTCATCACCACGCCGATGTACTTGGCAGCAGAGCCGTAGCCGGGGGTGTGGTCGGTGACCATCAGGTCGTTGTCGATGGTCTTGGGCACGCCCATGAAGCGGATGTCGCTCTGGATGCGGTCACCGTACTCAGCCAGCTTGCCGATGGTGTCCATGGAGTCGTTGCCGCCGATGTAGAAGAAGTAGCCGATGTTCAGCTTTTCCAGAATGGCGAACAGCTTCTTGTAGACGGCCTCGTCTTCGTGCCAGTCGGGCAGCTTGTAGCGGCAGCTGCCCAGGAAGCTGGACGGGGTGCGCTTGAGCAGTTCGATGTCGAGGTCATCGGTCAGCACGGTAGACAGATCCACCACGCGCTCTTCCAGCAGACCGGCGACGCCGTTGCACATGCCGTAGACGACCTCTGCGCCGCGGCTCTTGCAGCTTTCAAAGACGCCCGCAAGGCTCGCATTGATGACGGAAGTAGGACCGCCAGACTGACCAACGATTGCATTTTTACCCATGATGATTTCTCCTTTTTTGTTTTTCTGTTTCGGCAATTATTATTAACGTGCAGGGTGCACGAAAACAGACGCGGGAAAGGGGATCACAGACGGATGTGACGCGGGGTGCCGTTGACGTAAACGGGCGTCACCTCGTCCAGGATCAGCGGGCGGGCATATTCCTCAAATGCCGCCGTCACCTGCATTCCGTCAGGGCTGATCCACTCCAGCGGCACCTTCTTTTCAAGGTTTGCCACCTGCTGGACGTCCACCGACTCGGTGATGCACTGATAGGGGTAAGCGGAAATGCGCTTGAGCGCGATCATGCGGCCGCTCTCGCCCGCAAAGGCTGCGGCTGCTGCGGCTCCGCCCACGGCGTAAGCTTCGTTCACATCGGTGCGGCTGGCCAGATGGCTGGCGCAGCGCTGCAGGGTGGAAAACTCAATGGCGCGGCTCTTGCAGTTCAGCTTGTCGTGGATGAGATCGGACAGGTAGCGGCTGGTGCCGCTGAGCACGGCTTTGTGGCCGAATGCATCCAGCTGGCCGGCGGTGGACACCAGATCGCACAGATAGGTGCCGTCGGCGGTCTTCACGCCCTCGCTGGCCGCAATGATGACATTGGACTTGACCCGCTGCAGCTCGTCCACCCGGGCCAGGAACTTGTCCTGATCGAAGGGGACTTCCGGCAGCAGGATGAGGTCCGGGCCCTCGCAGTCGTCGCCGCCGGCCAGACACGCCGCACCGGCAAGCCAGCCTGCGTGGCGGCCCATGATCTCGGCCACGGTCACGCTGCGGATGTCATACACAGAGGAATCGCGGATGACTTCCTTCAAGATGGTGGCAATGTACTTTGCCGCCGAGCCATAGCCCGGGGTGTGGTCGGTGAGACACAGATCGTTGTCGATAGTTTTGGGCACACCGATGAACCGGACACTGCTGCCCACGCGGTCGCCGTAGCGGGAAAGCTTTGCGATGGTGTCCATGGAGTCGTTGCCGCCGATGTAGAACACCGCGCAGATGTCGTACTTGTCGAACAGGGTGAACAGCTTGATGAACGGGGTGGAATCCACATCCGGGTCGGGCAGCTTGTAGCGGCAGCTGCCCAGATAGCTGGACGGGGTGCGCTTGAGCAGTTCGATGCTCATGCGGTCATCCAGCAGGACGTTCAGCTCCAGCATTTCCTCCTTGAGCAGACCTTCGATGCCGTACTTCATGCCGTACACCTTGTCTGCACCCAAGCTGCAGGCGGCTTTGTACACGCCCGCAAGGCTGGAGTTGATCACGGCGGTGGGGCCGCCGCTCTGACCAATGATCACGTTCCTGGCCATGAGAACCTCCTTATTAAATTACCATTCTTATCACTGCGCATCACTGGGTGCCTGGCTTCCGCGCCGCCTGTGTGAAATGGTCTTTGAGCCCTGCACTGCCCGTAGACCGGGCGGCAAACAAACCAGACACTGCAAGTGATACAAAAAAGTTTGCAGCATGTGCACACGCTTTTTGTAAAATGTGCAAAATTGCCACATCCTTATTGTACCTGTTTTGCCTGTTGTATGCAAGACCTAATTGGTTGCACAGGCAAAAAAATTGTGATAAAATAAGTGGACACAGGGCAGGGGCCGGTCATCGGGAACGGTACCGCCAGTCAGAAACTCAGAAAGCGGGACAAAAACCATGGGCATTTCGCACGAATACCACTCTTCACCGCGCCGGGCGCGGCACGGCAGCGTCAACTGGAAGCTGCGCCTGCTGGGTGCGTTCATTGTGATCCTGCTGCTGGCCTACGCCATCACGGCTATTCTGGAGCACGGCGCGGCGGGCAGCACGGAGGAGACGCCGGAGGTGAATGCCAGCGGCATCGCGGAAAACATTCTGGCTCCGCTGCCCATGCAGGGCGAAGCCGACAGCAGCGCCGTTCCGGACGGCACGGGGGCACAGGCTGCAGCGCTGGAAACCTTTGGCCCGGCGAAGCAGAGTGCAGGAGCCTACACGGTGAAGGCACATGACGCCAGCGTGATCCGCCAGCCCAGCTGCGGACAGGTGGATCTGAGCTATTTCTCGGATGCGGCCTTTCTGGGCGACAGCCTGACTGTGGGCTTCTCGGATTATCAGATCAATCTGGGCGGTGCCCTCATCTGCGGCTACACCGGTGTGGGCCCGGATGCCATCGTGAACCGCAGTGCGGTCAAGAGCTCCGCCCGCGGGCAGGAGGTGGCACTGGACGTGCTGGCAGCAGCGCAGCCGAAAAAGCTGTATATCCTGCTGGGAACCAACACCCTGACCACGCTGGGTGCATCGGACCGCTTCCTGGCTTATTACGGCCAGATGCTGGACGACCTGAGAGCGGCTCTGGGCGACGACTGTGTGATCTATGTGCAGTCCATCCCGCCGGTGCGGCCCTCGGCGGCAGCGGAAAAGCCCGGCCTTGCGTCGGACGTGCTGCAGGGCGTCAATGAGCAGCTGGCTCAGCTGGCGGACAGCAAGGGCTGTGTGTACCTTGACCTGTGGGAGGCATTGGCCGACGGCGAGGGCAGCCTGAAAGAGATGCTGGCAGCCCCGGACGGCGTGCATCTGAGCGCGGGCAACGGCTACGGCGCATGGGTCACCTATCTGCGCAACCACGCAAAGTACAGCGCTTCCAACTCCTGGACCATGGGCAGCGTTTACAGCGCACAGTGATATGAAGAAAGACGGCAGGGCCGGCAAAGCGAAAGCGGTGCCGGCCCTGCTTTTTGCAAAAGAAAACCTTGACTCTATAACCGTTGTAGGGTTTACTATCTATGACGGAAAGGAGCACCCGCTCTGCAAGAACGAAGCTGCGGCTTCGGGCAGGAAAGAGGGGAGAGCGGGAATGTGTTGCAAATGGAAAAGAATCTCACCAGCGGAAGCGTGCTGAAAAGCATCCTTTATTTTTCTCTGCCGTATCTGCTCTCGTATTTTCTGCAGACCCTTTACGGCATGGCCGACCTGTTCATCATCGGGCAGTATGAGGGCGTGGCCAGCACCACGGCGGTGTCCATCGGCAGTCAGGTGATGCACATGATTACCGTGATGATCGTGGGCCTTGCCATGGGCGCAACGGTCACCATCGGCCGGGCCGTGGGCGCAGGAAACAAGCCCCGAGCCGCCCGGCTCATCGGCAACACGGCCACCCTGTTTCTGGCGGGGTCCGTGGCGCTGGCAGCTGTTCTGGTGGGACTGGTCGATTCCATCATCCGGCTGGTGTCGGTGCCGGCAGAGGCAGTGGCGGGCACAAAGACCTACCTTATCATCTGCTTCATCGGCATCCCCTGCATTACGGCATATAATATCATTGCGTCGATTTTTCGTGGGCTGGGCGATTCCCGCAGCCCCATGTACTTTATCGCCGTGGCATGTGTGAGCAATATCGCGCTGGACTATCTGTTCATGGGCGCACTGCATCTTGGCCCGGCGGGTGCGGCTCTGGGCACGACCCTTTCGCAGCTGGTCAGCGTGGTGATCTCGCTGGCGGTGATCCTGCGCCGGAACAGCGGCATCAGGCTCTCGGGCGCGGATTTCAAGCCGGAGCGCAGTGCACTGGGCGAGATCCTCGCCATCGGCGTGCCGGTCATGATGCAGGATGGTTTCATTCAGGTGTCCTTCATGATCATCACCATCATCGCCAACCACCGCGGCCTGACCGATGCCGCCGCCGTGGGCATCGTGGAAAAAATCATCAGTTTCCTGTTCCTGGTGCCCAGCTCCATGCTGTCCACCGTGTCGGCTCTGGGTGCTCAGAACATTGGCGCGGACAAGCACGACCGCGTGGACGCCATCCTGCGCTATGCGGTGGGCATCGGCGTGACCTTTGGCATCATCGTGGCCGCAGCGATGCAGTTCATTGCGCCGTCGGTGGTGCGGCCCTTCACCTCGGACGAAGCCGTGGTGCTGGCAGGTGCGTCCTATATCCGGGGCTACATCTTCGACTGCCTGTTCGCGGGCGTGCAGTTCAGCTTCAGCGGTTACTTCTGCGCCTACGGTAAGTCCGGCCTGTCCTTCCTGCACAACACATTGTCCATCCTGCTGGTGCGTGTGCCGGGCGCTTATCTTGCGTCGAAATTCTTCCCGCAGACCCTGCTGCCCATGGGTCTGGCATCGGCCTGTGGCTCGCTGTTCTCCATTCTGGTGTGCCTGATCGCTTACCGCTGGCTCAAGCGTCAGCAGAAAGAGGCCCTGCATGGCTGAAACGGAGCTGTTCCAGATCGGTGAAGTGGCGAAAATGTATCACCTGAGTGTGGGCACCCTGCGCCATTACGAGCAGGTGGGGCTGCTGACGCCGGAATATGTGGACCCGGACACAGGCTACCGCTATTACAGCGTCCGGCAGTTCGAGCAGCTGACGAATATCCGCTATCTGCGGGCGCTGGGTCTGCCGCTGGAAGAGATCGCTGCAGCTTTGCGGAACCGGGATGTGAACACGATCTCGGAGACGCTCCGCCGCCAGAAGGAGCTGGTGGCCCGGAAAAAGCAGGAGCTTGAGATCATTGAGAGGAAGATCGACCGGCGGCTCACGCAGCTGGAAGAGGCGCGGCATTGTGTGCTGGACGAGATCCGGCTGATCGAACAGCCTGCCCTGAAGCTGGTCTTGCTGCGGGACAGCGTGAAATTCAACTCCTATCTCTGGCTGGAACACTCCATCCGAAAGATCGAGCAGAACCAGAAACTGCCTCTGAGCTACATTGGAAAAGTGGGCGTGGGCATCTCGGAAGAAAACCTGAAAAACGCAGGATTCGGCCACTATGACCTCGTGTTTCTGGTGCTGGAAGAAGAGGACATCTACGAAGGCAGGGTGGAGATCCTGCCGCCCTGCCGGTGCGCGGCTGTGCGCTTCCGGGGCGACCACGGCAATGCCCCGGCCCACTACCGCCAGCTGATGGAATATCTGGACAAAAGCGAGCTGGAGATCGCCGGGTTTTCCCGCGAGATCACGCTTGTGGACAACTGCATTTCGGATGACCCGGCACAGTATGTGACGGAAATACGGATCCCGGTGAAAGCTCGTGTGTGACCGCTTTTTGATGGAAAGGTTTCCTCTTGCGAAATTTCTAACGATATGCTATACTAGGAACTGTTCTTAGAAATAACTGCCGCATTCCACGGCACATCATAAAAAGGAGACCGAACAATATGAGCGTGAAAAAGATCAGCGAAGCCATTCTGAGCCTTGGTGTGGATGACACCACCATTGACCTGTTCGAAAGCCAGTATCCGGTGCCGGAAGGCGTGAGCTATAACTCCTATGTTATTCTGGACGAAAAGACCGCCGTTCTGGATACGGTGGATAACCGCGCCACGGACGAGTGGCTGGCAAACCTGACGGTCGCACTGGCAGGCCGCAAGCCGGACTATCTGGTGGTCTCTCACATGGAGCCGGATCACGGCGCAAACATTGCAAAGCTGGCTGCGCTCTACCCGGAGATGCAGGTGGTGGGCAACGCAAAGACTTTCCTGTATATGGAGCAGTTCTTCGGCGCGGACGCAATTGCGAAGGAGCGCCGCGTCACCGTGAAGGATGGTGAGAGCCTTTCCCTCGGCAGCCACACCCTGACCTTTGTGTTCGCGCCCATGGTGCACTGGCCCGAGGTCATGGTCAGCTATGAGTCCACCGAAAAGGTGCTCTTCTCCGCTGATGGCTTTGGCCGCTTCGGTGCGGTGGCTGACTACACCGCCGACACCGATTGGGCGGACGGTGCCCGCCGCTACTACCTGAACATTGTGGGCAAGTACGGCCCGCAGGTGCAGGCTCTGCTGAAAAAGGCTTCGGCTCTGGACATCAAGACCATCTGCCCGCTGCACGGCCCGGTGCTCACCGACGACCTTGGCAAGTACCTGAACTATTATGATATGTGGTCCAGCTACAAGCCCGAGGAGCCGGAAACGGTGCTGGTGGCCAGCGCCTCCATCCACGGCCACACCCGCGAAGCGGCCCACACCATGGCCGAAAAGCTCCGCGCACAGGGCGCAAAGGTCGTGGAGATGGATCTGACCCGCACCGATGTGTCCTACGCAGTGGAAGCAGCGTTCCGCTATGGCAAGCTGGTTCTGGCCTGTGCCACCTACGATGGCTTCCTCTTCCCGCCGATGGAAAACCTGCTGGCGCACCTCAAGACCAAGGCGTTCCAGAGCCGCACGGTCGGCCTGATGGAGAACGGCACTTGGGCCCCCATGGCCGCAAAACTTATGCGCGCCGAGCTGGAAGGCATGAAGAATATCACGGTGTGTGACAATGTGGTCACCATCCGCTCTGCCGCAAATGCTGCCGCTGAAGCCCAGATGGATGCACTGGCTGCGGAGATCGTGGGAAAATAAAATAAGGGCAAAGTAAAAACAAGGAGCTGACATGAAATATGTCGGCTCCTTGTTTTTTGTGGCATTTTATGCTACACTTATTTTGCTGCCAGTAAGGCGGCAGGCACTGCACACGGCAGGCGGTTTGGCTTCGCACTTCCCTGAAAAGGAGGTGATCAGATGCCAATTACTTTGACGTTCCATCTGTTTGGACTTACGTTCACACTGCGAATCAAAAGGTAAAACCGCCACCTCTGCCAAGGTGACGGTTTTGTTTTGACCTAAAACCTTAAAGAGGCTAAACCGCTTGTCGCAGTGCCTTTTCTGTTAATATTATAGCGCATGACCGTACTTCTGTCAAGAAAACGGCCATGCGCTTTTTTATTCTTCCACAATGATCTTATCTTTGGCGTAGTCCAGTGCAAGGCCAATCAGCTCGTTGCGGGAACGGTTGGTCTTGCCTGCAAGGTCATCGTAAAAGTCGATGATGGATTTGTCTACGCGAATCGTCGTTGTAACAGGTTCTGTGAGCTTTTTAATTTTCAGTTCGTCCATCGCTGTCACCTCACGACTTATCTATCCGTCGAGGATATGGTTTGATCTCATCCGTCAACCCAAGAAGATAATCAGTGCTTGTGCCATAGTAAAGTGCAAGTGCTTTTAATACGTCTGTTGGAATATCCCGCTTGCCGGTTTCGTAATTGGAGTAGCAGACCTGTGTGCATTGCAGATAAGCAGCGATGTCTTTTTGCAAAAGATCGTGGTCTTCCCGTAAGTCTCGAATTCGCTGATACATAAAAACCTCGTCTGTGCTGGCATTTACAGACAAAGTATAGGAAATAACGAATCGTTATATTGACATATAAAACAAAACGTTATATCATGAGAATGAAATAGTTTGTTTTTGCCTAAATGCGTCGCAACAGGCGGAAAAACAACACATCCTGAGAATTGATGCGGAAGGAAACAAACGGTATGCTCAAATCATAAAATAGCCGAGTTATCGGCAAAACAGGAGGATGAACATTATGAAAAAGCATTTTCGCATTCTGGCGGCAGCTCTGGCTCTGTGCCTGAGCGTGGCTTTCACCCCGGCAGCGTCGGCTGTTACGGTTCAGACCGCTGCGGCCCCGGCGGGACAGGCGGCTGTGCAGCAGGTATCCACCAGCAAAAAGACAGAGGAAATGGTCTGGATCCCCACCCACGGCGGCAAGAAATATCACAGCAAATCCACCTGCAGCAACATGAAAGACCCCGAGAAGGTCACCCTGTCCAACGCCAAGAAGCAGGGCTTCACTGCCTGCAAAAAGTGCTACTGAGCGCGATTTTTGCGGAAAGTGCGCGCACAGCTCTTGCAAACCGGCACGAAATGTGGTAACATAACTCTTGGTTATAAAACCTGAATACTCCCAAACGCAGCGACGGAGAGAGTAGGCATGGCGTGCACGGCAAAGAGAGAAGCTTCACCGGCTGAGAGGGCTTCCGGGTGCATCTGTGCTGAAGTTCGCTCCTGAGCGGTCTGTGCGAAACAGCAGTAGCACAGAACGGTTGCGCCCCGTTACGGCGTTCTGAGAGCCGCCCCGGCATCTGTGCACGGGCGGAAACCGGGTGGTACCGCGGAGCAGAGATTTACAGCTTCGTCCCTTTTGTCTGGCCTTTGGGCCGGGCAGGGGACGGAGCTTTTTTGTTGTGTTCCGCTCAGAAACACGAAGAATAAAGGAGAGAACATCCATGCAAGCAATGATCGACGAGCTGGCAAAACAGGCCGCTGAAAGCCTTGGTCAGGTCTCCAGCAAGGAAACGCTGGCATCCTTCTGGCAGGAATACCTCAGCAAGAACGGAAAGATCCCCGCTCTGATGAAGAACCTGCGCACCGTCGCCCCCGAAGAGCGCCCCGCCATGGGCAAGATCATCAACGAACTGAAGGCCAAAGTGCAGGCAGACTATGACGCCGCCGCTGAAAAAGTGAAAGAAGCGGAGCTCGCTGCCCGCAACGCCGCTGAGACTGTGGACATCACCCTGCCCGCTAAGACCCGCACTGTGGGCGGCCTGCACCCGCTGACTCTGGTCACCAACCAGATCATCGACGTGTTCTCCGGCATGGGCTTTGCTGTGGCAGACGCCCCGGAGATCGAGGACGACGACCACAACTTCACCCGTCTGAACGTGCCCAAGGATCACCCCGCACGCGACATGCAGGACACCTTCTATCTGTCCGATGAATTCCTGCTGCGCACCCAGACTTCCGGCGGTCAGATCCGCACTATGGACAGTCAGAAGCCGCCCATCAAGGTGCTGATCCCCGGCCGTGTGTTCCGCTCCGACTCCGATGCCACCCACAGCCCCATGTTCCATCAGATGGAAGGTCTGGTCGTGGACAAGGGCATCACTCTGGGCGACCTGCAGGGCGCATTGAACACCTTCGTGCAGAAGTTGTTCGGCGCCGATACCCGCACCCGCCTGCGTCCTTCTTACTTCCCGTTCACTGAGCCCAGCGTCGAGGTGGACGTGAGCTGCTTTGAGTGCCACGGCAAGGGCTGCCCGCTGTGCAAGCACACCGGCTGGATCGAGGTGCTGGGCGGCGGCGTCGTCAACCGCAAGGTTCTGGAGAACTGCAACATCGACCCGGATGAATACTCCGGCTTCGCTTTCGGCATCGGCATCGAGCGCATCGCCATGCTGAAGTACGGCATCAACAACATCGGCCTGATGTTCGAGAACAACCTGCAGTTCCTCAAGCAGTTCCACGAATAAGAGGGGAGAGAAGAGACAATGAAAGTACCTTTCAGCTGGTTAAAAGAATATGTAGACATCGACGTCACCGCGCAGGAACTGGAGGAAAAGCTCTTCTCCTGCGGCTTTGAGGTTGAGGAGCTGATCCCGCTGGATGCAGGCATCAGCAAGGTCGTCGTCGGCAAGATCGTTGAGATGGAAAAGCAGGAGGGCACCCACCTGACCAAGTGTGTGGTGGACTGCGGCGACTACGGCCACGACATCCGCATCAGCACCGGTGCCACCAACATGAAGCTGGGCGACTGTGTGCCCGCCGCTCTGGATGGCTCCACGCTGCCCGGCGGCATCAAGATCAAGGCCCGCAAGATGCAGGGCGTGGAGTCCAACGGTATGCTGTGCTCTGGTGAAGAGCTGGGCCTGAACGATGACCTGTTCCCGGGCTCTGAGGTCTACGGTCTGCTCATCCTGCCTGAGGATTCCGTCCCCGGCACCGACATTGCACCTGTGGTGGGCCTGGATGACTACATCTTTGACATCTCCATCACTGCAAACCGCCCGGACTGCCAGTCCGTCCTTGGCATCGCCCGCGAGGTGGCAGCCATCCTGAACAAGCCCCTGCACATGCCCGCTATGGACTACAAGACCGTTTGTGACGCCGACGAGCCCATCACCGTCAAGGTGGAAGCTCCCGACCTGTGCCCCCGTTACATGGCACACTATGTCCGCAACATCCGCATGGGCGAGTCTCCCCGCTGGATGAAGCGTCATCTGGCTCTGTGCGGCCTGCGTTCCATCAGCAACGTGGTGGATATCACCAACCACACCCTGCTGGAAATGGGCCAGCCCATGCATGCGTTCGACCTGAACAAGGTCGCCGGCCGCACCATTGATGTGCGCCGTGCGCATGAGGGTGAGAAGATCGTCACTCTGGACGAGAAGGAGTTCACCCTGAATCCCAACAATCTGGTCATCTGCGATGCTGAGAAGCCGGTGGCTCTGGCCGGCATCATGGGCGGCGCAAACTCCGGCATGGACGACAACACCACCAGCCTGCTGTTCGAGTGCGCAACTTTCGCCCGCGACTGCGTGCGTAAGACCAGCCGCGCTCTGGGCCAGAACAGTGATTCTTCTGCCCGCTACGAGAAGGGCGTAGACCGCCACTCTCCCGAGCTGGGCCTTGCCCGTGCTCTGCACCTTATTCAGGAACTGGACTGCGGCGATATCACTACGCTGGAATATGATCTGACCGATGGCCGCCCGCTGGAGCGCAAGCACATCGTCACCACCCCGGCCAAGATCTGCGGCGTGCTGGGCATCACCGTGCCCGATCAGACCATGATCGATATTCTGCAGCGCTTGGAGTTCACTGTGGACGTGCAGGCCGACGGCAGCTGGGACGTGTCCGCACCTCTGTATCGTGAGGATGTGGAGAGCTTCCCGGATCTGGCTGAGGAGGTCATCCGCGAGTACGGTTACGACCACATCGTGCCCACCTTCCTGAACACTGCCGCTGTCACCAATGGCGGTCTGAACTACGATCAGAAGCAGCAGCTCAAGACCAAGCGCCTGCTGGCTGCGCAGGGCTTCTATGAGGCATCCACGCTGGCATTCTACTCCAACGCCGAGCTGGATATGCTGCACATCCCGGCAGATGACGAGGCCCGCAAGGCCATCCGCATCCTGAACCCCATCAGCGAGAATCTGTCCATCATGCGCACTCTGCTGGCTCCCTCCATGCTGAACGTGATCGTGGACAACCTCAAGAAGGGCAACACCGAGGGCCGTCTGTTCGAGATGGCACCGGTCTATCTGGCCAAGGAACTGCCCATCAACGAGCATCCCCACGAGCGTCAGACTCTGTGCATCGGTGCATTCGGCCCCGAAGAGGATTTCTTCACCGTCAAGGGTGCACTGGAAGCACTGGCTGCAGGCTTCGGCCTGAGCTTTGATTATAAGCGCGAGACCACCCCGTGGCTGCACCTCGGCATCAGCGCCGCTGTTTACTGTGGTGACAAGCGTCTGGGCGTGTTCGGCAAGCTGGCCAATGAGATCAACGGTGAGCTGGAGATCGCAAAGGATCAGAAGGACAGCCAGAACATTTATCTGGGCGAGCTGGATTACGAAGCTTTGATGTCCTGCGTGGACGGCGAGCTGCGCTATCAGCCGCTGAGCCCCTATGCTGCCGTCAAGCGCGACCTGGCTCTGGTCTGCGACGAAAATACCACCTGCGGCGAGATCGAGGAGACCATCAAGAAGGCCAGCGCGCTGGTGAACGAGGTCAAGCTGTTCGATATCTACCGCGGTGCAAACCTCGGCGAGGGCAAGAAGAGCATGGCATTCACCCTGTCTCTGTCCGATCCGAAGAAGGAAGTCTCTGCTGAGGAAGTGGAGCGCGTGGTCAAGAAGATCCTCGGCAACTTGAAGTTCAAGCTGGGCATCGAGATCCGCTAACCTTATTTATACAAGTATATAATACTTCTAAAGGCCGTCTGTGCAGTGATGCATGGGCGGCCTTTCTGTGTAAAAACAGAACGTTGAATACATTTGAATGAGCGGATTTCAGTGATGCAAGAAAAAAGATGAAAAAAGTTGTCAAAAGGTGTTGACAATGGGACGGGGGTGTGGTATTATATTTGAGCGCCAAGCGCTGAGACAAAAGAATGACTTCTGAAAGCTTAGCACGAAGCTTTTGAAAAGAACCAATGAACGTTCAAATGTTCCGGTTAGCACCGAGAAACTACTGAATGATTTAAGTTCAGAAAGTTCAAAAGCTTCGAAAAAAGGACTTGACAAAAAACCACTTTGGTGGTAAAATAAACGGGTCGTCAGCCAGTCGGCTGAGGCGCACAGGACCTTGAAAATTGAACAATATCGAAAAACTTGTAAGGAACCTTTATGTGT
>CAVEID010000014.1:0-83769 GCA_963615785.1 Oxalobacter sp. | reverse complement strand
TGTGCCGAAGATAGTTCGCTGGAAACGGCGCGTGAAAATAGGTAGTCGCCGACTTAATCAAACGCTTCAGAAGAATTTCTGAGGCGTTTTTCTTTTGCCGAAAAGTGTGTTGTTGGATCAGGAAACTTTACCGTGGAAAAAACTATAAAAAGCGGCCCCGCCGCGTTGAGCATTCAACGTGACGGGGCCGCATATTTTATTGGGTGGAGTACCCTTCAGGAGATGAGTCTCAGCTTAGCCCTTGCCTGCGCAGCCGAACAGCTCAATCTTCTCCTTGCACTTGGCTTCGATGGCCTTGGTGCCGGGAGCCAGCAGCTTGCGGGGGTCAAAGCCCTTGCCCTGCTGATCCTTGCCCTCTTCGATATACTTGCGGGTAGCCTCAGCGAAGACCAGCTGGCACTCGGTGTTGATGTTGATCTTGGAGACGCCCAGGCTGATTGCCTTTGCGATCATCTCGTCAGGGATGCCGGTGCCGCCGTGCAGAACCAGAGGAATGTTATTGGTAGCCTTGTGGATGCGGTCCAGAGCCTCGAAGTCCAGGCCCTTCCAGTTTGCCGGGTAGACACCGTGGATGTTGCCGATGCCTGCTGCCAGGAAGTCGATGCCCAGAGCGGTGATCTTTGCGCACTCCTCAGGATCTGCAATCTCGCCAGCGCCCACAACGCCGTCCTCGACGCCGCCGATGGAACCAACCTCAGCCTCAATGCTCAGGCCCTTAGCGTGTGCCAGAGCAACCAGCTCCTTGGTCTTCTCAATGTTCTCTTCGATGGAGTAGTGGCTGCCATCAAACATGATGGAAGAGAAGCCAGCTTCGATGCAGGCCTTGCAGCCTTCGTAGGTGCCGTGATCCAGATGCAGAGCAACGGGAACAGTGATGCCCATGGAATCGACCATAGCGCTGACCATGGCAGCGACAGTCTTGAAACCGGTCATGTACTTGCCGGCACCCTCGGAGACGCCCAGGATGACGGGGCTCTTCAGCTCTTCGCAAGTAGTCAGGACTGCTTTGGTCCACTCCAGATTATTGATGTTGAACTGAGGCACACCGTAGTGGCCATCACGGGCTTTGATCAGCATTTCGGTTGCATTTACCAACATTATTCATTACCTCCACAAATTCATTGGGGTTTTGGCCGTTCCATGCCCACTTTGCGCATGGCTTAACGAACCTACAAGGTTAGTATACCCCAAACAGCGCCTAAAATCAATCCAAACAAGCGCTTTTCCTGACAGATAGCCGAAACAAACTGCTGAAAATCATGAAGAGACTGTGCAATGACGAATTGCCGGGCAGCAGAGAAATTTTGAAAAAGAGACAAAAATCCAGAAATGCCGCAACAACAGCGACGGGATAAAATGCGTGGAAATGCCCCGGTTTTCAACAGAAATCCACATTCGTCAAAATGATGTTGGAGAAAATTGCAAAAGAATACAGTTTCTGATTCAAAAAACTGTCATATTTCCGACTTGAACTTTACAAATTGTACGCAAGATGGAGGGGGACGTCGAATCAGAATGTGGAAAACATCGTGGAAAGTGTGGAATTCCACGAGGAAAACAGGCTTTGAAACTGGACTTTTGAACTTTCTTCACAGGGTTTTCAACATGTGGAAAAATGAACGGCCTTTTACGGAATGTATACAGCACTTTTGTGGAAAACTTTCTGCCCCGGCAAAACGGCAGAAAATTCGAGCACATCTGTCAAGGGACGCGATGCGGCGAAAGAGACGATTTTCCAAATGCGGAGGCTTCCGGCGAAAAGCAGGGCGTGAACAGGCTGTGAAAACTTTAACTGGGACGAGACAAAAAGTGGCTTTTTGCTGGCAATGACAGGTGGCTTATGCTATACTTTAAAATGAGTAATCAGCAAAGTTTATGCCGCAGAGCCCGCAGAGAAAAGCTCTGCAGGCTGCGATACAATAAAGGAGAATCAACATGGAAGAAAAGAATCAGCCGCGTCGTCCGCGCCGCAGCCCGGAAGAAAACCAGCCCAAGAACGAGAGCCTGGTCTACGGAAAAAATCCGGTGACCGAGCTGCTGAAGAGCGGTTCCGGCGTGGATACGGTGCTTATTGCGGAAGGCATGGCGCCGGCAGTGGCGGCTTATTACACTGCGCTGGCCAAGGAAGCCGGTGCCACGGTGAAGCGGGTGCACCCCAACAAGCTGCGCCTGATGACCGGCACCGAGAGCCATCAGGGCGTGGCGGCATTTGCCAGCGAGATCGAGTATGTCACAGTGGACGATCTGATGGCAGCAGCAAAAGCGAAGGGCGAAGCTCCTTTCCTGGTGCTGAGCGACGGCATCGAAGACCCCCACAATCTGGGTGCGGTCATGCGCAGCGCCCTGCTGTGTGGCGCCCATGGCATCGTGATCCCCAAGAGGGGCGGTGCATCCGTCACGCCCACTGTCATCAAGTCCAGCGCTGGTGCAGCGGAGCGCCTGCCGGTGGCTCGGGTGGCTAATATTGGAGAGACCATCCGCCGCCTGAAAGATCAGGGTGTGTTCGTTTACTGCGCCGACATGGACGGCGTTTCCCTGCGCAAGAACAATCTTACCGGCCCCATTGCTCTGGTGCTGGGCAGTGAGGGCAGCGGAGTATCGCAGCTGGTGAAGAAACTCTGCGACGGCGTGGTGCGGCTGGACATGGCAGCACCTGGTACCGGCGTGGACAGCTATAATGTGTCGGTGGCGGCCGGCATCATCCTGTATGAGATCCAGTCTCAGCGCGGAGCACAGCAGGCGTAACAGGAGCGATCTGGAACTCCAACCATTCCAACAGGAGGGACAAGAATGCCGAAAAATACCAACGACCACCGGGAACTGACCCCGGAAGAACGTGCGGAACGGTTCCGCTCTTTTTTCTCCACCACAGCGGTGGAGATCCCGGAAGAAATGACCCGGCGCGACAGCGAAGAGCCGGAAGAAAAGCCAAAAAAGAAGTTTGGGTTCTTTGGCCGGGGCAAGGCCCGGCAGGAGGAGCCGGAGGAAAAGCCGCTGGAGATGCCCACCGGTGAGGTGCTGCTGGGGGCAGATGCGCAGCCGGAAGAGGAAGCAGACCTGGAGCTGGTGCTGAAGCCGACGGCAGACCCTGAGCCGGAGCTCTCGCTGCGTCCGCTGGCGGAGCAGACGCCTGTGGCGGCAGCCCCCGAGATCCCTGAGCCTGTGAAACAGCCGGAGCCTGAGCCAGAATCGGTGAATGTCCCGGAGGCTCCTGCCCCGCAGCCCGAGCCTGAGAAAACGCCGGTGCAGCCTGCCCCGCCGCAGAAAACGGAACCGGAGCGCCCCCGGAACAAGAGACGCAGCAACCCCAAGAATGCGCCGGAAGTGCTGCTCCCACAGGAAGAACAGGAACAGCAGGAAATGGCGCAGCTGAAAGAACTGATCGGTCTTGGCGGCGCAAAGTCCGCTCCTGCCCAGCAGGCCGAGCCCAAAAAGCAGAAGGCGCCGGAGGAAACGCCGGCGCTGTCGGCAGTGTTTGCGGCAGCGCGGGAAACCCCGGTAGAGGCGGCAGAGCACCCTGCCCAGCAGGAGCCGAAACCGGAAAAGCCCACGGTGTTTGAGATGTTCGGCACGCCGGAGGATGAAAAGAAGCTGGAAGCACCTGCCGCTCCGGCGGAGAAAAAGGCGGGAAAAGAGGACACTCTGAGCCTGCCGCTGCTGCCTGTGGAGGAAGAAGACGCCCCCGCCCCGGCAGAATCGGAGCCGGCGTCTGCAGACGCAGAGCCCCCTGTGCTGACTGCAGAAGCGGAGGATTCACTGCCTGTGCAGGGAGAAGCAGCTCCCGCAGAAGAAGCAGAACAGCCCCCGGAGACAACCGCCGACAAGCTGCGCCGCATGAGCGCGGAGCTGACACTGCGGTGTGTGCTGGCAGGCATTCTGGCCGTGGTGCTGCTGCACTTTGGTCTTGTGTCAGATGGGCTGATGCCTGCCATGTCCGTGCTGGACCCGGATGCAGCCCCGGCGGCATTCTACGGTGCAAACCTGCTGCTGCTCGCTGCCAGCCTGTGCGTGGGATTCCCGGTCCTCCGCGATGGCTTCACCGGTCTGCGCGGGCGCCCCTCGGCGGACACCATGCCGGCGCTGGCATCTGCGGCTGCACTGCTGCAGGCCGTGACGGCCATGCTGAATGCGGGCACTTACCGCGGCACCACTGGCATCTCGCTGCTCAGCGGCATTGCGGCGCTGGGGCTGTTCCTGGCCCTGCTGGGCAGCCGGGTGATGCTGGCAGCTGTCAGGGGCGGCTATGAGCTGGTGTCCAGCGGGGCCGAATTTGACGGGGCTTTCCGTGCAACGAATAAAGACCTGCTGCGGGCGCTGACCCGGGACTGGGATCAGAAAGACCCCTGGGTGCTGCTGAGCCGCCCGCTGAAAAATACGGATGGCTTTGTGGAACAGAGCCTGAGTGAGCGTGCCAGCGAACGCCGTGCCCGCAAGACGGCATATATTCTGCTGGGCATTGCATTGCTCAGCGGGGTGCTGTTTGTGGTGTTTGGCGCGGGCTGGAACAAAGCAGTTTCTGCCATGGCGGCAGTGCTGTGCATGGGTGCGCCGCTGTCCTCCACGCTGATCGCCGGCATCGCAGCTCTGCGGCTGCAGAGCGCAGCTTCGGCTGTGGGGGCTGTTGTGCCTGGATGGCAGGCCATTGAGCAGCTGGGCGGCATCGATACGCTGCAGGTGGACGCTGACGACCTGTTCACGCCGGACAGCGCCACGCTGGAAGATATCCGCATCTTCAAGGGCGGACGCATTGACCGCGCCATCTTGTACGCGGCCAGTATGCTGAACAGCAGCTGCGGCACGCTGCGGGGGCTGTTCCGTCAGATCATCGAAGACCGCACGGACATTCTGTTCCCAGTGAAGGATCTGGAAGAACATGAGCGTTTGGGCTTCTCCGGCTGGTGCGACAACAACCGTGTGCTGATCGGAAACCGCAAGTACATGGAGCAGGAGGGTGTTCCTCTGCCGGACGAAGACTATGAGGCGGAGCACTCCCGGAACGGTGAGCTGCAGATCCTGTATCTGGCTGTTTCCGGTGCGCTTCATGCCATGTTCGTGCTGAAATATGTGGGCGGACGCAACACGGCCCACAGCCTTGCAGTGCTGCAGAAGGAAAACATCCGCCTGATGGTCACCTGCAGGGACCCCAGCCTGACAGTGCGCCATATCAGTGATGCTTATCACCTGCCGGAGGGTATGGTCACTTTGCTGGATCAGGAACAGTGCAGCGCCATTGCAGCGGCACCGGAAGACCCGGAGCAGACTTGCTGCATGATCCACCTCAAGAACTTTGCCAGCCTGACCGGCGGCCTGCAGGCCGCAGATCAGGCCCAGAACGCGGAGACCAGCGCCACAACGGTGCAGCTGGTGTCGGTGTGGTTCTCCGTCATCATTGCGATGCTGCTGACCAGTGCCGGCAGCATCTGGGAGATCTCGGTGGCGACGGTGCTGATGTATCAGGCAGCATGGAGTGCCTTGAGCATTGCCGTGTGCGCGCTCAAACAGCATAGTTGAAATAAATGAGAATAATTCTTAAAATAAATAGGAATTATTCTTGATTTTAAATATGGGATATGGTATACTCTGTTCAGAACCTGAGACGCGGCAGGAGGAATAGATCCACGGCCGCTCTGGAATGATAGAGCCGGGAAATGGTCACTTCCGGCAGAATATGTTTTCACTTGAAAGGAGAACACGAGTATGGAACTGAGGGGCACCAAAACCGAGAAAAACCTCATGGAAGCATTTGCAGGCGAGAGCCAGGCACGCAACAAGTACACTTTCTTTGCAAGCATGGCCAAGAAGGAAGGCTACGAGCAGCTGGCAGCGATCTTTGAAGAGACCGCTGGCAATGAGAAGGAGCACGCTAAAATCTGGTTCAAGCTGCTGTGCGGCGGTTCTATTCCCGACACCCTCACCTGCCTGGACATGGCAGCGGGCGGTGAGCACGACGAGTGGACCGAGATGTATCCCCGCATGGCCAAAGAGGCAAAGGAAGAAGGCTTCCCCCAGATCGCGGCCCTGTTCACCATGGTGGCACAGATCGAGAAGGAGCATGAAGAACGCTACCGTGCTCTGGCCGACAACCTGAAAAACAGCAAGGTCTTTGCCCGTGAGGAACAGCAGGTATGGCAGTGCCGGAACTGCGGCTACACCTATATCGGCAAGTCTGCGCCGCTCAAGTGCCCCGTGTGCGCACATCCCCAGAGCTACTTTGAGCTGAAGAAGATCAACTACTAAATCACAAACGATCACGCCGCCGCATCCGGTGTTCTGCTGGATGCGGCGGCGTTTTGTACAAAAAGAAAAAGCGGATTTTGTGGTTCTCCACAAAATCCGGCCCGGACAGACCGCTTTGGGGCCGAAAAACTTGACCCTTTTTCTTTGTGCGTGTAAAATAATACGGAGACAGGAATGTTTTCGTGAAATTGAGAAAGGGGGCGGCTCCATGGATCAGAAGCTTCGGGCTGGATGCTGCGCAGCGGCACTGGCAGCGTGCATGCTGCTGGCGGGTGCCCTGCCTGCCATGGGAGCGGCCGCGCCGCAGGTGCAGCCTGTGCAGGACAGCGGCATGACGCTGGATGTCTCCGAGCTGACCCTTGAGCTCGCCGAAGGCGAAGCCTTGCCGGTGGCATATCTGGAAGTGCAGGCCCCGGACGATTACTTTTTCCTCATCTGGTCTTCCAGCGACACGGCAGTGGCATCGGTGGACGGCACCGGAAAGGTGACCGGCAGGGCTGAAGGCACTGCCACCATCACTGCATGCAATGAGCGGGGCGAAAAGACCAGCTGTGTCATCACGGTGAAGAAAGGCACGGCGGCCCGTCCGGCGCTGAGTGAGACGGAACTTGCCCTGACCATTACGGAAAAGACACCGAACCCCGCCCACCGGCTGAAACTGGAACAGAGCCGGGGCAACTTCATCTATGTGCGCCAGTGGCTCAGCAGCAACCCGGCGGTGGCAGCGGTCAGTGCGAACGGAACGGTCACAGCGGTGGGCTCTGGCAGAGCGGTCATCAGTGCGGTGACCACGGCAGGGCAGGTGCTGCGCTGCAGCGTGACCGTGACCTCCGAGATCGGAAAAGTGACCGTGAGCAAAAGTGCCATGCTGCTGCAGGCTATCGGGGCCAGCCAGAAGCTGACCGCACAGGTGGCGGGCAAAAAGCTCTCCACGCTGACCTGGCTCAGCAGCAACCCGGATGTGGCAAAGGTGAGTGCAGACGGCGTTGTGACCGCTGCAGGCGACGGCGAAACGGTCATCATGGCCATTACCCCGGAAGGCCGGGCAGATGCCTGCTATGTAGCTGTGGGCGCGGCGGCGTGGCGGTTCCGCTCTGAAGATGAGCTTGCCGAAACACTGACCCTGACCGGCCAGCTGCCGTATTCGGACGGGAAATGATCATTTTAGGATAAAGTTCAGCCTCCTTCTTTCAAAGAAGGAGGCTTTTGTGTTGGGAAGCAGGCTCAGAAGCCGCCGGGCAGAAAGATCATGGTGCCCCGGGCAGACCAGACCATCCGCTGGGTCGTGCAGCCGGGCGCGCCTGCAAACAAAAAGAAGATCACTGCCGCTGCCAGAAGCACCCACGCCAGGGTACTGTGCCTGCTGGAAGAACTGCCTTTTCTGCGACGCATCCGCCCGCCTCCTTTTCTGTGCTGGGCTATCCTATGCACAAAAGCGGATGATTGTGAAACCCGGCAGGCTGTGGTACAATAAAATATTGAAAAAACATTCTTCCGGGGGAAAAACATATGCTGACCATTACACTGCTGGGCACTGCTGCAACAATGCCCCTGCCGGACCGGGCCCTTTCTGCTGCATTTGCCGAGTGCGGGGGCCATGGCCTGCTGCTGGACTGCGGCGAGGGCACGCAGGCAGCGGCGCGCCGGGCAGGCGTCAACCTGATGCGGGCGGACGCCATCTGCCTGACCCACTACCACGGCGACCATATTTTTGGCCTGCCGGGGCTTTTGCAGACATTGGGGGCTCAGGGGCGGGAGCGTCCGCTCTTTCTGTTGGGGCCGGAGGGCTTGCTGGAAGTCTGGATGGCAGTGCGTGCTCTCACGGGGCCGCTGCCGTATCCGGTGCGGTATAAAATACTGGAGGCTGGCAAGCCGCTGGCGTTGGAACGTCTTGCAGACGGCTGGCCTGCAGGGGGACGACTGATCCCCTTTGCCACAAGGCACAGGGTAAAGAGCATCGGCTACCGGCTGGAGCTGCCTCGGGCAGGCAGGTTTTCGCCGGAGCGTGCCCGGGCGCTGAATGTGCCGGTACAGCAGTGGAAGCTTTTGCAGCGGGGGCAGACGGTAGAGGTGGAAGGGACAAAAGTATGCCCTGCCGATGTGCTGGGCCCGGCCCGCAGGGGGCTGAGCTTTGTTTTTTCCGGCGATACGGCCCCCTGCCCGTATTTTTTGCAGGCGGCGCATGGCGCAGACCTGCTGATATGCGACGCTACCTATGCATTGCCGGAGCAGGAGACGCAGGCAAGGCAGTGGGGCCACAGCACCTTCGGGCAGAGCGCGGCCCTTGCCGCACAGGCCGGGGCAAAGCGGCTCTGGCTGACCCATTATTCCCCCATGATCACTGACCCGGAGGCCGAACTGCCCCACGCACAGAGCATTTTCCCGGCGGCGGAATGCGGTTTTGACGGCAAGCGCATCACCCTGCAGTATGAGGAGGGAGACGCATGAAGCTGACCCTGGACAAAGACGCTGCGGCGCTGCTGGACGCTCTGCACGGTGCGGGCCACCGGGCTTATGCTGTGGGCGGCTGCGTACGGGACAGCCTGCTGGGTCTGTGCCCCCACGACTGGGATCTTTGCACCAGTGCCCTGCCGCAGCAGGTGATGGAGCTGTTCGGGGAAACGCAGTGCATTCCCACCGGCCTGCAGCATGGCACCGTGACGGTCAAGCAGGGCGGCGGGCTTTATGAGATCACCACCTTCCGCACCGAGGGCAGCTACAGCGACGGCCGCCACCCGGACGAGGTGCATTTTGTGCCGGACGTGCGGGAGGATCTGGCCCGGCGGGATTTCACCATCAACGCTATGGCCTATAATGAAACCGAAGGGCTCATTGACCCGTTCGGCGGGCAGGACGATTTGAAAAACGGCATCGTCCGAGCTGTGGGTGCGCCGCACCAGCGCTTTGAGGAAGATGCCCTGCGCATCCTGCGGCTGTACCGGTTCGCGGCCCGGTTCCGTTTTGTTATCGACCCGGCTACGGCGCAGGCAGCGCAGGAGCTTTGTGCGCATCTGGACTGCGTGTCGGCAGAGCGCATCGAGGAAGAGCTCTTTAAGCTGCTGGCAGCACCCGCCCCTGCGGCATATCTCGACGAAAAAATACTGAACGTTATCTTGCCGGAGCTGACAGCGGAAGCATTGGCCGCGGCAAAGCCGGTGGTGGACGCCTGCCCGGCGGGCAGTGAAGACCTGCCCATCCGTCTGGCGGCTCTGCTGCTGAGCCTGGGTGAAGCGGGCACCCGCCGCGCCCTCAAGCGCTTGCGCTGCTCCAACGCCTGCATGGAAGAAACGGCGGTGCTGGTGAGAGAAGCGGGAGGGAGCATCGGAAGCTTTCTCCTCGGACGGCCCGGGACACCTGTCCCGCCCCAACGCTTCGCGCCGGGGCCCCACCTCCCGGAAGTCCTCGGAGAAACTTCCGATGCTTCCGGCACACCCGACCCAATCTACACCCGCCGTTTGCTGGGGAAATATGACCTGAAAACCGTGCAGCGTCTGGCGGCGCTGGGCGCGGCCATGGAACCGGAGCACTCGGCTGATTTTGCTGCGCTTTCCCAATTGGCCGAACAGATGGACGCCGCCGGCGTGTGCTGCCGCATTTCGCAGCTGACTGTGAACGGCCGTGACCTGATGGCGGCGGGGATCCCGGCAGGGCCGGGGCTGCGCCGGGTGCTGGAAGCTCTGCTGGACGGCGTCATCCGGGAAGAATACCCCAACGAGCGGGAAGCCCTGCTGGCTGCGGCGCGGGATTTTTCTGCGTCTTGACAAGCGGTTTTGCCTGCGTTACTATTATACTACTGTCTTAGTGTGTTGATCGCACCAAAGGAGAATTTATGACCATTCAGACCTCTGATTCAAAGCCCCGCGCCCTCATTGCCATGAGCGGCGGCGTGGACAGCTCGGTGGCGGCATGGCTGATGCAGCAGGCGGGCTTCGACTGCACCGGCATCACCATGCGGCTCACCCGAAATGAGACGCTGGGCCAGTCCGGCTTTCACACCTGCTGCTCGGAAAAGGACATTGAGGACGCCGCCGAGGTGGCCTTTGCGCTGGACATTCCGTACGAAGTGCTGGATTTCACTGCCGACTTCCGGGAGCAGATCATCGAAAAGTTCATCCGCGTCTACGAGGCCGGCGGCACGCCGAACCCCTGCATCGACTGCAATAAATATATGAAGTTTCGCCACCTGCTGGACTGGGCCGAAGCCCACGGTATGGAGTATGTGGTCACCGGCCACTATGCCCGGGTGGAGCGGGATGAGGCCACCGGCCGCTTTCTGCTGAAAAAGGGGCTGGACGAGGGCAAGGATCAGAGCTATGTGCTCTATAACCTCACGCAGGAGCAGCTGGCACACATCCGCCTGCCGCTGGGCAGCCTGCACAAGACCGAGGTGCGCGAGATCGCTGAACAGCACAAGTTCGTCAACGCCCGCAAGCACGACAGCCAGGACATCTGCTTCGTGCCGGACGGCGATTATGCCCGCTTCATGGAGGATTTCACCGGCAAGGTCTACCCGGCAGGTGATTTTCTGGACGAGAGCGGCAAAGTGGTGGGCACCCACCACGGCGCGGTGCGCTACACCATCGGCCAGCGCAAGGGCCTTGGCCTTGCCATGGGGGCGCCGGTGTATGTCTGCGGCAAGGACATGCAGGCCAACACCGTCACCGTCGGCCCCGAGGACACGCTGTTTGACCGCATCGTGTATGCGGACGAGGTGAACTGGATCGCTATCCCGGAGCTGACCGAACCGCTGCGGGTCACGGCCCGCACCCGGTACCATCAGGTGGAGCAGGCGGCGACCGTTTACCCGGCGGAGTGCGGATTCCGGCTGGAATTTGACCAGCCCCAGCGCGCCCCCACGCCCGGACAGGCCGTGGTGCTGTATCAGGGAGACGTGGTGCTGGGCGGCGGCACCATTACGAGAGTGGAAAAGTAATAAGGAGAGCAAAATGCAAAATCAGTATTCCCGCACGCAGCTGCTGCTGGGCGCGGAAGCCATGGAAAAACTGCACAATTCCCGCGTGGCGGTGTTTGGCATCGGCGGCGTGGGCGGTTACACCGTCGAAGCGCTGGCACGCAGCGGTGTGGGTGCACTGGATCTCATTGATGACGACAAGGTCTGCCTGACCAACCTGAATCGCCAGATCATTGCCACCCGAAAGACCGTGGGCAAGTTCAAGGTGGATGTGGCCGAAGAGCGCATCCACGAGATTGACCCCGACATCAAGGTGACCACCTACAAGACCTTCTTCGGCCCGGAGACGCAGGACAGCTTCGACTTCAGCCAGTTCGACTATGTGGTGGACGCCATCGACACGGTCACCGGCAAGCTGGCTCTGGTGATGAAGTGCAAAGAGGCCGGTGTGCCCATCATCTGCTCCATGGGCGCAGGCAACAAAATGGATCCCACCCGTTTTGAAGTGACTGACATCTACAAGACCTCGGTCTGCCCGCTGGCCAAAGTCATGCGCACCGAGTGCCGCAAGCGCAAGATCAAGCACCTGAAGGTGGTCTACTCCAAGGAGCCTGCCATGACGCCCATCGAGGACGACTCCATCAGCTGCAAGTATCACTGCATCTGCCCCCCGGGCACCCAGCGCAAGTGCACCCTGCGCCGCGCCGTGCCGGGATCCAACGCCTTTGTGCCCTCGGTGGTGGGCCTGATCATCGGCGGCGAGGTCGTGAAAGACCTTGTGGGCTTTGTGCCGATGAAGGGCTGAGAAGCTGAAAATATAAAACAGAAAGAGCATCTGCAATGTCTGCTGACGCGGGAACGCGCTGGACAAGACTGCAGGTGCTCTCTTTTTTTGCGGCAAAAAGCCGGTGAACCGGAAAAAAGGGAAAAAGCACTTGACAAACAATTACCGGGGGGGGTATTATATAACCAAAGCAGCTCCATCAAACAGAATCGGAGCGCTCAAAAAAGAATGTGAGGTTGATTCTTATGTCTAATATTTCTCGCCGCGAATTCCTCAAGGGTGCAGGTGTCGCTGCGCTGGCTGTTGCTGCTGCCGGTGCTCTGACCGGATGCAATCTGCCTGTTCAGAAGGTTGTCATCAACTACTACTGTGAGGCAGAGGAGAAGCAGGCTGGTGAAGAGACTCTGTATGTGGATGTAGATGCTACTTATGTCAACACCAGCACTTTCAAGAAGGTTCCGGCAGGTTACGAGCTGCAGGAGGTTGGCGACCTGACCATCCGTGATGGTTATGTGTATGCCCCCGTGCGCAAGGTTGCAGCTCAGTAAGCTATAAGGTGAAGCAACGCCCCGAAATGTGTTTGGGGCGTGCAAAAAGAATGTGAGGTTGATTCTTATGTCTAACATTTCTCGCCGTAAGTTCCTGAAGGGTGCAGGTGCTGCTGCACTGGCCGTTGCTGCTGCTGGCGTTCTGGCTGGCTGCTCCAAGGATGATATTCCTGATGTGCCCGGCGTGACCACCCGGACTGCAAAGGTCATTTTCTGGTTTGACCACAAGACCAACACCATCGCTGAGGGCGAAGTGGAAGTGAATGTTACCGCAACCAGCATTGCCTCTTCCAAGCTGACCCTGCCTGCAGAGGTTGATACCAAGAAGTATTACCTGAAGAAGGGCGAGTGCCCCATTGAAGGCGGCATCGTGTTTGCTGAACTGCTGCAGACCGCTACCAGCAAGACGAAGATTGTGAAGATCAACTATTACAGCGAAGCAGAAGGAAAGCAGATCCACGAGGAAGAGCTGGAAGTGGAAGAGTATGCTACTTATGTCAACACCAGCGCTTTCAAAGAAGTTCCGAAGCACTACGAGCTGGATAAAGTCGGCGACCTGAACATTGTTGATGGTTATGTGTATGCTCCTGTGCATAAGAAAATCGCAGCACAGTAAATCCTGATAGAGTTGCGCCAGTGCGGCGGCCATTCCGGCCGCCGTATTTTTGACAAGGGACCCCGCACAGTGTGAAGCAGGAAGGGCGTCAGCAGACAAAGGCTGCTGGAAGGAGAAGGCATGGGAAGAAAAAAGGAAACGCCCCGGCAGACGGAACAGCTGGACCCGTCCTGCAGCACGAGCACGCACCATGCCGTCCGGGTGACCCTGCAGGAAGGAGACCACACCCTGCAGTGGATGCGGGTGGAACGGCATGTGTGGTCGGACTGGGAGCTGGTGCAGGATTGTGACTGCACCCGGGAAGGGGAGGAACACCGGGTGTGCGCGGTCTGCGGCGGGGTGCAGTACCGCCGTCTGGGGCCGCACGGCCACATCATCCGGAGCACGAACCTGTGCGACAAGGCCAGCGGAAAGCCGGTGTTTGAATGCATCGTGTGCGGCGTGCTGCTTTGCAGCGGGCGGGTCTGGCGGCGGCAGGACACCAAAGAGATAGGGGAGGAACCGGAAAAATGATTTTGGTCGGGCTGGTGTGTTTTGTGCTGGGAGCAAATTTTGGCTTTCTGGTGCTGGGCCTGCTGAACGCAGCACGGGAAAGATCCGGCAAATAACGAGCCATAAAAATGGCAAAAAGGGGTGGGGCAGTCGCATGACTGCCCCACCCCTTTTTCGTCATAGCTTATTTCGGTGCCGCCTCGGGATAGGCACACTCAGCACCAGCGAGATGCCCACGGCCAGAGCCACGGCGATCTTGAAGGTGCTGATGCCGTTGGACAGGGCCAGTGCATTGTTGCCCTGAATGAAATAATAGGCGGTGTAGTAGATGCCGGCACCGGGCACCAGCGGGAAGATGCCGGAAAGCAGGAACACCGTCACAGGCATTTTCAGCACGATGGCAAACACCCGGGTGAGCAGTGTGAGAGGGATCACCGCCAGCAGGGACGCTGCAGCGCTGTCTGCCCCCAGCATGACGGCCAGCTCATAGACGAACCAGCCCACGGCTCCCACCAGCCCGCAGAAGGGCAGGCTGCGGCGCGGGCAGGCGAACAGCACGGCAAAGCTCAGGGTGCCCGCCCCGGCGATAAAGAACTGCGCCGCCAGCTCTCCGATCTGTGCACTGGTAAGCATCATGCGACCACCACCCCCGTAAAGAATGTATAAAGGCTCAGCACAAGGCCGGTGCCGATGGCGATGCTGGCCGCGATGAGCAAAGCGTCGATCATCCGGATGGTGCCGGAAAGATAGTCGCCGTGCACGAAATCCCGGATGCCCATGGTGAATGCGATGCCCGGCGTCAGGATCATCAGCGAACCGATGATGGCATGGCTGGCCGGCGTGCCCAGCAGGTCACAGCCCAGAATGCACACCAGCGTGATGAGGGCCGCGCAGCTGATCTTGCGGAAGCCGCCGGGCAGCTCGTGCTGCTCGCACAGCAGCAGATAGCCGCTGGCAAGAAAGCCGGCCAACGCTGCCGCCAGTGCACTGCGCAGCGTGCCGCCGAAGATCAGCGCAAAGCAGAACGCGCCGCACATGCCGCTGACCAGCTGCACCCAGTCTTTGGGGAAGGGGATGCGCCGCGCCAGCACAAGACGGCTTTCGGCTTCGTCCAATGTCATGCTGCCCTCGGCGATCTCGCGGGAGAGGGCGTTCACCGCCGCCACCCGGCCCAGATGGGTGGTGCGGCTGGGCACGTTGCGCACTTCGCTGATCTCGGCGGTGCCGGCGCTGGCAAAAATGCCGTTGGTCAGCACATAGACGTGGAACTCCCGCAGGTGGAATGAACGGGCCATGATCTCCATGGTCTGCTCCACCCGGAACACCTCCGCACCGTTTTCCAGCAGGGTCTGGCCTGCCGCCATGATGAAGTCCATGATGCGGCGGCGCAGTTCCTCGTCCGGGAAGACCTCTCTGCCGTTCATTGCCGCACCTCCTTGTAAAAGATGATAGATAGTAGTTTTGGCCGGCGGGCCGGGAGTTTCTCTGAGGACCGTCCGCTGGGGTGGGACCCTGTTGCCCGAAGGGCAATCGGGCGGGCGATGGAATGGCCCGAGTCGTGTCCGAAGAGAAAGCTGCCGGCTCACCGGCAATCTGAGCCTATTCTACCATGTCCGCAGCGGGCGCACAAGAGAAAAGATGAAAAACCGCAATTCCCTACTAAAAAACTTCGTTGAAGGTATTGACAAATCTGACCGATTGGGTTAGAATAAACGCAATATCACTAAAATGGCTGTGAAGAGAAGAGTAGGCCTTCGCATTGATCCTTACCAGAAAGCCCGGGCGATGGAAAAGGGCAGGAAACAGGAAGCTGAAAATGGTCTCGGAGCCGTGCGGGCGAGGCGCATGAGCGCTAAGTTTGCAACGGGAGCGCCCGTTACAGCGTCCGGCTGTAAGCAGCAAAGTCTGCCGCAGCATCGAGGCTGTGCCCGCGAGGGTGCGGTAAACCAAGGTGGTACCACGGAAGTATGTTATGCTCCCGTCCTTGCTGAGCGTCTGGCTCAAAGTCAAGGACGGGGGCTTTTTTCATGCATCCGTTCAGAAGCTGCTTTCGTAAGCAGGGTGCGCCGAATGGCGAAGATTTTTGCCCGCAGACAAGGCGATTTTTTGAAGCAATCCTGACGGATTGCAAGAAAAAGCAACGCGGTATGCGAGCAAAAAGACCGTTCAGGCTGCGTGCAATGATTGCGAAAACGGCTTCTATAGGCCCAAGCACGGAACTGTGCCGTGCGGGCCGCTGTACATTTTATGAAGCAAAATAGAGAGGGAACAAAACTATGATTACTCGTCGTGATTTTCTGAAAGTTACCGGTGTTGCAGCTGCTGCAGCTGCCCTGACCGCATGCGGCGGCTCCGCATCTTCCACCGCTTCTTCCGCTGCTTCCAGCACTGCCGCTTCTTCTGAGGCTGCTTCTGCTGTGGCCAAGCTGGACAAGGTGAAGGTGGCTGTGCCCAACGACACCACCAACGAGGCACGCGCTCTGACCCTGCTGGAGAAGAACGGCTTCTTCAAGCTGAAGGCTGACGCCGGCCTGACCGCAACCGCAAAGGACATCGAGGAGAACCCCCTGAACGTTACCGTCGATGAGGTGGAGGCAGCTCAGGTGCCCAATGTCCTGCAGGACGAGGATTACGCTGTCATCAACTCCAACTACGCCATCTCTGCTGGTCTGGATCCCATGACCGACGCTCTGGCTATGGAAGACGGCACCTCTGCTTACGTCAACATTCTGGTCTGCAAGGACGGCAACCAGGAAGAGCCCAAGATCAAGGCTCTGGCCGCTGCTCTGCAGAGCCAGAAGGTCAAGGACTTCATGGATGAGAACTACAAGGGCGCTGTGGTGTCCGTTGTGGAGAACCCCACCGACGGCTATGATTCCTCCATCGACTATGACGCACTGAACGGCGAGACCGTCAGCTGCGCTGCTACCCCGGCTCCCCACTGCGAGGTGCTGGAGATCTGCAAGGACATCCTGGCTGAAAAGGGCATCACTCTGGACATCCAGGAGTACGATGACTACATCATCCCCAACAACATCGTTGAGGACGGCCAGTGCGACACCAACTACTTCCAGCATCAGCCGTATCTGGACGACTTCAATGCAGAGCATGGCACCCATCTGGTGACTGTTGCCGGCATCCACGTTGAGCCCATGGGCATCTACGGCGGCAAGCAGGACAGCCTGGCACCGATCGAGGGCTAAGCTGAAAAAGCCTTCCCCCTTGGGGGAAGGTGGCATTGCGCCAGCAATAACGGATGAGGGGTAGCAGTGGGCAGATACCGCTTCCCGCAGCCGGAGTCAAACGATAACTTCCCCTCATCAGTCGCTGACGCGACAGCTTCCCCCGAGGGGGAAGCCAAAAACAGCAAGGAGCAATTTCTGTGATCGAGATCAAACATCTTTCCAAGACTTTCCAGATGAAGGACGGCGCGGTGAACGCGCTGAAGGACATCAACCTGACCATTCCGGACGGTTCCATTTACGGCATCATCGGCATGTCCGGCGCGGGCAAATCCACGCTGGTGCGCTGCATCAACCTGCTGGAGCGCCCCACCGAGGGCAGCGTCGTCATCGACGGCACCGCCATGGAGAGCCTGACGCCCGCACAGCTGCGTGAGCGCCGCCGGGACATCACCATGATCTTCCAGCAGTTCAACCTGCTGATGCAGCGCAGCTGCCTGAAGAACATCTGCTTCCCGATGGAGCTGGCCGGTGTGAAGAAGGCGGATGCTGAAAAGCGTGCCCGGGAACTGCTGGAAGTGGTGGGCCTGCCTGACAAGGCAAACGCCTACCCGGCCCAGCTGTCCGGCGGCCAGAAGCAGCGCATTGCCATTGCACGCGCACTGGCAACCGACCCGAAAGTCCTGCTCTGCGACGAGGCCACCAGCGCTCTGGACCCCAACACCACCCATGCCATCCTGACCCTGATCAAGGACATCAACAAGAAGCTGGGCATCACGGTTGTGGTCATCACCCATCAGATGAGCGTTGTGGAAGAGATCTGCGATCATGTTGCGATCCTGGACGGCGGCGTCGTGGTGGAAGAGGGCTCCGTGCAGGAGATCTTCGCCAACCCCAAAACGGCTGCAGCCAAACGTCTGGTGGCACCCAATGGCGGCAGCGCTGCACGGGATCTGTCCAGCTTTGCGCCGGACGACCATGTGGTGCGCGTCACCTTCAACGGTTCCTCCACCGCAAAGCCGCTGGTGGCAAGCCTTGCGGCTGAAAAGGGTATTCTGGTGTCGGTGCTCAGCGCTGACACCCGTGATCTGAGCGGCCAGTGCTACGGCTCCATGCTGCTCAAGCTGCCTGCCGATGTGGAGCAGGCAAAACAGGCGGCTGCATACATCCGCAGCCAGCCCGGAGTGACGGTAGAGGAGGTGACCGGCGAATGAGCGTTGCAGATTATGGCTTTGCCATCTGGGAGACTTTTTATGTGACAGTCCTTTCCACTGCTTTTGCGCTGGTGCTGGGCCTGCCGCTGGGTGTGCTGCTGGTGGCCGGTGACAAGGACGGCGTTCTGCCCCTGCCCGGCTGGCTGATGCACATCCTGAACATTGTCATCAACATCCTGCGCAGTGTGCCGTTCCTGATTTTGATGATCTGCGTGTTCCCGCTCACCCGTGCCATCATGGGCACCACGGTGGGCACCAAGGCTACCATCGTTCCGCTGGTGGTTGCAGCGTTCCCGTTCGTGGCACGTCTGGTGGAGACCAGCCTGCGCGAACTGGACGAGGGTGTGGTGGAAGCTGCTCAGAGCATGGGCGCGACCCCGTTCCAGATCATCACCAAAGTGATGATCCCTGAGTGCCTGCCCGGCCTGATCTCCAGCATGACCACCGCCCTGACCACCATTCTGGGCTACTCGGCGATGTCGGGCGTTATCGGCGGCGGCGGTCTGGGCAAGATCGCCCTGTCCTATGGCTACTACCGCTATCAGACCGACATCATGATCGTCTGCGTCATCCTGCTGGTGCTGATGGTTCAGGTGTTCCAGACCGTGGGCACCGCATGGGCCACCAAGAGCGATAAGAGACTGCGGAAGTAAACTCCTTCCGTCGCACTTCGTGCGCCAGCTCCCTCGGAGAGGGAGCTTCTGACGAAAAGGAAAACTTTCCGTTATTGCCAAAGCCTCCCTCTTTGAGGAAGGTGGCATCGCGTCAGCGATGACGGAAGGAGTTCCGTGCCAAACTGCCCATCCGGCAGGGAAAAATTTAACGTTTCAATTCCCCGCCGGAGGCATCTGCACTCCTGCGGGGAATTGTGCTATATGGACAAACCCAGTAAAGGAGTATGTAGTATGAATCGTGATACCATCTGTGTTCAGGGCGGTTACACCCCCGGCAACGGCGAACCCCGCCAGATCCCCATCATTCAGTCCACCACATTCAAGTATGCCACCAGCGAGGATATGGGCAAGCTGTTTGACCTTGAGGCTGACGGCTACTTCTATTCCCGTTTGCAGAACCCCACCTGTGATCTCGTGGCCAAGAAGATCTGTGAGCTGGAGGGCGGCACCGCCGCCATGCTGACCAGCAGTGGTCAGGCCGCAAACTTCTTCGCACTGTTCAATCTCTGCGAAGCAGGCGACCACATCGTGGCATCCAGCACCATCTACGGCGGCACCTTCAACCTGATCTCCGTCACCATGAAGAAGATGGGCATTGAAGCTACCTTCGTGGACCCGCTGTGCACCGAAGAAGAACTGAACGCCGCCTTCCGGCCCAACACCAAGGTCGTGTTCGGCGAGACCATTGCAAACCCGGCCCTGACCGTGCTGGACATCGAAAAGTTTGCCAAGGCCGCTCACGCCCACGGTGTGCCGCTGATCGTGGACAACACCTTCCCGACCCCGGTCAACTGCCGCCCCTTTGAGTGGGGCGCAGACATCGTGACCCACTCCACCACCAAGTACATGGACGGCCACGGCGCTGTGCTGGGCGGCGCCATCGTGGACAGCGGCAAGTTTGACTGGATGGCACACGCCGAGAAGTTCCCCGGCCTGTGCACCCCGGACGACAGCTACCACGGCATCACCTACGCCGAGCGCTTCGGCAAGGAAGGCGCATTCATCACCAAGGCCACTGCCCAGCTGATGCGCGACTTCGGCTCCATGCAGTCCCCCATGAACGCCTACATGCTGAACCTTGGTCTGGAAAGCCTGCATGTCCGTATGCAGCGCCACTGCGAGAACGGCATGGCCGTGGCAAAGTTCCTGGAAGCACACCCGAAGGTGGCCTATGTCAACTACTGCGGTCTGGAATCCAGCCCCTACCATGCTCTGGCTGAAAAATATCTGCCGAATGGCAGCTGCGGCGTGGTCAGCTTTGGTCTGGCCGGCGGCCGCGAAGCTGCAAGCACCTTTATGAAGGAACTGAAGCTGGCTGCCATCGAGACCCATGTGGCCGACGCCCGCACCTGCTGCCTGAACCCCGCATCCAGCACCCACCGCCAGATGAACGACGAACAGCTGAAAGCTGCCGGTGTGCCTGCAGAGCTGGTGCGCATGAGCTGCGGTCTGGAAAGCAGCGAAGACCTCATCGCCGATATCGCCCAGGCGCTGGATAAGATCTAAAGAATAAACTCCCCCAGTCGCCCTTCGGCGACAGCCCCCTCGGGGAGGGGGCCTAAAAGCCTCCCTCTCAGAGGGAGGTGGCATCGCGTCAGCGATGACGGAAGGAGTTCTGTTCAGCAGCATCTGTCGGTTTGGGCCCTTTCCCGTGAAAAAGCAATTTCTCAAGACCCGCAGATTTTGAGAAATTGCAAAATATAAAAAGAAAATTCCTCTGCGTATCGCTAGAGCGCAGCGGAGGCTATTCTAAATCGTTAGGAGTACGACACTATGCCGCTGATCATCCCCAAGACCCTGCCCGCTTACGATGCCCTGTATAACGAAAACATTTTCGTCATGCACCGCGAGCGTGCCCTCGCCCAGCATATCCGCCCGCTGGAGATTTTGATCCTCAACCTGATGCCCACCAAAATCACCACCGAGACTCAGATCGCTCGCCTGCTGGCCAACACGCCCATTCAGGTGCATATGACCCTGCTGCAGACGGCCAGCCATGCGGCAACTCATGTCTCAGCGGCGCATCTTGAATCCTTTTATAAGACCTTCGACGAGGTGAAGAACAACCGCTACGACGGCATGATCATCACCGGTGCACCGGTGGAGACCATGGATTTTGAGCAGGTGGACTACTGGCCGGAGCTGTGCGAGATCATGGATTTCAGCGAGACGAATGTTTACTCCACGATGCATGTGTGCTGGGGCGCACAGGCGGGCCTGTATTACCATTACGGTGTGCACAAGGAATTGCTGCCGGAAAAGATGTTCGGCGTGTTCGAGCACCGGGTCACCCGTCCGGCAAACCCGCTGGTGCGCGGCTTTGATGAAGTGTTCTATGCGCCCCACAGCCGCCACACCGGCATCAGCCGCGAGGATGTGGACAACTGCAAGGCACTGCGCATCCTTGCCGAAAGCGACGTGGCCGGGCCCTTCCTCATGAGCACCGAGAACGGACGGCAGATCTTCGTCACCGGCCACCCGGAATACGACAAGTACACACTGGACGCCGAGTACCGCCGCGACGTGGACAAGGGCCTGCCCATCCATGTACCGGTGAACTACTACCCGGATGACGACCCGGCGAAGCCGCCGCTGTTCCGCTGGCGTGCCCACGCCCATCTGCTGTACGAGAACTGGCTGAACTATTACGTCTACCAGAACACCCCCTACGATCTGGGCGAGATCCAGCGCGTGAAGCACGAAGGTTAAATGCAAAAGAAAACCGGTATCGCAGCAAAATTGCGCGATACTGGTTTTTATGTTATACTGCTTTTGCGGCCCTTCTCCATTCCCCTAACCGCGGAAAGGAGGTGGAACCATGGAAGCTTTCATCTCATTTATTCAGTCTGTTGGAGCACAGGTTGTAGCCTACTTCCTGTGCAAGTGGCTTAACAGTCTGAACTTCAAGGGCAGCAAGCACTGACAGAAGAAGCCCCCCGGTACTGACACTACCGGGGGGCTTCGTTATTTCGTGGTAACCACGGAACAGGCCTTCATCTCATTGCCTACCTTTAGTATATGCAATTTCAGGTAAAAGTCAAGCGGTAAAACGCAAATTATTTTCTGCGCTTTATCGGCTTTTTCTTTCTGACACTGTACCCGAAGGTGCCCAGCTTTTTGCCCAGCGCCAGATATTCACCATGGCTGTAGACGATGAGCTTGGCTTTATCAAGACACAATTTGCCGGTTTCGTCCAGCAGGCTTTCGTCTACGTCGCAGGCCACAACTTCGGCAAGGAACAGGTCATGACTGCCCAGCGGGATGCACTGGGTGACGCGGCATTCCAAATTCACCGGGCTTTCTTCCAGAATCGGGCAGTCGGTCAGCACACTGCCGGGGGCAGAATGCAGGCCGCAGGCGGCGAATTTGTCCACATCACGGCCGCTCTTTACGCCGCACCAGTCGATGGAACGCACCAGCGCTTCAGTGGGCAGATTGATGGCAAACTGCCCGCTCTCCTTGATAAGATGGTGGCTGTAGCGCTCCGGCCGGACGCTGATGCTCACCATGCTGGGCTGGGTGCAGATGGTGCCGGTCCAGCCGATGGTGATAAGGTTGGGCTTTTCCAGCCCGCCGCAGGAGACCAGCACCGGCGGTTCCGGGTTCAGCAGGGTGCTGCCCCGCCAGCTCTGTTTGCTCATCCGTGATACTTCCTTTCGTAGGGGGCCCAGGTGCGCTCACTGATGATGTAGCGTGGGCGAGCCTTGGTTTCCATATAAATTTTGCCGATATACTCGCCGATGACGCCCAAGCATATCAGCTGAACGCCTCCCACAAAGCAGACGATGCAGATCGTGGATGCCCAGCCGGCCACCACGCTGCCCATGGCAGCTTCGATGATGGCCCAGATCACGCCGATAAAGCTGATCAGGCTGACCACGATGCCGGCTCCGGTGATGATGCGGATGGGCTTGTTGGACAGGCTGGTGATGCCGTCAAAGGCCAGTGCCAGCATCTTGCTCAGCGGATAGTGGCTCTCGCCGGCCAGACGTTCGTGGCGCTCATAGGTGACGACCTCGCTTTTGAAGCCCACCAGCGGCACCATGCCGCGCAGGAAGATATTGACCTCTTTGTAATCCGCAAAGCTCTCCAGCACGCGGGTGCTGATGAGCCGGTAATCGGCGTGGTTGAACACGATATCCGCGCCCAAAGCGTTCATGACGTGGTAGAAGCCCTCGGCGGTGAACCGCTTGAAGAAAGTGTCAGTGTCCCGGCGGCTGCGCACACCGTACACCACCTCGGCACCGTCCAGATATTTTTTGACCATCTCGTCCATGGCGTTGATGTCATCCTGACCGTCGCAGTCGATGGAGATGGTGATGTCGCAGGTGCCGCTGTGCAGCGCTTCCATCAGGCCCGCCAGCACGGCGTTCTGGTGGCCGCGGTTGCGGCTCTGGGAGATGCCGATGAAGTGCTCATCCTGGGCGGCAAAGCTCTGAATGAGCTCCCAGGTCTTGTCTTTGGAGCCGTCATTCACGAAAAGCACTCGGCTTTTTTCGCTCACAAGGCCCTGTGCAGACAGACTGTTGATCTTTTCCAGAAACATAGGTGCTGTGATGGGCAGCACCTGTTCTTCGTTATAGCAGGGGATCACGATCCAGAGAATCGGTTTGGACATATTGAAAATGCTCCTTATTCAATAAATAAGATGCCGCTGACGGTTGCGGCCCTTTCAGTGAAAAAGAGTTTTAGAAAAATCCGCAGATTTTTCTAAAACTCGAATATAAAAATAAAATTTCCACTGAATATAGCCAAAGCGAACGCGGTGGCTATTTTAAATGGTTCAGCTCACTGCACCATTTGCTTCAGCATGGCCGGTTCCAGCAGTTTGAAACTGCTCTTATAGGTATCCAGCAGGCCGTCCCGCTGCATCTGGCTCAGCTCACGGCTGAGGGCGCTGCGGTCACAGTTGAGGTAATCTGCCAGTTGGATGCGGGAAAACGGAATGCTGAAAGTCAGGCTCCCGGCCCGCTCTGCCTCGCTGAGCAGATAAGCGCACACCTTGGCCCGCAGGCTTTTGAGCACCAGCAGGTCGATGCGGCGGGAGAGCGAAAAATATTTGTCGCTGATGGTGCGCACAAGGTTCTGCAGTGCCCGCTGGTGGGCAGGGCTGCCATCCGAAAGCAGCAGCCGCTCATAAGGGATGAGCAGAACTTCGCAGGGCCCGGCAGCCAGCACTGTCACCGGGCTGGCAAGGCTGGAGCCGCCCAGCACATCGCCGAACACGCCGCCCGGTTCCATGTGTGTGATGGGGATGCGTGCACCCTGCGGCCCGGGGCGGTAAGCCTCCAGCGCACCAGCCAGCACAACACCCACCCGGCGGTTGGGCTCCCCGGCCATCACAAGGGCTTCGCCCTTGCCGTAGCTGCGCACGACGGCTCCCAGCTGAGAAAGGAGCGTCTGCAGCTCCTCGGCGGTGAGACCGGCAAAAAGAGAGGTGGATTGTAACAGCGGAAGATAACTTTTCATCGCAAACCCGTGGGAAAGACTCAGGCTCCCACAGCCCTCCTGCAATTCCGTTGCACACGCAACGGTATTTTTATCCCTATTATAGTAAACTTAGACCCGCAAAGCAAATGATTTTGAAAATTTGCTTTGTGAAATTTTGAAAAAGACCGACCCATCTGCCTGCGGGCAGGCCCCGGCGGGGGAAGAGGGCGGTCTTGCGAGGAAAGAGGAAGGTACTCACACATGAAAAAAATCGTTTCTCTGTTGCTGGCGCTGACCATGGCGCTGAGCCTGGCTGCCTGCGGCGGTGCAGCATCCAGCTCCGTTGCATCCAGCGCGGCTGCTTCCAGCGAAGCCGCTTCTTCTGAGGCTGCTTCCAGCGAGGAAGTCAAAGAACTGTCCACCACTGATGCCCTGCGCATCGCCGGCCTGAAGGGACCCACCACCATGGGTCTGGTCAACCTGCTCAGCATGGAGCAGGACGGCACCGCATCCATGGATTATGATCTGCAGCTCTACGGCGCTGCGGACGAGATCGTTCCCCTGTTGATGAAGGGCGAGCTGGACATGGCTGCTATCCCGGCCAACCTGGCTGCAACTCTCTACCAGAAGACCAGCGGCGGCATTCAGGCTGTGGCCGTCAACACGCTGGGCGTGCTGTATGTGGTGGAAAAAGGCGGCGACACCGTCCAGTCCATGGCTGACCTGAAGGGCCGCACCATCCTGTCCACCGGCAAGGGCACCACGCCGGAATACGTTCTGCGCTACCTGCTGACTCAGAACGGCATTGAACCGGACAAGGACGTGACCATTGAATATTACAGCGAGGCTACCGAGGTCACCGCACAGATGGCAAATGCCGAGAATGCCATTGCTGTTCTGCCCGAGCCCTATGTGACTGCTGCCGGCCTGCAGGATGACACTCTGCGCGTGGCCCTGAATCTGACCGAGGAGTGGAACAAGGTCTGCGACACCCAACTCATCACCGGTGTGACCGTGGTGCGCAAGGAGTACGCCGAAGAGCACCCCGACGTGGTGGCCGCATTCCTGACCGACTACGCCAAGAGCGTGGACGCCGCCAACACCGATCTGGACGGCACTGCCGCCCTGTGTGAGGAGCAGGGCGTTGTGGCTAAGGCTGCCATCGCCAAGAAGGCTCTGCCCAACTGCAACATCGTCTGCCTGACCGGCGACGACCTCAAGACCAACGCATCTGCTTATCTGCAGGTGCTGTTTGACGCAGACCCCGCCGCTGTGGGCGGCGAACTGCCCGGCGATGACTTCTACTGGACTGCCGAGTAACAACTGAAAAAAGCCTATCTCTCCGGCCGCTGTGCGATTGGTACGCACGGCGGCCTTTTTGCGGTCTTTGGACTCGGCTTCGGACACTCCGTCCTGCTGACGCTCGCCAGACCTCCAGCGTGGGGCAGCCCTCGCACTTCCCGTCGGGTGGGTCCCCTGCCGCCGCAGGCGGGAGGGCGGGGGATGGAATGCCCCGCTGCATTTGCGTGGAAAGCGATCTGCTGGCCTGCCGTACCGCAAGCTGAATACAGGAAAGCGCTCACAGGACGGAGTGGACGGCGGCAATGCCATCCTAGCCCCTTGCCTTTCTGTTCAAAAAAGGCTACAATAGCCCTAGTAAATTACAACAAACCCAAATGGAGGAAATCAATATGGCTTGTACGACAATTCTGGTCGGCAAAAATGCTTCTTATGATGGCTCCACCATGATCGCCCGCAACGACGATTCCGGTGCGGGCCACTTCACCGCGAAAAAGTTCGCCGTGGTGCACCCGGAAGAACTGCCCAAGATCTACCGCAGTGTGCTTTCCCATGTGGAAGTTCCCATGCCTGAGGGAGCACTGCGCTTCACCGCCATGCCCAATGCTGTGGAGGGCAAGGGCATCTGGGCGGCAGGCGGTGTGAACGCGGCCAATGTGGCCATGACTGCCACCGAGACCATCACCTCCAACTCCCGCGTGCTGGGCGCTGACCCGCTGGTGGAGTACCGCCCGGCAAAGGGAGGAACGCCCGAGGTGCCCGGCGGCATTGGCGAAGAGGATATCGTTTACCTGACCCTGCCCTACATTCATTCGGCCCGTGAGGGTGTGCAGCGGCTGGGCAGGCTGCTGGAAACCTACGGTACCTACGAGATGAACGGCATCGCATTTCAGGATGTGGACGAGATCTGGTGGCTGGAGACCATCGGCGGGCACCACTGGATGGCCCGCCGCGTGCCGGACGACAGCTATGTGGTCATGCCGAACCAGTTGGGCATCGACAACTTTGATCTGGAAGATGCTCTCGGTGAGCAGAAGGAGCACATGTGCTCCGCCGACCTGAAAGAGTTCATCGAGAAGAATCACCTGAACCTCTCCACAGACGGCAGCCTGAACCCGCGGGATGCATTTGGCAGCCACGACGACGCAGACCATGTGTATAACACGCCCCGTGCATGGTGGATCCTGCGCCATCTGAACCCCACCACCTGGGTGTGGGACGGCCCGGATGCCGACTACGGTCCCCGCTCCGATGATCTGCCCTGGTGCATGGTGCCGGAGAAAAAGATCACCCCGGAAGAGGTGAAGTATGTGCTGTCTGGTCACTTCCAGGGCACGCCCTATGACCCCTACCTGACCTACGGCGACAAGAGCATGAAGGGCGCTTACCGTTCCATCGGCATCAACCGCAACGATTTCATGGCTCTGATGCAGCTGCGCCCGGATGTGCCGGAGCAGTTCCGCGCCATTGAATGGATCGCCTATGCATCCAACGCCTTTAATACCATGGTGCCCTTCTACGCTAATGTGGACTCCACACCGGATTATCTGGCCAACACCACCGGAACTGTCTCCACCGACAACTTCTACTGGGTCAGCCGCATGATCGCCGCCATGACCGATGCTTCCTACAGCAAGTCGCTGATCCACATCGAGCGCTACGCCGAAGCCGTCGTCTCTGCCGCACGGGCTCTTCTGAACACCTACGACGCAAAGATGGCCGCAGAGCCGGATGCCGGAAAGTCCGCCGCCCTGCGTGTGGAAGCCAACAACGCCATTGCCGCCATGCTGAAAGAAAAGGCTTCTGACACGCTGGACAAGGTTCTGTTTGAGCTGAGCTGCCAGATGAAGAACGCTTACTCCCGTTCGGATGCGTAAATAATCAAAATCCATCAAAGAAAGACCCGGCCAGAGCTTGCTCTGGCCGGGTCTTTCTGCTTGTATCCCACTTCTTGTATGCTGTGCACAAAAATTGACACGATTCTTTGTGAATGAAAATGACTGAAACTGATTGATTTTGACGGAAAATTTGCTATAATAAAGATGCAATCAACCAAAATGATTCACAAACGGTCACGAACCGTCAAATATAAAATACATCAAAGGAGAGGATGCAGATGCTGGCAGAAGAACGTTTCAGCCTGATTTTGGAACAGCTGAACCGTCAGCGCACCGTCACAGTGCAGGAACTGTGCGAGGCGCTGAACACCAGTGAATCTACCATCCGCCGCGACCTGACCGAACTTGACCGGATGGGCAAGCTGAACAAAGTCCACGGTGGCGCCACCCTGCCGGACAGCCGCTTTCTGGCTGACGAGCCTACCATGGAAGCCAAGGAAACGCAGGCAGTGGAACAGAAGTGCAGCATTGCTCAGGCGGCAGCACAGCTCATCAACGCCGACGATTTCGTGTTCATTGATGCCGGCTCCACCACGCTGGAACTGGTGCGGGCGCTGGCAGGGGATGCCCTCAAGGCCAGCTATGTGACCAACGGCGTGGCCCATGCCCGGGCGCTGGCCCAGAAGGGCTGCCGGGTGTACCTGCCCGGCGGGCTGCTGCGGCCCCAGACCGAAGCAATTGTGGGCGCACCCACAGTGGGAAGCCTGCAGCAGTATAACTTCACAAAAGCTTTTATGGGAGCCAACGGTGTGGCACTGGAAGCGGGCTTCACGACCCCGGACCCCGAGGAAGCTGCTGTCAAGGCGACAGCGGTGCGCCGGGCACGGGAAGCCTGGTTCCTTGTGGATGACGCCAAGTTCGCCCGCATCTATCCGGCTGTGATCGCCGACCTGCAGGGCGGGGCCATCCTCACCAACCGCTGTCCCAACCCGAAATACAAACAATTCACACTGGTAAAGGAGACGGAACGATGATCTACACCGTAACATTCAATCCGGCCATCGATTATGTGGTGCGTCTGGACGCGCCGCTGGAAGTGGGCGAGGTCAACCGCGCAAACGGTGAAGACTGTGTGCTGGGCGGCAAGGGCATCAATGTGTCCGGCGTGCTGGCACAGCTGGGCTGCGAGAGCGTGGCGCTGGGCTTTGTGGCCGGTGAGACCGGCGCATGGCTGGAGCGCGGTCTGGCCGCGCAGGGGCTGAAGACCGACTTCGTGCATCTGGAAAACGGCATGACCCGCATCAATGTGAAGATCAAGGCCGGGCAGGAAACCGAGCTGAATGGCGCGGGCCCGGATATCCCGGAAAGTGCCATGCAGCAGCTGGAGGCACAGCTGGATCAGCTGGGCGAAGACGACATCCTCATTCTGGCGGGCAGCATCCCCAAGAGCCTTTCGCAGGACACCTATGAGCGCCTGCTGGCCCGGCTGCAGGGCAAGGGCGTGCGGGCTGTGGTGGACGCCACCCGCGACCTGCTGGTGAATGTTCTGCAGTACCACCCCTTCCTCATCAAGCCCAACAATCACGAGCTGGGCGAGATCGTGGGCAGGGTGCTGAAAACGGATGATGAGATCATTGCCGCCGCCCGCACCCTGCAGGAAAAAGGTGCCCGGAATGTGCTGGTGAGCATGGCCGGAGACGGTGCGCTGCTGGTGGACGAAAGCGGCGAAGTGCACCGCATCGGCTGTCCCAAGGGCAAGGTCGTCAACAGCGTAGGCGCAGGCGACAGCATGGTGGCCGGTTTCGTGGCCGGCTGGATGCAGACCCGGAGCTATGCTTTTGCGCTGCGTCTGGGCACTGCCTGCGGCAGCGCCACGGCGTTCAGTCTGGGCCTTGCCACAAAAGAAAAAATCGAAGAGCTGCTGAAGCAGATTTAAGGTGTAGCTTTTGAAGCTTTCCCCCTCGGGGGAAGGTGCTGAACGAAGTGAAGCGGATGAGGGGAAACAGTGGCTAGATGCCGCTTTATTGGAGCGGCTTCAGAAGATGACTGCCCCTCATCAGTCACCTGCGGTGACAGCTTCCCCCGAGGGGGAAGCCTTATATAAGAAGGGAGCAATAATCATGCGTATCACGGAGTTATTTACCGCGCAGTCCATCGCACTGGATGAAGCTCTGGAAAATCAGGAGCAGATCATCAGCCGTCTGGTGGAATTGCAGGCCACCCACGGCAACATCACCGACAAGGACGCCTACAAAAAGGCCCTTTATGCCCGCGAGGCGGAAGGCTCCACCTATGTGGACAACGGCATCACGGTGCCCCATGCCAAGACCAATGTGGTCACCCGGCCCAGTCTGGCAGCCCTGCGGCTGACCAAACCGGTGCAGTACAACGCTGAAGACGACGGCACCACCGATCTTCTGTTCGCCATTGCGGCCCCGGAGAACGGAAGCCTGCATGTGGATATGCTGGCCCGCATGATGCAGATGCTGATGAACGAGGACTTTGTGGCCAAGCTGAAGGCTGCTAAGACTCCGGCGGAATTTCTGGACTGCATCGATGCGCAGGAGGAAGCCCAGTTCGGTGCGGAGAGCTTCACCCAGCAGGAAATTCCCCAGAACGGCTACCGCATTCTGGCAGTCACTGCCTGTGTCAACGGCATCGCCCACACTTACATGGCCGCAGAAGCCCTGACCAAGGCCGGCGACAAGCTGGGCCTGCCCACCAAGGTGGAAACCAACGGTTCGGACGGCGCAAAGAACATCCTGACCAAAGAAGAGATCGCAAACTGCGACGGTATCATCGTGGCCGCAGAGAAGAAGGTGGAGACCGCCCGCTTTGATGGCAAGCCGGTGCTGTTCACCCGTGTGGACGACGGCATCCACAAGCCCGAAGAACTCATCAAGAAGATCGTGCACGGCGAAGTGCCGGTCTACCACGCCGAGGGCGGTGCAGAAGCTGCGGATGATGCTTCCACCAAGGACAGCTTCGGCCGCAGCCTGTACAAGAACCTGATGAACGGCGTTTCCCACATGCTGCCCTTCGTGGTGGGCGGCGGCATCATGATCGCGCTGGCCTTCCTGCTGGACGATTACACCATCGACCCCTCCAACTTTGGTATGAACACCCCGGTGGCTGCTTTCTTCAAGACGGTGGGCGGCGCCGCTTTCGGCTACATGCTGCCCATCCTGTCGGCCTTCATCGCCATGTCCATTGCAGACCGTCCGGGTCTGGCTGTGGGCTTCGTGGGCGGTGTGCTGGCCATGAACGGCACCAACTTTGCAGGCATCGCAAACGGTGACACCACCGGCATCTCCGGCGGCTTCCTGGCAGCTCTGCTGGCCGGCTTCGCAGCGGGCTACATCGTCGAGTTCCTGAAAAAGATCACCGAAAAGCTCCCCGCCAGCCTGAACGGCATTCGTCCCATGCTCATTTACCCGCTGGGCGGTATGCTCATCATCGGCGCGGTGATGTGCGGCATCAATCCGGTCATGGGCATGATCAACACTGCCATGACCAACTGGCTGAACGCCATGGGCGGCACTTCCAAAGTGCTGCTGGGTGCCATCGTGGCCGGCATGATGAGCATCGATATGGGCGGCCCCTTCAACAAGGCAGCTTATGTCTTCGGCACTGCAGCCCTTGCCTCCGGCAACTATGAAGTCATGGCTGCTGTCATGGTGGGCGGCATGGTTCCTCCCATCGCCATCGCACTGTCCACCACCTTCTGCCCCAAGAAGTGGACTGCCGACGAGCGCCGCAACGGCATCGTGAACTACGTCATGGGCCTGTGCTTCGTCACCGAGGGTGCTATTCCCTACGCCGCAGCCGATCCGCTGCGTATCCTGCCCAGCTGTGTGGCCGGTGCAGCAGTGGCTGGTGCTCTGTCCATGACCTTCGGCTGTGCCCTGCGGGCACCTCACGGCGGCATCTTCGTGTTCCCGGTGGTTGACCATGCAGCGCTGTACTGCGTGGCTCTGGCCGTGGGCAGTGTGCTGGGTGCTGTGATCCTGAGCCTGCTCAAGAAGAACCGCACCGACGCTGAGTAAAACGCCATCCCCTTCAATCTGAAGTGATACCATAAAGCCTGCAGAACCGCCCCGGAGATTCCCCGGGGCGGTTCTGCATTTTCTATACAATTTCGGTGCTTTGCTGGCAAAACGGTTGTTTTTTCGGGAAGACAGTTCCGATTTTTGTGAAAATGTGTTATGATGTACCTTGGAGTAAGAGAAAGAAAACTCTGCCGGGCGCGCCCGGCAGAGGGAAAGGAAAACGCATTTCATGCGAAAGAAAAGCTTCTGGAACAGCCGCTTTGCCCGTTCGCGGGTCCGGTCGGAAAAGGTGCAGCTGCCGGAAATGCTGTTCGGCTACATCCTCGGGCCCATGGGTGCCACGGTGTCCAGCAGCATCTTCACCAGCATCCTGCAGAGTTATTTCACCGATGTTCTGCGTCTGGATCTGCAGTTCCTCACCCGGCTGCAGCTGGTGTCCACGGTGCTCATTGTGGCGACGAACCTTGTGGTGGGCCAGCTCATCGAGCGCACCCGCGCTCTGGCGGGCAAAGCGAGGCCCTGGCTGCTGCTGTCGGCGTTCACACTGTCATCAGCCTGCGTGCTGATGTTCATCGTGCCTTTCCGCGGCACTGCGCGGATGGTGTGGATCGCCATCGCCTATAACCTTTATTACGCGTTCGCATCGCCCATTTACAGCACAGCCAGCAACATCATGATCCTTGTGTCCACCCGCGACAGCAAACAGCGCGGCGTGCTGGCATCCATCAGCAGCATGATGGGTCTGGGCGTGATGGGCGCATGCAGCATGGTGTTCCCCATGCTGGTGTCCTTTGCCCTGAAAGACGATCTGCACCGGTGGTTCCTCACCATGCTGGGTATTGGCATTTTTACCGGCGTCACCATCTATCTGCAGTTTGCCTACACGCGGGAGCGTGTGACGGAAGAGCGGCAGATCATGGCAGGCCTGTACGGCCCGGAGGATGAGTTTGAAGCTGCAAAGGAACCGCCCGCAGTGCAGCCGGCGGCAAAAAAACAGTCGGTCAGCCTGCGGAAACAGATCGGAGCAGTGGTCACTGACCGCATGTGGTGGATCATCATGGTGTTTTACCTGCTGTTCCAGTGGAGCGGTTCGCTGAAAAACGGCACCATGACCTACTATTGCAAGTGGGTGGTGGACAACACCTTTCTGGGCAATGCCGGGGCATGGGGTGCGTCGCAGTCGCTGCTGACCATGATGGGCGCGCTGCCCATGACGGCGGCGTCGGCCTTTCTGCTGCCGCTGGCGAATCGGTTCGGCAAGCGCAGGGTGTGCGGCGTCTGCCTGCTGCTGGGCGCGGCGGGCGGCGTGATAGCCGGGCTTGCGCAGGGGCGAATCGTCCCGGCGGCGGTGGGCATTGCCATCAAGTGCTTTGGCTCTGCGCCCACCTGCTACCTGATCGTGGCCATGATCGCCGATGTCATTGACCATGTGGAGTACCGCACTGGCATCCGCACCGACGGCCTTACCATGTCGGTGTACAGCTCTCTGGGTGCGGCGAGCGCCCCCGTTGCGAATGCGGTTTTCAGCGCAGCGCTGGCCCGCTCCGGCTATGACCAGTATGCAGATGTGGCTTTGGGCCGCGCAGCCCAGAGCCTGCCGGTGCAGCATGTGATCTCAGCGGGATATATCTGGACGGAGACCCTCTGCTATGTGATCGCAGGCATGCTGCTGCTGGTGTTCTGGACGGTGGAAAAGAACCTCGCCAAGGAGCAGGAACAGTTTGCAGAACAGTAAAAAAACTCCCTCAGTCAAGCCTTTTGGGCTTGACAGCTCCCTCAAAGAGGGAGCCTTTGGCAGCGCGGAAAAGTTTCCAGTTTTGCCAAAGGCCCCATCTCCGAGGGGGCTGTCACCGAAGGTGACTGGGGGATTTTTTCTTAGATGTAATCCGAGATATACGGGATCTTGTGGAACAGCACATCGTCCAGCCGCTCCACGGCTTCTTCCCGGCCCTCGATGCGCTCCAGCTCGTAAAGACGTTCTGCAGTCTTATAGCCCAGCAGCAGGGTGGAAAGTGTGCCGATGCCCATTTTCAGGTGGTATTCGGCGGGCGCGTCGGTCAGCTCACAGCCGCCGTCGGCAAACCGGATGCGGAAGGTGCGGTCGTTCCAGGGCAGAAGCGTGTCTTCGATCTCCAGTTCAATGCACAGTTCTCCGCCGTCCGGGTCGCAGGGATAATCTTCCAGGAAACTCTTCACATCCACGATGCGGCCCATGGCGTAAGGGCGGATGGTCTCTTTGATGTCGCCGTCGTCCATCTCAAAGGCGATGGGCTCACTGAAATAGGTGTTGCCATGCACTTCATCGATCATGGAATCGTGGGCGTGGATGTATTCCCACAGGCCCTTCTGGGCTTCACGGTTCAGGTAGATCATTTCCTTGATGTGCATGATGTCGTTCTTGATGAGGTACACCATGTAGCCGCAGGGCTTGTCTTTCACATTATAATAGACGGCCACATTGGTGTCGTCCTCATCCCAGCGCCAGTATTCCTCCCACGCCAGCGAGTTGCGGAACAGACACCCGTGGGTGATGGATGCAAAGTGGGAGTGCAGTTCGTGAAACTCGGTGTTGTCCCAGCTGACGCGGCGCACATAGCCGGGCGCAGAAACTTTCGTCGGGATCTGACGGTCCTTGATGTTGTAGGAAATTTTGTTGGAGATGATCTCCCAGCCCAGATGGTGGTACAGCGGGATGGAGTAGGGGTAGAGCAGAGCGAAGCTCTTGCCTTCCTTGTGCATCTGGGTCAGGCCCTGGATCATCAGCCTTTTCATGATGCCGTTGCCGGTGTATTCCGGGTAGGTGCACACGCTGGTGACAAAGCCAACGTGATACACAGCGTCATAGATGTTCATTTTCAGCGGGTAGACCGCGAACTGAGAGACAAGGCTCTTGCCGTCAAAGCAGCCCAGCACGTCGGCACGTTCCAGCACAGGAAACTTGGACTGTTTGATCTCGTCGTCCTTCCAGCCGGTGGCGGTGAGCTCTTCTTCGGTCACCTGAAAGGTATAGCGCAGAAGTGCGTTATACTGGTCGAGATCGTCGGTCTCAAGATAACGATATGTATAATCTTCGGCGGAATTCATGATGGACTTCCTCTCTTTTTGGTTAAAGCTTTTGCCGAACATTTTTATTATACACCCGGCGCGGAAACCGGGGCAAGAACCATTTTCACAAAAAACAGCCGGAACAGCTCTGCAAAACACCGCATTTGCTGGAAATAAATGTTCCCGATGTCTTTTGGATTGAACCCGGTTTTTGAGTGTGGTATACTATGCATGTTGTGTAAGAACCCGGCGCATCTGCGCGGGAAATGGCCAAGGGGAAAAGGAAGAAACAATGAAAATTGGATTTGACAACGACAAATATCTTTCGATGCAGTCCGAGCATATCCGCGAGCGCATCAAAAAATTTGACAACAAGCTCTATCTGGAATTTGGCGGCAAACTGTTCGACGATTACCATGCGTCCCGCGTGCTGCCCGGCTTCCAGCCGGACTCCAAGCTGCAGATGCTGCTGCAGTTGAAGGATCAGGCCGAGATCGTCATCGTCATCAGTGCGGAGGACATCGTCAGCAATAAGATCCGCGGCGACTACGGCATCACTTATGATCTGGACGTGCTGCGCCTGATCGACGCTTTCCAGGAAGTGGGCCTGTATGTGGGCAGTGTGTGCGTGACCAAGTACACCGCCGCCCCGGAAGTGGAAGCCTTTGAAAAGCGGCTCAACAGCCTGGGCATCCGCACCTTCCGCCACTACAAGATTCCCGGTTATCCCAACGATGTGGCCCGCATCGTCAGCGATGAGGGCTACGGCAAGAACGATTACATCGAGACGGAACGCCCGCTGGTGGTCATCACGGCCCCCGGCCCCGGCAGCGGCAAAATGGCCACCTGCCTGTCCCAGCTGTACCATGAGTACAAGCGGGGCGTGAAGGCCGGCTACGCCAAGTTCGAGACCTTCCCCATCTGGAACATTCCCCTGAAGCACCCGGTGAACCTGGCGTATGAAGCCGCCACCGCTGACCTGAACGACGTGAACATGATCGATCCCTTCCATCTGGAAGCTTACGGTGTGACGACGGTCAACTACAACCGCGACATTGAGATCTTCCCGGTGGTCAACGCCATGTTTGAGCTCATCGCGGGCAAGAGCCCCTACAAGAGCCCCACGGATATGGGCGTCAACATGGCGGGCAACTGCATCGTGGACGACGAGGTCTGCCGCGAGGCTTCCCGCAAGGAGATCCTGCGCCGCTATTTCAAGTGCCTGTGTGAGCAGAAGGTCACCGGCACGGTCAAAGAGTCCGAGCGCTATAAGCTGGAGCTGCTGCTGAATCAGGCTGACCTGGCCGTGGGCCAGCGCGAGGTGGAAAAGCAGGCTCACGCCCGCAGCGAGAGCACTGGCGGCGCACCCGCTGCCGCCATCGAGCTGAGCGACGGCACCGTCGTCACCGGCAAGACCGGCCCTCTGCTGGGCGCAGCGGCATCTGCCCTGATGAACGCCCTCAAAGTTCTGGCCGGTATCCCGCAGGAGACCGACCTCGTGAGCGCTTCCGCCATTGAGCCCATCCAGACCCTGAAGACCAACTATCTTGGCGGCAAGAATCCCCGCCTGCACACCGACGAGATCCTCATCGCCCTGTCCAGCTCTGCGGCCAGCAACGAACTGGCCGCAGCGGCTATGCACCAGCTGCCCAACCTCAAGGGCTGCGATGTGCACTCCACCGTGCTGCTGTCCAATGTAGACACCAGCACCCTGAACCGTCTGGGCATGTACCTCACCTGCGACCCTGTCTATGAGGAAGAGGACCGCAAGTACCACAAGCACTAAGGCTTGGCTTTTTGAAAATCCCGGCAAGAATGCAGAATGCTTTCTTGCCGGGATTTTTTGGCACACAAATGCGTTGATTCAGGTATAGCAATATGGTACACTGAATTTGCAGACGATCCTTGGAAGGCGTGAAAAGGAGTACGGAATATGAGTAAAAATGCGGTAAGGAAAAAATCCAGAAACCCAAAAGGAAAAAATAACGCTTTGTGGATCGCAGCAGTTACCAGCTGCGTCATGTTTCTTTTTCTTGTTGTGTTGATAGGCTGGAGCGTCAGTGCATCATCGGCAAAAAAGCGGCGTCAGACGATGCCTGCAGATGATACAGCGGTGAATGTGGAAAGAGAAATCCCTGCAACTGATATGGGAGATTTGATCTACCATGAACCGGCGGCAGAAAACGTTGTCATGCAAGGCGGCTTCGGCTATGTCAACAACGAACTGCTGGTGACGCTGGACAGCTCGGAAAGTCTTCCCGCGCTGAAAGAATATCTTGCGGGCATCGGCGGCGAAGTCGTGGGTGAGATCCCGCTGACGGCAGATTATCAGATTATGCTTTCGGGCACTTATCCAGAAGAAGAATTGGTAGCTCTGACAGAGCAGGTCAAGAGCCTGCCTTATGTGGAGCGTTCGTCTTTGAACTATGCGTTTGAGGTGGAAAACACTTCTGAAGATGAAGTTTACTATCCAAATGATAAAAAGTGGGACAGCTGGAAAGAATCCAGCGGAAACAATTGGAATATGAAAGCCATTGAAGCGCCGGGAGCATGGGCATATCGATACCAGATGGTGCCAGTTAATGTTGGTGTCATTGAGGGGATGTTTGACTTTTATCACGAAGATCTGACATTTAATGAAATGCCTCTTGGAAATGTTTATGCTATCGGGCCCAATAAATATGCTGGTCATGGATGGTGGACAAAAGAACAGAACCATGGAACTCATGTGGCTGGAATTATTGGCGCAGACTTTGATAATAATAAAGGTGTCTGTGGAGTGGCACCCAATGCAAAATTATATGGAGCAAACTGGAAATATGAAGATAAGGAGCCTGCACAATTTTATTATACACAGAAAGTAGCGCTGTTTTACCTTGTTCACGACAAAAAATGCCGCGTAATAAATCTTAGCTATTGTCTGGGCCAGAAGGAACTAATGTACAGTGCAAGTAAAGGAAATAAAGCTGCCCAAAAATTCTGGAATATACTTAATGAAGATCTTGCAGAATTTTTAAGAAAATTGGATGATGTTACAGAAAATTCGTTCATTATTTGCAAATCAGCAAACAACGATAATGATAAGCTTTTTTTTCGAAAAGATGACGAAGATATAAAAGATGGATACGAATATTTTTCCTATAATGATTATCAAAAAAATAAGGATGCTGACGAATATAAAAAGTATAAGGACAGAATCACAAAGAAAAATTGCGTTTATGGAGGAGCAGATGCAAAGTGGGATATCTATAGCGGAATTGAAGATGAAGAAATACAAGAGATGATTATTGTTATTGGTGCGGTCAGTGTTTCGGGACAGCACTCATACCTCGGATGTAAGCACGCAGGATATAAAGTCGCTGAATACAGCAATCGCGGAAACAGGGTGGATGTACTTGCGCCAGGTGGAAACAGTGATGACACTGCTTTTTCAGATTCTCAAATTTATAGTACAGTCCCAGATGGAATCGTGGGCTATGGATATGAACATGGAACCTCCATGGCTACTCCCCATGTGGCCGGTGTTGCCGCTATGATTTTTGGAATTGACCCGACTTTTACAGCAAAAGAAGTCAAGGACATTATTGTGAGCACTGCAACAGGAAGCTATGAAAATGGCATTGGAGATGAAAAGCACAGCTGCGGTCTGCTAAACGCAAAACTGGCGGTAGAAGAGGCGATTCGCCGTAGGGATGAAAAAGCCAAGCAGCAGAAAGAAACAACTTCGACAGCTGAATCAACCGGAGAACACCGGTATGAAATTTATTATGACACTTTGACCTGGGAGGAGGCAAAAGCAGCCTGTGAAGCAAAAGGCGGACATCTTGCGACGATCACCTCAGAAAAAGAACAATATTTACTGGAGCTCTGCAATGATAAAGACCAAAAACTCTGGATCGGCGGCTATAAAAACGCAGATGGCCAATGGTGCTGGGTAACCGGTGAGCCATGGGAATATGAGAACTGGGGAGAAGGTGAGCCCAATAATTCCAGCAATGTTGTTGCAGGTGAAAACTGCGCTGCAATGTGGCCCAGAAAATGGAACGACCTGGCGAATAGCAATGTTTATGAACAGAGCGGCTATATTTGTGAATGGGAAGCACCCGGCAGTACGAGCGGTGCAGAGGACGATGGGTATACGGGGCATCGCTACGAATTTTATTCTGCCAAGGCGGCAGACGCCGGGTTGGTTACATGGGAGCAGGCAAAATGGCGCTGTGAATGGAAGGGCGGCCATCTGGCAGTCATTGAATCGCAGGCGGAAAACGATTTTCTGTACAGCGAGATGAAAAAGAATGGCTATGAAAATGCCTATTTCGGATACAGTGACAAAGAAACGAAAGGCACCTGGAAATGGGTGAATGATTCACAGTCGTCCTACACAAACTGGCATTCTGATGAACCAAATAATCAGGGGGACAATGAAGATTATGCAATGTTCTATCAAAAATTTGATGATGGAACATGGAACGATGGCAATGGCAATATTGATACGGGATGCGTATATATCTGCGAGTGGGATGACCCTTCCGATAAAGATCAGCAGGGGGATGTCCTTACGGATCGACAGCTGAAAATCATAGCAGCGGATCTGGGGGTTCCGGACAGCCTTGATGTGGAGATTCGTCAAGCGCCAAGCACCTATTGGGATGCGGGGCAGAGATGGCTGGTCCAAGTGGAAGTTGGCGTGGATGGTATGAGTGTGGCGTGGGCGACTGTAGATCCTGATACAGGAGAAATGATCAGCATTTGGAATTATGATCCTGATGGCAACAGATTCCCAATGAGCCTTCCGGCCAACGGATAAAAGACTGCGAGCTCCCCGGCAGAAGCTTCCATGATGGGATCATCTGCCGGGGAGTTTTGCACATGAAATCGATGTGTTGTTGAAAATGCCGGACGCTTATGGTACACTAAACCTACTTGTGAATCGGTAAAAAGGATAGGAGTGTGCATTTTATGGAACAGCAGCATCCGAAACGGAGCGCTTTTTCCGGCAAGATCGGTTTCGTTTTGTCGGCGGCGGGCGCGTCTGTGGGGCTGGGAAACATCTGGCGTTTCCCATATCTGGCGGCAAAATACGGCGGCGGCATCTTCCTGCTGGTGTATATCGTGCTGGCAGTCACCTTCGGCTATACGATGATCATGGCGGAAACAGCGCTGGGCCGTATGACCAAGAAGAGCCCGGTGGGCGCGTTTCAGGCATTTGGCAAAAAGGGCGGGCTGAAATGCGGCGGCTGGATCAACGCCGTCATCCCCATCCTGATCGTGCCGTATTATTCGGTCATCGGCGGGTGGGTCATCCGCTATCTGTCGGAGTACGTCAGCGGCCACGGCAGTGAGCTGGCACAGGACGGCTATTTCTCCGGTTTCATTTCCAGCGGCCTGTCGGCAGAGATCTGCTTTGTGCTCTTCACCGTGTTCACGCTGGCCATCATCTTTGCGGGCGTGCGCAACGGCGTGGAACGGGTGTCCAAACTGATGATGCCGGTGCTGGTGGTGCTGTCAGTGGTCATTGCCATCTACTCGGTCACCCGGCCGGGTGCACTGGAGGGCGTGAAATATTTCCTGGTGCCGAACCCCTCCAACTTCTCCTGGATGACAGTGGTCACCGCCATGGGCCAGATGTTCTATTCGCTGTCCATCGCCATGGGCATTCTGGTGACCTTCGGTTCCTATATGAAAGAGGACGTCTCCATTGAGGAATCCACAGAGAATGTGGAAGTGTTCGATACGGCCATTGCGGTTATGGCGGGCCTGATGATCATCCCGGCGGTGTTCTCTTTCTCCGGCGGCGACCCAGACACCCTGCAGGCCGGCCCTGCTTTGATGTTCATCACCATCCCAAAGGTGTTCGAGAGCATGGGCTTCGGCCATGTGGTGGGTGTGCTGTTCTTCACGCTGGTGCTGTTTGCGGCCATCACGAGCTCCATTGCCCTGACTGAGAGCGCTGTTTCCACCTTTGAGGACGAGCTGGGCTGGAGCCGCCAGAGGGCTACCGCCATGATCGGCCTCATCATAATCGTGCTGGGCAGCCTGTCGGCTCTGGGCTATGGCCCGCTGGCCAATGTGACCGTGTTCGGGATGCAGTTCCTGGATTTCTTCGATTTCCTGACCAACTCGGTGATGATGCCCATCGCGGCCATTGCCACCTGCCTGCTGGTGTCCCGCGTCATTGGCGTGGAAAAGATCGAGGAAGAGGTCACCCGGGGCGGCAAGCCCTTCCGCCGGAAGAAGATCTTCAACTTCATGATCCGGTATCTGTGCCCCATCTTCGCGGCCACCATTCTCATCAGCTCTGTGGCAAACACCCTGGGCTGGATCTCCATGTAAAAATGAAAACGGCGGCGGCTTTCCCTCTGCGGGGAGCTGCCGCTGCTTTTTTGCGCAAAGGATGGATAAGATTCTCACAGTTTCGCGGGAAGTTGGGGGATTATCCCTTGACCGGAGAAGTGATTGGCGGTAAAATCTAAAAGTAAAATGGGGCGTTGTGCGGGATGCATGGCGCACCATGAAAACTGTTGCATTGCGGAAAAGCAGACTTGAAAAACAACAGAATAAAGGGGTATTAAAAGAATGTTGAAAAAATTCAAAGTCGCAGTTTCGATCCTTGCGATGTCGGCCGTGCTTCTGGCACCGGCTGCAAAGGCGGCAGAGCCCTCTGCAGCGGAGCAGACGGACGAGAACTGCATCGCGGAAATTCTGGAGTTCTTTGGCATGGATGCGGCCAAGAATCCCCTGCGCAAGAATGGTTTCGAAGCGCAGGACGGCAAGCTCTATCACTACACCGCTGACCAGCTGGACGTTTACCAGCCGGGCTTTGTGGAGATCGATGACGGCATTTACCACATCTCGCAGGAAGGCAGCGTGATCGACGCTTATCCCGCCGGCTTCGTGACGGTGGACGGCGTGCTGTGCCATGTGTCGATCACGGGCAGCCACTTCGACATCTATCCGGCCGGTTTTGTGACCATTGACGGCAAGCTCTATCATGTCTCTCAGGAAGGCTATGTCATCGACAGCTATGCACCGGGCCAGCATGAAATCGACGGCGGCTTATATTATGTCACGGAAGACGGCTCTTTCCTGACCAACGCTTCTGTGGGTCACCTGACCTTTGGCGCGGACGGCCGCTACACTTCGGGCAATGCCACACTGGACAGCTATGTGGATCAGGCGCTGGCTGCGTGCACCAATTCCGGCATGACCCGCGCACAGAAGCTGCGTGCGGCCTATCTGTATGTCCGTGACCACGGTGCCTATCTGGCCCGCCCGCATCAGGCACGAGGCACCACGGCCTGGGCCGAGGAGAGCGCTCTGTTCATGTTCGAGCACAAGAAGGGCAACTGCTACTGCTTTGCAGGCCAGTTCCTTTATCTGGCCCGTCGGCTGGGCTATGACGCCTATGTGGTGTCCGGCGGCGTTGGCCATAAGAACTCCGACCATGCATGGGTCATGATCCCGGAGAACGGCCAGCAGTACATCTACGACGTGGAGCTGGAATGGGGCTACCGTGTTGGTAAATATGGCAAGGCAGAATACAACATGTATAAGATGCCGCTGAACAAGACCGTGTTCAGCTATCAGTTCCCGTGATCGCCGAGGTAGCTGCAAAATGGTTTTCAGTTCGGTGATCTTTCTGTTCCTGTTCCTGCCGGTGGTGCTGGGGGTGTATTTCCTCTGCCCGAAGCGGGAGGCGAAAAACATCTGGCTCATCGCGGCCAGTCTGCTGTTCTACGCGTTCAGCGGGCTGTGGTATGTGCTGCTGCTGTTGTTCTCGGTGCTTTGCAACTACATTGCAGGGCTGTTCGTCTCCGGGCGCAAGGGCGTGCTGTGCGCTGCCGTGGCGGTGAACCTGGGCATTCTGGGCATATTCAAATATCTGGGCTTTCTGGTGCAGACGGTGGATCATCTGCCCGGTGTGGCCATCCCGGTGCCGTCCATCGTGCTGCCGGTAGGCATTTCTTTCTTCACCTTTCAGGGCCTGAGCTATGTGATCGATGTCTACCGCAACGAGCGGCTGAAAAGCACCCATTTCCGGGACGTGCTGCTTTACATCGCGCTGTTCCCGCAGCTGGTGGCCGGCCCCATCGTGCGCTATCAGGACGTGGCGGATGAGATCCATTCCCGCCGCCACACGCTGGAGCAGCTGGCCCGGGGCCTGCGCCGATTTATTGTGGGCCTGAGCAAAAAGCTGCTCATTGCGGATGTCTGCGGCAGCGCTGTGGCGCTGATCTTCGGCGCAGACCGCGCGGTGCTGGACAGCCGGGCGGCGTGGCTGGGAGCGGTGTGCTACCTGCTGCAGATCTACTTTGATTTCAGCGGCTACAGCGACATGGCCATCGGACTGGGCCTGTGCTTCGGGTTCCATTTCAAGGAAAACTTCAATTATCCCTACATCTCGGCCAGCATCAAGGAGTTCTGGCGCAGGTGGCACATCTCGCTGTCCACCTGGTTCCGTGAGTATCTTTACATCCCGCTGGGCGGCAACCGCAAGGGCCAGAAAAAGACCTATCGCAACAAGCTGATCGTCTTTTTCTGCACCGGCCTGTGGCATGGCGCAAACTGGACCTTCATCGTCTGGGGCCTGTGGCACGGCTTCTTCATCATTGCAGAGGATGTGGCGGCAAAGCTGTTCCACACGGCAGAGCATGGCCGCAGCGCGGCGGGCAGCATCCTGAAGCATCTGTATACGCTGCTGGTGGTGCTGATCGGCTTTGTGATCTTCCGGGCAGACAGCATGACGCAGGCACTGGCCATGGTGGGCGCGATGTTTTCCGGCATCAGCACGTCGGCCCAGACCAGCCTGCTGCTGGCGCAGTGCCTGACCCCGCTCACCGTGTGCGCACTGGTGCTGGGCGCTGTGGGCAGCACACCGGTGCTGCCTGCGCTCCGCCGCCGCGCTGCTCTGCAAAGCCAAGGGGTGCAGCAGGGGATGCAGGTGCTGAGCTATGCGGGCGTGCTGGTGCTTCTGCTGGCGGACATCCTGCATCTTTCGGCTGCCTCCTATGTGCCGTTCATTTATTTTCAGTTCTGAGGAGGGTGGATGCAAGTGAAAAAACTGGGATATGCCCTCTTCGTGGGGGCTGTGGCAGGCATCTGCATCCTGCCCGCCGCTGTGATGCCGTGGCAGAATGAAAAAGCTGTGGGCAACGAAAAGCTGGCGTCAATGCCGGAGCTTCTCGACGAGGACGGCGGCTTCAACACAAAGATCCTGAACGAATTTTCGGATTATTTTTCAGATCATTTCGGTTTCCGGCATGAGATGATCACCCTCAACGACACCCTGACCGGCAAAACGCTGCAGACGCTGGACAGCAGCAGTGTGCTGCTGGGCCGGGATGGCTGGCTGTTCTATCAGAACACGGTGGGGGACTATACCGGCACGAATCTTTTCACAGCGCGGCAGAGCTATGCCGCAGCCCGGGCGCTGAGCCTGATGCAGGAATACTGCGAGGACAGCGGCATCCGGTTCGCCTTCACCATTGCACCGAACAAAAGTTCGCTCTACGGCAGCAAAATGCCCGCCCGCTATGCGGCGGCGCAGACCCGTAATGTGCAGCTGCTGAAAGAGCAGATGCAGCAGCAGGGGGTGCCGTACATCGATCTGTTCGGGGTGTTTGATGGTTCGGAAACGCAGCTGTATTACCGGCTGGACAGCCATTGGAACATGGAAGGTGCGCAGCGCGCCGCCGAAGCTCTGCTGAAAGACCTGAAGGGCACGGAAACGGATTTTGACGCCCTCAGGACCGGAGAGATGCAGCCCCACACGGGTGACCTTTATGAAATGGTCTACCCTGCAGGAAACGAGACCGAGCAGGACGCAGTGTATGATTTCAGCTATCAGTATGATGAAAAGTTCCGCTCGGCGGACGACATCACCATCCATACCACAAATGATGCCGCGGATGGCAGCATTTTCGTTTACCGCGACTCCTTCGGCATCAATCTGCACCCGTTTCTGGCGCAGAGCTTTGGCCGGGCCTGCTTCTCCCGCAATATGCCCTACAAGCTGGCGGCGGCAGCGGAGGAACAGCCGGACGTGCTGCTGGTGGAACTGGTGGAGCGCAACCTGAGCTGGCTGGTGGAGCGCGCTCCCGTAATGCCCGCGCCGGAACGCACTGCGGTGAAGTCCGCCGACACCGGAAGCAGCCTTGCTGCACAGCGTCAGGACTGCGATCTGGATGGGTGCTTCTGCCTGACCGGAGACCTGGCCGGGCAGGCAGTGGACGATGACTCTCCGGTGTACCTTATAACCGAACAGGGAACCTATGAAGCGTCTCCCTGCGGAGAAGGGGAATTGCCCTTCACGGCCTATCTCCCGGAAGAGCTTCGGGAGCAGAATATCCGTGTGGCATTCATGTCCGGCGGGGAGATGGTCTCCTGCGCACTGACGGACTGAATCAATGAAATAAAAAACAAGAATCGCAATTGAAAGAGGGACTTTTGAACATGAAAGCAAGTCGTAAATTGATCGGGATCGTTCTGTGCGGCACGATGCTTCTGGCATCCGGCTGCGGCGCAAAGACGGAGTCCGCTTCCTCGTCGGAAGCGGCTTCTGAGCCGGCATCCTCTGCGGTGTCGCAGGCTGCTTCTTCGGAAGCTGCAGAAAGTGAGGCTGTCTCTGAGGCTGCTTCTGCCGTGAGCGAAGTTGCTTCGGAAGCTGCTGCAGAAGAGAAGGAAGAACCGAAGGCGGAGTCCAAGGCAGAATCGAAAGCAGAATCCAAAGCCGAGTCCAAGGCGGAATCGAAGGCGGAGCCCAAGCAGGAAAAGCCTGCGGAACCGGCAGCTTCTTCCAAGCCTGCAGAGCAGCCCGCCCCGGCGGAAGCTGCAGCCCCGGCTGAGACTGCAAGCCTTGAGACTGCCCTGAAGTATGTGGGCAAGGATGTCTCCAAGCTGTACGCTGCCATTGGCAAGCCCGCCAGCTCGGAGTATGCTTCCAGCTGCATCGGTGACGGCGAGGATGGCCTCTTGTACTACGATGGCTTCACGGTGACCACCTACCGCGAAAACGGCAAGGAGACCGTGCAGGACGCATATTAAACACGAACTTCAGCCTCTGGCGCAAAACCGGAGGCTGAAATTTTACAATGGGAAATTTTACAATGGGAAGATGAGAATGAAACGCCAGAAAATCAAGCGATATCAGTTCAGCATCGCGCAGGGCACGCGGCGGAGACGCACGTCTTCCCCGCTGAAAACGGCGGCTGTGGTGCTTCTGGGCTTCTGCGTGATCGCCGGAGCGGTGTACGGCGTTGGCCGGGCGGTGCGCAGTGCATCCGGCTGGAGCGGCGAAGGAGCCCACAAATATTACACCTCGCCTGCCACCGGTCTCCGTGCCAAGGGCCTGTATGAGATCGACCACAAGCTCTATTACTTCGGCACCAGCGGCTTTGCAAAGATCGGCTGGGTGAGGGAAGACGGCTTTGTAGGCTATGCGTCGCAGGACGGCGTTCTCCTGCAGGGTGAGGCGGAAGTGGACGGCACTTCCTATTACTTCCAGCCCGGCACCGGTCAGCTTTACATCGGCTGGGTCACGCTGGAGGGGGAGACTTACTGCTTTGACGACACCGGCCACCCGCGCACCGGGAACTATCAGGAAAACGGCTGTTCCTGGCAGCTGGACGAAAATGGCCGTGTGCTGCAGCGGCTGGACGGCTGGAAGAATGAGGACGGCGTCCTGAAATATTACAACGAGGACGGCACCCCGGCACAGGGCTGGATGCAGCTTGGAGACAAAGACTATTACTTTGTGAACGGGGTCAGTCAGGCGGGCTGGGCACAGACTGACGAGGGCCTGCGGTATCTGGACGGCAATGGCTCCAAAGCCACGGGCTGGCAGGTCATCGACGGCCAGCCCACCGCCTTTGCGGAAGACGGAAGCCTGAAACAGGGCTGGGATCATGCCCACGGAAAGAGCTATTACTTTGTGGACGGCATCAGCCAGTCCGGCGTTTTTCAGGAGGGCCGGACAAGCTATGACCTGGACGGCAGCGGCGGCGTGCAGCCCGCAGCGGAGGTGACGCCGGAAGAAGACCTTGCCGAAGATGCTGAGGGCGAGCCGCCGGAGGAGAGCCTGACCGAAGAGCTGCCTTCCCCGCAGGAGGAAACGGCCCCGGCAGCAGAACCTGCACAGCCGGAGGAAACACCGGTGCAGGAGCCGGAAGCGGCCCCTGCTGAGCCGGAGACCGCAGAGCCGCAGGAACAGGGAGAGGAGGCCGCAGCATGAGTGTGTCGAGACGAGACTTTCTGGCCCTCTCTGCAATGGCCTGCGCCTGGCTGCTGACCGGATGCAGGCAAACTGTGGAAGAGCAGGCCGTCAGCTGGCAGCAGCCCAGCGGCAGCGGCCCGGATGCGGAGCTTCTGCCGGGGCAGGGGGCTCTGCTGGACGATAGTGCTGTTCTGCGGGACGGCGTCCGTGTTCCGGAAAACTTTGAGCTCCCGCTGGAGGGCTCCACCGGCTTTGTGGGGGCGGTGATGCTGCCGCTGTACGAAAAGCCCAATGAAAATGCGGCTGTGCTGCGCCGGCTTGCGGCGGGCGACATGTTCTACATCTGTGCAGAGTCCGGGGCTTTTTGGCAGGTCTGCCTGCTGGACGGCACCACGGGCTGGCTGCAGAGTGACCTTTGCATGATCAACCTGCCGGACGTGCTGCCCTCCATCGTATATGAAAACCCCAACGCATTGGCGTCGGTGTTCGTCACCTGCGGTGAGGATATTGAGGGCATCACCGGCCAGAAGCTCTATGACGGCCTGTTCTATAACCAGCGGCTTGGCCGGGAAGAGTTCGTGATGCCGGTGAACTATCAGATGGCGAAAAAGGTGGGCGCAGCCCAGAAGAGCGCCCTGCAGGCCGGAGACTGCCTGAAGATCGTGGAGACTTTCCGCCCCTACGAGGTGCAGATGCAGGTCAAGGATGCCGTGTATGCCATGGCCCGGGCAGACCGGGAATTGATGGCTGCGCTGAATGCGGGCTCGTGGAACATCGGGTGGTTCATTGCCACCTCGCTGTCCAACCACCAGCGGGGCGTGGCCATGGACACAACTCTCCTGCGGGTGACCGGGCAGACGGAACACCGCATGGCGGGGTGCCCGTTCGTGCAGGTGACCGGCGAAGAATATGAGATGCCGTCGGCCATGCATGAGCTGAGCAGCGCGGCGGCCTGCTTCACCGGGCCGGTGGATTCGAATTCGGCCACAGCGTGGAAAAAGGCAAAGGCAGCGGCAACAATGACGGAGGGCGCGCTTCGGCTGCAGGGGTATTGCACCGATGCGGGCATGACGCCGCTGGCATCTGAGTGGTGGCATTTCAATGATCTGGATGCGAAGAACATTGTGCACACTACTTCGGGCAACGGAAAATTCTGGCTTGACGGCTGCGTCAGCTGGAAAATGTTTGAGGTATAAACACAAAAAAGACTGGAGGAACCCCAAATGAAACAAAAAGCAAAAAGCGGCATCCGGTGCCTGCTTCTGCTTCTGGCTGCGGCAGTGCTGTTCACGGCCTGTGCGTCCAAAGCAGAAAAGGCACAGGCGAAGGTGGAGCTGGGCCAGAAGTACCTGACCGAGCAGAATTACACCGAGGCTGTGGCGTCCTTCACAGAGGCCATTGGCCTGGATGCGGAAAATATCCCGGCGTATATGGGCCGTGCGGAGGCATATGCTGCACTGGAACAGTACGATGATGCCAAGGCGGACTATACCACTGCGATTGAAAAGACGGCAGAGCAGCCCTACACCCAGGCGGAAGCCTACATTGGCCGCGCAGAGGTGAACGAGACGACTACGGATAATGAAAATGCGCTGAGCGACTATAAGTCGGCTTCTGAGGCTCTGGACAAGGTGGACGTGGAAAAGATCACCGACCTCACGGAGCAGGCACTGGAAGCGCTGAAAATCAAAGTTTACAACGCCTGCGCCCGCCTGAGCGCGTTCTTCGGCCAGAACGAAGCTGCTGCGGCGGAATACACAAACACGCTGAACAGCCTTGCAAAGCTGCCGGACGATACGGATGTGCTGGACGTGACGGAAAACAAGATCAATGCCTACACCGGCCGCGCCGACGCAAACAGTAAGCTGGAAAACTATGATGCGGTTCTGCCGGACTACGACGCCCTGATTGAGCTGGGCACCGACAAGACCGCAGAACGCGACGCTCTGCTGGCAGCCATGAGCCTTGCCAAGAGTAAGGCCGGCGACCTGAACGCTTCGGACAGCTGGCTGGACGAAGTGAACCATGCCGACTACGCGGAAGACATCCAGCTGACCGAAGCACAGAACGTGCTGGGGCAGGCCGCAGCCGCCGCACAGGCCGACGGAACCAAGGCCTACGACAAGGTGAAGGAACTGCTGACCACCGACGCCGCAAAGACTGCCATGCAGAACCTGCTGGCCCGCGGCTATCAGCTGCGCTATTATGATGCAGACGGCAAGATGCTGGCCGTTTATGCGGGCGACACGGCATGGCCCGATGTGAACGAGACGGAAAACGGCACCGTCACCGCCGACGCTCTGGAAGCTGTGGCACAGCCCACTGCCGAAGAGGTGAGCGGTGTTTCCCTCTCCAAACTGTATGTCTACTATGGTGCCTGCGAGGGCCGCAGCCGTGAAGGCGAGGGCGTGTGGTTCATCCTGAACCCTGTCAAGACTGATCTGACTGCCGAGACTTACACCTGGAAAAACGACAAGCCTGAGAACGGCTTCAAGCAGAAGGAAGAGCCGAAGCCCGCGGCAGCTCCGACTCAGACGGCGGCCCCGGCAGCAAGTGTGCCGACGACTACCTATGGCGCATCGCAGGCACTGGACGCTGCAGGCTTCCCGGGCTGGACTTCGCAGGCGACCATCACCTACGGCGGCACGAAGATCCGCATTCAGGAAGCATTCTACGACAGTGGAACACCCAGCACGACGTGGGACACGACATTTGTTCTTTCGCAGCCGATCACGGCAGTGACCAAGCACAGCTACGGTATCACGGTCACGGTGCCCGCAGGCACGACGGTGAGCAAGGCGGATGGTTATTCCATCGAGACCTTTGACGGCCAGTTCAGCAAGACTCTGACCATCAAAGCGGGCAAGAGCTACGCTTTGAACTACGCAGGCATGGAGAGTTTCGGCTTGACCTTTACTGCAAAATAACGTTTGATAAAAAGAGCGGCAGCTTCCTGCCCGGCGTGTGCCGGAGGAAGCTGCCGCTTTTTATCATGTCCCAGACAGGAGTCGAACCTGCGGCCTTCCCCTTAGGAGGGGGACGCTCTATCCAACTGAGCTACTGAGACGGATGCTTTATTATAATACCGCATTCCGGGGATAAAATCAAGTTGAACCCGCCGAAGAAATGGTGTATGCTATAAGAGCAAAGAAAACACAGCCGCGGCGAGTCTGCCGCGTGCGGAGGAGCTTTATGGAAAAGGCAAAGAGGAAAAAGCTGTTTCACCGCCCGGCGGGAAAGTGCAAGGGCCTGCAGACGCCCACTCAGATCATCTGCGTGAGCTTTGTCATCGTGATCGCGCTGGGCACCTTCCTGCTCAGCCTGCCTATTGCCAGCCGGCAGGGCAGGCTGGATGTGCTGGACGCCATGTTCACTGCAACCAGTGCCACCTGCGTCACCGGTTTGATCGTGCGGGACACCTGGACACAGTTCACCTACTTCGGGCAGGCGGTGATCCTGCTGCTGATCCAGGTGGGCGGCCTGGGCCTGGTCACGCTGACCAGCTTTTTTGCGCTGGCCATGCGGCGGCGCATGGGGTTTCGCGATCTGCGCCTGCTGGGAGAAAGCGTCTCAGCGGATGGCTATGCTCAGGCCAAAGATGTGCTGAAAACCGTGGTCGGGCTGGCAGGGCTGTTCGAAGGCATCGGCATTGTGCTGCTGTTGCTGGCCTTTGTGCCGCAGTTCGGCCTTGAAGGCATTTGGGTCAGCGTGTTCACGGCCATTTCGGCCTTCTGCAACGCAGGCTTTGATCTGTTTGGCCGGTTCGGGCAGTATTCTTCGCTGGTGCCCTATGTGAATAACTATTATGTGCAGGCCGTCATCATGTTCATGATCATCTCCGGCGGTCTGGGTTTCATGGTCTGGGTGGAGATCGGCCAATACTACAAAAAGCGCCGCCTGTCCCTGCAGGCCAAGGTGGTTCTGAGCTTCTCACTGATCCTGTGGTTCGGCGGTGCAGCGCTCATTGCGCTGATGGAGTGGAACAACCCGGCAAGCATGGGAAATCTGAGCGTTCCGGGCAAACTGATGGCGGCACTGTTCCAGTCTGTGTCCACCCGTACTGCGGGTATGAACACCATCGACCTTGCGGCCTGCGGGCCTGTCACCAAGCTGCTCATGAGCGTGCTGCAGTTCATCGGCGCGGCACCCGGCTCCACGGGCGGCGGCGTGAAGGTCACCACCTTTGCGGTCATCATCCTGACCATCCGCAGCGTGGCGCAGGGCAGGGATGATTGCGTCATTGCAGAGCACCATATTGAGTCAAAGACGGTCTATCGAGCCCTGACTATTATCGTCATTGGTGCACTGGCAGCCTTCGGCTCGGCTGTGGTGGTGTACTACAATACCTCGGATGCAGTTTCGGTCATCGACTCCATTTTTGAGTCCTGCTCGGCTTTCGGCACGGTGGGCCTGTCGGTGGGCGTCACTGCCCAGCTGAACCGGAGCGCAAAGATCCTGTATATGGTGGTCATGTTCATGGGCCGTGTGGGCCCGGTGTCACTGGCTATGAGCCTGACGGCAAAGCCTGACGACAACAAACGGAAGATCATGCCGGTGGGGCATATCAATGTTGGCTAAACGATTTGAATGCCCTCCGTTGTACTCTGGGCATGAATAGAGGAAATATTATTTTTAATAGAGCAAATCAGGGCAGACTGCGGTCTGCCCTGATTTGCATTTTCACGAGTGGGGCCGTAAAGACGAACGTCAGAGTATAACAAAAGTGAGTGCTATCCGAAAAAAATAGCACTCACTTTTTGTATATTGAAAGAGAAAAATCACTCTGCGTACAGCTTGATGATGTTCAGCAGAATTTCCGTGCAGCGATCCATGCGCTCCACGGTGATGCACTCACACACGCCGTGAAAGTTGAAGCCGCCGGTGCCCAGGTTCGGGCAGGGCAGGCCCTTCCAGCTCAGCATGGCACCGTCGGTGCCGCCGCGCACGGGAATCTCCTCCGGCTCCAGCCCGGCCATGCGGGTGGCCTTGCGGGCAGTTTCTACCAGATGGAAATGCGGCTTGATCTTTTCCAGCATGTTGCGGTAGCTGTCCTTGATCTCAACCTCAACGGTGCCCTCGCCATACTTGCCGTTCAGGAATTCGGCAATGTCCAGCATATTGTCCTTCTTGAACTGCAGCTTGGCGGCGTCGTGGTCGCGCAGGATATAGCCCAGCTTTGCGGTGGTCACGTCGCCGTACATCTGGCACAGGTGGTAGAAGCCCTGACGGCCTTCGGTAGTCTCGGGCCGTGCGGTGACGGGCAGGGACTCGTGGAATTCCATGGCAACGTTGGAAGCGTTGATCATGGTGCCCTTAGCGGTGCCGGGGTGCACCGAGAAGCCGTGGACGGTGACCGTGGCAGAAGCAGCGTTGAAGTTTTCATATTCAATGGAACCAGCGTCGCCGCCGTCCACCGTGTAGGCAAAGTCTGCGCCGAAGCCCGGGATGTCGAAGAGCTCAGCACCCTCTCCGATCTCCTCGTCGGGAGTGAAGGCGATGCACAGCTTGCCATGGGGCAGGCCCTTTTCCTGAATGGTCTCCACGGCGGTCAGGATCTCCGCGATGCCGGCCTTGTCGTCGGCACCCAGCAGAGTGGTGCCGTCCGAGGTGATAAGGGTCTCGCCCTTCATGGAAGCCAGGAAAGGAAACACCGAGGGCTTCATCACCATGCCGGTGGCGGGCAGGGTGATCTCACCGCCGTTGTAGTTCTCCCACACGATGGGCTGCACATTCTCACCGCTGGCGTCGTCGGCAGTATCCATGTGGGCGATGAGGCCAAGGGCGTGCTTGTCCTCACAGCCCGGGGTAGCAGGCAGGGTGCCGTAGACATAGCAGTGCTCGTCCACACGGGCGTCCTCCATGCCAAGGCCTTTCATTTCTTCCACCAGCTGGCGGGCAAGGTCAAATTCCCGTTCGGCGGAGGGATGGGTGCCGGAGGTTTCGTCCGAGGTGGTGTGCACCCGGACATAATTCAAAAGCCGTTCATAAGCGCGCATAAGGCACACTCCTTTTATCATGATTGTTGTATACTTCCCATTTCTTCTATGATACCCTCTTTTCCTGCTTTTTACAACTCTTTTGGATGCATTCCCATGGAAATATGAATCCTCATGAAAGAGGTGAACAAAATTCACGACGCAAAATATGCCGGTCTGCGCAAAAAGTGTTACAATGGGGAAAAATAGATCGGGAGGGAATGTATATGGCAACAAAGGTCTTTTTCTACACGCTGCGCCCCTATGATGAGCTGGGCATCGCGCAGCGGCTGGCACCCCAGATGGACATTGAGTTTGGCTATTCGCAGGAATATCCTACGCTGGAAAATGCAGAGCTGGCAAAAGGGTATGATGCCGTTTCCGTGACGCCCTGCGACATGAGTGCACCCATGGTAAAGCGCTTCCATGAGCTGGGCGTGAAGGTCATCTGCTGCCGCTCCATTGGCTACGACCATGTGGACCGTGAAACTGCCCGGGAGCTGGGCATGAAGGTGGCCAATGTGGACTACCCGCCCAATGGTGTGGCGAACTTTGCCATCATGCTCATGCTGATGAGCCTGCGCAAGGCAGGGCACATCCTCAAGCGCGGTGAGGCCCAGGATTATTCCCTGAAGGGCAAGATCGGCCGGGACATTTCCACCTGCACCGTGGGCGTCATCGGCACAGGCCGCATTGGCCGCACTGTGCTGCAGCATCTGTCCGGTTTCGGCTGCCGGCTGCTGGCATACGACCTCTACCAGAGCGAGGATGTGAAGAAGATCGCAGAGTATGTGCCGCTGGAAACACTGCTGAAGGAGTGCGACGTCATCACCCTGCACACCAACGCTACCGAAGAGAACCACCACCTGATCGACGCCAAGGCCATTGAGACCATGAAGCCGGGGGCTGTCATCATTAACACGGCCCGCGGCAAGCTGATCGACAGCGACGCACTGATCGCCGGGCTGGAAAGCGGAAAGCTGGGCGGTGCTGCACTGGATGTGCTGGAAAACGAGAACGGCCTGTACTATTACAACCGCATGGGGGATGTGATCCCCAACACCGAACTGGCATTATTGCGCAGCATGCCCAATGTGATCCTGACCGACCATACCGCGTTCTACACCGAAGAGGATGTGGAGAGCATGGTGAAGGGTGTGCTGGAAAGTGCGGAAGCCCTTGTTCACGGTCAGCCTACCCGGCATGAGGTGACGAACCTTTAATGGACGATTTAGAATTCCCTCCGCGCTGCTCTGGGCATAAATAGCGGAAAATTATTTCTGAATAGAGCAGATCCCGGCAGACTGCGGTCTGCCGGGATCTGCATTTTCACGGGAGGGGCTGTAAAGAAAAAAGCATTCGGACTTTTTGAAGCATCTTCCGGTCAGGACCCTTCCGGTGAAAAAGGGATTCCTGAAAATCCGCAGATTTTCAGGAATCCCAAATAAAAAATAATTTTTCCGCTAAAAATGCTCAGAGCGAAGCGGAGAGCATTAAAATGGTAATCAACCCAGGCTGATGCCCATGCGGCGGGCGACTGTGAGCAGTTCACAGCCTTCGGGCACATTACGGGTCTTGCCGGCGATGTCCGCCAGACGGTTTTCGGTGACATGGCGGTTGACCATGGCGACTGTGACGCCGTAGCGCTCGATCTCCACAAGCTTGGCGGCATAGCTGCCGAACTGGGTGGCCAGCACGCGGTCGTAGGCGCTGGGGCTGCCGCCGCGCTGCATGTGGCCCGGGATGCACACACGGGTCTCCATGCCGGTCTTCTTCTGCACGGCCTGAGCAATGCGGTTGGTGGCGGTGGTGCCGAAGCCTTCCTCTGCACGCTTGGCCATCCACTCCTTGCGCTTCATGCGGGCTTCCTCGCAGTTCATGGCACCCTCGGCCACGGCGATGATGGAGAAGTTGGAACCCTTGCGGGCACGGCGCTCCACAGCATCGCACACGCGGTCGATGTCGTAAGGCATCTCGGGCAGCAGGATGATATCCGCGCCGCCGGCAATGCCGGAATACAGAGTCAGCCAGCCAGCCTTGTTGCCCATGATCTCAATGCACATTACGCGGCTGTGGCTGCCGGCGGTGGTGTGGATGCGGTCGATGACGTCGGTGGCGATGTCCACGGCGGTGTGGAAACCGAAGGTCACATCAGTGCCGTAGATGTCGTTGTCGATGGTCTTGGGCAGGCCGATGATGTTCAGGCCCTCCTGCGACAGGAGGTTTGCGGTCTTATGGGTGCCGTTGCCGCCCAGACACAGCAGGCAGTCCAGTCTGGCTTCCTTATAGGTCTTTTTCATGGCGGCAACTTTGTCGATGTTGTCGTCCTCCACCACACGCATCATCTTGAAGGGGGTGCGCTTGGTGCCCAGAATAGTGCCGCCCAGCGTCAGGATGCCGCGGAAATCATCCTCGGTCATTTCTTTGTAGTCGCCGTTGATAAGGCCGCTGTAACCGTTCAGGATGCCGACGATCTCCACATTGTCACCCATGCGGGCATACAGTGCTTTTGCCACGCCGCGGATGGTGGCGTTCAGACCCGGGCAGTCGCCGCCGGAGGTCAGGATTCCAACACGTTTTTTCATTCAAAAGCCCTCTTTTCATCAGAATTTCAAAGGCAGGCGCTCCCTGCGCAACGATCCCGCCTGGGAAAAGTCTGCCCCAAGTCCCTGTATAGTATAAGAGTATTCCGAATGAAGGCAGGTGTCAAGAGAAGCGCAGAAAATTTACACGGCGCTGCGGGGCATTTCTGCGCATGGAAATGGGGTGGAAAAAGATTTGCAGAAAAAATAAAAAAACTGTTGACAAGAAGGGGTGCTTCGAGTATAATATCCCTTGTCAGCGGCGCTCAACCGCTTCTGACGAACAGAACAATGGGGATTTGCATAGTGGTAGTGCGGTAGACTCTGACTCTACTTGTGGGAGTTCGATTCTCTCATCCCCAACCAGAAGAACCGCAGTCTCAATTGACTGCGGTATTTTCGGGGCATAGCGCAGTTGGTAGCGCGCCTCGTTCGGGACGAGGAGGCCGTGGGTTCAAATCCCGCTGCTCCGACCAAAAAGACCTGACAGACATTTGTCTGTCAGGTCTTTTTTCGTCTCCACAGCGGGATTTGCAACGGCGACGACCGCTGCCTGCGGCAGAAACAGGAAGGAGCTGTTGGGGCAGTGGCCAGCAGGATGCGAGTGTCGCTCAAGGCACGAAGCAGACGCTGGGAGCCACAACCCGGGTCAGGGCGGCCCTGCCGCAGGCAGGGCAAGCAATCAGCCCAGTGGGCTGTTGCTTAGCCCGCGGGTCCCAACGGCTAGGAATGTCTACCGGGATGCATGGCGCTATGGGTCGAAGCAGCGGGATTTGAACCCGAAAAAATAACAGAAAAGCAGGGCTGCACCGTTTGCAAGTGCAGCCCTGCTTTTATCGTTTCGGCTTTTTCAGGAAAGTGCTTTCCACAGAGGGTCGGCGGCATCGAAAACGGCGATCTCACAGCCTGCGAAGCGGCTCTGCACCGGGACGGTTTCGCTGCCGTCGGCGGTGGTGGCGTAACTGCCGAGATCCAGCCCGGAGAGAGTGGGCTGTGACTGCCACGGAATGAGCTTTGCCTGCCAGTCAGCGCCCAGCTTTTCACTGAGGGCACCGTAGGCCTGCTCAAAGCCTTCCGGGTCTTCGAGGATCCAGATCTTGCTTTCGCCGCCTGCGAGGTCGGTGTTCATCTGGGTAGCGCCCGCCATCTGTTGGTTCTGCTCGGTCAAAGAAGCGTTTGCGCTCCAGGTGTAGTTGTTCACCTGCACGATGACGGCTCCATCGCCGTTGGCGTCGTCCGCGTACTGCTCCAGAGCGGTCTGCAGGCTCTGCACCGCTTCGTCCGGCAGAGATTCCGCTGTCACCACGGCTACGGTGTAATCCGGGTCTACCGTGGTCAGCAGGCCATGAGCCACATAGATCACGCTGACGGCCAGCACTGCCGCCACCGCCACGATGCCCCAGTGATAGTACCACCAGTTGGCACGGGAACGTTTTTTCTGTTCCTGCTCGGTCAGGGACTTATCCGGCTCAGCCGGGCGCGGGATGGCGCGCACTTCAAGCCCATATTCCGCCTGCAGTACAGGGAAAAGAGTCTGCATGGCGGCAAGGCCCGGAAGCCAGAAGCCGAACAGCACCGCCCAGAACACGCTGACCGGAAACAGCAGGATCATGCCGCCGATGCCTGCCAGCATCAGCACAGCAGCGGCGATGCAGCGGCCGGGGGCAGTGAGGAGCAGCTTCCCGGCCCGGCGCAGCAGAGTGCCCAGGGAGAGGTTCTCCGGCGCTTCCAAAGGCAGAGCGGCGGCGCAGAGGGTGCCGCCCACGGCCAGAACCAAGAAGTCCAGCGCCAGGAACACCAGCACCGCAAGGCCGGAGTAATAGCCCTGCTGCGCGGCGGCTTCGAACAGGAACGCCGACACGAAGCACAGCAGGCCCAACACCAGCGTGCCCACTGCACCAAAGGTGCAGGCAGTCTTCCAGCGGGCGGAGAGGGTCTGCTTGGCCCGGGGGAGCCACTGGGACGGGTCGTTCTGCAAACTGCGCAGGGCGCAGTCCGCCAGAAGCAGCATGGCAGGCCCGGCCAACAGGCCTGTCACTGCGCCCAGAACCACGGTCAGCGGCAGGGAAAGCAGGGTCACACCCAGCGAGACGCCAAGTGCTGCAGGCAAACAGAGCGCGCAGACCATCAGGTTGGTGCCCAGCAGCTGGCCGAGATCGCGGCCCACCATCTGGCAGAACCGCGCAAAGCCCCTTTTTTCCGGCTCGTTCGGGCCGACGCCGCGGCCTTCGCGCCCGTAAAAGGCATCGTACATACTCATCTTACTTCACCTCGGTGCCGAAGGCTTCGATCTGGGTCAGGGCCGGGAAGGGGGAGGTGCCCTCGGCCTGAATGAGCTCTTTCAGCACAAGGCTGCGCACCCGCTTGGGCTCAAAGGTCACGCTCTGGGGCTTGCGGCTCTTCACCAGCGGGATCTCCATCCGGCTGCCGTCCGAGAACTCCACCGTGGCCCGCACCCAGTAGTTGTCGTGGGGGAAGTCCGCCCGCTCGGTGATGCGCAGCTCGTCCAGCAGAACGTCCCGGCCAAAGTCCAGCGTGAGGGCCGCGCCCGGGTCCCGGTTGATGCCCCAGCTCTGGTAGGGGTACTCCCCGTGGGCGCTGTTTTCAAAGATGCCGTCGATGGCGTTGCGGGCCGCAAAAACGGCCTCGCCCCGTGTCTCCACATTGGCGCTGGCGTGGGGATAAAAGCCGGTGTCGCCGTGTTCGTCGTAGCAGTTGAAGGCCAGATTGCGCCGGGCCGCGATCTCTTCCGGCTGTGCCAGCCGGGCGCGGATGACGTGCCGGCTGCCCACAAAGCTCTTGGGCGAATAGGTGATGGCCTGCTCGCCAAAGGGGATATGGAAGTTGATCTCACGCTTGACCACATACACGAGGGCCGGGGACATGGTGTCCTCGAACTGGATGACGCAATACTGGCCGGGGTGGTCGATCTCCAGCGCCACCCGGTCGCCGGGCTTGTAGCAGTTGGTATACACGAGGGAAACTTCGGTGTCGGCGTCGCAGGTCATGAGGGTGTGACCCGCTTCGTCCAGAACTTTCAGCTTGATGGTCTCCATGGCGGTTCTCCTTAATACAATTCGAGGTTCAGTTCCTTTTTAAAACGCAGAGTGATTTTATAAATGGTCTCCGGCCATGCGGTGCGCAGGCGCGGATCGGTGACCGGAACCGGCGTGACCTCAGCCATGACTTTTTTGGGATCGAAGCGGATACTGCCCAAAGTGCCTACCGCAAAGCCGTTCCATTCCGGCGTGGGCTGCTGCTCGGTGAGCAGGGTCAGTTCCACGGTGCCGGGCCAGTCGGTGGTGTCGGAAAGCCGGACTCCGCCCTCGCTGACCGACACGGCGCGGCGGTAAGTTCTCAGCCCGTCAATGGGCGGGTAGGCCCCGGCCAGTTCGCCGGTGATGCTGTCCTCGGTGGTCAGAACGTCCCGGGCGGCGTACTGTGCGCCGGGCAGCTGCTGAATGCCGTCAAAGGTGGGCAGATTGTGCCACTGACTCTGCATCGTCCAGATCTCATACCGCTGGGGGGAAAAGGTCTTTTTTGTGTAGCTCTCCACGCCGATGTCGATGAGGAATGGCCTGCCGTCCTTGTATACGGTGATGCTGCCGGTGTCGTTGTGGTTGTGGCTGTCGCCATTGGAGCCGAATTTTGCCCCCAGCACCCAGCCGCCTTTCCGGGCGGAATAAACGCCCACGCTGGGGTACCACACGGTGCTGTGTTCCGGCTGGGTCAGGGAGCAGGCGGCGAGCTCCGCTTCCGCAAAGGCGGTGGTGAGCCGATACCACAGGTTGATGTGGCTGGTGGCATCCTGATTTTCCAGATGGTCGGGGTCGCTGTCGGCGCGGAAATCCTCCGCTGCCAGCGCACACAGTGCGTCGCTGCCCACGGCCTGCCCAAAGCGGTATTCCCGCGCCCCGCAGCGCCCGGCCAGCGGGCTGCAATCGCCGAAGTTGAGGTAATAGGGGCCGGTGACATGGACGTTCAAAATATATTCGGCGATGTTTTTGATTTTAGTTTCGCCGAACAGGGGCCGGAACGCATCCGGCGCGGCGGCAGACAAAACTTCAAGGCATCCCCACAGGGTCAGGCCTGCGTGGCGGTAATACTGAGCGCCTTCATTGCAGCAGCCGTCCCCGCCATAATCCTTCAAGAAGCAGTCCAGACTGTATGCCGCCTGCTTTATGGCAGCCTGCCGCTGGGCCTGCGTGGTGGGCAGCAGGAACACGGTCAGCAGAACATTCTGGGTGCACCAGCTGGTCCAGTTGCACATGGGCTCGTCGCCGCTGCCCATCCACCAGAAATGATCGTGGAAATAAGGTGTCAGGATGCGGGTGCTCAGCTCCCGTTCCATCCGGGCTGTGAGCCCCGGTGCGGCAGTGTCCAGCTCGTCTTTCAGTAAGTACCGGGTCAAAGCCAGAAGCGCGCCGGTCTCCGCCGCAAACAGCTCCACAATGGGCCGGGAGGTGTCCGGCAGGGGCAGCTGGGGCGTATCCCGGATATAGCTGTTGTGGGCGGGCAGCTGCCACGCGCTTTCCTCACAGATGGCCCACACGGTGTCCGCAATGGCGTCCAGAAAGCGGCCCTTGTGCTCGGCGCATTCGGCAGCGGCCAAAGCACACAGCCGGGCCCGGCGGGAAAAATAGGCATCCTCCCAAAGGGAACGCCGCCCGGTGCGGACGAAATCCAGCCAGAGGGAAAGGGGCAGGGGGGCGATGGGCTTTGCAAGTTCTGCCTCGCCCGCCTGCAGAAAGCGGTCTTTCACCCGCTGGGGCAGTTCTTCCCATCCGGCGCGGTCTTTTGCGGGCGGAAAGGGCTGATAGCCGGGCAGAGTGTCCGGCAGAAAGGGGAGACGTTCTTGAAACATATGTATACCTCGATGAACGTGTGCGGCTTTGTAGGGAGCGGATTCATCCGCTCCGCAGATGAACAGCTGCTTTCGGAATACGGCGGAACGCATAAATGCGTTCCCTACAAAAAGGAAAAGGCTTTTTTACAAACTCTGCTGATATTCTCGCGGGCTCAGGCCCGTGACCTTTTTAAAGACCTTGGAAAAGTAGAACGAGCTTTCATAGCCCAGCTTTTCCGCGATCTCATAGACCTTCAAGTCGCCCTGTTCCAGCATTTCCTTTGCGGCGGAGATGCGGGTCTCGGTGATGTACTCCACAAAGCCGCTGTCGCCGTATTTGCCGAACAGCTGGCTCAGGTAATTTGGGGAGAAATTGAACACCGCCGCCACGTCGGCCAGGGTCAGCTTTTCCGAAAGATGGCTGCGGATGTAATCCTGCACCTGCGAGACCACCTGCATCTTCCCGGCGGTGGCGTCGCCCTCAGCGACTTCCACGAACTGGATGGGCTCTTCTTCGGTGAGCAGGGGCTGCAGATGGGCGTTTTCGCGGCAGCGGCGGGCCAGACCCAGCAAAGAGCCGGTGGGCCTGCCCACAGCCCAGAGCAGCCGCACCGTGAAATAGTTGTAGAGGATCTGGCTGGCTTTTTCCAGCAGGGGCTGCAGCACGGCGCGGTAGTTCCGGCTCTGTGGTTCGGTCAGGCAGAACAGCACATTGCAGCGCATGGCGTCCGAACCGGTGACGTAGCAGGGCAGGTAATTCTGCAAGGTGTTTTCCAGCATCCGCGCGCAGGAAAAACTCAGTTTCAATTGCTGCTGAGGCGTCAGGGCAGTGCTGGCGGCGCACAGCTCACAGCCTGCCAGCAGATAGGCGTCGCTTTTCAGCTCGATCTCCATGTGCTGCAGCGGCTGCTCCAGTTCGCTCTCGTCCTGAAACAGGCCGGAATACAGCCGCACGAAAAACCGCTCCTGATAGGTGCGCACGCTCTCGGCAAGATCGGGCTGCACCGGCATTTCGCCCAGCAGGGCGTGCTCTTTTTTCACCTTTTCCGCCGCCCGGCCCAGTGCCGCCGTGAGATTTTCCGGGGTGAGGTCCAGCTTGACGAGATAGTCCACCACCCCGGCGCCCATGGCCTGCTTGATATAGTCGAATTCTTCAAAGCTGGTCAGCATGATGAACGCAGGCAGGGGGCTGCGCTCCCGGCAGGTGCGTGCCAGAGTCAGCCCGTCCATCACCGGCATTTTCACGTCGGCGATGACGATGTCCGGCTTTTCCCGCTCAATGGTCTCAAGAGCCTGTTTGCCGTTGCGGGCGGTGGCGCAGACCGTGCAGCCCAGTTTTTCCCATTCCAGCATTCCCTGCAGGCCGATGAGCACCAGCGGTTCGTCATCCACGAGGAGTATCCGCAGCATGGTCGTTTCCTTTCTTCTGATAGGGCAGACGGATAGTGATTTCGGTGCCCAGATCTTCTTCGCTTTCAATGTGCAGGCCGTATCCCTCGCCGAAGGAATACTGGATGCGGCGGTTCACATTCCACAGACCCACATGGCGGAATTTCTCGGCCTTTTCCTTACCCTCGGCGGGCTCATCCAAAAGGTGCTCCACCACTTCCGGCGGCATGCCCACGCCGTCGTCGGTCAGCCGCAGCAGCACGTCGCCGGTGGCAGGATCGGTGGAAATGTCCAGCAGCACGCTGCCGTGGCCGCCCTTGGGCTCCAGCCCGTGGAAAATGGCGTTTTCCACCAGAGGCTGCAAGGTGAAGCGGGGGATCATGCAGTCCCGGCAAAGGCTCTCGTCCTCAATGCGGGAGACTTCGATCTCCAGGTCGCCGCCGTAGCGGTATTGCTGGATGGTGAAATAATCATTCAAAAGGGCCAGCTCTTCCTGCAAGGGCACCAGCTTTTCGGTGCCCTTGGAGATGCTCTTGGTCAGCCGGGCAAAGGCTGTGACCATTTCCGCGATGCCGGGGGCGTTCTGGATGGTGGCCATCCAGCGGATGCTGTTGAGGGTGTTGTAGATGAAGTGAGGGTTCACCTCGTTCTGCAGCATCCGGTATTCCAGCTCCTGCTTGCGGCGCTCGTCTTCAAGGCGGCGGTTCATCAGTTCGTTCACATCGGCGGCCAGTTTGTTGATGCCGCGGCCGATATCGCCCAGCTCGTTGTTCCACTCAATGGCCGGGTCGGCAGAAAAGTCGCCTGCGCCCACGGCCTTGATGCGCTGCTGCAGAGCATCCACCGGGCGGGAAATGGCCCATTCCAGCCAGTGCTGCATGACAAAGCTCAGGCCCCACACCAGCGCTATGCCCAGCACGATGAGCCAGATATAGACGCCGCGCTGCTGCAGGAAGGTGCTTTCCGGCATGATCTGCATCAAGGCGGAGCTGGTGCTGCCGATCTGCACCCGGACGGCAAGATACTTTGCGCCGTCCACGGTCACGGTGCCCTGCCAGACGGTGCGGCCATTGCGGGTCTGCTCGGTGAGCTGGCTGAGGTCGGGCAGGGAAGAGCTGTCCCGGATCTCGGTCAGGCGTCCGTTTTCGATCTGCCAGGTCCGCCCGCCCAACTCCCAGTAAAGGCCGCTGCCGTCAGACATCTGGTAGCCCTTAGCCGGGTCAGTGATGACTGAGAGATCCAGCCCCAGATAGGCGGTGCCCCGGTGCTGGGTGCCCTGACCGGAGCGGATGGGCTTGCTGACCACAAGGCAGTCCGGGTGATAGTTGATGAGCGGGTCGGCAGCGACCTGCAGCCCGTAGCCCAGCTGCAGAAAAGGCTGCACGGTGCTGCGGCTCAGGCCCATGGAAAGCGGGATCAGGGAGCCGAACTGCAGATAGCGGTCAGTCTCGTTGGTCATGAAAAAGCGCACGATCTTGCTTTGCAGGGGGCTGGAATAATATTTTTCCTGGGCCGTATTGAAGGCTGTCAGGGTCAGGGTGCCGCTGGGCTCCGTGTCGGAAAGATAGCGCCGCACGGTGCTGTTGGTGGCGGCCCAGTTCAGAAGGGCGTCGGCGTTGTCCAGGCTGGTCTCAATGCCTGCCGCCACCAGCCGCAGGTTGAACTCAGCGGCCTGCAGAGTGTTGGTGCGCACATACTGTGTGGAAAGGAAGAACAGCGCGGCCCCCACGGCCAGCGAGGTGAGAAAGGTGAAGATGCGCATGCTCCACACGATCTGCCGCCGCAGCGGAAAACGGTGACGGGGGCTTTGCATGGGGCGTTCCTCCTTTTTAATGGTGTGTTTTTGTGTCGGATTCCTTTTATAGGGTAACGTTTTTGGCGGGCCTTGTCAACGGCTATTTGCATGAAAATTGTGTACTTTTCACTGTTTTGCACTGTAACAAATTTGTAATCTGTGCAAGAAAGAGAGAAAGTGCAGGGTGCAGCGCAAGAAAGTGCATGTTTTTGGAAAACAGCAGGAAAAAGTGCAGTCCGGCCCGAAAGATTTCCATTCCGTTTTTGGCATTTTTGCGGTATCTTAGTGTCAACAAAAGCAGGCGGCCCGGACACGGAAGGCCGCTGCACCAATACAAGACCCTTGAAGGAGGACAACCTGTTATGAAAAAGATCTCTCGCCGTTCGTTCCTCGCTGCTGCCGCTGCCTGCGGCGCTGCTGCTGCCCTGACTGCCTGCGGCGGTTCTTCCAGCTCCACTGCTGCTTCTACTGCTGCATCCAGCACTGCCGCTGCTTCTTCCGAAGCTTCCGGCCCCGTCACCCTGCAGTGGGCCATCTGGGATAAGGAGTCCACTCCCTACTGGCAGGCTATGGCCGACGGCTACATGGAAGGCCACAAGGATGTCACCATTGAGATGGTGGATCTTGGCTCCAGCGATTACATGACCGTTCTGGCCACCCAGCTGGCCGGCAGCGCCGACCTCGATATCCTGACCATCAAGGACATCCCCGGCTATGCAAACCTCATCAATCTGGATTATCTGAAGCCCCTGAACGATGTGCTGACCCGTGACACCGGCGATTTCAACGGCACCATTGAGCAGCTGACCACCGATGACGGCAACTTCTACGCTGTGCCGTTCCGCAGCGACTTCTGGGTGCTGTATTACAACAAGGATCTGTTCGACGCCGCCGGCGTGGAGTATCCCTCCAACGATCTGACCCTTGAGGACTATGACGCTCTGGCCCGCAAGATGACCAGCGGCTCCGGCGACAGCAAGGTCTACGGCTGCCACTACCACACCTGGCGTTCCGCCGCTTCGCTGTTCTCCATTCTGGACGGCAAGAACACCATCATCGACGGCACCTACGACTTCATGAAGCCCACCTATGATATGGTCATTGCCCAGCAGAAGGACGGCATCTGCATGGACTACGGCTATCTGAAGACTTCTTCGCTGCACTACTCCGCAGCCTTTGAAAATCAGCAGTGCGCCATGGTCAACATGGGCAGCTGGTTCATCTCCACGCTGGAAAGCTACATGGCAACTGCCGATACCAAGTTCAACTGGGGCATCGTGAAGTATCCGCACCCGGCAGGCGCACCGGCAGGTTCCACTCTGGGCACCGTGACCAGCCTGGCCATCAATACGGATTCTCCCAAGGCTGACGCCGCTGCCGATTTCATCAACTGGTGTGTTTCCGAAGAGGGCGCACAGGCCATCGCAAAGACCGGCACCTTCCCCGCATGTGGTTCCGACGCTACCAGCGAGATCATCAAGGCTACCGAGGGCTTCCCCGATGATGCAAATTCTGTGGACGCCCTGAGCACCACCAATGTTTATCTGGAAATGCCTTACACACAGTATGCATCCGACATCGAGACCATCCTGAATGCTGAGCATGACGCCATCATGACCATGAGCGAGACTGTGGACGAGGGCATCCAGAACATGAACGATCAGGTTCCCGCTGTGCTGGGCTGATAAGCGGCTCTTAAAAGTTTCTCCTTCCCTGTTATAAAAGGTTTCTTCTCTGCAATTCTCATCTCCCATTTATAGACTTCATCGAGCACCGGAGGGCGGGCGAAAGCCCGCCCTCCACCTCTTGTGTGACCAGAAAGGAGGCCCCTTATGGCAAGCGCCGCCGCAACTCAGAAAGCGCCCCGTAAAGTGCTGAAAAAATCCACCCGCGATTCTCTCATTGCATATTCCTTCATTGCGCCGAACTTCATCGGCTTCTGCGTGTTCACGCTGGTGCCCATGGTGTTTGCCATTGCGCTGGCCTTCTGCTCCTGGGATGGCCGCCACGCCATCCAGTTCATCGGGCTGGACAACTTCATCAAGCTGTTCACCAACGATAAGATCTTCCAGGCGGCGCTGAAAAACACCATCGTCTATGTCGTCGGCACGGTGCCGCTGACGCTGGTGTGCAGCCTGGCCATGGCTGTGCTGCTCAACCAGAACGTCAAACTGCGCAACTTCTTCCGCACTGTGGCGTTCTTCCCCTATGTTGCTTCGCTGGTGGCTGTGGCTGCCGTGTGGAACATGATCTTCAACCCCTCCATGGGCCCCATCAACATGATCCTGAACCAGTTCTTCCATGTGGCCGTTGAAGACCTGCCCCGCTGGGCTGCAGGCAAAGATACTGCAATGATCACGGTCATCCTGTTCAGCGTGTGGAAGAATATGGGCTACTACATGGTCATCTATCTGGCGGGCCTGCAAGGCTGCAACCCCGACCTGAATGAGGCCGCAGAGCTGGACGGCGCCAACCGCTGGCAGCAGTTCTGGCACATCACCCTGCCGCAGCTGCGCCCCACCACCTTCTTCGTGGTCATCATGCTCACCATCTCCGGCTTCAAGGTCTACGACCAGATGTACATGATCACCCAGGGCGGCCCCGGCACCGCCACCATGACGCTGGTGTACTACATCTATAATGTCGCCTTCGTCAACACCCCGAAATACGGCTATGCAAGTGCTATCTCCATGGTGCTGTTTGTGCTGGTGCTGATCGTCACGATCGTCCAGTTCCGCGGCTCTAAGGGCGAAAACTGAGAAAGGAGGAAGAAGTTATGGCTTCTGCAGTTATCAAAGACCACGCTTCCCAGAAGCGGCGCAATTTCATCTCTAAGTTCCTGATCTATTTCTTCCTCATTGTCATCACGGCCTGCATGCTGCTGCCCTTCCTGTGGATGCTGTCCTCGTCCTTCAAGCTGAACAAGGACGTGTTCGGTTTCCCCATCCAGTGGATCCCCAAGAATCCCCGCTGGCAGAACTATGTGGACATCTGGACCCAGATCCCGCTGCTCACCTTCGTGAAGAACACGGTCAAGATCACGATCGTTGTCACCCTGCTGCAGCTGTTTACCTCGTCCTTTGCAGCCTATGCATTCGCCAAGATGCAGTTCAAGGGCAAGAACGCTCTGTTCCTGGGCTACATCGCCACCATCGCCGTGCCCTGGCAGGCTTACATGGTGCCCCAGTTCATGATGATGAGCTCCTGGCACCTGAACAATACCCATCTGGCGATCATGTGCCTGCAGGCGTTCAGCGCCTTCGGCGTGTTCCTGATGAAGCAGTTCTATGAGGGCGTGCCCAGCGAGCTGTGCGAAGCGGCCCGCATCGACGGCCTGAGCGAATACGGCATCTGGTGGCACATCATGCTGCCGCTGAGCCTGCCCGCTCTGTCCACCCTGACCATCTTCACCTTCGTCAACACCTGGAACGACTTCCTCGGCCCCCTGATCTACCTGACCAAGACCGAGCTCAAGACCATCCAGATCGGCCTGCGCATGTTCATCACTCAGTATTCCGCAGAATACGGCCTGATCATGGCGGCGTCCGTTGTGGCTTTGATCCCTGTGCTGATCGTGTTCCTGTCCCTGCAGAAATATTTCGTGCAGGGTGTCGCATCCACCGGCATCAAGGGCTAAACAAATCACAGTACCCGCAAGCGGGGCGTGGGCAATACCCGCGTCCCGCTTTTTGTTTTTGGCAGCGTCCTCGCCCTCTCCCCAAGGGGAGAGGCAAGAGCCTGACCGTTACGTTCTTGGCTCTCCCTTTGAGGAAAGACTTCCCCCGGTCGGGGGAAGATGTCGCGTGAACGACAAAAAGGGGAATCTGTCACCGAAGGTGACTGAGAGGGCGAGCCATTTAATCTAGGAGAACACTCTATGTTATACCCCCAGCAAAACGCATCCCGTTTGAAACTCAGCCTGGATGGCACATGGAATTTCCAGCTTGGCAGCGAAGATGGAGCGCAGTTCGACCCGGCGGCACCGCTGCCCCAGCCTCAGCCCATCGCTGTGCCTGCCAGCTACAACGACCAGAACGACCAGACCACGGCCCTGCGCCGTCACTACGGCTGGGCGTGGTATCAGCGTAAAGTTACCCTGCCGGCGTTCTGTGCCGGGCAGCGTGTGGTACTGCGGTTCGGCGCTGTGACCCACACCGCAAAGGTCTGGCTGAACGGCCAGCTCATCGCACAGCACAAGGGTGGGTTCACCCCCTTTGAAGCGGATGTCACGGATCTGCTGCATCCCGGCGAGACGGTTCTGCTGACAGTGGCCTGCGACAATCGGGTGAACCACAGCACTCTGCCTGTGGGCAATGAGGACGGCCAGCTGGCCTTCTTCGGCTCGGACAACGCGGGCATTCCCAGCGTGGAAGCTGCCAAACGCACCGCAGCAAAGCAGAATCGCCCGAACTTCGACTTCTTCAACTATGCGGGCATCCACCGCCCGGTGTGGCTTTACACTACTCCGAAGGAGGACTATATTAAGGATGTCAAGATCCTGACTCAAAACGACGGTCAGGTGACGTATTACGTCAACTACGCCGGAAAAGCCCCCGTCCATGTCACAGTTCTGGATGCAGAAAGCAATCCTGTGGCCGAGGCGGACGGCGGTGTCGGCAAGCTGGTCATCCCGGATGTGAAGCTGTGGAACCCCAAGCCCGGCGTGCCGTACCTCTACACCCTGCACATTGCCTGCGGGGCTGATGTTTACGACCAGACTTTCGGCGTACGGAGCATTGAGGTAAAGGGAACACAAGTGCTGCTGAACGGCAGGCCGCTTTACTTCAAGGGTTTCTGCAAGCACGAAGACTTCACGGCCCACGGGCGCGGCTTTGACCCGGTGCTGAATGTGAAGGACATCAACCTCATTCACTGGGCCAATGCCAACGCGGTGCGCACCAGCCACTACCCCTATGCCGAGGAGTTTTACGACCTGTGCGACCGGGAAGGCATCCTTGTCATGGACGAGACGCCCGCCGTGGGCATCGGCGGTGGGGCAGAGGTGAACCCTTACAGGGAGTACCCCCTTGCCGAGCACCACAAACAGGTGCTGATGGAGATGATCCAGCGGGACAAAAACCACCCCTGCGTGGTGTTGTGGAGCCTTGGCAACGAGCCGGATCTGGAGCACTTCCCGCATGACGCTTACGACTACTGGCACCCGCTGTATGAGCTGGCCCACCAGCTTGACCCGCAGAACCGTCCGGTCACGCTGGTGTGCTGCCAGAACGATTACACCAAGGATATCACCACCCGAACCATGGACATCGTGTGCATCAACCGCTATTATGGATGGTATAATCTGTCCGGTGATATGGACGCCGCCTGCTGCGGTCTGAATCAGGAGCTGGATTTCTGGGAGAGTCAGCACAAGCCCGTCATGATGAGCGAGTACGGCGCGGACACTGTGGCCGGTCTGCATACTGCCGGGGCAGAGATGTTCAGCGAGGAATTTCAAGTGGAGTTCTACCGCCGCTTGGACGCCGAGTTCGACAAGCGCCTGTGGTTCGTTGGCGAGTTCGTGTGGAACTTTGCAGACTACGACACCGTGCAGGGCCCCATGCGCGTGGACGGCAACAAAAAGGGCCTGTTCACCCGTGACCGCCGCCCCAAGCTGGGTGCGCATTTCCTGCGGGAAAGATGGAAAAACATTCCGACCTTTGGTTTTAAGAAATAAGGCTTCCCCCTCGGGGGAAGCTGTCAGGACTCGAAGCGGCATGACTGATGAGGGGAAACAGTGTCCAGATTCCGTTCTATTAGAGCGGCTTCAGAAGATAACTACCCCTCATCCGTCATTGCTTGCGCAATGCCACCTTCCCCCGAGGGGGAAGGCTTTATAGGAGAATTTTTATGAAAACATACCCCAATCACGCCATGACCGACGCCGAAGCCAAGCAAGCTTTGGCGGACGCCTGCAAGCAGGTGGAGGCCAACCTGCCGCTCTACACCTACCAGTGCCAGAACCATTCCAGCGTAAACGGCATCTATCCCGGCTGTGCCAACAATCAGTGGACCTGCGGTTTCTGGCCCGGCGAGATCTGGCTGGCTTATGAAGCCACCGGCGACAAGAAATTCAAAAATGCTGCCCTGATCCAGGTGGACAGCTTTGCAGACCGCATCGCCCGCAAGGTGGAGGTAGACCACCACGACATGGGCTTCCTCTATAGCCCCACCTGCGTGGCGGCGTGGAAGCTGGTGGGCAGTGAGACCGGCAGAAAAGCCGCCATTGCCGCCGCTGACCAGCTGCTGACCCGCTATCAGCCCAGCGGAAAGTTTTTGCAGGCATGGGGCACCATGGACGACCCTGATAACTACCGCTACATCATCGACTGTATGCTCAACGTGCCGCTGCTCTACTGGGCCAGCGAGACCACCGGCGACGGCCATTACCGCGAAATTGCTGCCGCCCACACTGCCACCACGCTGGCAAACTCCTTCCGGCCCGACGGCAGCACCTACCACACCTTCTTCATGAACCCGGACGGCACCCCCAAGGGTGGGCGCACCTGCCAGGGCTACCGGGACGACAGCTTCTGGGCCCGTGGCCAGGCCTGGGGCGTGTACGGCAGCGCCATCGGCTACACCTACACCCACGATGAAAAATTCCTTGATGTGTTCCGTAAGGCGCTGGATTTCTACCTCTCCCGCCTGCCGGAAGACCTCATTCCCTGCTGGGACATGATCTTTGCGCCCGAGAGCGGCGAGCCGCGGGATTCTTCCTCTGCGGCTATCGTGGCCTGCGGCCTGCTGGAAGCCGCCAAGTATGTGGGCGAAGAGGAAGCCGAAGCATGGCGCACGCTGGCCCGGCAGATGCTGGCCAGCCTTGCCGCAAACTATGCCGTCAAGCCCGGTACACTGGGTTCCGGCCAGCTGCTCCATGGCACCTACAGCAAAAAGAGCCCCTACAACACCTGCACCCCTGAGGGTGTGGACGAATGCACCAGCTGGGGCGATTATTTCTACATGGAGGCGCTGACCCGCCTGACCAAAGACTGGGAGATGTACTGGTGATGAAACTACAGACGAAAGCGGATTTTGCCGCATTGATGCACATGTTCCTCGACCCGCTCAAGCCCCATTACTCTGCGGGCTGTGCCCGGCTGCATCTGGGGGAAACGGGCGTGACCTACAACCAAAACGCCATTGAGCTGGAAGCTTTCAGCCGCCCACTGTGGGCGCTGGTGCCCTTTTGGGTGGGCGGCGGATCTGACCCGGAATTTGAAGAGATCTACCGCAAGGGCCTTGCGTCCGGTTCTGACCCGGAAAGCCCCGAATACTGGGGCAAGACCGGTGAATATGACCAGTGCTATGTGGAAATGGCTGCCATCGCCTGCGGCATCCTCACTGCGCCGGAAAAGGTGTGGGAACCGCTGACCGACACCGAAAAGCAGAACCTCGCGGCGTGGCTCGACCAGATCAACCACCATACCATTCCGGACTGCAACTGGCAGTTCTTCCGCATCCTGACGAACCTTGCCCTCAAGAGCGTGGACATGCCCTACAGCCCGGAGCTGCTGGAAGACGGTCTTTGCAAAATCGACAGCTATTACAGCGGCGACGGCTGGTCCACCGACGGTGCGTCCGTCCAGAAAGACTACTACATCCCCTGGGCTATCCAGTATTACGGCCTGCTGTATTCGAAGTTCGCCGCCGACACCGACCCGCAGAGGGCTGCGCTCTACCGCAGCCGGGCCGAGCTGTTCAGCCAGCAGTTCGTCTACTGGTTCGACGCAAACGGCGCGGCCCTGCCCTTTGGCCGCAGCCTGACCTACCGCTTTGCCCAGAACTGCTTCTGGGCGGCCTGCATCTGGGCCGGGCTGGAGCCGCTGCCCCTGCCTGTGATGAAGGGCCTTATCGTGCGCAACTTCAACTGGTGGCTCTCGCAGAAAATGTTCGACCGGGACGGCATCCTCACCATCGGCTACTGCTACCCGCAGATGTACATGGCTGAGCGCTACAATGCCCCCGGTTCGCCTTATTGGGGCATGAAGAGCTTTCTGCTGCTGGCCCTGCCGGACGACCATCCATTCTGGTCTGCCGAAGCCGCCCCCATGCCCGCGCTGGACAGCCTGAAGCCCATGCCTTACGCTAACATGCTGGTGCAGCGCCGGGCGGGCCGTGTGACGGCCTACGCCGCCGGTGTCAATGAGGGCCACGGCCACGGTCAGTTCCCGGAAAAATACGCCAAGTTCGCCTACGACACCCGGTTCGGCTTCTGTGCGTCCCGCAGCCGCGAAGTGCTGTGTCAGGCTGCACCGGACAGTATGCTGGCCTTTGTCATCGACGACAATGTGTTCGTGCGCAAGGTGTCGAAGAGCTGGAAGGTCGAGAAGGGGGCAGTGACGGCCCAGTGGTCGCCGTTCCCTGGCATCGATGTGACCACTACCGTCACCCCCACTTCCACCGGCCACCGCCGCCATCACGAGATCGACAGCATCTATGACTGCGACGCTTATGACACCGGCTTTGCTGTGCCGAATTTTGCACCGGGCTATGCCGAAACGGTGGAAAACAACACCGCCGAAGCTCACTGCGACACCCTGCGCTGTGCGGTCACCGGAAAAGGCGAGCCGGTGGTGTTGGGCTGCGACCCCAACACGAGCCTGTATTTCACCAATGTGCATCTGCCCGCCGTGAAGTACCACATCACCAAGGGGCACACCGTTCTGGACACCGAGATTCAGGATGACGCCGAATAACGGATTTTTGCAGGAAAACAGTCGTTTTTGCACGGCTGTTTTTCTGTCACCGCGTGCTATAATGAAAGCACAAATGATGAGAGGTGACTGCTATGCCTTTGCGTGAACCCATTACTCCCGCCCTGCTGGCTGACCCGGAGATTTTTCAGCAGAACCGCCTGCCCGCCCACGCCCATTTTGCCGACCAGACCAGCCCCGAAATGCCGCTGACCGTTTCTCTGGACGGCGAGTGGGACTTCCGCTATGCGGAAAATCTGGCTGCCCCCTTCACCGACTGGGGTACCCTGACCGTGCCGGGGCTCATTCAGATGCAGAGCCTGAAAAAGCCCGGTCGGCCCTACGGTGCGCCCCACTATGTCAACACCCAATACCCGTGGGACGGCCACGAAAAAATCCACCCGGGCCAGATCCCGCAGGAGTATAACCCCATCGGGGAGTACCGCCGCAAGTTCACCCTGCCGGAAAGCTGGGCCAGCTGCTACATCCGCCTGAACGGTGCCGACAGCGCCGCCGCTGTGTGGTGCAACGGCGTCTACATCGGCTACACCGAGGACACTTTTACCCCGGCGGAATTTGATATGACCGAAGCCGTGAACCCCGGTGAAAACGAGTTGGTCATTCAGGTGTACCGCTTTTCTTCCGGCAGCTGGCTGGAAGATCAGGATTTCTGGCGGATGAGCGGCCTGTTCCGCTCGGTGGAGCTGTTCACAAAGCCAGAACTGCACCTTGAGGATGCGTTTGTAAAGCAGGACTTCGCCCCGGATTTTTCCAGCGTGAACGTCACTTTTGACTGCAGGGTCAGCGGCGCGGGCACCCTTTCCGTGGTGTTCAACGGCGAGACGCAGACTGCTGAAGTCGGTGAACCCGCCGAATACGCCGACGGTGTGGTCTTCGGAAAAGGGGAAGCCGACTCCGACGTTGAGCCGGATGTGCAGGATGTTTCCTTCACTTTTACAGTGGAGCACCCCGCCTTGTGGAGCGCCGAACAGCCGAACCTTTATTACGCAGAAATTGCCCTGCTGAACGGGGACGCTATGGTGGAGCGCACCGGCCTGAACGTGGGCCTGCGGAAGTTTGAGCTGAAGGATAAGCAGATGCTTTTGAACGGCAAGCGTATCGTGTTCAAGGGCGTCAACCGCCATGAGTGGAGCTGCAAGACGGGCCGCACGGTCAGCCGCGAAGAAATGCTCTGGGACGTAAAGAACCTCAAGGCCCACAACGTGAACGCTGTGCGTACCAGCCATTACCCCAATGACCCGTATTTCCTGAACCTGTGCGACGAATACGGCCTGTATGTCATTGGCGAGACCAATCTGGAAACCCACGGCACATGGCAGAAGCTGGGCGCCGATGGCTCGGACGAATGGACCCTGCCCGGTGCCCGCCCCGAGTGGCGGGAGAATGTGCTGGCCCGGGCTGAGGCAATGCTGGAGCGGGACAAAAACCACCCGGCCATCCTCATCTGGAGCTGCGGCAACGAGAGCCACGGAGGAAAGACCCTGTGGGAAATGAGCGAGTATTTCCGCCGCGCCGACTCCAGCCGTCTGGTACACTATGAGGGGATTTTCTGGAACCGGGAATATCCCGCCACCTCCGACATGGAGAGCCAGATGTACACTCCGGTCACCGGCATCAAAGCCTTTCTGGCAGAGCACCCGGAAAAGCCTTTCATTATGTGCGAATACTCGCACGCCATGGGCAATTCCAACGGCGGCATCACCGATTACACCGAGTATGCCTACGAGGAGCCGCTGTATCAGGGCGGGTTCATCTGGGAATACATCGACCACGGCATTGAAGTGACCGGCCCGGATGGACAGCCAAGCTTTGCCTACGGCGGGGACTTCGGCGACCGCCCCACCGACCGGGAATTCTGCATCGATGGTCTGGTTCTGCCGGACCGCCGCAACACTCCCAAGATGGACGCTGTGAAAGCCGCCTATGCACCGGTCAAGATCACTCTGACTGACACGGAAACGGTCATTGAAAACCGCACCCTTTTCACCGACCTGAACGCTTACGATTTGGTCTTCACATCTTCGGTCAATGGCAAAACGGAGCGCCGCGCGGCGCTCCGTGTGGACTGTGCTCCCGGTGAAACGGTGCACGTCCCGTTCCCGTTCGCTCTGCCGGAGGCAGGGCTGTCCTGCATGACCGTGACCGCTGTGCAGCGGGACGCAGTGCCCGGTGTGCCGGCCGGTTACGAAGCCGCTTTCGGACAGGTGTGGCACAACCGCGTTGAAGCACGGCTCACCGCACCTGCGCCCCAGTTGGTGGAGATGGATTGCAATATCGGGGTGAAGGGTTATGGCTTCGAGTACATCTTTGGCCGCGGCAAAGGGCTGGTTTCTATCCGTTATGACGGCGTGCAGCTGTTGGACGATGCCGTGCGCCCCAACTTCTGGCGTGCGCCCACCAACAACGACGAGGGCTGTGCGGAACCCTTCGAGTTTGCGAGGTGGAAGACGGTGGGCCTGTATGCCCGGTGTGACAACCTGACCGCCGAAAGCAAGGGGGAACAGGCCGTGGTTCACGCGGTCTACACCCTGCCGGATGGTCAGACTCTGCCCTTTGATTTTGCCATCGACGGCGCGGGCCGCTGCGACATTACCATGACATGGCAGGGCGAACGCGCCGAACTGCCGGAGTTCGGCCTGCTCTTCCCGCTGCGCCGGGAGCTGACGGAAGTTTCTTATCTTGGCCTTGGCCCCCGCGAGACGGTGGCCGACCGCACCGTAGGGGGAAAAATGGGTGCGTGGAGTTACAACATCCGGGAAGATTTTGCCCAGTACAGCCCGGTCTGCCCGCAGGAGTGCGGAAGCCGCACCGGCGTGTACACGGCAGACGTTGCCGGCGGCATTCCGGGCATGTGCTTTGGCAGTGAGGGCAGCATGACCTTCTCGGCCCTGCCCTACACGCCCCATGAGCTGGAAAATGCCCGCCACCTCTATGAGCTGCCCCGGGATGACAACAAAACGGTCGTCCGCTGCGCCGCTTTCCAGCGCGGCGTGGGCGGCGACAACAGCTGGGGCGCAAAGCCGCATGCGGACGTGTGTTTCGCTGTGGAAAAGGGAACGCAGTTCTGCTTCACGCTGGGCCCGGCAAAAGTTTAAACGAAAACGCAATGAAAACAGCGGCACTCCAGTGAGTGCCGCTGTTTTTGCGCCGGCCAAGAAAGAAATAGGCCCCAGAATGAATTCTTGCCAAAGCATAAAAACAGCAGGGCGTTCCCGGTGAAGGGAACGCCCTGCATTACATATAACCGCCCTTTTAAGAAAGGCTCCACATTCCCCGGAACCTGCGGAAGTAGTACACCGTCATGATCAAACTCAATCCCTCTCCCGCTGCCATGGACAGCCACACGCCATTGATGCCCAGCAGCCGGGGCAGAATCAGGACAGGCACCACCATGAACACGATGGTGCGGGTGAACGACAGAATGGCCGAAGTGCGGCCATCGTTCAGGGCGGTGAACCAGCCGGAAGAGAACACATTGAATGTCAACAGGATAAAGCTGACCGCCACGATGCGGAAGCCATTCAGTGCTTCCCGGTAGACCACCTCATTCGTGCCGGAGAAAATGGACACCACCCCGCCGCCGAACATGTAGCTGACAGCAGTGACGATGAAGGCAGTGACAGCCAGTGTGCGGATGCTGATGGAGAACAGCTTGCCCAGCCGCTCCTTATCGCCGCGGCCAAAGTTATAGCTGACCACCGAGGAAATGCCGTTGACATAGCCACGGAACAGGCCACCAAACAAGCCCTGTGCGTACCAGATGATGCTCAGGGATGCCACGCCATCCGACCCGGTAATGCCCATCAGGATATTATTGAACAGCATCGTGATGACCGAAAAGGCCAGCACACTGACCATTTCCGAAGAACCGTTGATGCAGCTGTCGGTGATGGTGCGCAGCCGCCACTTGGGGCGGACAACGTACAGAAGCTGCCTGCGGTCTACGCAGAACAGGATGGTGCCCACCACAGAAGGCACCGCGTAGCCGATGCTGGTAGCAATGGCGGCCCCGGCCAGACCCCAGCCGAACACGCCCATGAACAGCCAATCCAAAACAATATTCAGCACACCGCCCAGCACCGAGAGGAACGCGCCCAATCCGGCCTTGCCCACTGTGATGAAGCTGAGCTGGAACACCATGCCGAACACCGCAAAAGGAATCGAGATCAGCACAGGAATCATGTACTGGCGGCAGTAAACGAGCAGAGCCTCATCCGAGCCGAGGATACGGCACAGCGGGTCAAGGAAGAGGAAGCACAGGATCGCCAGCACGACGCTGAACACAAAGGCGACTGCCATCAGCAGGGAAAAATCCTGCCGTGCTTCCTGCTCCTTGCCTTCACCAATTTTTCGGGCAATCAGGGCGTTGCCGCCGCTGCCGAACATCATGCCCAGTGCGGATGCCAGATAGGTCATAGGCATGGTGATATTGATGGCAGACAGAGCGTCTGTGTTGACCCACCGGGCTACAAAGACACCATCTACCGTGGAATACAGGTTTGCAAAAATGCTGGACGCAATGGTGGGCAGGGCAAACAGCAGCAGCCACCGCACCTCGATTGCATGGTTCAACTTGGTTTGTTCGTTCAAGGTTGTTCTCCTTTTGTACAATTTTCATATAGTTTTGTTTTCGGACTATAAACCCATGAAAAAGGGGCTGCTCACAGTCCCTTCATCGCATTCTTGCAGCCTGCCACATAGCGTTTAGTCACGCTCAACAGTACCAGCCGTTCCGCTTCGCTCAGCGCACCCATGGATTTCAGTTCACTTTCCCGAACACGCTGCATGATCTCGTCTGCCGCGGCCTGCCCTTCCGGGGTGAAGTGAATGGTCTTGTTCCGGCGGTCTTCCGGCAGTTCTTCCAGCCGCACCCAGCCCTTTTTGTAAAAGGCGGTGATGGTTGTGTTGACCGTCTGCTTAGGCAAAAAACAGCTTTCACACAACATTTTCTGGGTGCAGTTTTCCATCCCATAGAGTGCACTCAGGATGTTCAGACTGGTGTAGGACAGCCCGACACTCCGGGCGTAGTCCTCGTAGGAAGCATTCCATTCATGTAGATAGCTGCAATACTGCCGAATTTGTTCCTGAAGTTCTGACATGGCACATCCTCCTTTGTGAAAATGGTATTGTTTTTGTACCATTTTAGCGGCTGAAGTTGGAATTGTCAAGCAAAATATTTCCCGAAATCGTCTTGACAAGGCCGTGCAATGTCGCTATTATAGTACCGAAACAAGACCGTTCAAAATGAATACCAACGAAAGGGGTCAACATGACAAAAATATTGACGCTGGGTGCAGCTGGCGTGTTGGGCAGTGAGATCACTCGGCAGCTGGAATCTCTGCCCGATGTGGAGCAAGTCTGCTGCGATGTACGCAGTCTGCCTTACCGCCGTAAGAACGGCACGAATGTCCAAGCCAACGCGCGGGAAAAATCACAGCTTGTTCCGCTGGTAAAGGGGCAGGATTTCATTATCTGCTCTCTGAACGGCGATTGGCTCGGCATGGCGAAAGCTCTGGTCGCCGCCATCCCGGAAGGGCAGGATACGCAAATTATCTGGGTGACAGGACTAGGCATCCACAACGAAGTCCGGGGCATCTACGGACTGTTCTGGCGGCACTATGCATCCGCCTACCCGGACTACATCGAAGCAGCCGACTATATCGCGTCCTCCGGCTTTCCGTATACGCTCATCCGTACCGCTGACCTGACGGAAAACGGTGACAGTAGCTATCATCTGCAAAAAGAGGGGCAGGGTGTGAACAGCCGCTTTGTCAGCCGTGCCGCTGTCGCAAAGCTGATTACCCGCATCGTTACCGAACCGACACAGATTTATCGAAGCGAAAGCATCGGCATCACAAATTAAAGGAGTGTTTTTTATGAATCGAGTTGCACTTATCACAGGTTCCAGCCGTGGTATCGGCAAGGCCACCGCAGAAGAATTCGCCAAGCGCGGCTATGATGTTATCATCAACTATGTCCACAGCAAAGAGAAAGCCGAAGCCCTCTGCACCCAGCTGGAGCAGCAGTACGGGGGAAAGGTGCGAGCCATCAAAGCCGACCTTGTCAGTGAAGCAGAAGTCCGTGCCATGGCACAGCAGGCTCTTGCCGAGTTTGGCAAGGTGGATGTGCTGGTGAACAACGCGGGCATTGCCCTGTACAGTGAGGTCGAGAACAAGACCGTGGCGGACTGGAATCTAACCTTGCAGACCAACCTGATTGCGCCATTCCTGCTGAGCCAGATTTTGGGTGCGGAGATGGTAAAGAACCGGTATGGCAAAATCGTCAACATTGCGTCTATTGATGCCATCTACACCTACAATGCCCAGAGCATGGAGTACGATGCCAGCAAAGCGGCCATCATCAATCTGACCTATAACACCGCACTGGCCTTCCAGCCCTACGTCAACGCCAACTGTGTGGCTCCCGGTTGGGTGGACACCGACATGAACAAGGATTTGCCGCAGGAGCTGATCGACTACCAGACCTCTAAAATCTGCAAGAAGCGGTTTGCAAAGCCCGAAGAAGTGGCAAAGCTTGTGGCTTTCCTCGCCAGCGATGATGCCGAGTTCATCAACAGCGAAGTCATCAAGATCGATGGCGGTTATAAACTGACCTGATTTCTCCTTACAAAAACAGCGGACGTTTGGAAAAGATTCTTCCAAAGCGTCCGCTGTTTTTACTTACTTAATCAATCTTCTAACCCATGGCTCCCGGCCACATTCTTCAAATATTCCTCCGGGTCACCGTTCAGAATCAAATCGGCATAGCTCAGCGGGTCATTGTAGATGAGGTAGTCCAGTTCCGTCTGCTGTGCCATGGTCACATCCAGCGTATCCTCAACCCCGGTGCAGTCAATGGAGATTTTTCTGCCATCCCGAAGCAGCAGTTCCACGCACCCGGTGTCCATGTTAAAATTGCAGGCTCTTTCATCGTACTTCATATTTGCATCCTCCAAATCTTGTTATTGGCTTACGGTCTATGACAAGGTATCGGAGTTTTGCGCCGTCCACGGGAGCCTTCATTCTCAAACCCGAAGAAAACGAAAAATCCAAACCCTTCTCCAATCGGAAACAGGTTCGGATTTTTCTTGTTTGGTGGGCGCGGGTGGATTCGAACAAGTCAGATTATAATGCATCCACGTTTTTGATTGATTTTATCGCGGTTTCATGCGGATTTTTCACTATCTTTATTTCGTGCTCCCGGATGGCGTCCGTAAATTCAGCCCAAAGAATGGGTTACAAAGTGGGTTGTTTTTCACTGCCAGGCGCGTACTCCGCCAAGGTGTCGGAAATAGCCAGTGCTGCGGCATCCGCACGGCCCTCGACGGCGTGGCTGTACCAGCCGTAGGTGTCCATAGACTTGCTGTGACCCACCATGCGGCGCAGTTGGGCCGGAGAGACAGCATCCTCGATCATGCTTACGAAGGTGTGCCGCAGTTCATACAGGCTGATGGGCGGCTCAATGCCGTTGCAGCGCTGGTAGAACCGCCAGTAATTGTACAGGCTCTGCTGGTTGTCCAACAGGAATACCGAGTCATCATCCCGGAGCGGTCCATCTTCCAGAGCACGCTGCTGCAGCTGGGCATGCATCTCAGCTACCGCCAGCGGGTGCAGCACCACCGTGCGGATCGCATTTTCGTTCTTGCCGGTGGTCTGTTCGTTCAGCCGGTTGATGGCGCGGGAGAGATGCAGCCGATTCCCCTCAATGTCGCCCACTTGCAGGCCCAGCAGTTCCCCGGGGCGCAGGCCGGTCATGACGGCCAGACGATAGGCGTGGATATTATCATCGTGTTCCACTTTTCCACGGACCACGCGGGTGTCTGTGGAGAGCAGCACCCGCAGGGCGTTCGGTTGCAAAATCTTCTTACCTTTGTTCCTCGCGCCTTTGGGCACTGTCAGGCTTTCGTCCTCTGGGCGCAGAGAGGTGTATTTATGCTGTCTGGCCCACTTAACAAAGGCCACCTCGACGCCACGGATGCCCTGCAATGTTTTCCGAGAAAGATTACCACGGCTCTTTCTCGTGCTTTCCGGGTTCATGCTGCCCTCTTTGTAGGCGCGGTTCAATGCATCCTGCAGCATACCGGTGTTCAGATCACCAATGCGGCGCGCTCCAATCACTGGCAGAATGTAGTTGCGGCCAAATTTTTCGACCTGATCGATATAGCTGCTGCCGGCCGTGGCTTTGACCGAGATCATAAACTCAGCCCAAACGTCAGCGCAGCGCTTTGTGGTGCTAACGATGCCCTCATCCAGCCAGGCGTCTGCCTTGCGGTTCGCTTCCCGCTGCCCGGTGCGGCCCGGCTTTGCGCTGGTGAAGGTCTTGCGCACACCGTTTTTCTGCACTTTGATCTGCCAGCGCTGCTGATTTGGCAGCCAGACGGCGGTATTTGTCCTTTGTCCCATAAAAAATACACCTCCAAAAGGGTATAGCTTGCAAAGCCTGCCCGGAGGTGGTATCATAGTCTATACAGAGGCTTCAATTCTGTACAGGACTGTATCACCCTTCGGGTAAGCAGTTCAGGAACCTCCTTCGGTGCTGGTAACGCCGGAGGAGGTTTTCTTTTTTTATTCGGTCATTTCTTCCTCTTCATCATCTGCCGCGTCCGGGTTCTCCGACACGTGCGTGATAGAAAGGCTCTGGCGGTACTGCTCTGCCAGAACGGTGCGCTTAAACTCTGCTGTCGGCGCAATTTCGCCCACCAGCTTTTCAATATCATCCAGCGAGACCCGGAAAAACTCTTTGCGCAGGTTGACCTTGTTCACACGCTGATCGTTCAGGATGTGGTGCAGCTTGGTTTCCAAACTCACTGCATCATCCGAGAAGATCATCGAGTGAACATCAAACGGAAACGGCACGCTTGCACTGCCCAGTTCGTTCACACGGTCCATGGGTTCCAGACGGCGGGTCATGCCGATTTTGAACACGTTCTCACCAAACGAACCGATGTTGCTGATAACATACACATTGCCGGCCTTGCCATTTTGCAGCTGGACGATTTTATCACGCTGTTCGGCCACCGCACCCAGTTGGCGCTGCAGTTCCTCGATACGTGCCTGCAAGAGCTTTGTCTTTTCATCATCCGCAGACTGCATCTGCTCTGTCAGCTGGCTGATCTGATCGTGATATTTGCTTTCTTCCTTCTCGATCTGCTTACGCTGGCGTTCCAACTCGCGGCGCTCTTCCGCCTCCTGCCGTATCTGTTCACGGATAGCACGCTGCTCCTCACGGGCACGCTCTTTCTGAACATAGTATTCATACTCAATTTTAACGGCTTCCTGGAAATAATAATCCAGTTCACCAATAAATTTCTTGACCGTGGGTGCAATGCTCTGGTTGCCATCCGCCGCGATCACATAATATTTGTTGGTGATTGTTTTGATATCGTTCAGCGCATCATCCAGTTTGCCAAAGCTGATATTGTTCAGCACATTCTGTAACTCTGCCGACAGCGCAATGACCATCAGCCGGTAGATCGTGATGTTGGCCTTTGTTGTATAACGATCTTTGTATTTTTCAAAGGTCGCCTGAATGTTCTTTTCATTTTCCCTATACCGTTTGCGCAGTTCCTTCATGTCCAGACACTGGAGCGTGAGGGTCACGGTGGGCTGCATCAGGGCATCCGCATCTTTCAGCAGATCATCCACAGACGGCAACTCGTCCTCGGTACCAAAGACTTCACTTGCGTGCTGAATGGCCTTGATAAGCTCCTTGCTGCGGCGCACCTTCTGTAAAGCATTGTTCGTGCTTTTCAAAGCCTTTGCTTCGTCTTCTTTTGCTTGATTCAACTTTCCTGCCTGCAGCAAATTCTGTTCCTGAAGGCGAAGATTCTGCGTCGAAAGGTCTGCGTTTTCGGCTTTCGCTTTTGCAATTCCGGCTTCTTTGGCTTCCGCAGAGATTTTGTCAAACAAAGCCTGCTGGTCAGACAGCTGCACATTCAGTTTATCCAACTTATCCTGCAGCTCTGTCTGTTCCTGCTCCATTCGGACAGTAGATGCACAGTTCGCGCACAGGCCATTGGTCAGCTTCAGGAAAAATCCCTTCCGTCCGCATCGAGTACACTTTGGCATTTTATGATTCCTCCTCGTTTACACCTTCGTTATCTTTGTAATAGCAGTACGCCCGCCGCACATACACCTCTGTGGTATCTAAAAGCTCTGCTATTTCGCAGGCATCCCGACCTTGTTTCAGCAGGCCAAACAACACATCCTTTGGGATTGCGTGCCGGATATACCAGTGATCCGCTCGAACTTCGTGCCGTTCCACAATATCAAATGGCATCGTAATTGAGTAAAACCCGCCATATAGGCAATGCCCCAGTTCGTGGCCGATTCTGGCCTGCTCTTCCGCATAAGTATATGAGTGTGAGCTATCCATTCCGATGTAACAACGACCACCGACTTCTGTAGACATGCTGCCCACGATCGGCAACGGATAGCGTACAACTTCCACATGATTTTCGGCCGCAACTTTAAAAAAGTCAGCCCTTGTTCCCATTTGCATCCCGCTCCTTTATGAACCGGACAAACTGTTTGACCTCTTCATACTGGGCATCTGTTACAGGCCCGCCTCCAAAGAGCGCAAACTTAATATCATCATCCGTGACCCCGTCGCCTCGTGCAGCGGGGTCTTTTTGTTCACCAAACAAATCGTTCACCGGCACACCGAAGTATGCAGCTACTTTGGCAATGGTATCGCTGGATGGCTTGGCTCCGGTATTCTTCCACTTTGTTACAGTGGAGTTACTTAGGCCTATTTCGCGAGCCGCCCTGCTGCAGCTCACGCCTTTCTTCTGGCATAGTTCATAGTAAAGGTCATAAAACACAATTTTCAACGCCCCTTTTTGTGCAGAGCGCCAAAACTAACCAAATTCAGATTTTTCCGTTGACATTCTAACCAAATTCAGATATTATAGTGTCACAGTTGAATCTGGTTAGCAAAAAGCCCGGTATCAACTGAATGGCTCAGGCTAGAATTTGCGCTGGATAATTGTTAGCACCATCATCTTACCGCAAATTCTAACCAAAGTCAAGTTTTTATATTGAAGGAGGTTAGAATTGTATGCCTGCACAATGGACCGGTGAACTTGTTGGGAAAATGCACAACGCTGGCGTCACCGGCAAAGAACTTGCCGCGCAGATGGGGAAAAATCCCAAGTACGTTTCTCAGGTGTTGAATGGCCATTATGCGCCGAAAAAATCTGAGAGTGAGTTTAATGCTGCACTCACTGCAATCATCGAAGCAAGAAACGAAAGGGGAGTGTGACGCCATGAAGAAACCTTATTTGAAGCTCCGGCGTCTGATTGAGGACGAAGGGTTAGACATGAAAGACATCCCCGCCTTGACCGGCATTCCGCGCAGCACCCTGAATGACCGCATCAACGCCCCAGAAGACGCCGGAATCTGGAAATGGGGACACATTGTGGCGCTCTGCAAGGTACTGCACATCCCGCAGGAGAAAATCGGGGAGTATTTCTTCCCCGCCGTCGAGAAAGGAGAATCCGCATGACCAAACCGTACACCCTTGCATCCGAGCGGGCGCAGGCTCCCATCGGTCTGCCGTACATTGCGCCGCTCATGGCGCGCGCCTGGTTCCGATGCGACATCACCGCCAGGTCTGGTGTCTACAAGCTGGGCGGGGACGTGGCCGGGCTCAAGTCCGTGCCCATCCAGATTTTTGCCGACGGCGAGTGGCACACCGTTGTGGGCTGGGACAACGATAAATGCTACCCCGCATGGCAGCGGGGGATTGACCTGAGCGAGGAGGAAGAGCCATGAGAATCAAACCCGGACTTTTACAGTGGGCCGCTGTCGCCTGCTTCGGCGTCGGCCTGATCTACGCCCTCGGGATCGAGGGCGGCGCGCAGGTGGGCCAGCCCATCACGGACAGCGAGTTCATGACCGCGATGGTGCTGATCCTGCTGTCCATCGCTCTGG
>CAVEID010000013.1:0-95864 GCA_963615785.1 Oxalobacter sp. | reverse complement strand
TTCCTAAACAGTATACCATACTGTCTAACAAATGGGGTGCAGTTCATCTTCACATCGTCCCTTTTTGCTGAGTTTTAACCTTTGCAGCCCTGCTCTTCCCAGTCGCCGAAATCGCTTGCTTCGGCAATTTTGGTGGCGTCGAACTTGCCGCTCTCGTCCTTGGGGGCGACGGCGGGGCCGGCTTCCACGGGGTTCGGGTTGGGGGCTTCCGGGTCATACACCGGCTTTTCGCCGTCCTCTGCGGGCAGAGTCACCGGCTCGTTTTCCGCCGGGGCAGCAGGCTCTTCTGCTGCTGGGACCTGTTCTTCGGCAGGAGCTTCCGGCGCGGTCTCTTCCGCGGCCTTTTCATTGGCTGCGTCCGCTGCCTTGGCCTCACCCTCAGCGTAGGCCTCAGCAGTCTTCGCAGCCTCTTCGGCGTCCTGCTCGGCTTCTTCGGGGAACTCGACCTCCTCCACATGGAGAGGGCTCTTCTCGTTCAGGATCTTGTCCAGCACCACGATCGCGGCACCGGTGGCGGCAACGGCCAGAGCCGTGCCCAGGATACGATACAGAGTTTTCATGCCAGAACCTCCTTATAAAAAATCAGGTCAGGAGAATGTCACCACATCGTTCAGCGGCTTTTCGGCGGGCTCCACCGACAGAGCGGTGAGCACCGGGCCCTTGCCGCGGTAGATGTTGTGGAACTTGTAATTGACCTTTGCGGTCACGCGCACCCAGGCACGCTGCTCCAGAGCCTTGTAGCCGTCGTAGCTGCAGGGGAAGCCCACGAACTGGATGTCCTGCACGCAGCAGGTCATGGCGAAGCGGCCCGGCACAAAGCTGTTCTTGCCGGCACGATTGGTCTGGCAGACCTGAGCCAGGAACTTGACGGTCTTGCCGGTGTACTTCTGGGGCTCGTCCTGGCAGTCCATATACCAGATGCCAAAATCGTCGTCCTGAATCTCAATGACATCCGCATTCACGTCGAAAGGCAGGGGATCGGGAATGTCATCATAAGCCACGCTGCCGTCGGCGAACTCATAGGCGATATCGCACTTGCGGGATGCCTGACGCACCAGCTTGTGCAGTTCCTGACGGGCAGCATCGTTGTTCACAGCTTCAGCGCGGTTGAACACGATCAGCTCACTGCGGGCGATCTTGTCCAGCAGCAGGCTGCGCATGGAGTTGTCGCGGGCATAGGTCAGGGCAGTGGTGCCGTCAGCCGTGGCGATGCACTGGTAAACAATCCAGCTTTCGGGCAGGGCCTCGGCCAGATCCTGCAGCAGCCACATGCCGTTGTATTCGATGACCACGCGGCCTGCGCCGGACTCCTTCTCCATCTTAAGCAGGTTCTGCGGGTTGAGCTCTGCCTTGTCCTCAATGACCTTGACGGTCACGCCGGGGAACGCGAACTTCTTGGGGTTATACTCTTCTTCGCCCTCTTCGCAGATCAGCAGCAGGGTCTTGTCGCCGGAGTCGAAGTTGGGGTCCTCAAAGGTCTCCTGAATGAACTTGGTCTTGCCGCTTTCGAGGAAGCCGACAAACAGGTAGACCGGAATTTCTTTTGCCATAGGGTTTGATTTCTCCTTCTTATTTTAACGCTCAGCAGCCAAACAGCTCTGCAATGGCCTTTTCGTTCAGCTTGGAGCCGATGACCACCAGCTTGCCGCCCACGTCTGCGCCGCGGGCACGCACTTCCCACTCGCCGGGCACATAGTCGAACTCCAGCCAGCCGTCTGCGCCGCCGTCCACGATGCCCTTGCTGCGCAGGATCATGCCGTAATTGCCGGTGTCCAGCTCGGTGAGGGCGTGCTCAACTTCAGCCTTGGTGAACTTGCGGGCAGTTTCAACGCCCCAGCTGGTGAACACCTCATCGGCGTCGTGGTCATGATGATGGTGATGATGGCCGCAGCAGCAGTGGTCGCCGTGCTCGTGGTCGTGTTCATCATGATCTTCATCGTGATCATGGTGGTGATGATGTTCATGCTCGTCCTCGTCATCATCATCGTGGTCGTGATGGTGGCCGCAGCAGCAGTGATCGTCCTCGTCATGGTCGTGATGATGATGCTCATGCTCGTCGTGGTCATGATCTTCATCATGATCGTGGTGATGCTCGTGTTCATCATCATCATCATCATCATCGTCGTCATCATGATGATGGCCGCAGGTGCACACACCGTTCTCGTCGTAGTGATGGTGGTGGTGATGCTCTTCTTCCTCATCCTCGTGGGCGTGCTCTTCGTTGGCCTTTGCAGCCATGGCGATCAGCTCAGCCTTGAAGTCGTCCTTGGTGGACATGGCCTTGAGGATCTGCTCACCGGTCAGGTCATCCCATGCGGTGGTCACGATGGTGGCGGTAGGGTTTTTCTCGCGCAGCATGGCCACGGCAGCGGCGATCTTCTCCTCGCTGGCGGTCTGGGTGCGGCTCAGCAGGATGCAGCTTGCATGGCTGATCTGGTCGTCGTAGAACTCGCCGAAGTTCTTCATATACATCTTGACCTTGTTCACGTCGGCCACGGTGACGAAGCTGTTCAGCTGCACGTCCAGGTGCTCAGCCACGCCTTCCACAGCGCGGGTCACGTCAGAGAGCTTGCCCACGCCGGAGGGCTCAATGACGATGCGGTCGGGGTGATACTGCTCCACCACCTGCTGCAGAGCGGTGCGGAAATCGCCCACCAGAGAGCAGCAGATGCAGCCGGCGTTCAGCTCGTTGATCTGGATGCCGCTTTCCTTCAGGAAACCGCCGTCGATGCCGATCTCGCCGAATTCGTTCTCGATCAGAACGACCTGCTGGCCTGCAAAGGCCTCTTTGATGAGCTTTTTGATAAGGGTGGTCTTACCGGCACCAAGAAAGCCGGAGAAAATATCAATTTTGGTCATGATTCAAATGCCTCTTTCTTGTAATAGCACACAGAGCCGCAGAGTGCTGGCTCAAAAATCTTACACTCCTATTATAACAAGGCTGTCAATGGTAAACCGGCCTTTTTCAAGAAAAATTTGTAACATTTTTTGCAATAAAGTTGCGTTTTCAAAGAAAATGGGGAATTTGACTCCTTCAGTCACGGCTGTTGCCGTGCCAGCTCCCTCAAAGAGGGAGCCTTTGGCAGTACGGAAAAGTTGCCAGTTTCGCCAGAGGCCCCATCTCCGAGGGGGCTGGCATCGCGCAGCGATGACTGGGGGAGTTTCCCCTCGTTGCAATCTTTCCCCCGGAATGATACAATAAAACCAAACAAAAACTGACCGCTGCCGGTCTTTCCGGCGGCGAGAAAAGGAAGCAAATCGATATGAGCATGAATACCGTTCCCGAACGTCTGGCCGCTCTGCGCGCCGCCATGGCCGCAAACGGCGTGTCCGTTTATCTCATCCCCGTGGGCGACCCCCACGCCAGCGAATACCTGCCCTACCACTACACCAGCCTGACCTACTTCTCCGGCTTCCACGGCGAAAACTCCAACTTCGTCGTCACCCGCACCGAGAGCGCCCTGTGGGCCGATGGCCGCTACTTCGTGCAGGCCGAAAAGGAGATCGCTGGCACCGAGATCCAGCTGCAGCGCATGGGCGAGCCGGGCGTGCCCACCGTGGAGGAATACTGTGCCAATGCCCTGAATGAAGGCGAAGTGCTGGGCCTTTGCGGCCTGACCGCCAACACCGCCCTTGTCAACAACCTGAAAAAGGCGCTGGAAAAGAAGGGCGCGGGCATCAAAACTCTGAACCTCGAGGACGAGCTGTGGACGGAGGGCCGCCCGGCTCTGCCCGACACCCCGGCGTGGATCCTGCCGAAGGAATACGCAGGCTTCTCTCCGGCAGAAAAGCTGAATCAGCTGCGTGCAAAACTCAAGGATCTGGGCTGCACTGCTCAGTTCGTGGGCAAGCTGGACAACCTTGCCTGGCTGCTGAACCTCCGCGCCATGGATATTGAGTGCACCCCCTACGCCATGGCCTACTGCTATGTGACCCCGAACCGCGCCGTGCTGTTCATCAACACCGCCCGCGTCACCCCGGAAGCAAAAGCCGAGCTGGAAGCAAACGGCGTGACGCTGGCCGAGTATGACGATGTGCTGAACTTCCTTGCCGCCGAGACCGAGCCCCAGACTGTTCTGGCCGAGACGGCCACCGTCAACTACGCAGTGTATCAGGTGCTGGAGCAGAACCCCGCCCTCACTGTGAAGGACGGCACCGACCCGCTGCTGATGATGAAGGGCGTGAAGAATGAAACAGAGATCGCCCACATCAAGGAAGCCCACATCCGCGATGCAGTGGCCATGGTGCGCTTCCAGATCGAGCTGGAGCAGCGCCTCGCCGCCGGTGAAACGCTGACGGAGCTGACCGTGGACGAGATCCTGCACAAATACCGCAGCAGCACCGACAAATTCATTGTGGAGAGCTTCGGCACCATTGCGGCCTACGGCGGCAACGCAGCCATGATGCACTACCACGCCACCCCGGAGAGCCACGCTGTGCTGGAAAAGAAGGGCTTTTTGCTGGTGGACAGCGGTGCCACCTACATGGACGGCACCACCGACATCACCCGCACCTACCCGCTGGGCGAGCTGACCGAGGACGAGCGCCTGTTTTACACCTGGACGCTGCAGAGCCACATCGACCTTGCCAAGGCCGTCTGGCTGGACTACTGCGAGTGCAAGATGATCGACACCATCGCCCGTGAGCCGCTGTGGCGTCACCTCATCAACTACCGCTGCGGCACCGGCCACAGCGTCAGCTTCGTGGGCAATGTCCACGAAGGCCCCCACAGCCTGCGCGGCACCAACTCCGTGCTCATGCGCCCCGGCATGGTGGTCACCGACGAGCCCGGCGTCTACGAGACCGACCTCGTGGGCATCCGCATCGAGAACGAGCTGGTGTGCGTCCACAAGGCCGACAACCAGTACGGCACCTTCCTGGGCTTTGAGCCGCTGATGTTTGTGCCCATTGCCACCACGCCCATCATGCCCGGTGTGCTGGACAAGGACGAGATCACCTGGCTGAACGACTATCACCGTCAGGTGTTCACAAAGCTTGCCCCGCACCTGAACGACGAGGAACGGGTCTGGCTGGCCGAAAAGTGCGCCGCCATCGGCTGCTGAACTGCATAAAAAAGCACCCGGGGAACGCAGGAGCCAAAGGGCTCCCGGCAGTGTCCGGGTGCTTTTTCTGAGTCAGAGCCTGCGTGCCGGGGTGCGGGCCACTGTGTCGGAAAGCTTCTGCAGCGGGCCGCTGGGCAGCGGGCTTTCGAACAGGCTGGCGTAGATGCCGCAGAGCTGCAGCTTCATTTCCGGGTAAATGCCCATGCGGATGCACAGCGCCTTATAGGTGCGGTACATCCGGCGGCGGTGCTCCAGCATATCTGCCACGCTCACCTTGGTGTGGCAGACGCTCTGGGGGTTCTGCAGATAGCAGTAACCCGCCTCGTCAATGGCTGCAAAGTTCCCCTGCGCGCAGTCGAGATACGCCGTGTTGAACTGCTGGTCTTCGGCAAAGGCTGCATGAGGAAAACGCAGAGAACCGGCCCGGATGATCTCCCGGCGGTAGAGCTTGTTGCAGGGGCTGCCGAAGTAAAAGCTGGCAGGCTGGCGGATGACCTGACGCAGATATTCCGTCTTACCGTAGGCACCGGCGGGCAGCAGGCTGTATTCCCGGGTGTCATAGCCGCCGTCTTTCCGGGGCACCATCATCCGGTAGGGTGCCACCACCAGCGCGGCGTGATATTTCTCAGCCGCTTCCACCAGGTGAGCCGTGAAGCCGGGCAGGAGATAGTCGTCGCTGTCCGAGAACTGGATATACGTTCCCTGCGCCAGCTCGATGCCCCGGTTGCGGGTGTCCGCCGCGCCGGAATTGGACTTGTCCACCACCCGGATGCGGGGGTCGGCAGCCGCAAGCTCCCGGCAGACGGTCAGTGTGTCATCTTTGGAACCATCGTTCAGCAGGATGATCTCGAGGTTCGGGTAAGACTGGCTGCAGATGCTGTCCATGCAGCGGCGGAGGGTGCTCTGCGCATTGTAGGCAGGGATGATCACGCTGACAAGCGGCTTTTCCATGGAAAATCTCCTTTACGGTGTTGTTTTGTTTTTATCATACACGCCCCGCAGTCAAAAAGCAAGCGGGCGTGCAGAGGGAGGAAGAGGTTTTGCAATGATCTTTCACATTGTGGTGTGCAGCCCGGATGCGGGCCTGCGCAGCGGGCTGGAACGCCAGTGTATGGAATACTTTGCCCGGCGGGAGGACGCCTGCATCGTGCAGCAGCTGGCCGACCCGGAGGCTCTGCTGCGGAAGGACGCCGAGGGCAGCCGGTTCGACCTCTATCTCATTGAACTGGCCGCTGTGGCAGAGCCGGACGGGCTGAAAGCCGCAGCAGAGCTGCGCCGCCGGGGCCGCCGTGCCCCCATCGCTTTTGCGGCGCGCACCCCGGCCCACGCCTACAGTGCCTTTAAGGTGGACGCCATGCAGTATCTGCTGCTGCCGGTGCATCAGCAGGAGCTTTCCGCCCTGCTGGCCCGGGCCACAGAACCGGAGTACGGCCCGGCTCTCACCGTGAGCACCGCCGACGGGCTGCGGGTGCTGGCCTATGCCGAGATCGAATATCTGGAGTGCACCCACCACATCGTGCACTTCCACCTGCTCAGCGGCGAGGATGTGCCCTCGCTGTCCCTGCGGGTGCCGTTTTCTCAGGTCGCAAAGCCGCTGCTGGAAGACGGGCGCTTCCTGCAGCCCCACCGTTCTTACGTTGTCAGCCTGCCCGCCGTGCGTCAGCTGACTGCCGGAGAATTGCAGATGACCAGCGGCACCCGGGTGCCCATCCCCCGGGGAAGAGAAGGGGCTGTGCGGGAGGCCATCCGTGCATGGTACCGCTGAGCTGTTCCTAAGACGCAAAAAAGAGCCGCATAAAGCGGCTCTTTTTTGCGTCTTTTCAAGGGGGTCAGCCTTTCTTTTCAGGCTTCTTGGGGTCAGGCTTCTTGGGGCTGGCCTTTGCTTTTTTCTTTTTGCCGTCAGTGGCGCTGAGCATCCACTTCCGGGACACATCCGCCAGCATGCTCTGCAGCGTGCCGGAGGGGTAGGCGCTCTCGGAGAATGCGATCAGGAATCGGTAAAGCTTGGGCTGGATCTCTTCATACATGCCGAGCTTTGTGTACATTTCTTTATAGTAATGGAACACCTGCAGTTTGTTCTGCACGATGGTGGCCGCATTGATCTGGGTGTGGCAGATGCTCAGCGGGTTCTGCACATAGTGATAGCCCGGAGTGGAAATGGACACGAACACCTTTGCGCACAGGATGTAGTCCAGATTGAACACCAGATCCTCGGCCCAGCGCACCTCACGGGTGAACTGCAGATGGTTGTCGATCAGAAGGTCGCGGCGGTAGAGCTTGTTCCACAGCACACTGTAGAAGAAGGATGCCGGCATATCCATCAGGCGGCGGGCAAAGGTGTCACGGTCATAGACGCCCTCCGGCAGAAAACCGTATTCACGGATCTCGTCCGGCTTCTTTTCCGCCTCGATGCCAAGGTTCTCCTGCAGGTTCTCCATGGCATAGCCCATCTTGGTGGAGTTGGCCGGAATCACCATCCAGTAAGGCGAAATGACCAGATCGGCATGGTTTGCTTCCGCCGCAGTGACCAGATTCTCGGTGAAATCCGGCTCCATGTAGTCATCGCTGTCCACAAACTGCACATACTCACCCCTTGCAAGGGTCATGCCGTAGTTGCGGGTATCGGACACGCCGGAATTTTCCTTGTCCACCAGAACGATCCGGGGGTCTTTTGCGCGGAACCCATCGCAGATCGAATAGCTTTCGTCCTTGGAGCCGTCGTTGATCAGGATGATCTCAATATTTTTCCACGTCTGTGCACAGATGCTCTCCAGGCAGCGGGCAACACTATTCTGCGCATTATAAATCGGCACGATAATGCTGACGAGCGGGTTGTTCATGACGGGGGTCTCCTCTTTTGGCTTTTCTATCTATCAAAAACGCATCATGCGGGGTTGGCTGAAAATTCAGACACTGCCCCCTTGGGGCAGTCTTATTTATAATATCATACTCTCTTCGCAGACAAAAAGCAAGGGCCGGGATCTGCGCAGATGAAAAAAGAACCGCGCTCGTCGGCTCTTTTTCCTGTATTTTTCGTTTGTTCTTAACCGGAAGTAAAACCGGTCAGACCCTGTTCCAGTCCAGCTGCATCCAGCTCTGAATAAACTGGTCGCAGGTACGGCGCAGCTCCGGCTCATCGGCAGCAGAAGCGGGGTCCGCAATGCCGATGACATAGTACCCGGCCTTGTGGGCAGTGGAAGCCGCATAAACGGCGTCCTCGCACACGGCGCAGGCGGCGGGATCAGCCCCGCCCAGACGGCTCATGCACTCATAAAAGACCTCCGGGCGGCTCTTGTGCAGCACGCCCTGTGCCTCCACGATGAATTCGAAGCAGTCCAGCACGCCCAGCCGCCCCAGCACCGTCCGGCACTGGTCAGCCCAGGTGTTGGAGCACAGGCAGATGCGGGCCCCCTCAGCCTTGAGCCTTGCCAGCATTTCCCGCACGCCGGGCTTGAGCTCCACCGTCTCATACAGCTGCGCAATGACATCCCGCATCACATCGAAATAGCTGCTCTCGTCCAGCGGCAGGTCGTATTCCCGGATGAGATACTGTGCGCCTTCCTGCATCCCCATGGTCAGCAGGGCAGAGCGCAGATTCTCCTTCGGCGTGCGGCCATAGCGGCGCAGCAGAGCGTCGGGTGCGCCCTCCCACACCACGGTCATGCTGTCGGTCAGGGTGCCGTCCATATCAAAGATCCATTGCTTGCAGTGCATGGGAATGCCTCCTTAAAAATATCCCAATAAGTATATCATGTTTCTTAGCCGGGAGAAAGCGGTTTATTTACAAAAACCGGAAGAATTTTTGCGAAAAATATGCTATAATCTGAACAAAACCGGAAGCATTCACAAGGGAGGCGGAACACATGGAACAACGGCAGAAAGCTCTGGTGCTGGCGGGCGGCGGTGCACGCGGCAGCTATCAGGTGGGCGTATGGCGTGCATTGATGGAGCTGGACTGGCACCCGCAGATCATCACAGGCACCAGTGTGGGCAGCCTGAACGGTGCCATGTTCGTGCTGGATCTCTACGAGACCGCCCGGGACATGTGGCTGACCATCCGCAGCCGGGACGTGATGGAACTGCCGGAGCAGGACGCAGACCTCTCGGCCCTGCATCAGTTCCTGCGCCGGGTGGTGAAAGCCGGCGGCATGGATGTCTCCCCGCTGGAAGACATCGTGGAGCGGGTGCTGGACGAAGACGCCCTGCGGGCCGCGCCCATCCGCTTCGGTCTGGTGACCGTGGAGCAGCGGGGCCTGAGGCCCCGGGAGCTGACACTGGACGAGATCCCGCAGGGCAGAGTGAAGGACTATCTGATGGCTTCCGCCGCCTGCTTCCCGGCCCTGCGGGCCCGGGATATCGATGGAGTGAAGTTCCTCGACGGCGGCTACAGCGACAACATGCCCACCGGCCTTGCCAAAAAGATGGGGGCCGAAGAGCTGGTGTGCGTGGATCTGGAAGGCGTGGGCATCACCCGCCCGAACCTCACCGGTCTGCCCACCATCATGGTGCGCAGCTACTGGGAACTGGGGGACATCCTCCACTTTGATCCGGACACCGCCCGCCGCAACATTGAGCTGGGCTATTACGACACCCTGCGGGCTTTCGGCCGCATCCGGGGCTGTGCCTATGCTGTGGACAGCGGCCCGGAAAGCAGCATGGACGCCGCAGCCTTCCGGGTGAAATTCGAGGCTGTGCAGAAGATGGTGCGGGAGAAATATCCCGTCACCCTGACGGCGGACGCCGCCCTGCTTTTGGCCAAAATGAAGGACGCCGACATCGCCCCGCTGGAAGCCGCCGCCGAAGACGCAGGCGTGGACCCGGCAAAATACTACACGACCCACACGCTGGGAGATGCATTCCTTGCCAAGTGCGATCAGGCACGGATGCAGAGCTTCGCCCCGCTGTTTGAGGGCAGCAGCACCGCCGCGCAGGCCGCGCTGGCGGCACTGGTGCCCAACACATTCCTGCAGGCGCTGGTCTGGTACACCCTGACCGCGCCGACCGAAACGATCCCACTGCCGGAGGTGACAGATCATGAAGGTGTATAAAGGTTCTTCCGCTTCGCCCGGCCTTGTTCTCGGCCAGGTCAGCCGGTTGGAGCACCATGTGGAGACCACCACAGCCGGGCCATTCAACCCGGCCCGTGAGCTGCAGATGCTCACCGACGCCATCCACACCGCGCAGGCGGAGCTGGAGTCCATGGCAGACCGCGCTGCTCCCAGCGAGCAGGCAATTTTCCAGTTCCAGAGCATGATGCTGGAAGACGAGGGCATGATGAACGAGGTGCGGTTCTGCATCAATGCCGGCATCGGCGCGGCTGCTGCCATGAATCAGGTGGGCCAGCGCTACGCCGACCAGCTGGCCAACATGAAGGACAACCCCTACATGCAGCTGCGCAGCGTGGACATTCTGGACGCCACCCGCCGGGTCATCAACATCCTCACCAACCGCCCCCGCATGTGGCTGGCACTGGATCACCCGGTGATCCTTGCCGCCGACCGGCTCATGCCCACCGACCTGTTCAGTGTGCCCTCCGGCATGATCCTGGGCATCATCACCGCCGAAGGCAGCGGCCAGAGCCACGCCGCCATCATTGCCCGGGCAATGAACATCCCGGGCCTTGTGCAGGTGGGCCGGGACTTTCTGGACGACTGCGACGGCCGCGCCGTCATTCTGGATGCGGACAAGGGCGAATGCATCCTGGACCCGGACGCCCCCGCCCGCCAGCAGGCAGAGACCCGCATCTGCGAGCTGCAGCGGGAAAACGAGGAGATGCGCAAGCTGAGCAGCCTGCCCAACCGCACCATGGACGGCCAGCCCTTTGAGCTGCTGGCCAACTGCTTCGGCCCCGAGGACATCGACACAGCCATGCAGTCCGGTGCCCGGGGCGTGGGCCTGCTGCGCAGCAGCTACATGATGCTGCCGGGCCGCATCCTCGACGAACAGGAGCAGTATTTCTTCTATTGCTCCTGCCTTGCCGCCGCCAAGGGCTACCCCGTGACGGTGCGCACCTTCGACTTCGGCGCGGACCGCACCATGGCCGACGCCTATCAGGGCCTGCAGTCCTCCAAGCTGGGCCTGCGGGGCATCCGCAACAGCCTGCGCCAGCCCCACCAGTTTGAAACGCAGATCTGTGCGCTGCTCCGGGCCGCTGTCCGGGGGCCGCTGCGGGTGATGTTCCCCATGGTGACCGATGTGGAGGACTGGGACGCCGCCATGCGTGTGGTGGAGCGCTGCCGGGAGCACTTGCGGGAACGCGGCGTGCCCTTCAACGAGGACACCCAGTTCGGCGTGATGCTCAGCGTGCCCGCCGCCTGCCTGACGGCGGAGGAATTCGTGGCCCACGGGTGTGACTTCCTCGTCATCGGCACCAACGACCTGACCCAGTACACCCACGCCGCCGACCGGGAGCTGGCCAGCGCCGAGCACTATTACCGCCCGGCCAGCGCAGCCATGAAAAAGCTCATCACCATGGTCATGGACGCGGCAAAGGCGAAAAACGTGCCGGTGACCATCTGCGGCCTTGCCGTGGGCAACCCGGCCAACACCGTGCAGTATCTGCAGCTGGGCCTGCGCAGCTTCTCGGTGAGCCCCCAGAACCTGCTGATCGTCAAAAAAGCCCTGCTGGAAACCGAATGAACGAAAAAAGGCTGCTGTACCAATAGTACAGCAGCCTTTTTGTCTGAGCTCAGTCTTCCTTTTTGGGCATATCCAGTTCCGGCATCAGCTCAGTGCTCACAATGGTGAGCATCTCTTCCAGCTTTGCGCAGTCCTCAGGGGAGAAGCGCTCACGGGCACGCTCCACCACGGTGTGCAGGTAGGAATAGCTGATGTTGTAGTAGTCGATATACTTCTGAGTCGGGCGCAGGTGATACTCCCGCCGGTCGGTGGTGGACTGGATCTTTTCCACATAGCCTTTTTTCACCAGGCTGCCGATCTTATACGCTGCGTTGGGGGTGGAGATCTGCATCATGCGGGAGAACTCCGCAATGGTGGGTTCGCCCATGGCCATGATACCCTCCATGCAGAAGGACTCCACCGTGGTCAGCGTGGCTTCACGGGTGGCAAAACGCTGAAAAACGTTCTGGTAGAAATGCAGCTTGAATTTGGTGTAGACGTCCTGAAATGCCTGTTCCAGCATGGGTCGCGTGCCTCCGATAGTTCATTTTCTTTAAGTATACCACGTTTTGCCCGCGGCGCAAAGCGGAATTTTGCGGTTTTGCAGCTCAAAATCATTCTGCCGCTTTTTTCATCGTGCGGGCACGGATGACGCTGAGCACCACCAGCTCCACCACGATGGCCACAGCCAGCAGCACCAGCGAGGTGAACAGGCTGCCGTTTGCGCCCAGCACGGCCTGCGCGATGCCGGTGATGACATAGCAGGCTGCAGAGCAGGAAGCCGCCGTGATGGCGTAGGGCAGCTGAGTGGATACATGGTTCACATGGCTGCAGTGTGCGCCTGCGGATGCCATGATGGTGGTGTCCGAGATGGGGGAGCAGTGGTCGCCGCAAACAGCGCCGGACAGGCAGGCAGCAATGGAAATGACCAGCATCTCACCATCCGGGAACGCATGGCACACGATGGGGATCAGGATGGAGAAAGTGCCCCAACTGGTGCCGGTGGCAAAGGCCAGGAACACCGCCACCAGGAAGATGATGACCGGCAGCATATACTGCAGGGCCGCGGCAGAGCCGCCCAGCAGGTTGGCCACATAATACTTGGCACCCAGCAGGCCGGTCATACCGGACAGCGTCCATGCAAGGGTCAGAATCAGCATGGGGCTGACCATGGCCTTGAAGCCCTCAGGGATGCAGGCGGCGAAGTCCTGGAAGGTCATGACCTCGCGCACACGGTAGAAGATGAAGGTGAACAGCAGGGCAATGCTGCTGCCCAGCACAAGGCCTGCAGAAGCGTTGCAGTCTGCAAAGGCGGTGACAAAGTCCACCCCCTCGAAGAAACCGCCGGTGTAGATCATGCCGAAGATGCAGGCCGCGATCAGCACCAGAACCGGAGCAATCAGGTCAATGACGTGGCCTCTGGTGTCGGTGCCGTCATCCACATCGTCGCCATAGGGGCGGTCTGCTGTGGTGAACAGGTCGCCGTTTTTCGCGTTGTCCTCATTGAGCTTCATAGAACCGAAATCGGTGCCGGTGAAGATGAGGAACAGGCTCATCACGATGGTGAGCAGAGCGTAGTAATTATAGGGGATGGTGCGCAGGAACATGGTGAAGCCGTTGATGCCGGAGCCCTCGGGCACGCTGGAAGTGACCGCAGCCGCCCAGCTGGACACCGGCGCAATGATGCACACCGGCGCAGCAGTGGCATCGATGAGGTATGCCAGCTTTGCGCGGGAGACCTTCTGCCGGTCAGTGACCGGACGCATGACAGAACCCACGGTCAGGCAGTTGAAATAGTCGTCCACAAAGATCATCACACCCAGCAGCAGGGTGGCGAACTGTGCACCGGCCCGGGTGTGGATGTGGGTGGATGCCCAGCGGCCAAAGGCGGCAGAGCCGCCGGCCTTGTTCATCAGGGCCACAAGGATGCCCAGCATGACCAGAAACACCAGAATGCCCACATTGCTGCTGTCCGAGAGCTTGGCCACCATGCCGCCGTCCTCATTGAAGAACAGGGTGTTGATGGCAAGCTCCAGATTGCCGTTGGCGTAGAGCAGCGCACCGGATGCAATGCCCACCAGCAGGGAAGTGTAGACTTCCTTGGTGTTCAGGGCCAGCACGATGGCGATCACCGGCGGCAGCAGCGAAAAGATAGTGCTGTACACCGAGCAGGTGTAAGTGGAAGGATCTGCGATCTTGCCGGGAGTGGCCGCCGTGCACCACAGCAGCAAGGCGAACACCAGCAGGGCCGCAAACCACGAAAGGTTCTTGTTTTTCATAACGGATTCCTCTTTTTTCAATTTCCGGCTGTGCATACCACCCGCCGTGCGGGAAAAACTATCCCCACAACAACGCAAAGGGAGGTGTGGGCCGCGCCGGATTATAAAGCGATGTATTTTGAGCTGTTCCGTGCCAGTGCGCAGGCCGCACAGCTTTTGCAGGAAGCCCAGCAGCGGGCCGAAGAACAGCTGCTGGAAGCCGACCCGCCGCCGATACGGTTGGAGCAACATAGTAAGCCTTCCCCCTCGGGGGAAGGTGGCACGTCAGTGCCGGATGAGGGGTAGTTATCTCTCGATTCCGTTTTTGGAGACGAAATCTGACCACGGCTGCCCCTCATCAGTCATGCCGCTTCGCGTCCTGACAGCTTCCCCCGAGGGGGAAGCCTTTTTAAGGTTTTACCCCTTCTTGCTCTCGGCCTTGGCTGCAAACTTGGCGTTGTTGATGATGAAACGCTCATGGGCGCCGCCGCCCACGGGGCCCTTCTCGTCGTGCAGAGTGACCTTGAAGGTCAGCTTGCGGCCTTCCACAGCCACCAGCTCACTCTCGCAGGTGACGGTCATGCCCACAGGGGTGGGAGCAGTGTGCTCCAGCTCAAGCTTGGTGCCCACAGAGCCATTGCCCTCGTCCAGAGCATCAGCCACGCTCATCCAGCAGGTCTTCTCGGCCAGAGCCACCAGAGCAGGGGTGGCAAACACGTCCAGCGTGCCGCTGCCCATGGTCTTGGCGGTGTTTGCTTCGGTGACGAGAACGCTCTGCTCACCGCGGATGCCAGTTTCCAGTGTCATATACTTTCCTCTCCTTTGTGCCAAACAGGGTTGTTTGTTCGTACTACCCTATAAGATATCACACTTTGCCCCGGAACGCACCCTGTTTTGTGCTTTTTTTGCGAAAAACACTTTTGTTTCTGCGCGTTCCGCGCTATGATAGGGCCGGAAGGCGGTGGAACCATGAATGACTTCTGGAAATCCTATGACATCACGGCTCTGGAATACGGCCCGGGGTACGAGTGCCACCCGCTGTTCGGCACAGTGCACCGGGTGGAGCTGGCCCTTTCGGGCCTGTTCATCATCGGCATGGCGGTGTGGTACCGCCGGGCCGGTGCCCGCACCCGGCGGCGCATCCTTGTGGGGGTCACGCTGGCGCTGCTGGCCGACGAAGCCGCCCTGCTGCTGGGCATGGCCCTGACCGGCCAGTGGAACTGGAGTTATCTGCCCCTGCACCTGTGCAGCATCAATGTGTTCGTCTGCCTGTACTGCACCGTCACGAGCCAGAACTGGTGCAAGGAAGAACTCTACGCTCTGTGCATTCCCGGGGCAATGCTGGCTCTGCTGTGCCCCAGCTGGCGGGACGTGCCCAGCTGGTGGACCCTCATCAACCTGCACTCGGTCAGCATCCACGCACTGCTGGTGCTGTACCCGGTGCTTCTTGTTGCGGGCGGATACCGCCCCAGCGTGCGCCGGGTGCCGATGGTGCTGGCATTCCTGTTCGGATCGGCCCTGCCCATCTACTTTTTAAATAAACCGCTGGAAACAAACTTCTACTTTCTGAATAATCCCTATGGCAATGTCATCACCAGCACTTTCACGGCATGGCTGGGGGAGAAGTATTATATTCTGGGCTTTCTGCCTGCGATCGCAATTGCGCTGGCAATTATGTACCTGCCGTGGGTGATCGCGGAGCGGCGGAAGCACTGACGATTTGAAATCGTCTCCGCTTTGTTCTGACAATATCAGCGGAATCATTATTTTAATATTTGCAAAGAGGAAAATCCTGCGGAACTTGTCGGGGCGAGCCCCCTCCATCTTGCTAACGCAAGACCGTTCTGCCGCTTGAAAGCCCCGCTGGGACTTTCATTGCTGCGCAACCGCGGATTTTCCTCTTTGCTTTTTCACGGGAAAGGTCGTAACGGCAAACCGCATATCTCAGAACTCCTCCAGTCACCTTCGGTGCCAGCGACGGGTTGCGGCTCCCAGCATCTGCTTCGGCCCTTGAGCGGGCCTTGCATCTTGCTGGCCGCGGCCCCAACAGCAATTCCCTGTTTCTGCCGCAGGCAGCGGTCATTGCTGTTGCCCTCGGAGATGGGGCCCTTGGCAAAACCGGAGAGTTTTCCTCTTTGCCAAAGGCTCCCTCCTTGAGAAAGACTTCCCCCGGTCGGGGGAAGATGTCACCGCAAGGTGACAAAAAGGGGAACGGCTGTCGAGCGAATGCGAGACTGAAGGAGTTTCCAATCGGCGAAACGCCCCTCCAATTTGCACCCTTATTGCAAATCAAAAACGCAATTTTCCTGCGTTTTACAGTCAAATTTAACTTTTTCAAAAACGGGGCAGAAATCTTTTCAAAAAGTCTTGACAGATGGCATTCTGCGTGCTACTATGAACACATGAACAGACGTTCATATGAATCCACAGCGAAGGGAGATGCCAACATGGCGGAAACAAAAGACGCAAAGCCCGCACCGCAGCCGGAAGGGCTGGATATGCCGGATGACGAGGTGCTGTACGAGCTGGCCGACCTGTTCCGGGTGTTCGGCGACTCCACCCGCATCAAAATTCTGTACGCGCTTCACGACAACGAGCTGTGCGTGCAGGACATCGCAAATGCCGTGGCGCTGAGCCAGTCAGCTGTGAGCCATCAGCTGCGGGTGCTCAAGGATTCCAAACTCGTGCGGTTCCGGCGCGAGGGCAAAACCGTTTACTACGCACTGGACGACGACCATGTGCGCAGCATCCTCTCCATGGGGATGGATCATATCGAAGAATAATGAAAGGCTGGTATTTATTATGAAGAAGAGCTACAAGATCGAAGTGGACTGCGCAAACTGCGCTCAGAAGATGGAAGACGCTGCCAACACCGTGGCCGGCGTGGCAAGCGCAACCGTCAGCTTCATGACCCAGAAAATGAAGGTGGAGTTCGCCGAGGGCGCAGACCCCCACGACACCATGGTCAACGTTCTGGCCGCCTGCAAGAAGGTCGAGGACGACTGCGAGATCTTTGACATTTAAAAAGCCGTTTTCCCTTCAAAATGACCCCGCTCCCCTTCGGGGGAGTTTTTTGTCGGAAGCATTTCCGTGTTGAAAAATCAGACAGTTTTCAACACTTTCCACCCAGTTTTCAACATACTTTGCGGAAAACTCGCAAAACAGACGTGGAAAAGCGGTTTTCTTTTTGAAAAACTGCGTGGAAAACCCGGGTAAAACTGTGGAAACCCTGTTTTTGTGGGGAAAACCTGTTGAATCCACCGCCCGCCGCAGCGTATGCGGCCCAGAAATCCGTATAAAAGGAGAGTTTCGCATGAACAAAAAGCAGAAAAAGAACCTCCAGCGCATCATCATCGCGCTGGTTCTGGTGCTCATTCTCAAACTGCTGCCTCAGTTCCCGACGCCGGTGGAGCTGGCGCTCTACTGCATCCCGTACCTCGTGGTTGGCTGGGACGTGCTGCGCAAGGCACTTCTCGGCATCAAGAACCGTCAGCCTTTTGACGAGTGCTTCCTGATGGCCGTGGCCACCGTGGGCGCGTTCGCGCTGGGCGATTACGTCGAGGGCTGCGCCGTTATCATTTTTTATCAAATCGGTGAGCTGTTCCAGAGTGTGGCCGTGGGCAAGAGCCGCCAGAGCATTTCCAGCCTGATGGACATCCGCCCGGACTACGCTAACATCGAGGGCGAGGACGGCAAGCTGGAACAGGTCGATCCGGACGATGTGGAGATCGGCACTGTGATCGTGGTCCAGCCCGGCGAGCGTGTGCCCATCGACGGCGTGATCGTGGAGGGCACTTCCGCCCTGAACACCGCCGCCTTGACCGGCGAGAGCCTGCCCCGCGACGTGCAGACCGGCGATGAGGTCATCAGCGGCTGCGTGAACATGACCGGCCTGCTGAAGGTCAAGACCACCAAGGAATTCGGCGAATCCACGGTTTCCAAAATTCTCGATCTCGTGGAAAATTCCAGCATGAAGAAGGCCCGCGCCGAGAACTTCATCACCCGCTTTGCCCGTGTTTATACTCCCGCCGTGTGCTACAGCGCACTGGCTCTGGCGTTCATCCCGCCCATCGTGCTACTGCTCATGGGCCAGCCCGCCCGCTTTGGTGACTGGGTCTACCGCGCACTGACCTTCCTGGTCATCAGCTGCCCCTGCGCTCTGGTCATCTCCATTCCTCTGAGCTTCTTCGGCGGCATCGGCGGTGCTTCCGCCTGCGGCATTCTGGTCAAAGGTTCCACCTATCTGGAAGAACTGGCCCGCACCGGCATCGTGGTGTTCGACAAGACCGGTACCCTGACCCAGGGCACCTTTAAAGTGACCGGCATCCATCCCGCAAACAGCACCAGCGAAGAGCAGCTGGTGGAAGCCGCCGCTCTGGCCGAGAGCTGGTCCAAGCACCCCATTTCTTTGAGCATCAAGGCCGCTTACGGCAAAGAGATCGACCCGAACCGCGTCACCGATGTGCAGGAGCTGGGCGGTCATGGCGTTACCGCAAAGGTGGACGGCAGGGAAGTCGCTGCCGGCAACGCCCGCCTGATGGAAAAGCTGAGCCTGAAAGCCCCCGCCGTCAGCGAGACCGGCACCATCGTGCATGTGGCCATTGACGGCGTGTATGCCGGCTATCTGCTGATCGCCGACGTGGTGAAGCCCCACAGCGCACAGGCCATCAAGGGACTGAAAAAGGCCGGTGTGCGCAAAACTGTCATGCTCACCGGCGACGCTGAGCCCGTGGCAAAGGCCGTTTCCGCCGAGCTGGGTCTGGACGAATACCATGCCGGTCTGCTGCCCGGCGACAAGGTGGATCAGATCGAAAAGCTGATTGCTTCCAAGCAGCCCAAAGAGAACCTCGCCTTTGTGGGCGACGGCATCAACGACGCACCGGTCCTGTCCCGTGCAGACGTGGGCATCGCCATGGGTGCTCTGGGCTCTGACGCTGCCATTGAAGCCGCTGACGTCGTTCTGATGGACGACGACCCGGCAAAAATTGCACTGGCCATGCGCATTGCCCGCCGCACCTTGAGCATTGTGTACCAGAACATCGTGTTCGCTCTGGCCATCAAGTTCGCCTGCCTGGTGCTGGGCGCTCTGGGTCTGGCAAGCATGTGGACCGCTATCTTCGCCGATGTGGGCGTCATGGTGCTGGCCGTGCTCAACGCCACCCGTGCACTGTACACCAAAGACCTTGCAAAAAAGAACGAGCAGTAAAGGCTGTTTCCTCTTATCATGACCCATAAGCAGCAGGGGCCGCTTCCAAAGGAAGCGGCCCCTGCTGCTTTATTTACTGCTTTTATTCCGGAACGGGCACCGCGGAAAAGTGTTGACGGGGCACTGCTTTTTTGCTATACTATAAAGGCTACAATATGGAGATGTATCGAAGTGGTCGTAACGAGAACGACTCGAAATCCAAGTGGATGTTTCGCTAGATTTCTCCATTTCAAACGAGGAAACGTCAAAATTTGATGTTCTAACAGGCTTCTGAACCTGTCTGAACGATGCGTTTTCTAACAATATTCTAACAGCTTTATCATTCGGAATCAAGATGAAGTTGCAATACAAATTGTAGCATCACTTGATATGTATACGGAGAGGTACCCAAGAGGTCGAAGGGTCCGCACTCGAAATGCGGTAGCCGGTTAATCGCCGGGCAAGGGTTCGAATCCCTTTCTCTCCGCCATTCCTCCAAGGAAAGTTCCTTGGAGGATTTTTTAGCTTATCTTCTGTTTGTTCTTTTCTGGTTTTGTACCTATTGACGTGCTTTCTGTCGCAATCGAAACAATCGGATTGATTGTTGACTTAACGAATCAGCATTCGGAGGTGCAGGATATGGGTCTTTTTCATTCAACGATGACCGGGCTATGTGACGTATTGGTAAGACTTCGTCATGGTGCAAAACCAGTGGCTTTTGGCTGAAAGACAAACGGATAAGATAATGGCCCGCGGGGGTACTCTCCCGGATACGTCACCACAAGGTTGCTTGGCAGTGCTAAGCAACCTTATTTTTTTAACAAATCTGCGATGACCCCTGCCGAACCCTCTTTGCTCTTGTAATCGAGGTGTGCGTAGATGTCAGCGGTGGTAGAAAAGGTACTGTGCCCCAGCCACTCCTGAACCTGCTTCATGGAAACGCCATTCATCACCATCAGACTGGCACAACTGTGGCGCAGATCGTGAAAGCGGATTCGGGGCAAGCCGTACTTCCGAAGAAGCCAGTCGAAGTGTTCTGTCACGAAATTCGGGCGAATCAGCTTGCCTTCCTGATCGGTGCAGACAAAGTCCAGATACTCGGTGTTGTAACTCTTCTTGAACAGCTTACGGTAAAGCTGCTGCTTTTCCTTCTGCTTCAGAAGTTCTTCTTCCACAGCCGGAATCAGCGGCAGAGTGCGGCAGCTGGTCTTGTTCTTCATCACATCGCTGACGACCGGAACGTACTTGCCGTTCACCACCTGTTCCGTAACCTTATGGTTGATGGTGATGGACTTCTGTTCAAAGTCGATGGACGACCACTTCAAACCAAGCACCTCACTGCGGCGCAGACCGTAGTAGGCCGTGATGAGGATGCAAAGGTGCAGCGGGTCATCCTGCGATACTTCCAACAACTGCTGGACTTCATCCTTGGAGTAGAAGTTCGGTCGGAAGCTGTTCTTCTTCGGACGGTCAACTTTCAGCATCGGATTGGTTTCCAGATAGTCCTTGCGGACGGCATCCTTGAACGCCTTGCCGAAAATAGCATGATAGTGAATGACCGTGTTGGTGGTGTAGCCCTCCAGCAGAATTTTCTCCTGAAACTCGTCCAGCACCTGCGGCGTAACTTCACACAGCTTCAAGCCCAGCGGCTCAAAATACTGCGTGATGCGTCCGGTAATCATCCGATTGTAGCTGATAAAGGTTGCAGGCTGGATGGATGCTTTATGAACCTGAACCCACTCGTTGAGGTAGTCCAGAAACAGCATCTCCGACTTGTTTACGGGCTTGATGGGCTTCGGCACAGGTTTAGCAGTTTTGGTATCCACTTTTTCATAGATACCGCCTCGGCCAGTTGGCAGTTCTCCGGTTTCATCATAGCGGAGCAGAACTTCATGGAGCATAGATTCTGCCTTGCGCTTATTGCCGCGCACGGTCAGACCTGTGGAAATCCATTTGATCTTCCGCTTTCCGTTGGCATCGTAAAGGTTGAGTACAAAGTAAAAACGTCCATTTTTCTCTTGGACAGACCCTGTTGTCTTCATCATAGACCTCCTTCTAACTTAACAGGCGTGCTGTCCGTTGCTGTATTCACAGCATACCACATCCAGCCGCGGATTTCCAGACGGGAACGCACTCTGCCCGGTCAGCAGGAATTCGATCACACTCAACTTCGGGATGCGGTAGGTGCGACCGATCTTGAGCGCAAATAGGCGGTGAGCGCGAATCAGCTCCCCTACCGTGTGGCGGTTCAGATTGAGCATCTCCGCAGCCTGCTGAAGACTGACTGCATCGGGATAGCTGGAAAACATCTTGGAATAGGCATCGTTAAACTTCATGGAACCTCCTTGGATATGGCAGATGATCATGCCATGAGAGCAAAAAATTAAAGTGATTGATAAAAATTGAGGATAAAAGCGTTATGTAAGAGAAGTCGGCAGATATGCTGGCTTCCCGAAAAAATATGTTAAGGTCTCCCATATTGGTCCTCGACTTCCCTAGGAGTGGGGAGTCATCCGGCGGCGGGCTTGCACCGCACCATTGGCATTTCAGCCACCCCGTCTTCATTGTGACCGGGCTGCGAGTTACAGAAGTACCTTTTGTGAAGTACCGGATGATTGAGCTATCCTGTTTTCAAGGTGCCGATTTTTATAGAAAACCTTCGGAATTTAAGCCTTCCGAAAAATTATCCTTCTATATACGAGCCATCGAGAAAGGCCCAAAAGTACCATGGAAAAGAAATTTGTTGAAAAGTTCTTGGAAAATATAGTGGAAGTGGTCACTTGATTAAAACAACGTGGGTCGGTGAGGCGACCGATGGAGAGCAAAGCGTTGCAACAACGGAAGTGTCTGAAGGTGAAAGTGCTTTTGAAAAAAGATGCTCTCAATAGGTAGCCGACGAGAATGGCTAAAATACACCCACCTTTTCAAAATTTAACAGAAAAGTCACAAACAATATAGCTTTTGTACGATTTATGTTTTTCAGTTGAATCGAAAAAGTAAGACAAAACCAAACATGGACAGTCTATGTTTTTTGGGAAGAAAATCGCTTTGAAAAAAGATCCCTCTATATACGAGCCCTCGAAAAAGGCCATTTCATAGCATCCAAGGTGATTTTGTAATCAAATTGTAACAATCTGGCGGAAGTGATCCAGAAAAAGAAGCCTTCATATACGAACCCACAAAAAGGGCAATTTTGCACCTACGTAGAAGTTTTTGTAACTAAAATGTAATAACTCGGACTGATACGGTTCTGAAAGGAGCTTTTACATATGCAAAACCAACCGGAGGGCGCAAACATAATCACTTTTTCGTTTACTTTTAGTGTCGATGGTGGTATTCTTAATATGAGGTGTTGTCATCTTATTGCGATTTGTGCATTTTAAATAGAAATATACATGCCATCAAGAAAGGAGGTGCTCAACCATGGCCGATAATAGTAGAGCCATCAATCGCGTATTTACACGCAAGGTAATATCTGACTTACTCGAAAGCGGCAGAAGCGATACGTTCGATTATGTCGTCAAGCGCTATATTGATGATCCAGAGAGCAAAAGTCACGGACAACTTATTAGTGAAATATATGCTCATCTTAATAAGCAGCAACGAAATGAGTATTTTTATATGAATACTCTTCTTAATAAATTACTTTGTGGAATTCATAATGTGAATACTACATCTGCGTTCTCTCAAGTAAGAATCGGTCACTCTATAGCAGATTTTGTAATGATCAATGGCGAGGGCCGTGTGTATGAGATAAAGTCTGATCTTGATAATTTCGATCGTCTATATGACCAATTAAGAGATTATTTTTGTGCATTTAGCAAGGTTTCTGTTCTGGCTTCTATCCATGAGTTAGATAAAATTCGTGAGGTTCTAGCGTCATTTGGTGATATGGGAGATGCTGTTGGGATATATGTTCTTTCGGAACGTGGAACGATTTTTAATAAAGAACGAAGCAGAGAGCCGGCAGCATATAATGAATTCCTTAGTCATTCTAGTATTTTCAAAATGTTAAGGAAACGAGAATACGAAAACATTATTCGTGATTATTTTGGAGCTGTTCCACAAGTGGAGCCAGTATTTCATTTTAGCGCATTTCTGGAAAAATTTGAGGAAATACCCATTCTTGAAGCACAGAGGCTTGCATTTCAAGAAATGAAAAAGAGAAACAAGATTACAGTGGAACAATTTCAAGAGATCCAGCCGGAACTGAAGGCTGTGATTTATTTTTCTGGACTTACAAGCAAAATGCCTGCACTAGACCAGGTACTAAAAACACAATACAGGGGGTAACAGTATGTATTTTCCATATTTTCGCGGAAGACAATATGAATTACTTGCGTTGAAAGAACTAGCATCAAGAAAACTAATTTCTTCGTCCGTTATCCCTGTTATTGAACCCGTAAAAAATATTCCTGCACTGAACAATTCTTTGAGCGCATTTTACTCGGCATCCTTGCCGATTGGCCTTATTATAAATCCAAGCGTCGGCGATTTGACAAATGATACCCGAATTATATATAAACTGCTGGAAGAATATTCTGCGAACGCCACAGTTATTCCATCTATCCTTATAAATAAAAATACTGAAAAAGGAATAGCGGAGTTAAACAGCAGAGGAATCAACACAGAACAGGCCCTCGTGCTATTAGACAGCCCAGATTCCTTGGGTGTCTATCGGGAATTATTTCACCAAGCACCGAAATATACGCTTTGTCCATATGATCGATATATTCGACGGATTGTCAAGGAAAATAGTGTTCTTTTCGAAAATAAGTTTAACAAAAAAAGCAGAAATGCTGATTATCCAGAAGATGAACTCTTTTCAAATGACCAGATAGATTATAAGGACGATGGATATATAGGATTTGGCGATTATTCTATTATTGGCGGCGATTATATTGAATCTGGATTCGCTCCTTATGCGGTGGCAATTCATATTGTGTATTTTACGGATGAAAATACTTTAAGGATAAGACATTTCGTTTCTGACTCCAATGATGATATCTCTGATGTCGCAGGAAAATTCTATGAAGCGGTAAGTAAATTGTACACATGGTATACTACAGAAGGACAAGAGCGGCAGTTAACTGCGGGGCTGCAGACATTGCTGGATCATTATAAGAATAAAACGTATCCGGGACTCCCAACGCTAAAAAAGTTATCTATCATGCACCATCTTGAACTCATGGATAAGTACTTGAATGGGAGACTGTAGAAATGAACTGTTGTGCTGAATGTTTTTCCGATGAACAGATTCAGAAAATGATCTCTGTAAGCGGCAAGCGTGGAAACTGTGACTTTTGCAAAAAGACAAATGTTCCGATTTGTACAGTTGATGAGGCCTCAGATGTCTCTGATTTGATTTCAGAGGTGCTTAATATTTATGAAAGTGCTGAAGACGGAGAGCCACTTTATTCTGCAGTAATAGAAAATTGGAATATTTTCAGAAAGGATTTGTCCTCATCATATAATTTGATTGCCGCATTTTGTGCTGCGATTTATGGGGATAAAGAGAAAGATTACAATAAAAAAGTCTGTATTCCAAAGAGCTATGCAGATGAGTATGGAATATTTTCAGGGCATACATGGAGTGAATTTTCAAGAGAAATAAAAGAAAAAAATCGATTTTGTAATAGATATTTTAGAGCGGAGCAGCTTGCCTCTTTTTTGAGCTATTCAACCAAAAAATATAGCAAAGGAACAGAACTATTCAGGGCTCGTATCTGTGATAAAGCTGAGGGTTTTACAACAGATGAGATGGGACAACCGCCGATTGGAAAGCGAAAGGCGGGGCGAGTAAACCCAGAGGGAATAGGTGTATTATATCTTACATCGGATGAACAAACAGCATTGCGAGAAGTCAGGGCCAGTGCATTCGATTATGTTACAATAGGTAAATTTAAATTACTAAAAGACATAAGGGTAGTAGACATATCAGGCTTAAATTGTATAAGCCCAGCGGTTTATTCCAGCAGCATCGAATCATTGGCCGCAAATATGGAAATTTTTTCAGACATTGCTAAAGAGATTGCAAAACCACTTAGGAGAAACGATAGTTCCTTGGAATATTTGCCAACACAGTTTATTACAGAATTTATAAAGAGCAAGGGATATGCAGGTGTTTCATATACAAGCACAATGGGAACTGGTGGCGTGAATATCGCTGCTTTTGACGAAACCATGTTCGAATGTGTGTCGGTACATGTTGTTGAGGTTAAAAGCATAAAGTATTCTTTTGATAAGGTTAATCCGTAGTCTAGAAACAGAGGGCATTTGGGACGCGTTATTTTTATAAAGTTATAAACAAGCAAAACGCCCAGCATTAAATGCAATGCTGGGCGTTTTGCTTGCTTGTGAAAATAGCTACAGACAATAAAGAAGCTGTTAGAGGGTAAAACAAGATATGAAGCCGCCAATTAGAAGATCATACGATTTTGTTTAATCTACGCGGGATATACCTTTCTGTTTCTCAATCATCCACTGAAATGCTCTTGCAGTGCGCAAATCGACATCTTTAAAGTGTCCACCACTATTCCATTCGAGGGTGCAGTCTGCACCGCGCGTTATAAGCTGACTGTGCAGAGTGCGGAGGTTATCACCCACAGAAGTCAACACCGGATTTTTGTGCGTTCTTCTTTATCGCCAAGGCTCAAATAAACATGTTGTGCCTGAACCGGGTGCTGCCGCTCAAACTCCATCCATCCCGGAAACCATACAGACGGAGATGCAGCGGCAATGCCGCAGAACAGATTTGTCTGTGTGGATGCCCAAAGCGCGAACAACCCGGCCAGCGAATATCCGCCCATAATGATTTTGACATCTTCCGGAAGATTGAACTGTTGTTTCAGCGTCGGAATGACTTGCTCCATCAGAAAGTGCAAAGTGTCCGCAGCGTTGCCGCCGAAGCCTTGTTTTCCCCATACAGGAGGAACTTCCCATGGAGAAAGCTCGTCATTCCAGTTCACCACAGGGATGACCGTAAACAAAAAGTGGTGTGTACTCTGTGCAATAGCGGCAACCTCGCTGTCCATGCTTTGTAGCTCATGCTCGTCCGTCATTTGGAGCAGCAGATATTCTGCAGTGCCTTCGCCATAAATGTGGCAAAGGCTGTTTCCGATTTGAATTGTCTGTGCGGTCACTGTGACACCTTCCCGAAAAAAATTTTGATAAGCCCAGTATAGCAACTGCAAAACGATTTGATAATTCAAAAGAAGAGTGAAGCAGCTGCAAGCAATGCTGTGTGGTACCATTCTGTTACGAATGCAACCACAGCAAACCTGCTAAAGTGTGTCAAGAGGTAAAATCAGAAAATTCAAACCCAAATAATTGTTGCCGGGTGCAGTTGAGCATCCGGCAACTTTAATAAGCCGGCAAGTATAACCTGTCAGCAGAATTTTCAAATTAAAGGATAGAGTTAGCTGTTACCGTTTGGACAGCTGGCAGAAACAGGTCTTTCTTGAGTGCGCAAATATTCAGTGACCCGTGCGTAGTAAATTCTCAGAAATTTCGCACTGCCAGCAATCGTGTAGACGTAGTAGTGTTTTCCTTCAGCGCGCTTTTTATCCATAAAGCAAAAGATACTGTTATCTTTGTGGGATGAGGTTAGAATAATATTTGCCACAAGGAATACCGTGCGCCTCAAATGTGGTGAGCCACGTTTGGAAACATGGCGTGACTTGGATTCGAAGTTTCCAGACTGGAACGGCGGTGCATCAATGCCTGCAAAGGCAACGAGAGCTTTCTTGTTTTTGAAACGTCTGACATCACCAATCTCGGCCATTAGAGCAGGGCCTGTAATGGGTCCTGTGCCCTCCATCTGCATGACAACTTCATATTCGGGAAGCAGCGAAGCCAATCGGTTCATTTCTTCTTGCGTAGACTGTTTCGCCTCGCATACAGCCATTCAGGCTCTTGCAAGCCTGCAATACTAAAGCCTTTGTTCCGTTGTTTTTCGGGAGCGTAGGAACGGCATCCTGCGCTAGAGCGTACAACTTGTGCGCTGTATTTGTACGAAATTTATAATTTCTCCGCAAACACCATTTACGGTAAGATTCTGTGAATTTTTCAATGGAAAACCGGAGTACACAGTCTCTGTGCCAATAAATCGAAAAGAAATCGACCCACTTTTCATGACCATCCGCATTCGTGATTGCATGTCCAAAAGCCTGATCAATCGAGGGGAACGTCTGATCTGCCAGTGCGATCAGGCCATTGCGAAGGGATGTTGCCGTCGAAGCCAATCTTTCATACATTCGTGACTGCTCTCTCAACACAAGTCTGGTTTCGTCTTCATCATTGAATGGCGGAAGTTCATTCCAAAACGTCAGTGCATAGTTGGCGATTTTCAAGGAGTCTGCACGGTCTGTTTTCAGTTTTCGGATGGAATTGTCGCTGAAATCATGAATCAACATAGCATTTACAACAGAAACGTAAAAGCCGGCTTCCTTCAGCGTTAATGCAATCGGCTTCCAATAGTTGCTTGTGTGTTCCATTACAATGCGGATATCTCCTCCTGTCATTTTCAGTATGGAGACCAGTTCCTCAAGATCATGGTTAGAATGAGATATGTCAAATGGACGTGCAACAATTACTCCACCTGGCCTGCGAATAGCAACTGTGCTTTTGCTCTTAGAAACATCAATACCTACAGCTGTGATTTCCATTGACTTCATTCTTCCGGCCTCCTTTTTGTGCTTGTTCCGCCTGATGCCCATCACCGATTCAGCTTGCTTTGTGACACGAATGTACAGTGACAAGAGTCACTGATAACTCAACCTGCGTCAATCGAACGCTGCAATGGAGATGGCGGAGAACAGTTTGCGCGTACGAGCGTGATAGCTCAAGCAGGGCAGCGTTCTCTCTGCACATCTCAATTGTAGCTTAGGTTTGGGCGTCTGTATAGCTCACTGGCTGTGAACCTTTCAGAACCAACACAATTGTAGCAAGCAGGGCAGATGTATGTACATCTGCTATTTTGCGTTGCAAAATGCTTGTTGGGAACCCCCAAACCCCTGAACTGCATCTAGTGGATGCAGGCGTCGCGTTTTTGCAAAACGCTCTTTTAGCACTCCGTAGGAGTGCGCAGCCATCACGGAATCGTGATGATTGCAGGGATTGGGATTGCATCCCAACAAGCAAATGAACACGGCAGAATTTTAATTCTGTGTGCGAATTTGGCCTTTGTGCGCACAAAGGCACTGCTTGCCAGAGTTATATCATCGAATTTTTGATGGTCTCCAAAATGGTCTGATCTGCCGGGAGCCACGGGACGGAACTAAAGTCATTCTTGGTCAGCCACCGTGCAGCTTCCGCTTCTTTCAGAATAAGATCACCGGAAACTACTTCACACCAGAAGCAGTCCATGGAAAGATGAAACGCCGGATAATCGTACTCGATTGTACCGATTAAGTTCCCCACGGCAATTTCCGTGTCCAGTTCTTCTTTGATTTCCCGCTTCAATGCCTGTTGTGGCGTTTCACCCGGCTCGATTTTGCCGCCTGGAAACTCCCACTGGCCTTTGTAGTCGCCATAACCGCGGGCGGTAGCGTAGATTTTGCGCTTTTCCTGCATGGAGTCGCAGATTACAGCGGCCACAACATGAATGACTTTCATGATATTCTCCTTTTAACCGACCACCAGTTTATTGGTCTTTTTGAGGAACTTTGCCGGAATCGGTCGATCCAGCTTCCAGGTAATATTCATCGGGCGGGAGCCTTCATGCGTTACATAGTTCACTGTACCCAAGTAGGTGTAGGCAGCTGTACCGCCAAAACGGGAGTCCGCCTTGAACTCACGGACAAACAGCAGTACACGGCTTCCCTTCTCCCGGTGATGAATGTATCGCTGTCCGGTAGCCGAATTTTCTGCGGTCGTACTCTGGCTCTGCCAGTGGAACAGGCTCTCGTTGATGGAGTAATCTTTGTACATGGTGGTTGGCGAATAATCCTTGTCCGCTTTATTCAAGGTCACAAAGAACACGTCCAGATTCTTGTCCGACAGCCACTTCACACCTTCACGGACGGTCGCAGGTTTCAAGAAGTCAAGCGCCACCAGCAGTTGGTCACGGGTATAAGTGCAGTGCAAATCCAGCGGGCAGTCAAAACCAACATCTACCGGCTCATCGATAAAGTCGATTCGGTCATATTGATATTGCAAGAGTACCTGCAACTCACTCAGCAAAACAGGGCTGTCCGAGAGAGCATATAGGTTATCGAGGACCTCCTCATCATCCCAGCTTTCTGCCACCTTGCCCCATACGGTCACATAAAACATCTGTAGCATCCGTTGTTCCACGGGCGGCAGAACCGAAAAGTCCGTGTTGTCCAATTTAGGCAAAAGGTTCAGCAGAAACTGAATCCACCTGCGGGAATCCACAACTGCAAAGCGTGCAAGTGCTTTGGTCATGATTTCTTCCAGCGGCTCAGAGAAATCGGAAGCTGTACCGGCGAAAACACATAACCGGTTAAAACAGATATTTTTGTTTTTAACCTTCTTACTGTAAATCGCACGTGGGTCGAGATGGTAGTAATCGAGAAAATTCCTCAGCGTCAACGGCAAGCCGGTATCTTCTGTGAAGGAGGCCGCCCGTGCCACAAGACCGGAAGTGCGGTCATAGGATGCGCTGATGTTATCCAGCACATACTTTGCCGCAATCTTTTCCAGCTGAATGTAGCAGCCTTTTGGCGCGGAGAGAAAACCTTCCTTGATTTCACGGCTCACACTGCGGGTGGTATTGGAAAGCAGTGCTGCAAACTTCTCCTCAAAATTATACTTTTTATTTGCCTGACCGATAAAATCCAGCACGGTCAGGCATTCTTTGTTTTCGGCTAGACGCAGGCCGCGGCCGAGCTGCTGCAAAAACACAGTCAGAGATTCCGTGGGCCGCAGGAACAGCACTGTGTTCACTTCCGGAATGTCTACACCCTCATTGTAAATATCAACAACGAAAATGAAGCGAATCTCCCCGGAAACAAGCCGTTGTTTAGCGGCATTGCGTTCTTCATCCGGAGAATTACCTGTCAGTGCCATGGACGGGATGCCATGTGCATTGAAGTAGTTAGCCATAAACCGGGCATGTTCAATGGAAACGCAGAAGCCCAATCCCTTTACCTCGTTAATATCCGTCACATATTTCAGGATAGAGTTTACCACAAGGTCAGCACGGCGCTCTGCGACTAAACCGCTGAGCGTGTACAAGTTGGACAACTCGTTTTTGTCGTAGCCGCCGGTTCGCCACTTCAGACTGCTTAGGTCTGCCGTGTCAGTTACACCGAAATATTGGAACGGGCAAAGCAGTTTCCGGTCAATGGCCTCCGGCAGACGAATCTCGGCTGCAATGCGCCCGCCGAAATAGTCCAAAATATTTTTGCCATCCATACGTTCCGGGGTAGCGGTTAGGCCGAGTAGGATTTTCGGCTGATAGTATTCCAGCAGCTTCTGATAGGTCGGTGCAGCGGCATGGTGGAACTCGTCCACGACGATATAGTCATAGAAATCCGCTGCCGTTTTCGTGATGAAGTCCTGTGAATTGAAGGTCTGAATAGAGATAAACAGATGGTCGATGCTATCCGCCTTGTGGCTGCCCACAAACAGCTCGCCGAAATTAGCCTCTTTCAGCACCGCTCGGAAGGTGTACAGGCTTTGCTTCAAGATTTCTTCCCGATGCGCCACGAACAACAGTCGGCAGGGGTGACCCGGATGCTGTTTGCAGAAACGCTTGTAATCCAGTGCAGAGATCACGGTCTTTCCTGTTCCGGTCGCAGCCACTACAAGGTTGCGGCTGTACCCTCGCACGGTGCGTTCTGCTTCCAGTTTGTCCAGAATCTCCTGCTGGTAAGAATATGGCAGAATGTCCAGCGTATAAATGCCGCTGTTGTCGGTTTCGCTGTACTTTTCTGCCTTCAGCGCATGGGTCAGGCGTTCCTTCTGCCCTTCATCATAATATTCAAACTCGTTGGAGTTCCAATAGCTTTCAAACGTGGCTGCAATTTTGTCAATAGTCTCCGGCAAGTCCTTCTTTGTAACTTTTACATTCCATTCCAGACCGCTGGAAATTGCGGCATTGGACAGGTTAGAGGAACCAACATACGCCGTCGTGAAGCCGGTATCCCGGTAAAACACATAAGTTTTTGCATGGAGCCGGGTACGCTTCGTGTCATAACTGACCTTGATTTTGGTGTTGGGCAGCTGACGCAGTTCTTCGATGGCCTTCACGTCCGTAGCTCCCATATAGGAAGTTGTGATGATGCGCAGTTCGCCGCCATTCTGTGTGAACTGGCGCAGCTCGTCCATAATAAGCCGCAGACCGCTCCATTTGATAAAGGATACCAGCATGTCAATGCGGTCAGCAGACACGATCTCCTTTTTCAACTCGGTATACATCTGAGGCTCATGAATGGCACCGGTGAACAACGAACTTTGCGCAATAGAGGTCTCCGGCCGTTCCAGCTCTTTTGCGCTTTTTCCTGTGGCAAGGCGCGGGTCGTTGTCCCGTAAAAGCGCAAGAAGCTGCTCTGCCCGCTGGTCAACGCCCAGCGAAGCAAAGTCAGCTTCCTGTGTGGTGTTCTGGATCGTGTGTACGATCTGATTTGCCAGCTGAATCTGCGCTTCGAGCCCTCCACCGTTGTCCTGTACATTCTCAAGGCCCTTCTGCACCACATCGGTCAGATACTGCGCCAAAACTTTGGACGCCTCTGCTGCGTCAATGGGCGCAGTGGACTTGCGGGCCTCCGGAATCTCCGAAAGCTCGCTGCTCAGTGCGTTATTGATGACCTGTTCATACAGTCCGGGTTGAAGCATGGCTGCACTTCCTTACAATTTTCTTTTATTATAGCGCTAGTTGAGCGGACATTCAATGACAGAAAAGATTATTTGCGACAAGTTGGTTCAGGAACAAGGGACTGATTATATAAATCATTGTGAGGAGTTTTTCGAAAGGAAATATACTTGAACTGGAAAACAATAGAGATTGAGCTTAAATAGCAAAACCCACAGGCTGATACTATCTAACCTGCGGGCTTTACTATACTTAGCAGCTAATACAAGCTGTTAGCAATTAGTATCAGCTGTTTTTCTGATTTTCGTCCATGATTTTTCTGGCTCGGCCGCGAGTGGTGTCCTCAAAGGTTTCATCTTCGCTGAATCGCAGCCAGTAGGGGTCTTCCATCAGACAGGCGTTGGTGCGCTTGACGATTTCCCACGCATTGTAGGCCGGAAGTCCCATCATTTTCAAAATCTCTTTGCAGTCCATCCGATTTTTCGGGAAGATACGCTTCTTTGCCCAAACTACCACATCGACCAAAGGCACTTTGCGCTCGCTGCCAATGAAAAGATTTAGAGGGAGATCATACTGTGGAACGCCTTCATTTGCACAAAGGTACTGCCCATCTTCGCTCAGGTGAGCGATTTCCTTTTCATCCATCATCAATTTAAGGTAGGCCATTCTATCACCCCATAGCGGCTTTCAAGTAATGCAGGCGGTATTTCAGATATTGGCGGATTGCAGATGCGCGTTTTTCACTCAACAGTGCGAGAATGGGAGAGATGGCCTGAATGATTTTCTGATACAACATATCCAGATCACGCACAGGCAGCACAGGCTCGTCAATCAGCTTGATTTGCTGGGCATGGCGGCTGCGGAACGGCTTGGCTTTGTCGAACTGATAACGGAGTTTCGTGTCAGTCAATTCTTCATCCGTTGCCCACGCAAGCAGACTACCGCCATTGTCATAAATCGGTGGAGCATAATTCTTTCCATTCCGGACAATAATATCAAAATTGTTCTCATGGCGGTCTTCGTTGCCAATAAAGGCATCAAACGCCAGCATTTGATAGAGCCACTTCTTACCATACAGTTCTACCGCATACTGAAACAATGCTTCCGGTGAGGATGCCTGACCGCTGGCGAGGAAATGGGCATCAGCCAAGTCTGCAAAATGATACAGTTGTTCATCGTCCGTTGTGAACTTGGGGCAGACGCTGACCACATCGCAGGAATATGTTTTGATGTCGGGGAAGAATTTAGCAGGCATCAGAGCGTATTCCACATGGGGCAGATTCAGCACCTGTGCAATCAGCGATGCCATCACCTCAGAATACGGCTCGTATCCGGCTGTTCCGGCCTCTGTGATGGAGTTGCCCTTGACCATAACAAGCCGGTCATCTACACGATACCAGCCCTTTGAGAGCATTCCACGGCTCGTCCGTGTTTCACGTTTTTCGACCAACTGGATTTTTGCAGGGCTTTCGATAGGGCTCATGGTATCACGCTCCTTTGTTCCATTATACCATGTTCGGACGGATAGACAAGGCGAACTATTGTCAATGACAAAAATCAAAATATCAAATTGTTTTTTGAAATCTGAATCGGAAAAGTTAAATCAAACATGAAATTTCAGGGGAAACATTAAATTTTTCGCTCAATAAGTGAAATAGAGACTTCAAAAACTAAAATTTTAGCTTGAAAAATGAAATTGTAGAGTTGAACGCTGAAAATTTATTGAAAGTAATTTTGATATTTCAAATTCGACTTAGGTTTGTTTTTGTATAGCGGCCTTGCAAATACCCTTTGGAAATGTTCTCACTTTTCCGGGGAGAAAACTCGGTCAGGGCATAAATGTCGGTCTGCATGGTTTTTTCATCTTTCTCTGCAAACCAGATCTGATCACGCCGCAACAGGTTCAGATCAAGAAGCCCGGTGTCGTGTGTAGTGAAGATGAGCTGCGCATGATTCGTGTTGATAGCGGCATCCTGCACCATCTCAATCAGATGCCGTGTCAGGAGTGGGTGCATACTGGATTCAATCTCGTCTACGACCAGAACAGACCCGGATTCCAAAGCCGCAAGCCACATACCGATGCGAGAGAAGAACCGTTGTGTGCCAGCGGATTCCTGCCCCAACGGAAGCCAGAAACCCTTGGACGTGCCATCTTCAGCATCAAGAGTGTACAGTACGGAAATAATAGGTTCTTCCTTGGAGCCAGCAATGCGGATGTCCTTGATACCAAGGTCAGCATACAGCATTTCATGCAGGATACGGCTCTTTTCAGAGCCGCCCTGCCGGATGGCAGACAACGTAGCATCCAGCCGCATTTCTGTTCCCATAAAGCCCGTCAGCTTTTCAAAGAACCACAGATACGCTTTTTCGGTTTGCGGACAGTTCCACTCGTTTGAACTGGACAGATAAAGACGATTTTCGGCAGTTCGTCCAGAAAGCGTAAGCTGTTCTTGGATGTTTTCACGAAATTGGTGGCTGTTTCCCTCTCTGGAAAAAATCAATGCCTCCCGGCCATTCGGCCAGTGATAGAGGTACTCGGTCAGGACTCTGGACTTATCGAATGAGAATCCATAAGCATATTTGATGCCGCCATAAAAATAAATAGCTTCAAAACTGGTCGGCTGTGTGGGCTGATCGGTAAAAGCAAATGGCTCCTGCGGAAGCGATTTGCCTTTCAGCAGCTTGGCATAGCGGCCGCAGACCATTTCCCGCATGAGCAAAAGCGCATCGAGGACGTTGCTCTTTCCGGCCGCATTTGCGCCGTACAGTGCCAGCACTGGCACAAGTTGTTTCTTCTCGTCCGGTGAAATCAGGTAGCCAGCCAGACTTTTGTCCGTGGATGCCTTCAGGCTGATGATGGCCGTATCCTTGATGGAACGGTGGTTGGTAACTGAAAATTGAAGCAGCATCACAATTCCTCCTAAATTTTCTGAATCCACTATTAAAAATCATTCTGCATACACGATCTCTCTCACCATCACTTCCTCGGCCTGTGCTTTCAGACCATTCATGTGCGCCACCCAAAGGAGCTGTGCGCGCTCTTTGTCCGGCGCGGGGTACTTGTCTAACAGAGCCGTCATCGTGCGTTCCAGCCACTCGCAGGCCGTTTTCTGGACTTCCTGCAAATGCGGCCAGAGTGAGCCGCTGAATAGCATCTGGTAGTACAGCACCGGACGCTGGGCTTTGAGGTAAGTTAGACGCATCCGGCCATACTTGCCCAGCGGTTCAGAATCATCGGTCTGCGGCAGGGTGAGCAGGGGCAGTTGATAATCTCCGACCTGCGCATAGTGGATTTCGGTGCAAGCGGTGTTCATGTCTTTCATAGTAAATCTCCTTTGCGTTTTCAACGTGTATTGCAGTCTTTGTGGAAAACGATGCTTACTTCTTCCGGTTCTGTGCGGTAAGCCAGTTGCCCTGCGCCTGATAGTAGTGTTCCATCGTGGTAGGCGCGTTCAGGATGGTGGTGCGCAGATAAGCCATGATGTTTTTGATGGGCTGGGTGGTGTCGGCCATCACATCGAAGATGTACTCAACGTGCTGGCTGGTCAGCTTGTCCAGCCGCAGCCGGATGGCCTTGGTGGTCTGCGGCTGTTTGCCGATGTACTGGGTCTGCCGTGGACAGCAGTACATCTCTACGATGTTGTCCAGCAGTTCTTCCAACTTTTCCGGGTCATACCGCTGAGCAAGGGTGTCAATTTCCAGCCGTTCCCGGAACTCCTCTCGGACTTCTTCTTCCATTTTGTCGAAATCCGCTGTTTTGCCTGTCAGCCCTGATAGATTAGTACTTTGTTCTTTAGTATTTTGTTTATTAGTATTTTGTTGCGTTGCCTTTTCCAAATTGGGTTTAGCCAAATTGGGAAAATCCAAAAATGGTGAAGAACAAGGATTCATGCCGCTTTTCGGGCTTTGCGGTGCTGGCGGTTCCGATGGGCCGTTTTCCTTGCAGGGAATGGCCGGAGCATCCTCGACAGGCGACTCATAGACCTGATAATCGTAGTCGATGATTTGCCCTTTGGCATTGCGGACTTTCTGGCGGCGGACATAACCGTGTTCTTCCAGTTCCAGAACAGCGGTGCGTACACTATCCAGACCATCCCTGCACCCAGTCGTCAGCCCTTTCAGGCTGTAATCCCAATCGTCCGGCAGGGAGAGCATATAGGACAACAGCCCCTTGGCCTTTAGGGACAGCCGCCTATCCTGCAAGTGGTAGTTGCTCATGACGGTGTAGTTGACGTTTTTGTTGACGCGGAATGTTGACATAGTGGCTTCCCTTTCAGCCCGGAATGTGGGCAAGAGAAAACGCAGCGTCTCCCGGCTTTCGGGAAACGCTGCGTTCAGACAGAGAAGCCTGCTGTGAGCTGGCACAGCAACGGCAGCACTGCATATTTCAATCGCAAGGCAAACTGCTCCTCTTAAGCAAAACAGCCTATTTGCGATATGCAATTCGCGGATGTTGTCAACGAACAAAAATGCGAATTGCTATACCGAACATCTAACACAACTGCACTTGAAATGCAGCTTTTGGGCGGCTCGTGTGAAAGGTGTGTTTTCTAACGTCATTCCGCAAAAAGTGGTTGAGATTTTCCTGCAAATTGCGGTATGACGTGTCTTTTCGGAGGTTCAGAAAATGCCCGCGACTGCCAATGACAGCCGCGTGAAACCTGCTTCATCCAACGGTTTCAAAGACTCGAAATCGTTTTGTCCTTAATCGGGCACGTGGGTTCGAATCCCACCATCTCCGCCAGAAGCTCCAGCGTGATCAAAACGCTGGAGCTTTTCTTTTTTACAGGCTTTCCCCAAACCGCTGGTGGGATTCGAACAGGGCGGCTCTGGTGCTGCGCATCAGAGCAATGAAAGCCCCAGCGGGGCTTTCATTAGCCCGCAGGTCCCAACGGCCAGGAATGTCAAATGCGGCAGAACCATACCCCTGCACCATTTTATCTCTGCGGGCATAAGCTCTAACGCCTTGGTTACGCTGAAGCTTTTCTTTTTGCGGAAATGGCAGAATCCAAAACTCCTTTTCCCTTACTCAAAATTGCAAAAGAAAGCGCGGAAAAAGAACAACTTTTTGCCCATGGTATGGTATAATGGATAAAATATACAGCCTGCAGAAATGCACGGAAAGGACGGCACTGCCATGGAAGAGAACAAAAAGCCCGAAGAAACCACCGAACAGCAGCCCCCAGTGGATTACAGCCGTTATATGGGCACGCTGAACCGTATTTACCGCCGGAACAACAACCCCAAAAAGAAGCGGCTGGGTGATGGCATCACCTCGCTGAATCAGAAACCGACTCCGGCTGCAAAACCCGCAGCCGAAAACGGGAAGAAGGATCACAGCTTCCTGATCACGCTCGGCGTTGCAATTGCGGTCATTCTGATCCTGTGGGTCATCAAACAGTTCTGAACAAAACAAGTGAAAAAAGCACTGCCCGGAACGATCTTCCCTTATCGTTCCGGGCAGTTTTGGCAGGAGGAATCTGCTGCCGAAGATATCAGTGGATAAAATGCTTAGACGGCGCTCTCATAGTCCAGCATGAACTGCACGATGCCGTCCATTGCCAGCTCACGCGGGTCGAGCTTCAGCTTGCCCTCGCGGATCTTTGCGTAGCTGATGGGCATATACTGGTGCAGCATGTTCATGGGGATGGGGTATTCACGCAGGTTGTCAAACAGCTTGTTCATGGCTGCAACGACTTCCGGCTGGCCGATGTAGTAGCGGGCACGGTCGGAATAGCTGTATTTGCGGCACTGTGCCAGATGCTTTTCGTCACCATGGTAGTGTTTCTCCCAGTTGGCAGGGGAGGCCAGCATGACCTGATCCAGCGTTTCAATGAAGTTGGCACGCTTTTCTTCCGGCACCAGTTCTTTTTCCATCATGCTCAGAGAGAACAGAGCTTCGCGCAGGCCATAGGTCAGTGCGGGGCCGACTTTCAGGATGGCAATGCCGTCGGTGACCATGTTGTACAGATCAGTTGCCGTCTGATAGTCGGTGGAGTGGCCCTCGAAGCAGATGTCCGGGAACTCTTTCAGGGCTGCGCACAGATCGACCGCAGCGGCGGGGTTGTAATCGAACACCTGCTCATCGCCAAATTCCACGCCGGGCTGAACGACAACAGCAATGACGTCCTTCATGCCTTCGCCGACGCCTTCCTCCGTCCAGACACGCTGATAGGTGGAAACCGTGTCGCGGAATGCTTCGGGCTTCGTGACAGCCAGAGTGTCCTCTGCTTCCGTTGCGCCGCCGGGGATGGGCACTTCACTGCCGATGACAAACACCGGACGCATTGCGTCGGGCTTTTCCGCTTTCAGCTCTTCGTAGCCCTTCATGGCAGCCTTGTACAGCTTTGCACCGCGGCGGGCGACCACCTCGGTCTGGAGCAGGCCTTCCGGATCATCGGCCACCTTCATGCTGGTGTCCAGATGGATCTTGGTGAAGCCTGCACGGGCATACTGATAAACCAGCTCCGTAGAGTTTGCCATAGCTTCGGCTTCCGGCAGCTTCTGCCAGGTCAGGGGGCCAAGGTGATCGCCGGCCAGGATCATCATGTTTTCCGGCAGGTCGATGTCCTTTGCCATTTTCAGGACCATCTGATAGAAATCCGCAGGCTTCATGCCGGTGTAGCCGCCAAACTGGTTGACCTGATTGGCCGTGGCTTCGATCAGCACCGGGATGTTGCGCTCCTTTGCGCGGCGCAGAGCAATCTCAATGACCAGCTCATTGGCACTGCAATAAGAAGGAATGCCGCAGCGAATACCCTGACGGCGCTTATCCATCATTTCCTGAAGCGGGTGTTTCATGTTGTTTCTCCTTTGCTATTCCCCAAAACTAGAATTTACAGCTTCGGCTGACCCTTGCAGTAGGTCTGAAGCACATCGTAATTATCTTCCAGCACCACGATATCGGCGTCCTTGCCCACCTGAATGGAGCCCTTGCGGTCGTCCAGATGCAGGCAGCGGGCCGGGTTGATGGTGCAGGCATTCAGTGCATAATTGAACGGAACAAGAGCATCCTCCACCAGGATCTTCAGGCCCTTGTTGATGTTCAGGGTGGAGCCCGCCAGACCGCCGGTGGAGGTCAGGTGTGCACTGCCATCCGGGTAGATAACGATCTCATTGCCGCCGAAGATATACTTGCTGCCCACAGGGGTGCCCTTGGCCATCAGTGCATCGGAGATCATGATGGCATAGTCCGGGCCCTTGCTCATGAAGTAGTTGTTCAAAGCGGCAGGGGTGGAGTGGCATCCGTCGCAGATGATCTCGCCGTACATGGTGCGGATGCGGTATGCTGCGCCCACCAGGCCGTTTGCACGGTGGTTGAAGGGGGACATACCATTATAGACATGGGTCATGGAACGGGCACCGTTGGCGTAAGCCATGACAGCCTGCTCATAGGTGGCGGCGCTGTGGCCGATGCTGACCACCACACCGTGTGCGGTCAGATAACGGGTGAGCTCAAAGTTGTCGTCCTGCTCGGTGGCCAGCGTGACATAGCGGATATGGCCGCGGGCAGCTTCCTGATAATGTTTGAACTGCTCGACGCTGGGCTTTGCAATGTACTGCTCCGGCTGAGCGCCCTTGTACTTCATGTCCAGATAGGGGCCCTCGAAATGGATGCCGAGGATCTCTGCGCCCTCGTAGCCGCCCTCCATGACGTTTGCCACATTGGCGACCGCGTTGGTCAGGACTTCGACGCTCTGGGTGATGGTAGTGGCCAGAAAGCTGGTCACGCCTTCAGAAACGATGTGCTCCGCCCAGTAACGCAGGCCCTCCTCGTTTGCATCATTGGTGTCGAACTCATAGGCACCATGGCAGTGGATGTCCATGAAGCCGGGGACGATGCGCTTGTCGCCGTAATCATCGTCCACATCTTTGGAACCGTAGGGCAGAATACCAACGATCTTACCGTCATCGACTTCAATGGCAGCAGGTGTAAACTGATCTGCGATCCATACTTTCTTACTTTGGATTACCATTTTTTTGCCCTCCCTTTGGGATTTTACGTTGTTTTCATTATACCGCAAGACACCGGGAAAATATTTATAATTTTCAATCGACTTGTTATTCGTTTCGGCAAACTTCCCTAAAATCGGGCGAAAAAAGTGCCATTTACGCGGGCACGGACCGTCCGATTTGTATTTTTCAACCAAAAAGTTATGGCTTTCAGTTACCCCCTTGTTTTCGAATCGGTAAGTGTGATATAACAAAAACGCAGGGGTCGTGCGCTTTGGTGATCCCTGCTTGTGATTCAGAAAATCACCAACCTATAGGAGGTAGAAAAAGGATGAGCATTTTTAATCTGACCGATGAGAAGATGAAGGAAACGTCTTCTACTTTTACCGCACATGAAATTTATCAGCAGCCTGCAACCTGGCGCAAGACCTGCGCACAGCTGGCCGCCTGCAAGGACGAACTTCAGGCTTTTATTGATCAGGTTGTCAAGCAGGACGACTTTGACATCGTCCTGACCGGTGCCGGCACCAGCGAGTTCGTTGGCAACTCCCTGTTCCAGGCCCTGAACCCCAAATACAACTTCAAGGTCAAGTCCTATGCTTCTACCGACCTTGTTCCTTCCCCTGAAAACTTCCTTTCCCGCACCAAGCCCACTCTGCTGGTGAACTTTGGCCGTTCCGGCAATTCTCCCGAGTCTCTGGGCAACGTGGAAGCTGCTGAGGTCGTCTGCCAGAATCTGTATCATCTGTTCGTGACCTGCAACCATGAGGGCACCCTGTCCAAGATGGCAACAAGCCGCAAGAACTGCTTTGCGATCAACCTGACCCCGGAAACCCACGACCAGTCCTTTGCCATGACTTCCAGCTACAGCAACATGTATCTGGCCACTTATCTGGCACTGAACCTGGACAAGCTGGACGAGATCACCGCCGAGGTCGAGAAGCTGGCCGTCGCAGGCCAGCACTTCCTGGATGACCAGTTCGGCGAAGTGCAGAAGATCGTGGACGAGTTCGACTATAACCGCATCGTTTATCTGGGCAACATCGGCCTGAAGGGCGTTGCACAGGAGTCCGCACTGAAGACTCTGGAGCTGACTGCCGGCAAGGTGGCCACCATGTATGACTCTGAGCTGGGCTTCCGTCACGGCCCCAAGTCCATCATTGATGACAACACCCTGACCATTGCTTACCTGAGCGATGACGAGTACCGCCGCCGCTATGAACTGGATCTGGTCAAGGAGATGGCACACCAGCGCAAGGGCAACAAGATCGTTGTTGTTTACAACCACGATTGCGAAGGCATCGAGGAGCTGGCAGATTATCCCATCCAGATCAAGATCGGTCAGGATATGGAAAATGTCCTGCTGGGTCTGGACTTCATTCTGTTTGCTCAGACCATCGCACTGATGAAGTCTCTGTCTCTGGGCATCACCCCGGATAACCCCTGCCCCACTGGTGAGGTGAACCGTGTTGTCAAGGGTGTCACCCTGTACCCCTACACGCTGAAGTAAAAACAAACAACAATCAGGAGGGCAAACGAATATGATCGGTTTGGTAGTTACCGGCCACGGCCATTTTGCCGATGGCATCCACACTTCTGCACAGATGATCGCAGGCGAGAACGAGTACGTCCGCTACATCAACTTTGAAGAAGGTATGACCCCGGAGCAGCTGGCTGAAAAGTTCAATGCAGCATTCGACGAATTCCGTTCCTGTGACGGTGTGGTGGTTCTGTCCGATCTGCCGGGCGGCTCTCCTTTCAAGACTGCCGTTGAGTGCAAGTATGCACGCCCCGATCAGAAGATCGAGGTCATTGCAGGCACCAACCTGCCGATGCTGGTCACCGCAGTCACCATGCTGGACATGGAAGATGATCCCCGCTCTCTCGCAGATGAACTCATCGAAACCGGTAAGGACTGCATGGTCGTCTTTGAGCTGCAGGCTCCCGCCGCCGAAGAAGAATCTGAAGAAAGCGATGGAATCTAAACCATGATCAATTGGGAAGTTATCATTTGGACCTGCGTCACCCTCGCGGTCATTATGGGTGTGATCGGCCTGATCCTGTATGCGATCTCCGCCAAGAACATGCGCAAGAAGCGCAAGGAACTGGGCGAAGTTCACACAGACATGAAAGTGGGTTCCCGCATCATGTTCGCCGGCGGCGTCTACGGCAAGATCGTCGGCATGGACGATGAAGACACTCTCCGCGTGGAAGTTGCACCGAAGGTGGTCATCACCATTTCCCGTTATGCGGTTCAAAGCATCGTAAAATGACCGCTTTGAACTTCTTTTGACATCTCGCTCAGTGTGTCTTCTTCATTCCGCACTGAGTGTTCCAACCTTCCTCAATATCAGAGACCCTCTATCCCCCTAGCGTAAAAGGGCAGGCAGTGAAGGCTGCGCGGCTTTCCTGCCTGCCTTTTTACATTTTCAACGACATTATTCTTCCTTTTTGCCAGCCTTTCTTTCATCAGCAGGACTCCCGCAGCGGTTTGCCATACGCTGCGGGAGTCCTGCTTTTTTGCTGAAAGCAAAAAACAGGGGCCAATGCTCCTTCCGGATCACCAGCCCCTGCCATAAGATCAGTCTATGACCTGTCAGAAATCAGATCATGCCTTGCCGTTGCTGCCGCAGACCAGGATCTTGCTCTTGACATACTCCTTGACCTGCTCACGGCCGACTGCGCTGTACTTCTTGGGATCGAAAGCATCCGGATCACCGGCCAGATACTCCTTCAAACCCTTGCTGAAAGCAATGCGCAGGTCGGTCGCATAGTTCACCTTGCACATACCGCGTGCGACGCACTCACGGACTGCATCGTCCGGGACGCCGGAGGTGCCGTGCAGAACCAGCGGGACAGAAACGACCTTGCGGATCTCGCTCAGGCGGTCAATGTCCAGCTTCGGGGTTCCCTTATAAACGCCATGTGCAGTACCGATGGCGACTGCCAGAGAGTCAACACCGGTGCGCTCCACGAACTCGGCTGCCTCGGAAGGAACGGTGTAGCCATTGCCGCTGCCGCCGTCCAGATCATCTTCCTTGCCGCCGACCTTGCCCAGCTCAGCTTCCACAGGGATGCCGGCTGCATGGCAGGCGCGGACGACTTCCTTGGTGATCTCAATGTTTTCCTCGAAAACATGATGAGAGCCATCGATCATCACAGAGGTGTAGCCGGCGCGGAAAGCCTTCATGGCCAGCTCGTAGCTGCTGCCGTGATCCAGATGCATCACAACGGGGACAGAAGCTTCGGAAGCAGCGGCAGCGACCATTGCATGGAACATTGCCGGGGAAGCATACTTCAGAGTGCCCGGAGTAGTCTGGACGATGACGGGGGCGCGCATTTCTTCTGCAGCAGCGATGATGGCCTGAACCATCTCCATATTCTCTGCATTGAATGCGCCGATCGCGTAATGGTTCTTCTGAGCATCAAGCATCAGTTCTTTGGTAGTGACTAAAGCCATAATTACCCTCCTGAAACATTTACCTTCTTATCGTTTACTCTGTCCCATAGAATCAGAATGTCTACAAAACAGATAGGATATCAAGCATCCATCCCTATTATAGATAGTTGACACTAATTTGACAAGAGCAAAAAACGCCAAAGGGTTTGCAATTTACGGTTAAAAGTCAAGCCGAGCGTCCTTTCTGGCAGCTTCCAGCACAGCGGCCACGGAACGCATCGTGCGCAGTCTGTATTCATAAGTTGAATCCTGCGGATTTGCCAGAAAGGCCGCAATATTCTGGACCTCAAAACTCCACGGCGTTTCCGAAACGGCACTCTGGCAGATTTTTTTGCCATTCCGGGTCACAACAAGGTTTTGGCAGTTGCTGCTGCCCGGCTCGATCAGAATATCGCCGCTGCTGCCGGAGATCTGGACCCGGTTGTTTGCTGAGCTGTCCTTCGCACCGGTGCATTGGCAGACAAAGTCAGGATACTCCAGGATCAAAATGCCGCTGGTGTCGATGCCATTAGGGTGCCGGTTCGGATAGTAATGAACACCTGCCGGGTCGCCGAACATGCCAACGATAAAATAGATATTATAAAGGTTGATGTCCATCAGCGCACCGCCGCAGAGTTTCGGATCAAACACGGGCGGTGTCTGTCCGGCCATGAGTGCATCGTAGCGGCTGGAACGCTGGTTGAATGTGCAGGAAATGGTTTTGACCGGCCCGATCTCATTCAAAAAGCGCTTTGCAAGCCCATAATTCGGATGCGCGATCGTTGTGATCGCTTCCAGAAGATAGCATTTCTGCGCTTTTGCGAGCTGAATCAGTTCATCTGCCTGTGCAGCAGTGGGCACAAAGGGCTTTTCACAGAGAACATGCTTTTTTGCAAGAAGCGCAGCCTTTGCCTGCTCGTAGTGCAGGCCGTTGGGCGTAGCAATATACACCATTTCAACATCCGGATCCGCAAGCATTTCGGCGCAGCAGGTGTAAACTTGGGGAATATCAAATTTGTTTGCCATGGCAAGACCGGTGGACGCCCTGCGGGAGCATACTGCAGTGACAGACATCTCCGTCTGCCTTGCAAATTCCCCTGCCATCGTGTTGGCGATCGAACCGGTCCCGATGATTCCGATTTTCACATGAAGGTCCTTTCATTCGCCGTTCTGAAGATTTTGTTTTACAAATTCACTGGGGGACATATGATATTTCAGGTTGAACGATTTGGAAAAATAGTGGATCGAGCTGTAGCCCAGCCGCAGCGAGATCTCACTGATGGTATAGCGGTTTTCCAGCAGCATCTGGCAGCTGCGCTCCAGCTTTTTATCATTGATATATTTTTTGGGGGATTGATCCACAGAGTTTTTGAACAGCAGCTGCAGTGCGGACCGCGACAGGGAGAAGTGCTCACAGATCTCCGGGATGGTCAGCGGGTCATAAATGTTCTGGTCGATGTAGGCAATGATCCGGTCGAACAATTCATCCATCGCGCTCTGATGTGCCGTGCTGCTGGTCGGGTTCATGGGGGAGGCGTAGGTGCCCTGCAAAAGCCGGATGATGATCTCGGTCAGCAGGCAGAGCATCAGACTGTTCATGTAGGGGATGCCGGTGGTGCTTTCCCGCACGAATGCCTTTATTAAGGTATTGATCTTCTGATCGTAGTGGAACACCCGGTTTATCAAAGCATCATACCAGATCTCCTGCTCCACCGGCGTAAGGTTCTGCATGTCAAACAGGACCGTCATATAAGACGCATTGTGGTTTTCGTCAGTGTACTGCGTGTGGAACTGGCCCGGGCCATAGATCATAAGGTCTTTGTCCTTCAGGTGATAGAGCGTTCCGTCCACTTCGGTCTCCAGCTCGCCCTCGTCCACATAAGTGAGCTCAAAGAACTCATGCCTCTCTCCCTTGAAGCAGTAGTTCGGGGTTCGTATTCTATAATAGTATCCAAGGATCTTCTGGATCTCGATGCGGGGCAGAACCGCCAGAAACTCATACTGCGATGGAAAATCCGTGACATGGAGAGAATAGTTGCTTTCCGCATACAGATCATATTCCATTTTCTGCGTCGTCGAGACGACGGCGAAGTAGACATTGGGCTTGATGTGGATGAGCTTGTTCATCGCAAACTCCTGCACATCGGCCGTATCAGCAGTGTGCGAAACAAGCAGAACACCGATGCCGTCCTGCACCTGAATATAGGTATCGCACTTGAAACAGTAGAACTGCGATACATACCGGCGCGTGATGGCGGTCATGCGCTGATGGATCAGCTCCGGCCTCTCGTTTTCGATCGGCTGGTGATAAACGGAGCCATACTCCAGAAAGCTGTCGTTAGAAGTTTCACGCTGCATTCAAAGTCCCTCCTTCATGAAAAAAGTATACCATCATTTTGGCAAAATGACCAGCTTTATTTAAACTTTTTTGTCATATTGTAATGAGAACCGCCGAATTTAACCGATTTTTAGAAACAGTTTGTTAAAAATTATAAAGACTTTTTTCAAAATATGACCTATAATGTAGTTACTCTGAATTGGAAACTCAGACAAAAAACTCAAGGAGGAATTTGAGATGCCGAACATTGTTCTCACTCGAATCGACAATCGTCTGGTTCATGGCCAGGTCGCAACGCAGTGGTGCGGTGCAATTGGTGCAAACCTGATTCTGGTGGCCAATGACGAAGTGGCTGGCAACAGCCTGCGTCAGGGCCTGATGAATATGGCTGCTCCTGCATACGCAGCAATGCGCTACTGGACCATCCAGAAGACGATCGACACCATCCACAAGGCAAGCGCAAAGCAGCTGATCTTCATCGTGTGTGAAAATCCGCAGGACGTTGTCAAGCTGGTGGAGGGTGGCGTTCCCATCAAGAAAGTCAACATCGGCAACATGCACATGGCTGACGGCAAGCGTCAGGTGGCAGGTTCTGTCGCAGTTGATGATTCCGATGTGGCTGCATTCCGTCGGCTGCAGGAGCTTGGTGTGGAGCTGGAGATTCGCCGTGTTCCTACCGAACGTTCGGAAAGCATCGAAAAGCTGTTCAAATAAGCTTTCGGTGTTTTCAAAAATACTTGAAAAGGAGTATTTATTATGGGCTTTAGTGCACTTCAGATCATTCTGGTCTTCGTGTGGGTCTTCATTGTGGCCATCGACCAGTTTGATTTCCTGGAATCCCTGTACCAGCCTATCGTTTCCGGTGCTGTCATCGGTGCGATCCTGGGCGATCTCCCCACTGGCCTGATCGTTGGCGGTACTTACCAGCTGATGACCATCGGCAACATGCCTGTCGGCGGTGCTCAGCCGCCAAACGCAGTTATCGGCGGCGTCATGGCTACCGTGTTCGCAATTTCTTCTCACCTGGACACCACCGCTGCTGTCGGTCTGGCAGTTCCCTTTGCTCTGATCGGCCAGTACATGGTCACCTTCCTGTTCACCGCAATGTCCCCCATGATGTCCGCAGCCGACAAGATGGCTGAAAAGGGCGACACCAAGGGCATCGTTCGTCTGAACTACATCGCAATGGGTCTGCTGGGCCTGCTGTTCGCCATCGTCTGCACCCTCGGTATGCTGGGCGGCTCCGCAATGGGCACCACCCTGAGCAACCTGGCCGAGAAGTATGCATGGATCATGGCTGGCCTGGGTGCTGCTGGTGGTATGATGCGTTTCGTCGGTTTCGCAACTCTGCTGCGCATCATGCTGTCCAACGAGTTCTGGGGCATCTACTTTGCTGGCTTTGCTCTGGCAACCATCATTGGCTACATCCCCGAGCTGTCCGGTTCCGCTCTGCTGCTGATCGCATTCGTTGGTGTTGCGATCGCTCTGTATGACTACCAGACCCGCGTTGCTATCAAGCAGGCTGCTGGTTCTGGCTTTGCTGCGAATGGAGGCGACGACGAAGATGGCATCTAATGCAACTCATTACAACAATCTGACTCCCGCGCAGCCTTTGGATAAGGCTACGCTGAATAAGATGGTGTTCCGCTCCCTGAACCTGCAGGCATCTTTCAACTACGAGCGTATGCAGGCTGCCGGCTGGCTGTACTGCATCCTGCCCGGCCTGGAGAAGATCCACGCCGACAATGAGGAAGACCTGAAGCTCTCCATGGAGCACAACCTGGAGTTCTTCAACACCCACCCGTTCCTGGTCACCTTCGTCATGGGCATCATCCTCTCTCTGGAGCAGCAGAAGGCTGACATCGACACCATCCGTGCCGTGCGTGTTGCTGCAATGGGCCCCCTGGGCGGCATCGGCGACGCTATCTTCTGGTTCACTCTGGTTCCCATCACCGCAGGTATCACCTCGAACATGGCCATCAACGGATCGCTTGCTGGCCCCATCCTGTTCCTGCTGATCTTCAACGTTGTGCAGTTTGCATGCCGCTTCTTCCTGATGTACTGGTCCTACAACCTGGGCACCAAGGCTATCGACATTCTGACCGCAAACGCTAAGGAGTTCACCCGTGCAGCTTCCATGCTGGGCGTGTTCATCGTCGGTGCTCTGACCTCCAACTACGGCGGCACCACCGTCGCTACCGTCATCGAGAACGGCGACAGCCCCATCGTTATCCAGAGCATTCTGGACGGCGTGCTGCCCAAGCTGATCCCCCTGGCTCTGACCCTCGGCCTGTACTTCCTCATGAAGAAGAAGAACTGGAAGCCCGTCACCTGCATCGCTCTGCTGCTGGTGATCGGTCTGGTCGGCGCATTCTTTGGTATCTTCGCTTGATCCTAAGCAGGAGTTACAATGCACGCAGTACTTCTTGATTTTAATGGGACGATGTTCTTTGATACCCGTTTTCACATGGAAGCGTGGTCAAAGATCTATCACGAATTACACCCCGACGATCTCGATCCCCTTGATCCAAAGCTGATCTGCGGGCCATGCAATGATGTGATCCTTCAGAACATGGCACCGTGGCTCGATGCCGAGCAGCGGCAGCAGTATTCGGAGCGGAAAGAGGAATTGTATCGCAGGGAGTGCAGGAGCAATCCCAATAGTTTACACCTCGTAGCAGGTGCTGAGAAGTTGATGCAGGGCTTGCAGGACCGCGGAATCCCTTTTCTTCTGGCAAGTGCATCCATCAAGGCAAACGTTGACTTTTACTTCGACAGCTTCCCGATTGGAAAGTGGCTCAAAAAAGAAGACGTGGTCTATGACGATGGAAGCTATGCAGACAAAGGCGAGATGCATCTGGAAGCGGCACGGCGGCTGAATGTTCCGTTTGCGGAATGTATGGTCATTGAGGATAGTGTTGCAGCAATTACTCTGGCAAAACGGAACGGTGCTGGCCGGATCGTTGCGGTTGGAGAAAAGGCAGACGGCACAGAAATGCTTCAGCTTGGCGCTGAACATTATATCCACGACTTTACAGAATTTGATTACGACTGGCTGGAAAACTAAAAATTCACCCTATGAGTTTCCACTTCCACAGTTGATAAAAGACGGCTCCGATCACTCGGAGCCGTCTTTTTCGTTCCAGCAGCTTCCCGCAGCTGTGCGGGCCGATTCAGTTCATGGATTTTACGATCTCCCGGACTGCAAAGCGGCCGTCTTCGTATTCCAGATGAACGATGCCGCAGTTGCCGAGAAAGCCGATGTCTCCGCCCTCATAATTGATCGCCGTCATAAAGCGGCGGATCGCCATGCCGTGGGACACGATCAGAACGGTATCGCCGTTTTCTTCATCTGCGATCTGCTTGACGGCCTTGTAGATTCTCTCGGTGCATTGCTCCAGACTTTCGCCGCCGTATTTGACGAAGTAATCCCCATACGGATAGGTGGGATTGTTTTTGTTGGAAGATGCTTCCATGGTGCCCAGCAAGATCTCCTTCAGTCCCTTCATCCGGTGAAGATCTGTGCGCTGAGTCACCAGTTCTGCCGTGTCAGCGGCACGCTCTGCCGTGGAGCAGTAGACCGTGTCAAAATGGATGCCATTCTTCTGATACCACGCACGCGCGGTAAGGGCCTGCCGAATGCCGTTTTCCGTCAGCGGAGAATCGCATTGGCCCTGATTCACATCCATAACATTAAAAAGCGTTTCGCCATGGCGCATCAGGTAAATTGTTTTCATGTTTATCATTCCTCCATTAGCAATCACAGGCACGATATGTTATAATCATTATAACATAAAAAGTGCAATGCGCCATAAAAATAGGGCAGCCATGCGCAAAACATTCCTTCAGGGTCACTGGAGCGATGATGCGCCGCCGCTGCAAAGGATCCTCGGGCATAACGGCTCCGTTATGCTGAAAATGATACAAAAAATACAGGAGGTCATTGTATGAAGATCATTCGAACAAAAGATTACGCGGATATGTCCCGCAAGGCAGCCAACATTATTTCCGCGCAGGTCATCATGAAGCCCAACTGCGTGCTGGGCCTTGCCACCGGCGGCACCCCGGTAGGCGCATATGCACAGCTGGTGGAGTGGTATAATAAGGGCGACCTTGACTTTTCCGAAGTGACCACGGTCAACCTGGACGAGTACCGCGGCCTGCCCAAGGAGCACCCGGAAAGCTACTGGAGCTTCATGCACAAGAATCTGTTCGACAAGGTCAACATCGACCCTGCAAAGATCAACCTGCCGGACGGCACCAACCCGGATGCCGCAGATGCCTGCGCAAAGTATAACGCCATCATCCACGCCGTGGGCGGCATCGACCTGCAGCTGCTGGGGCTTGGCCCCAACGGCCACATCGGCTTCAACGAGCCGGGCGACGCCTTTGAGCTGGAGACGCACTGTGTGGATCTGACCCCTGCCACCATTGAAGCCAACAAACGCTTCTTTGACGGCAACGAAGACCTCGTTCCCAAACAGGCCTACACCATGGGCATCAAGACTATCATGCAGGCCCGCAAGGTGCTGGTGGTCGCCAATGGTCTGGCAAAGGCAAAGGCCGTGAAAGCCGTCGTCTCCGGCCCGGTGTGCCCGGAATGCCCCGGTTCGATCCTTCAGCTGCATCCCGACTGCACGCTGGTCGCAGATGAAGAGGCTCTGAGCTTGCTCTGATAAAATAGGGAGGTTTTTATGAATTCTACTGTGGTGCTTATCATCATTGCCATTGCAGTGATCTGCGTGGTGGGCTTTGTGCTCTTTTCCCGCTCGAAAAAAGCCGGGGCTTCTGCACAAAAAGAAGATCCTGCAGCGGCGGGCAAACACGCTCAGCTCGCGCAGGATGTGCTGAAAGCCATCGGCGGCAAAGGCAACGTGACCAGCGTGAGCTATTGTGCCACCCGCCTGCGTTTTGAGGTAAAGAACTATGCGCAGGTGGACGAAAAAGCGGTGAAAGCCGCCGGCGCAACAGGCGTCATCCGTCCGGGAAAGAACGCCTGCCAGGTCATCATCGGAACCAACGTGAAGTCCGTTTACGATGAAATGAACAAACTGCTGAACTAAAAAAGGAACCCCGCCGGGAAAATTCCCAGCGGGGTTCCTTTTTTAATGGTTTTCTTAATAGACTGTGCAGTCTATGTTCTGCCACTCGTTCAGCCAGATATAGCACTGTGCCATCGTTGCATTGTAGTAAGACATCACCCACAGGGTGCCCACGCCCAGGCAGAGCGCACCCACGATGTACCAGCCGATGAAGCTGAGGTTCAGCACGAAGATCTCTGCCTTGTGGCCTTCCGTCAGCTGTGCGCTGGCATCCATGCACTGCTTCCAGGTGTAGTCCGGGTGCTCCGCCTTGACGTAGTAGCTCATGGACCAGCTCAGGGCCTTGATGATGCCCGGCACGACCAACAGCAGCGACCACAGGAAAACAAAGATCGACTGCAGCAGGTGCAGCAGGAAAGTGCCGCTGAAGTCATCCTTGAAGCCGTCGAACATGTCTTCGATCCGCATGGCCTCGCCGTCGCTGGTCTGCTTGAGCAGCATCTTGGCCACGGCGTAGCTCAGTGGGCCGGTGGCCAGCAGCTGCAGCACAAAGCCCACCACGGGGATCCTGCCGCCCAGCACCAGAATGAGATCATAGATCAGGTACACCAGCACGGCATACAGCCACACCGACCCGAAGATTTTGCCGCCAAGCTGCTGTTTTGCCCGGCGCTTGAGTTCTGCTCTGTCCATGTCATTATCCTCCTCAAACAGGCGTCATTTTTTCTATTATAGCATACTCCGCACAATTTTCCGCATCTTTTTTCAATTTTCTTTGTCCGGAAGAAAAAGTCTGATTTTGCAAACAGCCACTATCATTTCTCCGCCGGGCAGTTTATAATAGAAGGGTATCGTTCCCGGAGCGGAAGACTCTTCCTGTCCCGATCTTATGATGAAAAAGGAGAATCGATTCCAAATGGCACAGGCAAAGCAGGACATGGGGACCGGTAGCATCAAAAAGCTGATGCTGCAGCTGATGATCCCTGCCGTGGTGGCGCAGGTGGTGAACCTGCTGTATAACATCGTGGACCGCATTTACATCGGCCACATCGAGGGCATCGGCGCAGCTGCACTGACCGGCGTGGGCCTGTTCACGCCCATTCTGATGCTGCTGAATGCGTTCGCCATGCTGGTGGGCGCAGGCGGCGCACCCCGCACCGCCATCGCGCTGGGGCAGGGGGACAAGCAGCAGGCGGAGAAGATCATCTCCAACAGCTTCACCATGCTGCTGTTCTTCGCGGTGGTGCTGACCATCGGCTTCTATGCCGGGGCACCGGCTCTGCTGCGGCTGTTCGGTGCCAGTGACGCCACGCTGCCCTATGCGCTGAGCTACAGCCGCATCTACATTCTGGGCTCGGTGTTCGTGCTGCTGGTGCTGGGCATGAACCCCTTCATCACCACGCAGGGCTTTGCCAAGACCAGTATGCTCACCACGGTCATCGGCGCGGTCATCAACATCATCCTCGACCCCATCCTCATTTTCGGGTTCGGGCTGGGCGTGCGGGGCGCGGCCATTGCCACGGTGCTCAGTCAGGCCGTGGGTGCCGCGTGGATCATCCGCTTCCTGACCGGCAAAAAGACCATCCTGCACCTGCGCAAAGACTGCCTCAAACCGGAAAAGCGGGTCATTCTGCCGGTACTTGCATTGGGCATTTCCTCCTTTGTGATGCTGTCCACCGAGAGCCTGCTGTCCATCAGCTTCAGCTCCAGCTTGGCCCGCTACGGCGGCGACGTGGCCGTGGGTGCCATGACCGTCATCACCAGCGCATCCCAGCTGTGCACCCTGCCCATTCAGGGCATTTGTCAGGGCGGCCAGCCGGTGATGAGCTTCAACTTTGGTGCAGGGAAGAAGGCCCGCGTGAAAGAAGCCTTCCGCTTCCAGCTGACCCTGTGCGGCGCGTACACCTGCCTGTTCTGGCTGCTGATGATGCTGTTCCCGGGCGCTGTGGCAGGCATTTTCACCTCGGACACCGCCCTCATCCAGTACACCACATGGGCTATGCGCATTTACATGGCGGGCATTTTTGCCATGGGCTTTCAGATCGGGTGCCAGCAGAGCTTTATGGCACTGGGGCAGGCCAAGGTCAGCCTGCTGCTGGCCTGCCTGCGCAAGATCATTCTGCTGATCCCCCTCATCTTTATTCTGCCGCACATTCTGTCCAACCCCGTGTTCGGCGTGTTCCTCGCCGAGCCGGTCAGTGACATTCTGGCGGCCACCATCACCACCATCACCTTCTTCTCCCGGTTTGACAAGATCCTCGACCGGGGTGCCGCAAAGGTTTGAGTTTCCCGCACACAGAAAAAGCGTCTGCCGTTTGGCAGACGCTTTTTCTGCGTTCTATGCTTTTTACTTTCCCGCCAGGAGAATGGCCAGCACCGCTTTCTGCACATGGAGGCGGTTCTCGGCTTCGTCAAAAATTTCCGGTGCGTGCTGCTCGAACACAGCGGAGGAAATTTCCTCGCCGCGGTGGGCGGGCAGGCAGTGCAGCACCATGGCGTCGGACTTAGCGCTTTCCAGCAGCTTGCTGGTAAGCTGGAAGCCCACGAAATCCCGCAGGCGCTGCTCACTTTCCGGCGTGCCGGGTTTGGCGGTGTTCCACACAGCGGTGGCCACCACATCGGCGTCCCGGATGCCCTCGGCAGGGTCGGTGGTCAGGTGGAAGAGACTGCCGTACTTGTGGGCGAACATCAGCACATCCGCCGCCGGGCGGTAGCTGGGCGGGCAGACACAGGTGACCTGCATCCCGGCCAGCAGACCGCCCACGATGAGGCTGTTTGCCATGCTGCTGCCATCGCCGATGAAACAGAGCTTCAGGCCCGCCAGCGTGCCCCGGCGCTCCCGGATGGTCATCAGGTCAGCCAGCACCTGACAGGGGTGAGCGTAATCGGTCAGGCCGTTGATGACCGGCACACCGGCCAGCTCGGCGAACTCTTCCAGATCGCGCTGGCGGTAGGTGCGCCAGACCACGCAGTCATAGTAGCGGCCCAGCACGCGGGCGGTGTCCTTGAGGGGTTCGCCGCGGCCTGCCTGCAGCTCGGCAGTGTTCATGTAGTTGCCAAGGCCGCCCAGCTGATACACGCCCACCTCAAAGCTGGTGCGGGTGCGTGTGGACGCCTTGGAGAACATCAGAGCCACCGTCTTGCCCGCCAGCAGCGGGGCCGTGCCGCCCAGCTTCTGCTGTGCCTTGAGCTGATCGGCCACATCCAGAATGTGGGTCAGTTCGGCAGGGGAGAGGTCGCTCATTTTCAGCAGATTTTTCATGCCTGCTCCTTCGGAGCCGCCGGCTCCATCTTACGCAGCACATTGCCCAGAATGTCCAGCGCCATGTCCACATCGTGCTCGCTGAGGGTCAGCGGGGGCAGCAGGCGCAGGCGGGTCTTGGCGGTCAGCACCAGCAGACCTTCGTCGCGGCAGGCAGCCAGCACGTCAGCGGCCTTGACATCATAAAACTCGATGCCCACCATCAGGCCGATGCCGGAAATGCTCTTGACGTGGGGCAGCTTTGCGATGCCTGTCCGCAGCTGGACGGCACGCTCGTTGACGTTGGCAAGGAAGCTCTGATCCATGCGGTCCACCACTACGTTTGCACCGGCGCAGACCACCGGGTTGCCGCCGAAAGTGGAGCCGTGGGTGCCGGGGCCCATGCCTTCGGCGACCTTCTCGTTCATCAGCACCGCACCAATGGGCAGGCCGCCGCCCAGACCCTTGGCCAGGGTGACCACATCGGGCTTGAGGTTATAGTGCTCACAGCACAGGAATGTGCCAGTGCGGCCCACACCAGTCTGCACCTCGTCCACGATGAGCACAAGGTCTTTTTCGTCGCAGAGCTTGCGCACGGCCTGCACATAGTCCGGGTCCAGCGCCATGACGCCGCCCTCGCCCTGAATAAGCTCCAGCATCACGGCGCAGGTGTGGCGGTCCACCAAATCTTTCAGCGCTTCGATATCGCCCGCCGGAGCGTACAGGAAGCCCTCATTGAAGGGGCCAAAGTAATTGTGGAACACTTCCTGACCGGTGGCGGTCAGGGTGGCGATGGTGCGGCCATGGAAGCTGTTGACCAGCGTGATGACCGTGGTGCGGTCCTTGCTGTAGTGATCCACGCTGTACTTACGGGCCGCCTTGATGGCACCCTCGTTGGCCTCGGCGCCGGAGTTGCCGAAGAACACCTTGCTCATGCCGGTGCGCTTGCACAGCTTCTTGGCCAGCTTGCCGCAGGGAGCAGTATAGTAGAGGTTGGAGGTGTGCTGCAGTTTGTGGGCCTGCTCGGACACAGCTTCGGCCCAAGCCAGGTCGCAGTAGCCCAGACTGTTGACGCCGATGCCGCTGGTGAAGTCCAGATATTCCTGGCCTTCGGGGCCCACTGCATGCAGGCCGTGGCCCTTTTCCAGCGCAATGGGGTTGCGGTTATAGGTGTGCAGAACATACTCGTTGTCCCGCTTGATGACTTTTTCAGAATCCATAGGTATATCCTCCTATTGAAAGGCTTCCCCCTCGGGGGAAGCTGGATTGCTGCGAAGCAGCAAGACTGATGAGGGGAAGTATCCTTTTGATTTCGTTCCAAAGAAGCGGCATCTCACACAACTACCCCTCATCCGGCTCGCAAGCTCGCCACCTTCCCCCCAAGGGGGAAGGCTTATATGCTTTTATTATAGAGTCATTTCGCCGTTTCTGCAATCCTTATTCTCTATGGCTGCGGCGATAGAAACGGGTGCCGGAGCCGCGGTTGGAGAACAGCTCCAGCAGGATGGAGTGGGGCACACGGCCATCGATGATAACAGCTTCGTGCACGCCCTGATAGATGGCGTCGGCCATGCCGCCGATCTTGGGGATCATGCCGCCCGCAATGATGCCGGCGGATTTGTAGCCCTCGATCTCGGAAACTTCCACCTCGGGGATCAGGGTGCTCTCGTCGTCCTTGTCCCGCAGCAGGCCCGCGATATCGGTCATGGACACCAGCTTTTCAGCCTTGAGGGCAATGGCGATCTGTGCGGCCGCGGTGTCAGCGTTGACGTTGTAAGCCTGGCCCAGGTCGTCCATGCCCACGGTGGCGATCACCGGAATGAAGCCGCCGTCCAGCAGGCTTGCGATCAGGGTGGCGTCCACATGCACGATCTCGCCCACATGGCCCAGCTGGGGGTCCAGCTCGGTGCAGCGGAGCATCTGGCCGTCCATGCCGCACAGGCCCACGCCGCGGCCCCGCAGCTTTGCCACAAGGTCTTTGTTCACCTTGCCGGCCAGCACCTGCTGGACGATCTCCATGGTGGCGTCGTCGGTCACGCGCAGACCGTTGGCGAAATGGCTCTCCACGCCCACCTTTTTCAGCATCTCGTTGATGGCCGGGCCGCCGCCGTGCACCAGCACGACGCGCACGCCCAGCAAAGTCAGGGTGACGAGGTCGTTCATGACGGCGTTTTTCAGTTCTTCGTTGATCATGGCGTTGCCGCCGTATTTCACGACCATGGTCTTTCCGTGATACTTCTGGATGTAGGGTGTCGCCTCAGAAAAAAGGCGCGCCATTTCTTCGTTTTTCATATACTTTCTGTTGCTCCTTACCGTCAGGCACTTTGCCCCGGCGATTGCTTATCGTTGGGAGAACTCCTTCCGTCACCTTCGGTGACACCTCCCTCTGAGAGGGAGGCTTTGGCATAAACGGACACTTCACCGTATTGCCAAGGGCCCCATCTCCGAGGGGGCTGGCACGGCGTAAGCCGTGACTGGGGGAGTTTTATCATGTTCTATAATCGCCGTTGATCTTCACATAGTCATAGGTCAGGTCGCAGCCCCATGCCTTGGCGCTGGCGTCGCCGGTGCCCATGTCCACCTTGACCAGCACATCGTGCTCAGCCAGCACCTTGGCGGCTTCGTCCTCACTGTAGGGGTGGTAGGCGGCGTTCTCACAGACGTACACCTCACCGGCCTTGCTGGACAGCCACACGCACACCTTATCGATGGAGAAATCGCCGGGGGTGTAGCCGATGGCACACAGGATGCGGCCCCAGTTGGCGTCGCGGCCAAACACCGCAGCCTTGAAGAGGTTGGAACACACCACGCTGCGGGAGACGGCACGGGCCGTTTTCAGGTCGGGGGCGTGAGTGACTTCGCAGGTGATCAGGTGGGTAGCGCCCTCGCCGTCACCGGCGTGCTCGGCGCACATATGCTCGGCGATGGCGGTCAGTGCGGCCACAAAAGCGTCGTAATCGGTGTTTTCCTCAGTGATCTCGGCGTTGCCTGCAAGGCCGGAGGCCATAATGATCAGGGTATCATTGGTGGACGTGTCCAGATCCACGCTCATCTGATTGTAGGTGCCGGGCACAACGGTCTTGAGGGCCTTTTCCAGCAGGACAGGAGACACCGCCGCATCGGTGGTGTAGAATGCCAGCATGGTGGCCATGTTGGGGGCGATCATGCCGCTGCCCTTGCCGATGGCACCCACGGTGCAGGTCTTGCCGCCCAGCTCGAACTGAATGGCGTATTCCTTTTTGTGGGTATCGGTGGTCATGATGGCGGTGGCAGCGTCGGTGCTGCCCTGCTCCGTGGCGGCCAGCTTTGCGGCGGCGGCAGGGATGCCCCGGGCAAACGGGTCAATGACCATGGGCTGGCCGATGACGCCGGTGGAAGCGGGCAGAACGTCGTTGGCATCGATGCCCAGCTCCTTGCCCACCAGCTCACAGCATTCTTCAGCCAGCGCCACACCGTTGGCAGCGCAGGTGTTGGCGTTGCCGCTGTTAACGACGATAGCCTGTGCGTAGCCGTCTTTCAGGTGAGCGCGATCCACCTTGATGGGTGCGCCGCAGACCTTATTGGTGGTGTAAACGCCTGCTGCTGCACAGCGGACGTCCGCCTTGATGAGTGCAAGATCGTATTTTTCCGCATGATTTGCGCGGATGCCGCAGTGCACGCCAGCCGCCGCAAAACCCTTGGGCGCGCAGATGCCGCCCGCAACTTCTTTATACTGCATAAGAGAGTCCTCCTATATCAGGTTTTATTCCAGTCCTGCCGTCTCGTCCAAACCCAGCATCAGGTTCATGCACTGGAGTGCAGCACCGGAAGAACCCTTGCCCAGATTGTCGAACAGAGACACCAGCATCATCTGGTCGCCTGCGGCGTTCACGGTCATGTACAGCTCCATGCGGTCGGTGCCGGCCATGGCGTTGGAGTACAGGCCGTTCTCCGGCAGGGCCTCGTTCAGGGTGTGCACCTTGACGGTGGCGGCGTCCTTGTAGTATTCCGTGATGCCTGCAGCCACCTTCTCGGCGGTGGTGCCTGCCGCAGTCAGATCCAGCGGCACCATCACCTGCATTCCGCAGTAATAGTCGCACACCACCGGCACGAACATGGGCGTGTGGGCAAGGCCGCTGATCTCCTTCATCTCGGGCAGATGCTTGTGGCTAAGGCCCAGACCGTAGCTCTTGGGTGCGTCCAGCTTGCTGTGCACCGGGCGGTCAGAGCTCTCGTACTCGGCGATCATCTTTTTGCCGCCGCCGGAATAGCCGGAGATGCCCGTGCAGCTGAAGGGATAATCCTTCGGTGCGAGGCCCAGCTCCACCAGCGGGCGGGCGATGCTGATAAAGCCGCTGGCATAGCAGCCGGGCACCGCCACGCGGTGGGAATTTTTGATCTTTTCTTTCTGGCCCGCCAGCTCCGGGAAACCATAGTCCCAGGCCGGGTCGGTGCGGAACGCCGTGGAGGTGTCGAGGATCTTCACTTCAGGCTTCACCAGCGGCATGACCTCCTTGGAAGCCGCATCCGGCAGGCAGAGGAAGGCGAGGTCGGCGGAGTTGATGACCTTCGCCCGCTCGTTCACGTCCTTGCGGCCCTCGGCGGAGATGGACAGCAGCTCGATCTCCGGGCGCTGTGCCAGACGGTCAGCAATGCGCAGGCCGGTGGTGCCAGAGGAACCATCAATAAAAACTTTCACGCTCATGCGTTGTTCGCCTCCCAGGCATTCAGCTGTTCGTTGGCCAGTGCGATCTGGTTCAGGACGCTGGCTTCGCTGGGGCCGCCGTAGCTGGTGCGGCCCTCGCAGCACTTGACCAGATCAATGGCCTCGTAAATATCGTTCTCAAACAGGCCGCTGTAGCCCTTGAACTCGTCGAGGGTCAGCTCCTCAAGGGTCTTGTCCTTGGCGATGCAATCGGACACCATGCAGCCAGTGAGCTTGTAGGCATCGCGGAAGGGCATGCCCTTCTTGGTCAGGTAGTCGGCGCAGTCGGTGGCGTTGATAAAGCCCTTTGCTGCGGCACGGCGCATGTTGGCCGGGATGGTCTTCATGGTGTCCAGCATGGGGGTCACGGTCTTCAGGCACAGCTCGAGGGTGTCCACAGCGTCGAAGATGGCCTCTTTGTCTTCCTGCATGTCCTTGTTGTAGGCCAGCGGAATGCCCTTCATCATCACCAGCAGGGTGTTCAGGTCGCCGTACACGCGGCCGGTCTTGCCGCGGATCAGCTCGGTGACGTCGGGGTTCTTCTTCTGAGGCATGATGGACGAACCGGTGGTGAAAGCGTCGTCCAGCTCGATGAACTTGAACTCCCAGCTGCACCACAGGATAATTTCCTCACTCAGGCGGGACAGGTGCATCATGCAGATGGAGATGGCACTCGCCAGCTCGATGCAGAAGTCACGGTCAGACACGCCGTCCAGACTGTTGGCGCAGGGTGCGGCAAATCCCAGCTTTTCAGCGGTGAACTGGCGGTCCAGCGGGTAGGTGGTGCCGGCCAGAGCGCCGGAGCCCAGCGGGCACTGTGCGTCCATGCGGGCGGTGGCGTCCTCAAAACGCTGCAGGTCACGCAGCAGCATGGAGGCGTAAGCCATCAGCGCATGGCCGAAGGTGATGGGCTGGGCACGCTGCAGATGGGTGTAGCCGGGCATGACAGCGGTGGTGTTCTCGCCGGCCTTCTTGCAGATGACCTTGATGAGCTCCACGATGTAGCCCTGCAGCACGCGGCTGTAGTCCCGCAGAGTCAGACGGATATCCAGCGCCACCTGATCGTTGCGGCTGCGGCCAGTGTGCAGGCGCTTGCCTGCGTCACCGATGCGGGCGGTGAGGGTCTGCTCCACAAAGGTGTGCACATCCTCGGCGTTGGGGTCGATCTCCAAGGCACCGGAAGCCAGATCGTCGGCGATGGAAGCCAGACCGTTGAGGATGTCCTCGCAGTCCTTTTCGGAGATGATGCCCTGCTTGGCCAGCATGGCGGCATGGACGCCGCTGCCGCGCATATCCTGCGCGATCATGCGCTGGTCAAAGCGGATGGAGGAGTTGAAGTCGTTGACGCGGGAATCGACAGCTTTCGAGAAGCGGCCCTTCCAAAGTTGTTCTGCCATAGTTTTATCCTTTACTTTTAGGCGGCTCGCCGAAACTCCTTCCGTCCCCTTCGGTGACACCTCCCTCAAGGAGGGAGGCTTTGGCAGTGCGGAAAGCTTCGCCTCTTCGCCAGAGGCTCCCCTCACTGAAGGAGTTTTTGCCGCTCATTTTAATTCTCTCTAAAAACGGCAAAGCCGCCGCAGGGGAAAACGCTCCTGCGGCGGTGCCGCCGGCAACGATGCCGGTTGGATTGAACTTCCGTGTGAAAGTGTGAAAACACACGAAAGGGAAGATGTTACAGCTTATTACTTGATCTCGGGCCAGTTCTTGGACAGCTTTGCGCGCTCCTTGATGGACAGGCCGAACAGGTTGATGAAGCCGGCGGAATCTGCCTGGTTGTAATCATCATCCTCGCCGAAGGAAGCGGTCTGCTCGTCGTACAGGGTGTACGGAGAGGTGACGCCGGCGTTGATCATGTTGCCCTTGTAGAGCTTCAGCTTCACGTCGCCGGTGACGGTCTTCTCCAGGCTGTCAGCGAAAGCGTCCAGAGCCTCGCGCAGCGGGGTGAACCACTGGCCGTTATAGACGATGTCTGCGTACTTCTGAGCCATCTGAGCCTTGAAGTGTGCGCTCTCCTTGTCCAGAGTGATGGTCTCCAGAACGTTGATGGCCTTATACAGGATAGCACCGCCGGGAGTCTCATACACACCGCGGCTCTTCATGCCGACCAGACGGTTCTCGACGATGTCCAACAGGCCGATGCCGTTCTCGCCGCCCAGCTTGTTCAGGTACTCCACCAGCTCGACAGCGCCCATTTCCTTGCCGTCAACGGCGGTGGGGATGCCCTTCTCGAAGTGGATGGTCACATAGGTCGGGGTGTCGGGAGCCTGCTCGGGGGAAACGCCCAGCTCCAGGAAGCCTTCCTTGTTGTACTGGGGCTCGTTTGCGGGGCTCTCCAGATCCAGGCCCTCGTGGCTCAGGTGCCACAGGTTCTTATCCTTGGAGTAGTTGGTCTCACGGTTGATCTTCAGGGGGATGTGATGAGCCTCGGCGTAGTCGATCTCTTCATCACGGCTCTTGATGTCCCACTCACGCCACGGAGCAATGATGGCCATATCGGGGCACAGGGCTTTCAGGGTCAGCTCGAAACGCACCTGATCGTTGCCCTTGCCGGTGCAGCCGTGGCAGATGGCGTCAGCGCCTTCCTTGATGGCGATGTCGGCCAGAGCCTTGGCGATGCAGGGACGAGCGAAGCTGGTGCCCAGCAGGTAATCTTCGTACTTGGCACCGAACTTCAGGGTGGGGAAGATGTAGTTCTCCACGAAGTCCTTCTTCAGGTCCAGCACATACAGCTTGGAAGCGCCGGTAGCCTTTGCCTTTTCTTCCAGGCCGTCCAGCTCAGTGCCCTGACCCACATCACCGGAAACGGCGACGACTTCGCAGTTGTTATAGTTTTCCTTCAGCCAGGGAATGATGATGGAGGTGTCCAGACCGCCGGAGTAAGCCAGAACGACTTTCTTGATGTTTTCCTTTTTCATAATGATTGCTCCTTTTAAAAATACACTTTTGTTTTCTGGTGTGAGCATCCCTCTCACACCCTCTCGCGTTTGCCTTGCTGTTTACGTTTTTTATTATACGCCGTGCGGATTTTTCGTCAATGCCGAAAACCGACAAACCTTACACGGATTTGACCTCGTTTTTGGTTCAATATGCATCTTTATGCAATATGTAATCAATATATGCAAATAATATGCATTATGAGTGATTATATGCAGGCTCCTCCCGCGCAAAAAAGACGGCTCCCACCCGGGAGCCGTCTTTGGCAGTTTCAGGTCATAGATTTATTTTAAAGGCCGATGGCCGTTTTTCACGGCAAAGCCACGCTCCCTGCAGCTGCCCATGCGGCGCAGAGCAGTTCTTTCTGGGCCTTGGGCAGCTGCTTGAGGGCATATTCCCGGCGCAGGGCGGCGGGTTTGTCCGCGCAGCGCTCCACATAGGCCAGAGCTGCCGCGCCCCGGGCCCGGGTGTAGCGGGCCCCTTTGCCATTCTGGTGAGCCCGCAGGCGGGCGGCAGGGTCAGTGGTCCAGCCGGTGTACAGCTGGCCCCCGGCGCACCGCACCATGTAGACATAAGCCGCCTTGGGCCGCCCCTCAGATGCGGCCATTGTTTCTCAGCACCTGACGGCAGGCGGCAAGGGCAGTCTCTTTATCCTTGGCGGTGATGAGGAAGCGGCTGGCGTGGCAGAAGCTGATGCCCGGGATGCCGCTCTTCTGCTCAATGACCTCCTGCGGCTGGCCCGCCCAGCTCTGGGGGAAGGGCAGCTTGGATTTCTTGGTCTTGTGGTCGGTGACGCACTGGGCGCTCCACCCGCCGCGCTGGCTGGGGTAGACCACAAACAGAGCGTCGGTCTTATACAGGCCATTTTTCCACGGCAGATAGCAGGGCAGCACAACGATGCCGTCACGGGAGTTCTTGTATGCCTGCTGGACTTTTTCATCGGCGCGGTTCACGGCATTGGCGCTGGCGATCTGGTTTTCCAGGATCTGCTTTGCCACGGCCACGGCCTTGAAGAAGCAGGTGTCCTGATCTTCTTTGGAATCCCACACGGGGTTGAAAAAGCCGATGGCGTCGCACAGGCTGTTCTGCTCACCGGTGTTGTCGTTGAGATCCAGCGGCTGAATGAAATTTTCATCGATCAGACGAGCCTGACGCTCACCCACAAGGCCCGGGCCCAGCACCCGCCACAGCAGACCGAAAGCGGCGTAGGGCACGCCGTTGGGGCGGTATTCGCGGGGCTCCTGATGATGGTCGAACATGCCGAAGCCAATGTCATAAACGATGCCGTCGAAGTCATCCGGCACGGTGAAGCCCCGGGTGATCTTGATGTCCGGGCGCAGAATTTGCAAAAGGGCGGTGGCAAACACGTCGTCGGCGTGGAACTTGCCGGCGTGGGTGAAGCCGTTTGCGGGAATTTTCATGAAGCTTACCTCGTTCTCAATAAATTATCTGGCACCAGTATACCACACTTTCATCAAAAAAGCTCTCCCTTTCGGGAGAGCCTGAACGTTTGCTTTTCAGCCCACAACATGGCCGGACGCGTCGCGGAGTTTGCCGTCTTCGCCCTTGGTGCAGACCGTGTAGCCCTCCGGGATCCCCAGAAGTTTTTCATCCACCTTGTCCGAAACGGAAGTGTACTCCATGGCGGCCTGCTTGCCGCCCACACGGGTGATGAGATAGCGCAGGACGCCGCTGCCGTCGTAGCAATAGGTCATTTCCACCGGCTTGCCGTCCAGCGTCATGTCAAACACCTCGGCGTCATAGGTCTTGCCGTGCACGGTTTTCTGCGCCGCGGCAAAGCCGGTGGCCTTTCCGGTGGAAAGCGACTTCTCCACCGTCGCCTCGCTGAGGCCGAGGGCGGCATAGGCGGCGGATTCGTCACCCAGACGAATAGCCAGCTTCCGGCCTGCGTCCAGCTGATAGGCGGAGCCGTCCCGCACCAGCAGGGTCAGCACCTCGGTGCCGTCCTGCTTGGAAGCTTTCAGATACATTTTGCCGTCGCAGCGCACCATGTCCAGCACGGTGTCCACACCGTCCACCTTCATCTGCGCGGTAAACTCGTCCTTTTCCAGCTGGCCGATGACCGAACTGGTGCGGGTGCCGGCCCACGCCTGCATCCACACTGGGGTCTGCAGGGCCGTGGCCCGGACGCCGCAGGGCAGCAGCAGGCACAGCGCCAGCGCCGCCGTCACAAGATGCTTTGCCGCCCGTTTCGTCCATTTCATTGCACATACCTCCGTTTTCGGGGCGCCCCGTTTTTCAGTCCCAGTATAGCACATTTTGCGGAGAGGGACAACGAGAAAAACCCCGCACCGGGAGCAAAGCTCCGGTGCGGGGGCGCAGCCTTTTTCAGGCAGAATCAGTTTTTCTTTGCAGCCTTCTTGGCGGCAGGGGCTTTCTGCTCCGGCTCACCCAGAGCGAGGATCTGGGTCAGCTGAGCCTGTGCGGCGGCATTGGTGTCATCCGTGACTGCCAGAACGTCGGCGTAGAACTGCTCCATGCCCTCGCGGGTGGAGAACTTTGCCACATACATCTGGTTGCCCATGGCGCCGGACAGCGCCTCGGGGATGCGGTCCACCATGCACATATTGTCCTGATACTTCTGCATGATCTGCTCGTGGCTGTAAACGAAGTGCTTGCCGTCGCGGCGGCCTGCAAACGGGCAGTAATAGTGCTCGCCCACCGGCATATCCGTGCCGCCGAATGCGATCATGTCTGCCCAGATCTTGTAGACGTTGGTAGAGCGGGCGAAATTGATCATGTCCGGAGTGAAGCCGCCGCAGGGACGCATGTTGACTTCCAGCGCCACGATCTGGCCCTTCTTGCCCATGCTGGCCTGATCTTCGGTCATGCGGAAGAACTCAAAGTGGATGAAGCGGCTCTTGACGCCGAAGCTCTTCACTGCAGCACGGCCTGCGGCGCGGGTGTCCTCGGGCAGGTCCTTGATGATGTAGTAGATGGAGTTGTCGTTGTCGTTGACGATGTCCATGATGGACATGGGGCTGACATTGCCGGCCTCAAAAATGGGGTTGCCGTTGGCGTCGATGATGGCATCATAGCTGTTCACCTCCGCGCGGACGAACTCCTCCATGATATATTCCACGTCAGGGTGATTGGCCGTCTTGTAGATGAGGAACTTTTTCAGTTCCTCGTCGCTGGACAGTTTGTGGGTGTCGGATGCGCCCACACCGTTGTCCGGCTTGACCACCACGGGATAGCCCACCTCATCGACGAACTTCTTGCAGCCCTCGAAATCGTCCACCATGTGGTAGCGGGCGGTGGCGATGCCTGCCTTCTGATAATACTCCTTCATCTTGCTCTTATACTTGATGCGGGGCATATCCTCGGTCTGGAAGCCGGAGGTGATGTGGAAGTCCGTGCGCAGAGCGGCGTCGCGCTCCAGCCAGTATTCGTTGTTGGACTCCAGCCAGTCGATGCGGCCATACTTGAAGGTGAAGAAAGCCACGGCACGGTAGACCTCGTCGTAGTTTTCCAGGCTGCCGACCTTGTAGTATTCGTTCAGGCTGTCCTTCAGCTCGGGCTTCAGCTCGTCGTAGGGCTGGTCACCGATGCCCAGCACGTTCATGCCGTTGTTTTTCAGCTCATGGCAGAACTGCCAGTAGTTGGTGGGGAAGTTGGGCGAAATGAAAATGAAATTCTGCATGTTTTATGATTCCTCTTTCTTATAAAAACTCCTTCAGTCACGGCTTACGCCGTGCCAGCTCCCTCAAGGAGGGAGCCTTTGGCAAAACCGAAAAGCTTGACCGCACTGCCAAAGGCCCCATCTCCGAGGGGGCTGTCGAGCGAATGCGAGACTGGGGGAGTTACCGTTTTACTGCTGTCCCAGCACGTAGGGCATATAATACACGACCTGCTTATACCACCAGTCCCAGTCGTGGTTGACGTCGTGGCCCCACAGATCCACCCAGACGGGGATGTTCTTGGCTTCGAAGATGCGCTTCAGGAACCAGGTGGTGTCCGGCTGTTCCCAGTCGCCCTGGCCGCAGCAGATGACCGCTTTCTGGCTGCGGTAAAGCTGCATATAAGGGTGATCTTCCGGGAAGTTCTTCATGTAATCCACGGGGGAGTTCATGTAGACCAGCTCGTCCATATAGTCGCCAAAGCCATAGTGGGCGGTATAGATGCCGCTGAGGGCCAGACAGCCGCAGAAGATGTCCGGGCGGCGCAGGTACAGGTTCACAGCGTGGGTCGCACCCAGGCTGCAGCCAAAGGCAATGACGCCGGGCAGGTCATCCCAACCGTTGCGCTCCTTGGCCATGTACTGAATTTTGGGCACGGCCTCCTCCACGATGTAGTGCAGCCACTGCTCATAGCGGCGGATGCGCCAATAGGGGTCGGCGGCAGTGTCGGACCAGGTCTCCTTGTCCATGGTGTCGATGGAGATGACCATGATCTGGCCGGACTCGATCCACGGGGCAAGGGTGTCGTTCATGTGGAAGTTCTCGAAATCGAAGAAACGTCCGTCCTGGCAGGGGATGTACAGCATCGGGCGGCCTGCGTGGCCGTAGATCTTGCACTCCATGTCACGGCCCAGCGCCGGGCTGTAGTCCTTGAAATACTGCATTTCCATGGTGATTCCTCCTTTGATAACTCCTCCAGTCACGGCTTACGCCGTGCCAGCCCCCTCAGAGATGGGGCCTTTGGCAAAGAGACAAAGCTTTCCGCATTGCCAAAGCCTCCCTCCGGGAGGGAGGTGGCATCGCGCAGCGATGACGGAAGGAGTTCGTTTTTATTCGTCTACCTCATACATCAGGGTATGGAACACGAAGGGCAGCTGTTTTTCCCAGCTGGCTTCGCTGTGGGTGCCGCCGGGCACGATGCGGGACGTCAGGTGGATGCCCCGGGTCAGAATTTTGCCGCACATGTCCGCAAAACCCTTGCGCATCCCGTCGTGGTTGCCCATCTCGCGGGAGCCGTAGTCCATGTACAGCACGGTGCCCGGCGCAAGCTTTGCCCGGCCCACAAGGCCGGAGAGCTTTTCCGGCGACACCCAGATGGACGGCGACAGCGCCGCCGCCCGGCTGAAGGTGTCGTTATACTGCAGCAGAGCATACAGGCTCATGAGCCCGCCCATGCTGCTGCCGCCGATGAAGGTATGCTCCCGGTCAGGCAGGGTGCGGAAATTGCGGTCGATGAAGGGTTTGAACCGGTGGATATACCAGCTCATGGTGGCCTGACCCTTGCCGTCGAAGTGGCCGAACTGCGGGTCGTCGAACCGGTAAGGCGAATACTCCACCAGACGTTCGTTGTTCGGGCCCGCATTGCACTCCACCGCCGCCACGATCAGCGGGGTGTCGGTGTAGTCCAGATAATCGGCCACGCCCCAGCTCTTGCCGTAGGTGGCATCCTCGTCGAAAAAGACGTTCTGGCCATCGAACATATACAGCACCGGATAGCGGCGGTCGGGCTCAGACTCATACATCGTGGGCAGATAAACATACACTCTGCGCTGCTCGGTGCCGTTGACGGCAGGGTAGCTCACGCTCCATTTTTTCACCATGGCGGTTTTCCCTCTCAATCTTTCCTGCTCAGGGCCTGCCGCAATGCAGGCCGCAGTTCTGAGTTCAGTTTAGCACTGTGGAACGCAGAAAGCAATTGTGCCGGGAAATTTTGGAGTTTTGACGGAAGGCGGCTCGCCCTCTCAGTCTCGCATTCGCTCGACAGCTCTCCCAGAGGGAGAGCCAAGGGCCTGACCGTTACGTTCTTGCCTCTCCCCTTGAAAGACTTCCCCCGGCCGGGGGAAGATGTCGCGCAAGCGACAAAAAGGGGGAGCAAGGTGGCAAGACGCGAAGCGGATTGACGGAGAGGGCGAGTCCGTTTCCCCCTTTATACGGCAAACGCCGCCGAGCGGTCGGGCTCCGGCGGCGTTTCTCCTAATTCTGAATAAAAAGGTTCTCTCCGGAGAATCTCGAGTTAGTTCTTCTTCTCGACAGGGACGATCCAGCCCTTGGTGTCGGGGATCTTGCCCCACTGCATACCGGTCATGGTATCGTACAGCTTCTGGGTGACAGGGCCGATCTTGCCGTCGCCGATGTAAGCGTGCTCGCCCTTCCAGACCAGCTCCTTGACAGGGGAGACGACAGCAGCGGTGCCGGTGCCGAAGACCTCTTCCAGCTTGCCTTCGCGGGCAGCCTGCATGATGTCGGCAATGGCCAGCTTGCCCTCGACGACCTCATAGCCCCAGTCCTTCAGCAGCTCGATGCAGCTGCGGCGGGTGACACCGGGCAGAACGGTGCCGACGGTTGCAGCGGTGTAGACCTTGCCGTCGATCTTGAACATGATGTTCATGCTGCCGACTTCCTCGACGTACTTCTTCTCGACGCCGTCCAGCCACAGGACCTGTGCGTAGCCCTGCTCCTCAGCCAGCTCGCCGGCCTTGATGGAAGCAGCATAGTTGCCGCCGCACTTGGTGAAGCCGGTCAGGCCGGGAGCGGCACGGATGTACTCGTCTTCGACGTAGATGCGCACAGGGTTGATGCCCTCAGCGTAGTAAGCACCCGAGGGAGCGCAGATGACGCAGAAGATGTAGTGCTTGGAAGCATGCACGCCCAGGCCCACATCATTTGCGAACACGAAGGGACGGATGTACAGGGAAGCGCCGTCGGTGTGAGGCACCCAGTCGCGGTCCACGTCCACCAGAGTCTCAACAGCCTGGATGTAATCTTCCACGGGGATCTTGGGGATGCACAGACGGTCAGCAGAATCCTGGAAACGCTTTGCGTTGCAGTCCGGGCGGAACAGCTGAACGGTGTCGTCAGCAGTGCGGTAAGCCTTCATGCCCTCAAAGATCTCCTGAGCGTAGTGGAACACGACGGTTGCCGGGTCCAGCTCAAAGGGGCCGTAGGGGACGATGCGGGCATCGTGCCAGCCTTCGCCCTCGGTGTAGTCCATCACAAACATATGGTCGGTGAACTTCTTGCCAAAGCCCAGATTGTTCTCGTCAGGCTTCTCCTTGGGAGAAGTGGTACGAGTGATCTTGATATCCAACATGATAATTTTCCCTCTTTCCTGATCTCGGGCGCAGCGTGTGAAAAATGCGCCCGCAAACGCCGAATGTTGTTTTCTATTATAATATTATGAAATCGATTTACAAGGAAACGAAAAATCTTTCATCTTTGGGCCGGTTAAGTTGCGCGGAATTACCACCTTATCCCTGTGCAACCTGCACAAAGTATGGTACAATAAGGCTGTATTCAAGGTTTTGTGGGTTCTGAAAGGAGCTTTTGCTGGTTATGGTCAAGAGTGTTGTTTTTGATATGGACGGCCTGATGTTTGACACTGAGCGCATCTGGATGCGCTGCTGGAAGCCCGCGCTGGAATCGCTTGGCATGACCTATAAAGAGGGCTTGGACGAAGCTGCCCGCGGCACCTCGGGCGAATCCATGCGGCGGGTGCTTCACCAGTTTTACGGAGAAGACGCGGATGTCAGTTCCATCGAGGACGCGCTGTACCGCACTGCAGCCCCCATTTTCGCAAAGCCGGTGCCCAAAATGAAGGGACTGGATGCCCTGCTGAACTGGCTGCGGGATGCAGGCATCCCCATGGCTGTGGCTTCCTCCAGCCGGATGCCCACCATCATGGGGCACCTGAACAACTGGGATCTCGCACCTTACTTCAAGGCTGTGATCTCCGGTGATTTTGTCACCCGTTCCAAGCCCGACCCGGAGATCTTCCTCACCGCCGCCAAAGCGCTGGGCACCGCCCCCGCCGAGACGCTGGTGCTGGAGGACAGCTACAATGGCGTGCGGGCCGGTGCCGCCGGCGGCTTCATCACCGTGATGGTGCCTGATCTTGCTCCTGTCACAGACGAGATGCGCCGCCTGTACACCGCCGAGTGCAAAGACCTGAACGAAGTGAAAAAGATGCTGGAAGAGGGAAGATTATGATCTTCTTATCATAAAAACATCAAACGCCGCCCGGCCTGCGGATGCAGGTGGGGCGGCGTTTCTTTTTGATTTACTGGTCACTTCCGCCGTCGGCGCGGGGCTGACGTCCCCGCTCGGGAACAGCACGCTGCAGATTATACTGGATAAGCTGGGCAGCGGCGGTGCTGGCCGCAAGGCCCGGCCGGGTGACCATATATACATAGCGGCGGTAGCGGTCCTGCTTCAGGGGCACAAGGGTGGTGTCCGGGCTGTACATCTGGGGGTGATCGGTGCTGATGAACACCCCAAGCCCCGCCTGCACCATGCTGAGCAGGACGGAATCCTCATTGGAGAAGCCGCGGATCTCGGGCCGGATGCCGTATTCTCCCAGCATCCGGCGCAGCAGGTCGGAGTAGGCAGGGGAGTCGGTGAAGACCATGGGCCGGCCGGCCAGCTGATCCGGCGTCAGGAATGCACTGCCCGCCAGCGGATCGTCCTTCCGCATGGCCACAACGAAGGGCAGCTCCACCACCGGGGTGAACCGCAGGGTGTTCTCGCCGGGCTGATAGCTGCAGAAGACCATATCATAGAGCCCGGCTTTCAATCCGGCCAGAAGACGCTGGGTCTGATCCACCCGGATGTCAAAGCAGGCCTTGCTGTTCTCATCGACGCGGAAGTCCGCCAGCATCTTCGGCAGGTAGGTGTTCACCACCGGTGTGATGCTGCCGATGGACACCCGCTCGGCCCCGGTGCGGAAGTCCCGCATGGCGGCGGCACCGGCGTCCAGTGTGTCCAGCCCCGCTTCCGCATAGCGCAAAAATGCCCTGCCTGCGTCGGTCAGCACCACGTTGCGGCCCCTGCGGGTGAACAGCAGCACTCCCAGTTCCTCTTCCAGCAGGGCAATGGCCCGGCTCAGGGACGGCTGGGAAATGGCCAGCGCATCCGCCGCCTTGGTGTAATGCTCAGTCTTGGCAAGAACGCGGAAATACCGCAGCTGGTTGAGGGTCATGGGGAGAGCACTCCTTCCGGGTGGATTTTTCACAATTATACCATAATCCATAGAATAAAACTATTGATATATTGAAGTCTTCTTCTTGTTTTTCACCCGATTTTCACGTTAAACTATTAACAGTGTCCCATCCGGGGACAGAAGGAATCACACGAATTTATAAGGAGAAGAAAACCATGCGCAAGAAGCTTGTTGCAGCGCTGCTGTGCGTTGCGATGACCCTGACTCTGCTGGCTGGCTGCGGCGCATCCAGCAGCAGCACCGCCGCTTCCGGTTCCGTGGCTGGCACCTATGAAGGTACCGGCAAGGGCCGTAATGGCGACATCGTGGTTGCCGTCACTCTGGACGACAACGCTGTCATCACCGACATCGAGGTCAAGGAGCAGTCTGAGACCGAGGGTGTGGGCGACATCGCCTTCGATCAGATGATCCCCAAGATGGTGGAGAACAACTCCGTCGCCGTTGACGCCGTTGCCACTGCCACCCTGACCAGCAACGGCCTGCTGGAGGCCGTCCGCAATGCTCTGACCGCTGCAGGCGTTGACCCCGACGACTACAACGGCGAAGTGGCCACCGCCAAGGGCGAAGACACCACCTATGATGTGGATGTGGCCGTCGTTGGTGCAGGCGGTGCCGGCATGGCCGCTGCCGCCGCTGCTGCCGAGAACGGTGCAAGCGTTCTGGTGCTGGAAAAGGCCGCTTCCATCGGCGGCAACACCAAGCTGGGCGAGGGCACCTACAACGTGGCTGACCCCGAGCGTCAGAAGCAGCTGACCATGACCGCAGACAACTGCAAGGAAGTGGAAGCCGCTCTGGCTGAGAAGACCGACGACCCCGAGTATCAGGCACTGATCGATGCCACCCGCGCCGACTACGAGAAGTGGCAGGCCGAGGACGGCAAGACCCTGTTCGACAGCCCCAACTGGCACGCCCTGCAGACCTACATCGGCGGCGGCTCCATCGACAACATTGAGCTGATCGAGACTTACGCCAACGGCGCTGTGGACGCTCTGGACTGGCTGGAGAACACCATCGGCGTTCCCTTCAAGAACGATTACATCTTCATGGCCATCGGCGGCAAGTGGGCCCGCGGCCATCAGGTCGATCTGATCGCTGCTACCGGCAAGGAGAGCGACAACGGCGGCCGCATCTACATTGAGAAGCTGCAGAACTACGCTGAGAAGCTGGGCACCACCATTGAGACGGGTGCCAAGGTGACCACCCTGACCGTGGGCGACGACGGTGCCGTGAACGGCTGCATCGCTGAGCGTACCGACGGCAGCACCATCACCGTCAACGCAAAGAGCGTGATCATCGCCACCGGCGGCTATGCTGCTTCCAGCGATCTGGTCTACAAGTACTCCAATGGTGCCATCACCACCAAGCTGACCAGCTGCGCAGCCACCAGCACCGGCGACGGCCTGGCTCTGGCTGAGAACGTGGGCGGCAATCTCATCAATCTGGATCAGATCCAGGTGCACCCCCTGGGCGACCCCATCGATGACTGCGGCTGTGTCAGCGAGTTCGTTGGCAACTGGCTGAGCGCCACCGAGTACATGTTCGTCAACAAGGAAGGCAAGCGCTTCATCAACGAGGACAACACCCGCTACGCCATCAGCATGGCCGAGCTGCAGCAGACCGACGGCCAGATGTGGCTGATCGTGGACAGCAGCGCCATTGCAGGCGACGACACCCGCAACGAGCTGATCGACAGCCTGCTGGCTGACGGCCACTCTGTGAAGGCTGACACTCTGGATGAGCTGGCTGAGAAGATCGGCGTGGACGCTGACACCCTGAAGGCCACTGTGGAAGCTTACAACGCAGGCATGACCTCCGGCAAGGACGAGTTCGGCAAGGCCACCAGCGAGGATTCCACCATTCTGCAGGCTCCGTTCTATGCAAGCCTGCGCACCCCCACCGTGCACTACACCATGGGCGGCATCCAGATCGACACCGACGCCCATGTGCTGAATGCCGACGGCAACACCATCCCGGGCCTGTACGCAGCCGGTGAAGTCGCCAGCGGCATCCACGGCAACAACCGTCTGGGCGGCAACGCTTACCCCGACATCATCACCTTTGGCCGCATCGCAGGCACCAACGCCGCTGCTGACGCAAAGGCATAATAAGAGCTTTTCTCTGAAACTTCTTTCTTCTTTTCAGTTTTTCTAAATTGCATCAAGGCCCCCGCTGGAATTCCGGCGGGGGCCTTGATGTTTTATTTGCAAACGAAAGGTGAACCGGCCACTTTCAGCCGCAGACGATTTTACATTGTCTCCGCTTCGCTCTGACAATATCAGCGGAAAATTGTTTTAGTTTTGCGTTTGCCGCGCCCTGCGGGGCGCGACAAACGCCTTTTCACGGAAGAGGTCGTTACGGATTATGGCATCTTGCTGCTGTCAGCCTGCGGCTGCCGCACAGCAGGGAAACGGCATATCGAAAAACTCCTCCAGTCACCTTCGGTGCCAGCCCCCTCAGAGATGGGGCCCTTGGCAGTACGGTAAAGTTTTTCCCTCTTCACCAGAGGCCCCCTCCCTGAGAAAGACTTCCCCCGGCCGGGAAAGATTCTCCCCGCGCTGGGGAGAAATGTCACCGCAGGTGACAAAGTGGGGAACCGATATCACCGCAAGGTGACAAAAAGGGGAATGGCTGTCGAGTGAATGCGAGACTGAAGGAGCTTCCAATCGGCGGAGATCAGAAAAGCGGTTAAAAAATCTTCACGCCGAACAGGCGTGAATCTTCAGCGTTTTTCTCTCAGCCCGCATCCTCCCATGCGCCGCAGCGCACATCATTTTGCAAAGCAAAACATCATTGCACCCGCTCATCATGCCGCAGGCACATCATTTCTCCGCTCCTTCCCACAAAAGCAAAGCCCCCGTTCCCGAAAGCCGGAAACAGGGGCCTCACTTTGAAGAAGGTGATTGGGTATGAATAAAATTGGAGAGCTTGGTTAAGAGTTTAGGCTGCCTTTGCGCCGCTCTTCTTGCTTGCGATGGTGTCGATCATCAGCACGCCGATGCCCAGCACCAGACCGATGATGGAAGAGACGACCTCAGGTGCGATCAGCAGCAGAGCTGCAGCGAACAGGGCGATGCGCTCAACAGGCTTGAAGTTGCGCTTGAAGTAGCCAGCCACGGTGACTGCCAGGAAGAAGGTACCGATCAGCATCTGAGCTGCGCCAATGATGATCTCGACGACAGTGCCTTCCAGCAGGATAGCGGGATTGTAAACGAAGACGAAGGGAACCAGGAAGCCGACCATTGCGAAGGTGAAGCCCTTGATACCGGTCTTCATTGCGTTTGCATCTGCAATACCGGCTGCGGTGTAGGAAGCCACGCAGACGGGAGGAGTGATCTGAGCCATGATGCCGTAGTAGAAGACGAACATGTTGGCGCACAGAGCAGAGATGCCCAGAGCGCGCAGGCAGGGAACGAACAGGATGACGCCGACCAGATAAGCGGCGACGGTGGGCAGTGCCATGCCCAGCAGCATGCAGCCGATCATTGCGATGAGCATTGCTGCGAACAGGTTGGTGGTGCCCAGGCTGCTGATCAGAGCAGACAGGTTGGTTGCCAGAGAGGTCTGGCCGGTAACAACGTTGATGATGATGCCGCAAGCTGCGGTGGGGATGGCGATCTCAGCAGCCTGCTTTGCGCCGTCCAGGCAGCAGTTCCAGATGCCCTTCAGGTCAACGAAGTCTTTCTTCTCATTGATGAAGTAGCTGACCACGTCGCAGATCAGGCAGGAAGCGATGCCCATCATGCCGGCACGCATCAGGGATGCGCCGCGGACGATCATGACCACCAGGATCACAGCGGGCAGCAGCAGGTACAGACGGGGCAGAACAGCGCGATCGACCTGAATCTTGGCGTCCTGCTCCTGAGCAGCGTTCTGATGCTTTGCAGCCAGACGATCGACCAGCACGAACACTGCGAAGTAGTAAGCGACTGCGGGCAGGATAGCAGCAGCAGCAACGCGGCTGTACGGAACGCCCAGCATTTCAGCCATGATGAATGCGCCGACACCCATGATGGGGGGCATGATCTGGCCGCCGGTGGAAGCAACAGCCTCAACAGCGCCTGCTTCTTCGGGCTCGTAGCCGACCTTCTTCATCATCGGGATGGTCATAACACCGGTGGTTGCAACGTTAGCAACAGCAGAACCGGAGATCATGCCCATCAGGCCGGAGGAGATAACAGCTGCCTTTGCGGGGCCGCCGGAGGACTTGTTGGAGAACTTCATGCCGATGTCGATCAGCAGCTGGCCGCCGCCCATGGAGGAGAAGAAGGCACCGAACACGATGAAGTAGAACAAGGTATTTGCGGAGGTGTACAGCGGAGTGCCGAAGACGCCGCTCTCACCCATGGTCATGCCAACGCAGAACTGCTTGATGAACTTTGCGAAGGTCTTGCCCTTGGTGAACAGAATGCCAGGCAGATACGGAGAAGTGAATGCATACAGGATGAAGACTGCGATGAAGATGGTCAGGATCGGGCCCAGCGTGCGGTACACAGCGATCAGCAGCAGGACGATGGTCATGACCATGAAGATGTAGTCGATGCCGTACACCGGCTGCACGGAGACGAAGTCCAGCAGGCGGGCGTTCTGGCTGACAACATACCACAGCATGCAGGCCAGGCAGATGAACAGGGGGATGTCCAGCCAGTTCATCCAGGCGTGAGCATTCAGCTCTTTTTCATCCACGGGCTTGCCTGCGGCCTCAGCAGCCTTGGTCACCTTTTTGCGGTAGGCCTTGTCAGCGGGGTTATACAGGAAAACCAGAGTCAGGGCGAGGATCAGGTGCAGGGGGCTCTGCAGCATGGGGTTGAGCTGCTTGACCAGAGCCAGATACATCTGGAAGGCGAAGAACACAACGGTGACGATGACCGCCAGCCAGTTGCGCATCGTTTTCTTTTTGGCATCCATGGTGAGTGTTCCTCCTAAGAAAAATGGAAATCAGTCCCTATAAAAAGCCTGCCGGGCACCTGAGTGCCCGGCAGACCCACAGGTCAATGGTCAGGAAACTTCAGGCCGAGTGCTTAGTCGCAGTCGTAGCCCATTTCCTCGTAGTAAGCCTTTGCACCCGGGTGCAGGGGGCAGCCGGTGTAGGGAGCGGTGCCTGCAACAGCCGGATCGAAGTACTCCAGAGATGCAACGGAAGAAGCCAGAGCGTCCTTGTTCTCGCAGACAGCCTTGGTCAGGTTGTAAGCGACAGCGGCGTCCATGTTGGCATCGACCAGGATGCACTGCTGGCTGCCGACGGTCTCGATGTCACGGTCCTGCTTGTTCCAGGTGCCGGCCTCGACGGTGACAGGAGCATAGCCCATGTCGCACAGCTTCTGGCGGGTGTCAGCGCTCAGCTCGACATCGTACATATCGTGGGTCAGGCACAGCTCGGTGGTGTTGGACTGGCCCTTGCCGATGTGGTCGATGGTCATGTCGTACAGGTCATCCTGCAGGCCGCTCTTGATAGCGTCACCGCCGGTCTTCTCGACGTGGCCGCCCCAGCTCTCGATGTCGTCGAAGGTGATGCCCAGAGCCTCGCAGACCTTTTCTGCGCTCAGCTCGCCCAGAGTACCGTTCTTCTTGATGACCATCTTGATGGGGTACTTGTTGGCGACAACTTCCTCGAAGGTGGTGTAGCCGGTGTCATCAACGAACTTCTGAGTGAACATCAGGTTGATGAAGTCATGGCCCAGGCCGCCGGCGATGCAGGCGATCTCGGTGCATCCGCCGTACTCATACTCAGAGGTGCTCTGCTCGTAGCTCCACTTTGCGGGGCCGGCATTGGACATGACCAGCTCGCACTCCTCGCCTGCGTTGACGATCATGGGAGCACCCACGCCGCCGGGAGAGGTGGTGGTGATATCAATGGTGGAGCCGGAGGGCAGCTGGCCGATCATTACGCTCTGCAGAGCAGCAGCGTAGTTGTAAGCAGCGGTGCCGACTTCCTGAGCTGCGAAGGTCAGCTGAACGGGGCCGTCCAGCTCCATGCTGCCGGTGGCAGCTGCAACGCTCTCGGCTGCAGTGGAAGCAGCGGTGGAAGCAGCAGTGCTGCTTGCGGTCTCAGCGCCAGGAGCCATGCCGGAGCAGCCTGCCATAGCAGCTGCAGCACCAACGACACCGGCGACCTTCAGGAAGTCTCTGCGAGTGATCTTTTTCATAACCCATTTCTCCTTTACAATCCGAAGATTCTCTTCGAAGCAGGACTGTGCGTGGATCTCCTCAGATCCCGGGTTTGCCGCTTTCCACAGTCTTGTTCGTCTTTGTTGTCTAAATTATAGTCAATCCGGCAGGCTGTGACAATGGAGAAATTCACGAGTTTCGTTTCAATCTGAAACATTTTTTAGATTGTTTTGATAATTCGCATCCAAAAGTGTAACATTCTGAAACAAAAATGTTAAATTTTCCACAATGATTGTTTCAGGATAGAACTTTCTCCATCATTTTTGCCCATCCGATAAAAAAGCACCCGCTCCGCATCAGAACGGCGGAGCGGGTGCTCAGAGGAGATACAGTTGAAGCCAGGTCAGGCTTATGCCTGCTTGCCGGTCATCTTGACGGCATACTTGATGGCGTTGACAAGGCTCAGCTCATTGCCGTTGCCCTTGCCTGCATGATAGAAGTCGGTGCCATGATCCACGCTGGCGCGGATGATGGGCAGGCCCAGAGTGACATTGACGCCCTCCACAGCCTTCCACTCCTGCTTCTCGCGGTCATAGACGAAGCCCACGGTCTTCAGGGGGATGTGGCCCTGATCGTGGTACATGCAGACCACGATGTCATACCAGCCGCCGATGGCCTGAGAGAACACGCTGTCCGGCGGGCAGGGGCCCACGACACCGGTGATGCCCTCAGCCTTTGCAGCCTCGATAGCCGGAGTGATCTCCTCGATCTCCTCGCGGCCGAACAGGCCATTCTCGCCGCAGTGGGGGTTCAGGCCGGCCACAGCGATGCGGGGATTCTCAATGCCCATATCCTTGCAGGCCTTGTTGGCGATCTCGATGACTTCCAGCACGCGGTCCTTCTTCACGCGGTCACATGCCTCGCGCAGAGAAACGTGGGTGGACACATGCACCACGCGCAGGTCATGATGAGCCAGCATCATGGTGTATTTCTTGGTGTGGGTATAGGTGGCGTAGATCTCGGTGTGGCCGTCGAAGTGGGTGTAGCCGTCCGACTTCTCACCGTGATAGTACTCCAGAGCCTTGTTCATGGCTTCCTTGTTCAGGGCGTTGGTGCAGGTGGCGTCCACCTCGCCGGCCATGGCCAGCTCAATGACCTTCTTCACGCACTGGAATGCAGCGTTTCCGCCTTCCACACTGACCTTGGCCATCTCGAACTTGCTCATGTCCTCGATCAGATCAAGGTGCAGCACATCGATGGTGCCGGGGGTGAACAGAGCGTCCGAAACCTTGTCGCAGCGGTGGATGACGATATCCTCGCGGCCGACGAACTTCTTGGCCTGCTCAAAGACCTTCACATCGCCCACAACGATGGGACGGCAATAGGTGTACTGCTCCGGATCAGCCAGAGCCTTGACGGTGATCTCCGGGCCGGAACCGGCGGGATCGCCCATGGTAATGCCAACAATGGGTTTATTCATAGCAGCCTTCTCCTTGCTTCTCTCTCAATTAGTCCAGACCCTTGGCAGCGTTCTCAGCCAGAACCTTCTTGATGGCCTCCAGGCCCTCTTCGGGAACATAGTTGAACGGTGCACGGCACTTGCCGACGGGGTGGCCCTGCAGAGCCACAGCGGTCTTGATGATGGTGTTGGGGTTGCCGTACTTGAAGGTCTGCTGCAGGATGGCGATGGCGTCCTGTGCAGCCTGTGCGCCCTCGAGGTCGCCTGCCTTGAAGCAGTCGTAGATCTTGGCAACGGTTGCGGGCCAGATGTTTGCACGGCCTGCAATGCCGCCTGCGCCGCCCTCTTTCAGGCAGGTGAGGATCGCGCCGTCGTTGCCGGCCAGAATGGCCACATCCTTGTCCAGCTCACGGGTCAGGCGGATGTAAGCCTTCAGGTTCTCAATGTCGCCGCTGGAATCCTTGGCACCAACGATCACATCGACATCACGGCACAGGGCCTGCACAGTCTCGGGCAGCAGCTTGTTGCCGGTGCGGGGAGGAATGTTATACAGGATGATGGGGATGTGGACTTCCTTTGCCACAGCCACATAGTGGTCGTACAGCTCCTTCTGAGAAGCCAGTGCAAAGCTGGGGGTGATGATGGACAGTGCATCAGCGCCCATCTCCTCGGCGCGCTTGCTCATGCGGATGGTCTCAGCCGTGGTGATGCAGCCGGTGCCTGCGTAGACAGGGACGCGGCCCTTGACCTGATCGATGACGGTGGCCAGAACTTCTTCCTTCTCCTGGAAGGACAGAGCGTAAGCCTCACCGTTGGTGCCCAGAGGGAACATGCCGTGGACGCCGCCTGCCAGCAGGCGCTCCACCTGATTGCGCAGAGCCTCGTGGTTGACCGTCTGCTCAGGGTCATTGTTCATCGGGGTGATTACCGGAGGGATGATGCCTTTGATGTCGCTGGTTTTCATAGCCTTTTCTCCTTCTATGTATGGATCGGTCAGATCACATGATCTCCTGATACAGCTTGCGTGCGTCGTCTGCAGTCACAGGGCGCATGTTGTTCACCAGCAGGCGCTGCACCTGCATGCCGGCGTTGACCAGACCTTCCAGATCCTCAGCGGGCACGCCGAACTCCTTCAGGCTGGTGGGGATGTCCAGATGCTTGACGATGTGCTCCAGACGGGCGATCATCCACGCGGTCTTCTCCTCCACGGTGGTGCAGGTCTTTTCCTCATGGCAGCAGCGGTCATAAGCAGCAGCCAGACGCTCGCGGACAGCCGGATGCTCGCTGTTGAAGCGCATGACCGGAGCCAGCAGGATGGCGTTGGACACACCGTGTGCGATGTGGTACTTGCCGCCCAGAGGATAGCTCAGAGCGTGGACAGCGGTGGTGCCGGAAGCAGTGATGGCCAGGCCGCCGTAGTAAGCAGCGATCTGCATGCGGTTCTTCTCAGCCATGGCCTCGGGATCATCGCAGGCCTTCTCGATGTTGTTCAGGATCAGGTCGAGGCCTTCCAGAGCGTACAGGTCACTGAAGGGGTTGGATTTGTTGCTGGTGAAGCACTCGATGCAGTGTGCCAGAGCATCGACGCCGGTGGCCGCTGCGATCTTGCGCGGCAGGTTCTTGATCATGCGGGCGTCCAGAATGACGTAGTCAGCGATCATGTTCTCGTTGACGATGCCGACCTTCAGTTCCTTCTCAGGCACAGCCACGATGGCGTTGGGGGTGACCTCAGCGCCGGTGCCGGCGGTGGTGGGGATCAGGACGATGGGCACGCACTTCTGAGCCATGCCGGGGTTGTCCAGCAGCTCCTTGACACCGTAAGCGTCGGTGACCAGCACGCTTGCCAGCTTGGCAGCGTCCATGACGGAGCCGCCGCCGCAGGCAACGATCAGGTCAGCGCCAGAAGCCTTGAACTCATCCACCAGCTTCTGCACAGCCATGTAGCTGGGCTCCGGGGGCAGCTCGTCCAGAACGTAATACTCAGCGCCGGAAGCCTTGACAGCCTCTTCGGGCAGGGCAAACAGGCCAGCGCCCTCAATGCCCTTATCGGTGAACATGGCCACCTTCTTGGCACCGCGTGCCTTGATGATGGCGGTGATGTTGTCCATGGCGTTCTCGCCGCCGTAAACAGCGTGCGGCATCTTCAGATTGTACTGAGTCAGCATAATAAAAACCTCCTGATCGATGGTTCAATATGAAAAATTTTATTCAAAACGAAATCAGCGGCTCTGGGCTGCGGTGGGGTTGTAAAGGCCAACCGTCTCGCGCTTTTCGCCCAGAACATCCTTTTCGCTGAAGCGAACATACTTGATGCCTTGACGGGTGCGTGCCGCGTAGGTCAGGTGCAGCATGCCGTCGCGGCTCTGCATCAGATACGGGTACTCATACTGCTTGTTATTGGTCTTGTTCTCATCGCCCATGAAGCCCTCGCCGCGCTCCATCCAGCGGATGATGGGGAAGGTCAGGCCGCCGTCCTCGGAAAGGGCCACGGCCACCGGGCAGCGCAGGCCGGGCCATGCAGCCTTGCCGGGCACCGGGTTCGGGGTGCAGGTGGGGTTGTAGGCGATGGCGATGCGGCCGCTCTGCAGCTTCAGGGCGCTGATGCTGGAGTTGTTGTTGGGCAGGGGAGTGGGGGCCGGCTCGGTCCAGGTCTCGCCCCAGTCGAAGGACTCGCTGCGGTGGATGCGGTAAGCCTCACGGTTGCGCATGAAGGCCACCAGATGGCCCGGCTCCAGCTCAATGACATTGGCGTGAACGTGGCCGTTGCTCTTCGGCATCATGACCATGTGCCAGGTCTTGCCCTCGTCGTCCGAGATGCGGAAGGCGGTGGGGTCGCCGGACAGGCCCTCGGCAGAGTCGGTGCACAGCCAGTTGGCGAAGATCCAGCGGCCGTTGGACAGCACCTGAATGGGCTGACGGCAGAAGGTGCCCTCTTCCGGAAACACGGTGGTGTAGGGGCCCCAGGTCCTGCCGCCATCGGTGCTCTTCTGGCAGCGGACAACGGCAGTGTACTGCATGTTGTCCTTGCCGGCCTGACGATCCAGCTGGGCGGTGTACATGGCCCACACGGCATCGTCCGGGCCATAGAACAGCGAGGGGTTCTGCTCACTGCGGGTGGGGTCATTGGAAATGTCCACCGGCTCCAGCCATTTGGTGCCGTCGTGGGGCAGCACCGAGCAGATGATGTGAACATCTGCGCTGCCCTCATAAGTGCCGGCAAACCAGCAGCACAGCAGGTCGCCGTTGGGCAGCTCCACCATGGCGGGGGCGTGGGCCGTGGGCCAGCCGCCGGTGGGCAGCAGGGCTTCCAGCGTGCCCATCTCCTCGTTCTCGTACACCGTGCCGTCCCAGGTCAGGCCGGGCAGTTTTGCATAGGTCATGAATCGTTCTCCTTCTTCATTATTCCTCACAGCCGCAGGCTGTCAAGTTCCAATTTTATTTTACCGCGATCCGGTCTGCCAGTTCAAGCAGCAGGTCTGCCTGACCGAAGCCGCCGGATTTTGTGATGACGTAGCGGGTGCATCCCTTATATGTAAAGCGTGCCAACACGACGCCCTTTTCCAGCTCGCACACTGGCTCCAGCTCCTGCACGCCCACGCAGTTCATGCACTGCAGCAGGGTGTCGCCGCCGGTGAGCAGCAGGGTGCCAAGGTTGGGGCTGCCGAACAGGGCCCCGAACATGTGGCCCACGCTGCTGGCGATGCCCACCCGCAGGCCGTCCAGATCGATGCCCCGGGCTGCGGCATAATCCGCCGTGAGCTGGTTGCCGCCCTCGTCGTTGGTCTCGATCATGCAGTGGGGGTTCGCCGCCAGCATCTTTTCGATGTCTGCCAGCGCAGCTTTGCCGTCCTCGCTCTCCCAGTAGCCCGGCTCAAGCTTCTGGCGCGGGGTCAGGCGCAGACGGGAGAAGCCGGCTTTTTCGGCGGTGTCCATCTGGCGCAGGGTGATGGGGTTCACGCTGCCGCAGAGCACCAGCAGGCGGGGGTCCAGCTTCGGGGCTTCCAGCCGGGAGCCATCTGAAAGGCCCAGCAGCTGGGGCAGGAAAGCTGCAAATCCCGCGCAGCCTGCCAGAACGGCAGGTGTTTCATTCTGGAACAGTGCCTTACCCGTGGCCTGCAGATCTTCCGTGCTGGATGCATCGAACACCAGAATGCCATCTTCTTCCGGCACACTGCCGCCCTCGTGCAGGGCAGCGAAGCTCTTGGCCGGAACATCGGTCTGCAGGTGGATCAGCTCCGGCACCTGTGCGCAGCGCACCGGCTCAAAGGGATCGATGCCGAAGGGGCTCTCGTTCACCGGCACGCCGCTGATGTAGTGGACGCCGCCCTCCGTGGTGCGGCCGATCTGCGGGAAGGCCGGCAGGAAGGGCAGCTGGCGGGCACCGCTCGTTTTGAGCAGGGCCGAAAGCTCCGCGCCGATGTTTCCGCGCAGAGCCGAATCGGTCTTCTTATAGATGCAGGGCACACCGGCCTCCACCGCGTGGCGGGTCAGCGTTTCAATGGCTGCACCCGCAGCAGCAGCCGACAGATGCCTCGTCTCGGTGTCCACCACCAGAACCGTGCTCTCGCATCCGGCCAGTTCCGCTGTCTCTCCCACCACGACGCGTGTGGAGACGCCGCAGGCCGCGAACTGTACGCCGGTATCCAGCGCACCCGTAAAATCATCTGCAATAATCAGCAGGCGAAGCATTCATCTCTTCCCCCTTACATTTTGGTATTTTTATTATGCATCATTTTGCATCATAACGCATTGGGGAAAGCCAGAAAAAGTGTTTCATTTTAAAACAAGCTTAAAAAAATTTGCCAAGTCTTGCGAGAATCGTTTCGTTTTTGAACATTTTCATCTTTCTTTTTGCAGCATCTCCGATTATAATAGTCTCAAAGATGAACGGAGGCTTTGTTATGGTCGAAACACACACCCGCATCCTCGGCATCGCCCCCTATGACGGCATGCGCACCGCCATGGAGCAGGCCGCGCAGGCATATCCCAATGTGGAGCTGGATGTTTACACCGGCGACCTGGAGGACGGCAAGGCCATCGTGCAGCAGATCCCGCCCAACACTTACGACTGCATCATCTCCCGCGGCGGCACCACTGCACTGATCCGGCAGGTGACCGACCTGCCGGTGGTGGATATCCAGATCTCGGTCTATGACGTGCTGCGCACCATGAAGCTGGCGGAAAACTACACCAAGCTCTATGCCATCGTGGGCTTTCCCAGTGTCACTGAGCCTGCCCACACCTTGTGCAGCCTGCTGGGCTTCAACCTGGACATCCTCACTGTGAACAGCGCCGAGGAAGTGGCCCACACGCTGGAACGGCTCAAAGAGGGCGGCTACCGCATGGTGGTCTGCGACATGGTCACCCACACCATCGCCCGTGAAATGGGCTTTGACGCGTTCCTCATCACCTCCGGCGTGGAGAGCCTTCACGCCGCCATCGATCAGGCCGTGAACATCAGCAGCTGGTTCGGCAGCCTGCGGCAGGAGAACCTGTTTTTGCGCAGCATCACTCAGGAGCAGAACGGCCGGGTCATCGTCATGGAGCCCAGCGGAGAGCTGTTCTACAGCAATCTCAATGAGGTGCCCGCAGAGCTGAGCCGGGCCCTGCAGGCTCATTTGAGGGAGATCCCGTCCAGCGGAAGCCTGAAGTTTTATTACACCGAACGCGACCAGCTCTACAGCATCACGGCACAGCAGCTTCTGATGAACAATGTGCAGCGGTATCTGTTTTACTGCGTTCCTTCCCGCATCCCTCTGCATTCCAGCCGCCCCGGCCTGCGCTCTTTGAACAAAGGCGAATGTGAGTATCTGTTTGCCAACAGTTTCTACAGCCTCAGCGGTGCCATGGGCACCCAGGACACCGAGATCCGCGCCCTTTCGGTGGTGCGTCAGCCGGTGTTCATCTGCGGTGAGCCCGGCACCGGCAAAGAGCAGATCGCACGCTATCTTTATCTGCACAGCTCTCTGTCCAACCATCCCTTTGTGGTTGCCAACTGTGCCCTGATGAACGACAAAAGCTGGGATTTCCTGCTCAATCACTACAATTCCCCGCTGAACGCCAACGGCAACACCGTCTATTTCCAGAACTTTGAGTCCATTCCGCCCCAGTGGAGCTCCGAACTGCTGGCCTCCATTGAGGAGACCGGCCTTTCCCGCCGGGTGCGGCTGCTCTTTTCCTGCGCCGCCCATGACGGCGAGCCGGTGCCCGCCGTCATGCGGAAGTTCAGCGAGCGTCTGGGCTCCCTGACTTTGAATCTGCCCTCCCTGCGCAGCCGCTCGGACGAGATCCCGTCTCTGTCCAGCCTGTATCTGAACAGCCTGAATCTGGAGCTGGGCAAGCAGATCTCCGGTTTTGAGCCCCGGGCCATCGAGATGCTGCGTCAGTACAGCTGGCCCAACAACTACACCCAGTTCAAGAACCTTCTGCGCACCCTCGCCACCCTGACCACCGGGCCCTACATCCGCAGCAGCCTTGTGGCCGAACACCTCTCCAAGGAGCGCACCCTGCGCACTGCCCCGGCCCCGGCGGCTTCAGCCGGTGTCAGCACAGACCGCACGCTGGAAGAGATCATCGGCGAGGTGGTGCAGCAGACCGTCGCCGCCCACGGCGGCAACCGCGCCGCCGCTGCCCGGCAGCTTGGCATCAGCCGCACCACCCTGTGGCGCTATCTGGGCAAATTGGGCACTGACGCTCCGCCGGAAAACGCCTGATTTTTATACAAAAAGGAAAAGCATCTGCAGTGACTCCAGAATGGAAACTGCAGATGCTTTCTTTTTCGCCTTTTTAAGCTTCGGGCCCGGCCGCGCCCTGCTGCTTTTTGTATTCCTCTCCCCAGACCCACATGGCGTCCAGAATGGGCTTGAGGCTGTAGCCCAGGTCGGTGAGGGTGTATTCCACCCGGGGCGGCACCTCGGCGTACACCCTGCGGGTGAGCAGGCCGCTTTCCTCCATCTGCCGCAGCTGAGCCGTGAGCACCTTCTGGGTCACATGGCCGATGGACTTGCGCAGCTCGCCGAAGCGCTTCGTCCCCTGCATCAGATCCCGCAGGATCAGCACCTTCCACTTGTCACTGATGAGGGTGAGTGTGGTCTCCACCGGGCAGGCCGGCAGTTCTTTGAGAGGTTCGTTTTCCATGGCTTCCTCCAATAGTATCCTTTTGGTAACTACAGCACAAAATAGTGCTTACTTTACGAATGGGCTCTACAGTGCTAGTATAATCTCAGCGAAAGACAAATGCAAGCTTTCCCGATCACATTTTCCTTTGGAGGTATTTCCCATGAACAAAGTCGTTGAATTCCTGAATGCAAACCCTGTGCAGTATCTTGCCACTGTGGGCCGTGACGGCAAGGCCAAGTGCCGTCCCTTCATGTTCGCCGGTGAGCTAGACGGCAGGCTGTGGTTCTGCACCAACAACCAGAAGGATGTTTACAAGGACCTGCAGGCCAACCCTGAGATCGAAATTTCGGTATCCAGCCCGGAGTACGCCTGGCTGCGCCTGCACGGCAGGGCTGTGTTTGAAAACAACATGGCTGCCAAGGAGATGTGCATCGCAAACCCCATCGTGAAGAGCCAGTACGGCGAAGCCGCGAACCCTATCTTTGAGGTGTTCTACCTCGAAAACGCCCACGGCGTTATCGCAGATTTCTCCGGCAACCCTCCCTACGAATTCTAAGAAGCTGCCAAAGCACAGCCCCGCAGGAAAAACGCCCTGCGGGGCTGTGTGTGCCGCAAAAGGAGTGTGAACCATGAACCAGACCGAACGCCGGCTGTTCCTCTTGCAGTCGCTCTTGAAAGAGGACCCTGCTTATCGGGAAGCGGGCATCCCCGCCGATACCGAGAGTCAGCGCCTGCTGCTGCGGGGGCTGATGAACGTCCGCCCGCCCCGGAGCAGCAGCCCGGAATTTCTCCGGGTGCAGGACGCCTACCTGCAGGCCCGGACAGCCGAGAAGGGCATCACAGCCCTTGCCAGCCTGAGCCCCATCCAGCCGGGGCTTTATCTGTGGCAGGGCGACATCACCACCCTGCAGTGCGACGCCATCGTCAACGCCGCCAACAGCGGCATGACCGGCTGCTACTGCCCCAACCACCGCTGCATCGACAACGCCATCCACACCTTTGCCGGGGCACAGCTGCGCCTTGCCTGCGCTGAGATGATGGAGCAGCAGGGAAGCCCTGAGCCCACCGGGCAGGCAAAGATCACGCCGGCCTTCAACCTGCCCTGCCGGTATATCCTGCACACCGTGGGCCCCATCATCACCGGGCGGCTGACCGAGCAGGACTGCGCCCTGCTGGCTTCCTGCTACCGCAGCTGTCTGGAACTGGCCGCGGCGCACGGGCTGGAAAGCGTGGCATTCTGCTGCATTTCCACCGGCGAGTTCCATTTCCCCAATCAGAAAGCCGCCGAGATCGCGGTGCGCACCGCCCGGGAGTTTCTGGCCCGGGACACCAGTGTAAAGAAGGTGATCTTCAATGTTTTCAAAGATCTGGACAAAGAGATCTATGAACAGCTGCTCCGCTGATATTGAGCGGCTGAAACAGGCCCTGACCGAAGCCGATGCCGTCATCCTTGGGGCCGGAGCCGGGCTTTCCACGTCTGCGGGCTTCGTCTACGACGGGGAACGCTTCCGGGAATATTTTTCCGATTTTGCTTCGAAATACGGCTTTTCCGACATGTACTCCGGCGGCTTTTATCCCTATCAGACATTGGAAGAGCACTGGGCTTATTGGAGCCGCTACATTTATATCAACCGCTATCTGGACGCACCAAAGCCGGTGTATCAGAACCTCTTTGCGCTGGTGAAGGAAAAAGATTATTTTGTCCTCACCACCAATGTGGATCACTGCTTCCAGAAAGCAGGCTTTGACAAAAAGCGGCTGTTCTACACCCAGGGCGACTACGGCCTGTTCCAGTGCTCTGCGCCCTGCTGCGCCGAGACGTTCGATAACGAAGCCGCCGTGCGGCAGATGGTCGAGGCCCAGGGGTACACCATCCGCCCGGACGGCACCCTTGACGCACCGGAAACTGCACCGCTGAAGACCCGCATCCCCGCCGGGCTTGTGCCCCGCTGCTCACACTGCGGCAAACCCATGGCGATGAATCTGCGGGCCGACGACACCTTTGTGGAGGACGAAGGCTGGCATATCGCTGCCGAACGGTACAGTGAATTTCTGCGCCGCCACGCCGGGCAGAGGCTCCTGTTTCTGGAACTGGGCGTGGGCTACAACACGCCGGGCATCATCAAATACCCCTTCTGGCGCATGACTGCACAGAACCCGAACGCTGTCTATGCCTGCATCAATGCAGGCCAGACTGCCATTCCGCCGGAGATCACCCGGCAGGCAGTGTGTTTTGATTCGGATATCGGCGCTGTGCTCCGCCAGCTTTCCGACTGACAAAAGCGGCCGCCCACTGCACAGTGGGCGGCCGCTTTTGTCATATGTTTTTCTCAGCTGTTTTCTTTCCGGATGCCCAGCGTGCCGTATTCAGTCTCCTCAAAATGGCTGTTGTAGAATTCCTCCATCAGCCGGATCAGGGAAACCGTGTCCTTGGCACCTGCCGTCTCATAGCAGGAGTGCATGGCCAGCTGGGGCAGACCGATGTCCACGCAGTTCATGGACACCTGGGCCATGGCCAGATTGCCCAGCGTGCTGCCGCCCACCTTGTCAGAACGGTTTGCAAAATACTGCAGCGGCACACCGGCACGGGCTGCCAGTTCCTTTGCCACCGCCATGCTCATGCCGTCGCTGGTGTACTTCTGCCCGGCGTGCACTTTGACCACAACGCCCTCATTCATATAAGTGCAGTTGTTGACGTCGGTGTGCTCCGGATGGTTCGGATGCACAGCGTGGGCGTTGTCGGCGCTGAACATGAAGCTGGACGCCACAGCGCGGTGGAAGTCCTCGCCGCTGGGGCAGACATTCTGTGCGATGCGGTGCATCACGTCGTACAGGAAGGTGGAAGCTGCGCCCTGCTTGGTGCCGGAGCCCACCTCTTCATTATCGAAGAAAGCCGCCACATTGATGGACTGGGCATTGCTGCCTTTCAAAAAACCCTTCAGGATGCCGAACACGCACTGCTGATCGTCCAGACGGCCAGAGGAAACGAACTCCTCATTGCAGCCCCAGACGGTGGACTTTTCGCGGATGCAGAGGAACAGGTCGCTGCCCAAAATCTGATCTTCGGAGACGTTCAGCTCCTCAGCGATCAGCTTTTTCAGCACGCCTTCCTCTGCGGCACCGCCCAGCAGGGGCAGCATGTCCACCTGCTTGTTGTAGGAAGCCTTGTCGTTGACCTCGCGGTTCATGTGGATGGCCACGCTGGGGATCATCAGCAGGTCACGGTCCAGCGTGAGCAGGCGGGAAGTGATGGCATCATTTTCCTTCACCAGCACACGGCCTGCGACAGACAGCGGGCGGTCCATCCAGGTGGAGCAGATCATGCCGCCGTAGCCTTCCGTGTTCAGCTTGGTGTACTTCTGACCCATGTGGATCTCGGCATTCTCCTTAATGCGGAAGCAGGGGGAATCCGTGTGGGCAGCGGCAACGTTGAAGCTGTAGTTTTCCAGATTTTTACCCATGCGGAACGCGATGATGCTGGAACCGTTGCGGCAGACGAAATAGCTCCTGCCGGGCTCCAGATGCCACTTGCGGCTCTCCAGAAGTTCGGAAAAGCCCTCTTTCAGCAGGATCTCCCGGACGGACGCGGTGGTGTGGTATGCGGTGGGATTGCCGTCGATGAAGGACAGCATTTCCTGCACTTCTTTTTCGATCATAATTTGAACCTCCGATCGGTTATTTCAGAAAAAGCCGGTCGAAATCAGAAGATTTGACCGGCCCGTTCAAGTGCTTTTGATTGGTTCTATTTTACTTCTGCTGTTCGCGCTTTGCAATAGCGGGCAGGATGAAGCCCAGCACGGTCAGCACCACAGGGGTGATGACGTTCAAAGCAAAGGTGAAGGGATCCTTGTCGTACATGCCCATCACGCAGCAGATGGCAGTGATCGCAAAGCACCAGACGCCGAAGAACTTGGCGACCTTCTGGTTCTTGACGAAACGGTACTCGGCAGGGATGGTGTCATAAGCATTGCGCAGGGCAACGTAGGCCACGAACACCCACAGGTAGCGCATGGGCATGCACACGGAGTTCAGCTTGGTCAGCTGGCGCAGAACGGCAGCAGCACCAGGCACGAAGGACTGCACCAGAATGATGGAGCCGGACAGCACAGCCACCATCTTGATGCCGTTGCTGTGGACGCCGTGGGTGTTGACCTTGTGCAGGCCCTGCGGGATGAACTGCTGGGTGTGCTCATTGTCCAGCAGCATACGCAGCGGAGCGTCGATGCTCAGGATCAGCACAGCAAACTGGCTGATAACATTGCACAGAGCGTAGATGATCATGAACAGGTCACCGACGTGGTAATACTGGCCCAGCTTCTGGAACGCCCAGTAGGAGCTGTTGGCCGCATAGGCGTTGAAGCTCTCGGTGCTCTCGTTGATGATGGCAGGGTCGAACATGCGGCTCATGGCCAGAGTGCCCAGGATGGCGCAGGCCACGACCATGCCGGCCAGAGCAAACATGCCCTTGGGGAAGCCCTTGCTGGGGTTCTCGACCTTGTTGACGTAGGGGGAAATCTTTTCACAGCCGCCCACGGCAAACACCAGAATGGACAGGGAAGTGAAGTAGGTGACGTTGAAGTTGGGGATCAGACTGCTGAAGCTCAGGTTTGCGTGCACATATTCTGCGGTGGGGTTGATGGCCGGGGCCGCGAACATCATCACGATATACAGCAGCGACATAATAAAGGTGCAGGTGCCGGCAGCGGTCAGCAGCTTTTTCAGGGGGTTCAGGCCAAGGCTTGCGATGTAGCAGCCCACCAGCAGAATGACAAAGGTGGCCAGCTGGATATACAAGGTGGGGAAGGAGTCGTAGGTCTCCGCATTGCGGAAGACAGCCCAACTCAGCGCCTTCAAAAAGCCGCTGCCCTTGCTGGCAATGTAGGTGATGTGGCAGGCCCAGTAGGTCCAGCCGGCGTAGTAGGCTACCTTTGCGTTGGTGGTCTGGTGCAGCCAGGAGCTGACGCCGCCGCCCTCGTTCTTAAAGGCAGAACCCAGCTCACCCACCATCAGGGCATAGGGGATGAAGTAAAGGGCAAACATCAGGATCCAGCTGAAAATGACCTGCGGGCCGTTGAAGTACACAAAGCCGTTGGTGATGTTGCCGAAGCCCCACACGGTGGAAAAAGCCATGATGGCCAGCACGGGCCACGAAATTTTCGTGGTCTCTTTTGTTGTTGCCGTTGTCTTTGACATGCAGATAGATCCTCTCTTTCTCTTTCCAATCACGAAGCAGAACAATTGGGAACCATGAAAGTTCCGCTGCCTGACCAGTTTGCGACAGATTTCGATTCGTTACCCAACAATTATAACACGATTGTAGATTGTAGACAATCTGCAATTTAAATAAATTAACCGCCTGAAATTTAGGCGGTCAACCAAATTGCCGGGATATCAGAGTGTTTCACTTTCCCAATGCACTCTTCTCGGCATCCCTTATTTTCTCCAGCGGCTGCATGTAATGATCGTAGACAGCCCGGCAGGCAGCTTCCGTGTCGCGGCGCTCAAGCACCTTGAAAAGTTTGGTGTGGATCACATTCTGCCGTTCAGCCAGATCGTCGTGATACGGCCCGCTTTTCACACCCGCGATCAGGCTGCCGTAGTTCAGGTCGTCCCAGAATTTCAGCAGCCTCGGCAGGCCGGCCCGCTGAACGATGACCCGGTGAAAACAGTTGTCGTTCTCCACAATGGCCAGCAGATCCCCCGGCTGCACCTGAAGCATCCCGTCCAGGATCTCCTGCATGGCATTCAAATCTTCCTCCGAAAACTGACAGTCGAAATACCGCAGTGCCGTCATTTCCAGATTTGCGCGCAGCAGATAGATCTCATACGCATCTTCCAGTGTGATCTTTTTCACAGAACAGCCCACATTTCTGGAATACTCGATCAGCCCTTCCTGTTCCAACTGACGCAGGGCTTCCCGGATCGGTGCGCGGCTAGAGCCGAATTCCTCGGCAAGCTTCTGCTCTGTGAGCTTCATGCCCGGTTCCAGTTCGCCGGTCAGGATCTTGTGCCGGATTTCAGATGTAATGCTTTCCCTCAGAGTCTGAAAGGTGAACCCGCTCATGACGATCATCCCCCTCTTAAAAATTTTCCCGCTTACAGAATAACATGAAACACCGGAAAAAGGAAGCGAAAAAATCTCACGATACAGCCCGCAGAGTTCATGAACAGACCACTGCCGCCGGGCATCCAGCACAAGGCACTCTGTAAGGCACACAGCAAGGCATTTTTTGAGCCGCAAGGCACAAACAAGGCACATTCCAGCCGTTTCGGGGTCGTTGTAAAACAAGAAATCCCACGATTTACACCGCATTTTCAACGGTCAATCGTGGGATTTTACTTGGTGCGATGGAAGGGACTCGAACCCCCGGCCTACTGATTCGTAGAGCACGCCGGGCACTTACCTCAAATTTTGGAAGTTACGCCTTATCGTAATTTTAATTCGCATTATCGCAAATTTTGACGTTGGAGTTTCTGCATCGCTTGTCAGATTTTGCAACGATTTGCACCCTTTGCACGTTTTGAAACCGTGCAAAATCCGTGCAGAAACCGTGCACTTACTCTAGAACAAACTAAAAATCGATCTATCCAACAACGACTTGACGGCATTGGTTTGAGTGGCCACACATCAAAATCAAGTCTTGGAGGATACTACTATGAAGAACTTGCTTTCCTGCCGCTACAACATGGACACCGACCGGGTAGAAGCCCACTTTACGGATGGCTCTATCGTTGCCATCGACTGCATCGCCGTTGAGGACGAGTATGGGGACACCCCAGCACAACGGGCGGAATTGGATTGGCTGCTCTACAACAAGCCACTGGAGTATGCACAGATGGTGCTGAAAGGGGAGATAGAGCACTATCTGTCGCTGGGGTGTGACCACGGCTGCTTGGAAGATTGATTGACAAAAATGCGCGACAAAATCGCTAATCGCGCGGCGCGCATTTCGGTGCGCGCTTTTTCATTTTCAATTTTTTATCGAATCACAGTTATTTTCCGTCCATTTTTAAGAAAATCACAGATTTCTTTGCGCGCAATAATCGCGCGCGCGAAATTTTATCGCTGATTTTCTTTTAAGCAATAGCTTCTTCCGCGCCCTGCACCTTTTATTTCAATCTTCCCTTCCTCTAAAAGCTTTCGGAGGATACGGTATGCCTGATCTTTTGTGTATCCGCACAGTTCCTGCACCTTTTGGTTGGTAATCCACGGCTTATGCTTCAGGTATTCTACAATCCGATCCTTTGCCTGAATCTGGTTGACCGTCTTATCCTGAACATAGGCCACATCGGTTTTCACCGTTTCGTAGACCTTGAGGGTCAGCATATAGGTCTTTCCGTTCAGTTCCAGAAGACCTTCATCCCGCAGGTTGTTCAGAACCTTATGCGCGTTATCGTCCGATTCCTGAATCGTCTTTGCGGCTTGCTTCAAGGTGATTTTCTGATGGTCACGCAGGTAGTGCAGAATCATCAGCTCCGAAAGCGTGAACATCTTAGAACGCTTGTCCTGCATTTCCGCGATGAAATGCACGAAGTTCTGATTTTCCATCGTGCTGCGCAGGGTCAGCCTTACGGAGTTCGGTGTGCTGGTGTACTCCGGATAAGGTTTGCCCTCTGTCAGCATACTCTGGAACATGATGTCCACACCCTGCCCGGAACGCTGCACATACTTCAGATGCTGAAGTGTCATGGCAATCAGCTTATTGCGCGGGATGGACTGGTGCGTGATGATGTTGCTCTCGTTGATGTCCTCCGGGAAGCCGCCCGGATTCTCAATCACGATCTTGGTCGGATAGTGCTTGACGTAAATCGGAGCCATTTCTTCATACGACCGATGCGCCAGCGCATTCAGTAGTGCTTCCTGAAAAACCGCTTCTGAGAAATCGTACACTTCCAGCCGGAACAGCCCCACCTGTACATTCGTCAGGTGGTTATAGGTGCGGATGCGCTCCGTCAGCTTGTCCAGAATCGAGATCAGCGGCTCCTGCATATCCATGCGGTTATCATACTCGGTCTGCGCTTCATCGCTGTAATGCAGGTAGATCACCTCTGCCTGCGGCAGCAGCCGAGCAATAGACACAGCCTTGCCTACAAACAGCAGTCCAGCCACCGTCACGCGCACTTCGTCTTTCTCCATGCGGATCAGCTTTAGGTTGTCCAGAAACGTGGTATCCGCTAAATCCGGCAGCGCAGAACCCGGATCACGAATCCGCAGTTTCTCTTTCAGGCGGTACACTTCCAGCAGGTCAATGTCACTTTCGGACGCACCCTCCACAATTTTTGCCGAAAAGTCCGGGTTATCAGCAGGAGAGTACACATCGTTTGCCGGGTAGAAAGGCTTTGTCACTTTTCCCAGCCGCTTATAGTAAATGCCACTGGTGGTGGCAACAGGGGAGCCAGCTTTCTCTACCGACACCACCAACACAACGCCATCAGACGTTTCCACAGACTCAATTTCGGTAAACAGGCTTGGCCGGGTCATATCGTAGATAGCTTCCATCAACGCCTGTGGGTCGCTCTTGGGACATCCCGTAATGGTGCCATCATCTTCCACACCAAACAGCAAAACACCGCCCATAGCATTTGCCAAGGCAACCGCACTTTTTACCGCAAGGTCTTTCCGGTGTCGATAGTCGCTGCACTTCACCCATGACTTAAACTCCTGCCGGGTGTTTTCCCCGGCAGCAATCATTTTGCGGAGTGCTTGCTCGGTCATGGTTGGTTCCCCCTTTCCCTTTAGAATACAGAAGCCTTTTTATCGTTTCTCATCTCTTGAAAAGTTTATTAAAGTCGATTTTGTAGCCCATGCTCTGTAACTCTTGTAAAACATCAGTTTTCCAACTTTCTGAATCTGTGTAAACAACCCCTTGTAAATCGGACGGAAGCTCTATACCTTTCTCTACTAACATTACAACTCTCTCCCGCCCCAATTTTCCCATAAAATAACCCGCTTCATACACGACATTCTGTCGTGCGCGCTGATTATCTACAGTTTCACTTTTTGCTTTTCCAATATCATCACCAGTAAACAGACAAATCGCAGCACCCACATCGCTGTTTTCTTCAAATTTTTCGATGATCGTCTTGCCCTTATTAGCCTGTTCACTCAAGATAATTGCCTCAAGCCCTTGTTTTTCAAGAAGTCTTGCCACCTTTTCTCTAAGTGCTTCATCATGTCCATGAACAACAAATACTTTATTGTTTTGATGACTCAAATCCGTATGTACATCGGCCGCTGGCTCTGCGCCTTTCTCCAACATTTCCTCTTTAATTTCTGTCAGATAATCCTTGAAAACGGCTTTTGTCTTTTTCAATCCATCGCAACAGACCCTTATGAGGACGTTATCCATACCGATTGCATACACGGTTGGTGAAAACAACGTATTAGAAAAATCCGTTACCTCATAGCTGTTACGTCCAAAACGATTTACCAGAAATCGTTCAGCCCTTGAATGCCACGATTCAAATTCAGGGGATTCGGCCATAACATTGTTTGCAATCAATGTATCAATTTCATTATAGATTGCTTCTAATTTTTGATAGTCATTCATTACAATTCCTCCTGATTTTTACTTAAAACTCGCGCTCGTTCTGATTCCATCATATCACAACGCTTTGTTTCAAATCAACTACATATTTCCGCGAAAATAGCACTAGATTTTATACAGACTGGTGTGATATAATTAGAATTTTCTTTTCAATCAGAAAAAGTCGCAATCGCTCCTCATTATTTCAAGTACCGCCTTTTCCTTACTCCATCACTCTAATTGTACTCTCAATAAATGCAATCTCATCTTCTGTCAGTTCGTACTTCTTGTACAGTTTTTCGTCTGTCCATTCTTCAGTGAAGTCCTGCACAGGAACAAAGCCGAAGGTAGCTTTGGACAAATGCTGTGTTGCTGCAAGCTGAGCAACAAGAAAACGAACAAATCTCGTTTTTAGGTACCCCATGAGATTCTTTGCTTCCTGTTCTGTATCGAAGCAGTCAATCACAATATATGTTTCTGTACAGACAGTTTCAGGTGGCAAAATGTCCATCGTAGAAAAAATTCTGCGTTGTCCATTTTTATCTGGACGACCTGCATGATCATACGTCAAATAGGACATCGTGACTTTCCACTTATCAATCCAGTCTAATCCACTTGTTACATCTGCTCTGTTAAAAGGTCCAATACCCCCACTATATCGCAGCTTAATGTCGCCGCTCTCAGTCGGTTTAACATACGTTCTAAGACCAAAAGGTTTCTGAGAACTGACCTTTTCGCTATAAAACACAGATTCTCGCGATTGAATTTTCTTTATGATGGAAATTGCTTCCTTAAAGCGAATAAACGTATCATATTCGTTCAGTTTTCGTTCGGAGATGCTTTGCTTTCCATTATGGACAGAGATCACCTTACATTCGCCATGCGCATTCTTATCCCAAAGGAAATAGCAGACACCACCAGCAATATCTACGCCGGGGAAGCAATCGTTGGAATCCGAGAAGTCCATCATTTTACATAGACGCTCATCGTTCAACATTTCGCTACGGAACTTATCCAAGCCGCGACCACCAGAGTACCAGCGAGCGGGCATAATCATCGAAATATAATGCGGCTCGACTAAGATTGCTTGCTCCATAAACAATTGATAGAGCGGAACTGCACTCGCATTATTGCCGCCGTCCATCTCCTGATACGGCGGATTATATATTATCTTAACCCATCGTGGAAAAGTCTGTGTAACGTCT
>CAVEID010000012.1:0-106205 GCA_963615785.1 Oxalobacter sp. | reverse complement strand
ACACATAAAGGTTCCTTACAAGTTTTTCGATATTGTTCAATTTTCAAGGTCCTGTAGCGCCTCAGCCGACTGGCTGACGACCTGTTTATTTTACCACCGAAGCGGTTTTTTGTCAAGTCCTTTTTTCGAAGCTTTTGAACTTTTTGAACTTAAATCATTCAGCAGTTTCTCGGTGCTAACCGGAACATTTGAACGTTCATTGGTTCTTTTCAAAGGCTTCGTGCTGAGCTTTCAGAAGTCATTCTTTTGTCTCAGCGCTTGGCGCTCAAGTATAATACCACACCCCCGTCCCATTGTCAACACTTTTTGACAACTTTTTTCTAAGTTTTTTGCGGCCCTCTTAAAACGGCTTCTGGACACAACCGGCATTCCGCAGCTCCTGCGAAAGCAGGAGCTGCGCCCCCACAAGGCCGATGCTAATCTGCCCATGGAAAATTCTCTTCTATATATAATGTATTACAAGGTTTTACCGTATAATATTTTACGATATTACACCTCGGAAATGAGTATTCGTTGTCAAGGGGTCCGGGCTCTGATTTTATCCTGAAAATTGTCCATGAATTTTGGCTAAAACTCCAAAACGCAAAATGTAGTGGTATTTTTCTTGACTTGCCACTAGATAGTGATAGAATAGAGCTACATTCAGTTTGTTGGATATCGTGTGCGCAGACGGGTATCTCTTATTGTAAGAGATACCCGTTCACACTGTGCCTTTACTTTCAAGGAGGAGAACCGATGAAGATCATTAAGCGCAACGGTGCAGAAGTTCCCTTTGACATCACCAAGATCATCACTGCCGTGACCAAAGCCAGTGACTCTGTGGGCGGCCAGAGCCGTCTGACCAAGGATCAGATCACCCAGATTGCAGCAGATGTGACTGACCAGTGTCAGGCCCTCAACCGCGCAGTCAGCGTGGAAGAGGTGCAGGATATGGTGGAGAACCAGCTCATGGACATTCATGCCCATGACATTGCCCGCCACTATATCACCTACCGCTACATCCAGAGCCTGAAGCGGCAGACCAACACCACCGACGAGCGCATTCTGAGCCTCATCGAGTGCCAGAACGAGGAAGTCAAGCAGGAGAATGCAAACAAGAACCCCACCGTCAACAGCGTGCAGCGCGACTATATGGCCGGTGAGATCTCCAAAGATCTGACTGCCCGCCTGCTGCTGGACCCGGAGATCGTCAAGGCGCATCAGGAAGGCCTGATCCACTTCCACGACTCCGACTATTTTGCCCAGCACATGCACAACTGCGATCTGGTGAATCTGGAAGACATGCTGCAGAATGGCACGGTCATTTCCGGCACCTATATCGAGAAGCCTCACAGCTTCTCCACCGCCTGCAACATCGCCACTCAGATCATCGCACAGGTGGCGTCCAACCAGTACGGCGGTCAGAGCATCAGTCTGACTCATCTGGCCCCCTTCGTGGACGTTTCCCGCAAAAAGATCGCCGCTGAAGTCGAAGTGGAGATGGAAGGTTTGAGCGTTTCCGCTGAGCGCAAGAAAGAGATCGTGGAGCGCCGCCTGCGCAACGAGATCAACCGCGGCGTGCAAACCATCCAGTATCAGGTCGTCACCCTGATGACCACCAACGGCCAGGCCCCCTTCATCACCGTGTTCATGTATCTGGGTGAAGCCCGCAACGCACAGGAGAAGGCCGACCTCGCCATCATCATTGAGGAGACCATCCGTCAGCGCTATCAGGGCGTGAAGAACGAGGCTGGTGTGTGGATCACCCCCGCATTCCCGAAGCTGATCTATGTGCTGGAAGAGGACAACATCCGCCCCGGCACTCCTTATTATTATCTGACCGAGCTGGCCGCAAAGTGCACCGCCAAGCGCATGGTGCCCGACTACATCTCCGAAAAGAAAATGCTGGAGATGAAGGTGGACAAAAACGGCGAGGGCCACTGCTACACCTGCATGGGCTGCCGCAGCTTCCTGACCCCTTATGTTGACCCCGAGACCGGCAAGCCCAAATACTATGGCCGCTTCAATCAGGGCGTGGTCACCATCAATCTGGTGGATGTTGCCCTGAGCTCCGAGGGCAACTTCGAGAAGTTCTGGAAGATCTTCGATGACCGCCTTGCTCTGTGCCACCGCGCTCTGCAGGCCCGCCATAAGCGGCTGCTGGGCACTCCCAGCGACGCCGCCCCCATCCTGTGGCAGTACGGCGCACTGGCCCGCCTGAAGAAGGGCGAGAAGATCGACAAGCTGCTGTTCGGCGGCTATTCCACCATCAGTCTGGGCTACGCCGGCCTGTACGAGTGTGTGAAATATATGACCGGCAAGAGCCACACCGACGCCGGCGCAAAGCCCTTCGCCCTGAGCGTGATGCAGCACATGAACGACAAGTGCAATGAGTGGAAGAAGGCCGAGAACATCGACTACTCCCTCTATGGCACCCCGCTGGAATCCACCACCTACAAGTTCGCCAAGTGCCTGCAGAAGCGCTTCGGCATCGTGCCCGGCATCACGGACAAGAACTATATCACCAACAGCTATCACGTCCATGTGTCGGAGCAGATCGATGCTTTCACCAAGCTGAAGTTCGAGTCTGATTTCCAGAAGCTCTCCCCGGGCGGTGCCATCAGCTATGTGGAAGTTCCCAACATGCAGGACAATCTGGAAGCTGTCATGAGCGTGCTGCAGTTCATCTACGACAACATTATGTATGCGGAACTGAACACCAAGTCCGACTACTGCCAGGTCTGCGGCTACGACGGCGAGATCAAGATCGTCGAGGACGACGGCAAGCTGGTGTGGGAGTGCCCCAAGTGCGGCAACCGCGACCAGAACAAGCTGAATGTTGCCCGCCGCACCTGCGGTTATATCGGCACCCAGTTCTGGAATCAGGGCCGCACCCAGGAGATCAAGGACAGAGTGCTGCATCTGTAATAAAAAATAAAGGCTTCCCCCTTGGGGGAAGCTGGCCGCGAAGCGGACTGATGAGGGGTAGTTATCGTTAGAAGCTGTTCTGAAAACGGCATCTTTCGGTTGCTTCCCCTCATCCGCTTCACTCCGTTCAGCACCTTCCCCCGAGGGGGAAGGCTATGATGAGATAATTTATGTTATGAACTACGCAACAATCAAATATTATGACATCGCCAACGGCCCCGGCGTGCGCACCAGCGTGTTCGTATCCGGCTGCCGCCACCACTGCCCCGGCTGCTTCAATGCCGTAGCATGGGACTTCAACTACGGCCTGCCCTTCGACAAGGACACCCGCAATCAGGTATTCGCGTCCTGTCAGCCGGATTATATCACCGGGCTGTCCCTGCTGGGCGGTGAACCCATGGAGCCGGAGAACCAGCGGGAGCTGCTGCCTTTCGTGCGCAACTTCAAGGCCCTGTACCCGAACAAGACCGTCTGGTGCTATTCGGGCTACACTTGGGAACAGCTGACCGGCAAAGAACCCAGCCTTGCCCGGTGCGAAGCCACCGACGAGCTGCTGAGCCTGCTGGATGTGCTGGTGGACGGCGAATTCATCGAGGCCAAACACGATATCTCCCTGCGCTTCCGGGGCAGCAGCAACCAGCGTCTGCTGGATGTAAAAAAGACTCTCGCCGCCGGGGAGCCCGTGTGGTGGGAGGACGAAAAAGTCTTCGCCACCCACACTATGGAGCGATAATCAAAAGAAAGGGCGCCCGGTTTTCCACAAGCTCCGTTTGGAAAGTGGAAAACCGGGTGCCCTCATTTTGTTTTTACACCAGCTGCATTTCGGAACGGATGCTGCCGTTCACATAGTCCAGCACATTCTGCGCAGCGCAGCGGTTCATCACAGTGAAATTCTCCCGGGTGAACGCCGCCGTATGGGGCGTGAGGATGGCATTGGGGCAGCTCATCAGCGGGGAGTCCGTGCAGGGTTCGTAATCGAACACATCCACGCAGGCCGCACGGATCACGCCATTGTCCAGCGCTTCCTTCAGAGCGTCGGCATCCATGACACCGCTGCGCGCGATGTTGATGAACACCGCATCCGGCTTCATCTTTGCAAACTCTGCCGCGCCGAACATTCCCCGTGTGCTGTCCGACAGGCTGACATTGGCTGAAACGAAATCGCTGCGGGCCAGCAGCTCGTCAAAGGGGCAGTATTTCACATGATACTGCTCTTCCCACTCCGGCTTCGGGTGGCGGCAGTAATACAGCACCTCCATGCCGAAAGGCACGGCCCGCTTTGCGATCTCCTTGCCGATATTGCCGAATCCCACCAGGCCCAGCACCCGGTTCTTGATGCCCTGGGACATCTTCCGCTGCCAGACGCCTGCGTGGAGCAGGGCGTTTTCCCGCTCGATATCCCGGCCCAGATACAGCAGATATGCCATGACATGCTCCGCCACGGCGGGTTCCACGGTGCCGGTGATGCGGGTCACCGTGACGCCTGCATCCCGGCAGGCGTTCAGGTCGATGGAGTCGTAGCCCACTGACCGCCGGGACACCATTTTCAGCTTGGGACAGGCGGCCAGCACCTGTCCGTCAATGGGTTCCAGACCAGCCACTGCAATGTCTGCATCCTGCAAGGCTTCGATCACCTGTTCCCGGGTGGTGCCGGTGCCGTAGCCCAGGCCGCTCTTGTCCTCCACCTCAAAGCCGGTGGTCTGCAGCAGTTCCAGTGCGCTGGTTTCCAGCGCCGTAAAGTTGCGTGCCGTGACGACGATCTTCATTTCAGGTTCCTCCTTTTATCACTCTCTGCTGCCCACGGCGTCCTCAATGATGCGCAGGAAGGCATTGCCGTAGCGGGCCGCTTTCTTTTCGCCCACGCCGCTGATGTTCAGCAGTTCGTCAAGGCTCAGCGGCTTTTTCTCCACCATCTCCCGCAGCGTGGCATCGCTGAACACCATAAAGGCGGGGATCTTCTGCTTGCCCGCCAGCCGCTTGCGCTGGGCATACAGCGCACCCAGCAGCTTTTCGTCAAACTCGCTGAGCTCTCCTGTCTCCGTTTTTGCACGGCGGGGCTTTTCGGTCAGGCGGCGGGCGTTGTCCGCAGCGCGACGCCGGGAATATTCGACCTGCAGCTGTGCCTCCTGCTCTTCCGCCAGGCAGCAGGAGCAGTTGCCGCATTTTTTCGGGGCCGCTTCGCCGAAATAGTGCAGCAGAAAGCCCCGCAGGCAGTCACTTGTGGTGGAATAGAAGGTCATGTACTTGAGCCGCTCTTCCGCCTTGCGGGCGGCTTCGGCCTTGACGTCCGCAGGCAGGCCGTTATCCGCTTCCATCTCCTTATCAATAAAGAAGCGGATAGTGCGCACATCGGTGCCGGAGTACAGCAGGGTGCACCGGGCCGGCTGACCATCGCGGCCCGCGCGGCCCGCTTCCTGATAGTAGCTTTCCAGATCCTTGGGCATATTATAATGGATCACGAACCGCACGTTGGGCTTGTCGATGCCCATGCCGAAGGCATTGGTTGCCACCATGATCTGCACCCGGTCATAAAGGAAGTCGTCCTGATTCTGCCGCCGGGTGTCGGCATCCAGCTTGGCATGGTAGGCGGCGGCGCGGATGCCCCGGCTCTGCAGCAGGCGTGCCGTCTCGTCCACCTGCTTGGTGGTGCTGCAATAGACGATGCCCGCGTTGTCGCCCTCTTTCAGCACAAGGTCCAAAAGCTCCTTCGGCTTCTGGCTGGGCAGGGCCCGCCGGGTCTCAAAATAGAGATTGGGCCGGTCAAAGCTGGTGGTCACCTCATAGGGCTTGTTCAGGGCAAGGTGGGTGCGGATGTCGTCCCGGACGTGAGCCGTGGCTGTGGCCGTGAACGCACCCACCACGGGCCTTTTGGGCAGGCTTTCCACGAACGACTGGATGCGCAGGTAGCTGGGGCGGAAGTCCTGCCCCCACTGGCTGATGCAGTGGGCCTCGTCCACCGTCACCATGCTGATCTCCCGTTCCTGCACCAGCCGCTGAAAGCCCGGCATCTCCAGCCGTTCCGGTGCCACATAGATGATCTTATACCAGCCCTCCCGGGCACGGTGCAGCATCAGGGCCTTCTGGTTATCGGTGAGGCTGTTGTTCAGAAAGGCCGCTGCCACGCCCGCCTGCACCAGCGCACCCACCTGATCCTTCATCAGGCTCACCAGCGGGGACACCACAATGGTGATGCCCGGCAGCAGCAGCGCCGGCACCTGATAGCAGATGGACTTGCCCGCGCCGGTGGGCATCACCGCCAGAACATCCTGCCCGGCCAGAAGCCGGTTTACGATCTCTTCCTGCCCGGGGCGGAAGTTGTCGTATCCAAAAACTTTTTTCAGGATGCTGTGCGGGTTTTCCATGAGTTCCTCCGTTATAATAAGTGAGCGTTTTGCTCAGCATAGCTTTCAAAGACCCCTCCAGTATACCACAGTTCCGGCCTTTTGCGCAGAGAAACGCATCACTTTGCGCCAAAAAGTACGGAAAGTCAAAGGTATTTTTTGCAAACGATAGCTTTTCAGGGGCGAAAATGCTATAATAGAGCTACATATCTCCATGCCGGCGGATGTTTTGCCGGCACACCATAATAAAGGAGCTTTACTTTTATGCAGAAACTGATCACCTTTGCCGTTCCCTGCTACAACTCCGCAGCCTATATGCGTCACTGCATTGAGACGCTGCTGTCTGCAGGCGAGCAGGCCGAGATCATTCTGGTGGACGACGGTTCCGTCAAGGACGAGACCCCGGCCATCTGCGACGAATATGCCGCCAAATACCCCACCATCGTCAAGGCCATCCATCAGGAAAACGGCGGCCACGGCGAAGGCGTCAACCAGGGCATCCGCAAGGCCACCGGCCTGTACTACAAGGTCGTGGACAGCGACGACTGGCTGGACACCGATGCCCTCAAGAAGGTTCTGGCAAAGCTGACCACTCTGGTGGCCCGCGGCACGGCCCCCGACCTGATGATCTGCAACTATGTGTATGAGCATGTGGAGGACGGCACCAGCCACACCGTGCGCTACACCAATGTGTTCCCCGAGAACCGCCTGTTCAGCTGGATGCATGTGGGCCACTTCCGCCCGGACCAGAACCTGCTGATGCACTCTGTGATGTACCGCACTGAAGTTCTGCGCAAGTGCGGCATGGTGCTGCCCAAGCACACCTTCTATGTGGACAACATCTTCGTCTATCAGCCCCTGCCCTACGTCAAGAGCATGTATTACATGGATCTTGACCTCTACCGCTACTTCATCGGCCGCGCCGACCAGAGCGTCAACGAGAGCGTCATGGTCAAGCGTGTGGATCAGCAGCTGCGGGTCACCAAGCACATGATCGACTGCCAGGATCTGGACGCACTGAAAGATCAGAAGCGCCTGCGCGCCTACATGGTGCACTATCTGTCCGTGATGATGGCCATCAGCGACATCTTCCTGCTGCTGGACGGCAGCGCCGAAGCTCATGAAAAGCGCACCGAACTGTGGCAGTACCTCAAGGCCCACACCAGCGCCGGCGTGTACAACGCCGTCAAGTTCAATCTGGGCGGCCTGACCAACATGAAGTTCCCCGGCAGCGACAAGGTCATCCTCGGCGCTTACCGCACTGCCCGCAAGATCTTCAAGTTCAACTAAAGAATCAGAATCAACTCCTTCAGTCACGGCTGACGCCGTGCCAGCTCCCTCAAAGAGGGAGCCTTTGGCAGAACTGGAAGCTTTCCCTTCTCGCCAGAGCCTCCCTCCCAGAGGGAGGTGGCATCGCCGCAGGCGATGACGGAAGGAGTTTTTCTTTTCCTCCCGGCAAAATTTCTTTGCTGATTTTCCCGACAGATGTTGCATTTTGTCGATGCATCGAGTATACTGGATTTGTATGCGTTTTTCGTCTTGTCGCGCTGTGTTCCCCTCATGGCTTTCCCTTTCGCACGCGGCTTCGGTATTTTTTTGACAAGGAGGAATGGGAGCCGCCCTGCGGATCATGGCCGGTTCCCACACAACCACACATGGAACAAATGTTGATCTGTCTGTCCCTTGCGCTGATCGCGGGCCTGCTGATGTCCCGTCTGGCCAAGGCCGTCAACCTGCCTGCCGTCACGTCCTATCTGATCGCAGGCCTGCTGCTGGGCCCCTTCTTTCTGGGTCGGCTGGGCCTGAGCAGTTTGGGCTTTGGCTTCGGCTCGCTGGCGCAGGTGGAAGGCTACAGCATCATCACACAGGTGGCGCTGGGCTTCATCGCCTTTGTCATCGGCAACGAATTCCGTCTCAGCGCCCTCAAGCGCATGGGTAAACAGGCTGTCACCGTGGGCATCGCGCAGGCTGTCATCACCACGGCGCTTGTGGATGCGGCCCTGATCGCGCTGCACTTCATCCGCCCGGACGTGATCTCCATGGCATCGGCCATCACGCTGGGTGCCATCGCAGCCGCCACAGCTCCCGCTGCCACTCTGATGGTGGTCAAGCAGTACAAGGCTTCCGGCCCGCTGACCCACCTGCTGCTGATGGTGGTCGCCATCGACGACGCCGTGGGTCTGGTGCTGTTCTCCGCTTCCTACGGCGTTGCCAATGCGCTGGAGCAGGGCCGCATCGACCCGGTCAGCGTCATTGTGGAGCCCCTGCTGGAGATCGTGCTCTCCCTGCTGCTGGGCGCTGCGGCCGGTTATGTGCTGAACCTGCTGGAAGTCTACTTTCACTCCCGCTCCAAGCGCATGAGCCTGTCGGTGGCGTTCGTTCTGCTGACTGTGGGCCTGTCCATGACCGAGTTCGAAATCAATGGCACCCGCTGCGGCTTCTCCCTGCTGCTGGTGTGCATGATGACCGGCACCGTGTTCTGCAACATCTGCCCCACCTCCGAAGAGCTGATGGATCGTCTGGACCGCTGGGTGTCCCCCATCAACATCCTGTTTTTCGTGCTGTCCGGCGCAGAGCTTGACCTGACCATCCTTGCCAATCCCTTTGTGCTGCTCATCGGCATGGTATACATCATTGCCCGCTCGGCCGGCAAGATCAGCGGCTCCTACATCAGCAGCCGCGCCGCCCGCTGCAGCGGCGACATCCAGAAGTATCTGGGCATCACCCTGCTGCCTCAGGCCGGTGTGGCGCTGGGCATGGCCGCCACTGCTTCCCAGCTGTCCGACGGCCACATGGTGCGCAATGTGGTGCTGTTCTCGGTGCTGGTGTATGAGCTGGTGGGCCCGACCCTGACCAAAATGTCCCTGACCGCCGCCGGAGAGATCCGCCCCGAGGGCCGCACCAGCGCCCGTGTGGAAAACAAGCCGGAGGAAGTGGCTGCTGCGGAGTAACGGACGATTTAGAATCGTCTCTGCTTCGCGCTGACAGTATCAGCGGAAAGCATTATTTTTAAGTTACAGTTCCGGAATGACCACGGTCATTCCGGAGCTGCTTTTTTATGCACTCTGCGCGGGAGGCCCTTTCCAGCAATTTCTCCACCTTCCTGCACAAATGGTTGATTTTTGTCGAAACGCCCCGCAATCATTGACGAAGAGTGTTATTTTTTGTATACTAAGTACGTCAGCACTGGCATGATTTTCCTGTAGTGTCATTGGTTGTCATTGCAGGGTAAGATGAAGGAGAATGGTATACTATGAAAAGCACCGGCATTGTCCGCGGCATCGACGCGCTGGGACGCATCGTTCTGCCCAAAGAACTGCGCACCAGTATGCGCCTGGACACCGACACCAAACTGGAGATCTTTGTGGACGGTGACGCCATCGTGCTCAAAAAGCACCGCCCCGCCGGAAGCTGTGACTTCTGCGGCGAAGTGGACGACAATGCCGTGCAGTTTGCGGGCTACTGCATCTGCCCGGCCTGCCGCCGCAAGATCGGCGCATTGTAAGAAGCCGTTTTCATAATCATTGCACACCGCCTGAACGGTCTTTTTGCCAGCATACGGCGTTGCTTTCCCTTGCAATCCGTCAGGATTGCTGCGGAAAATCGCCTTGTCTGTTGGCAAAAGCCCTCGCCATTCGGCGCACCCTGCTTACGAAAACAACTTCTAAAACACAAAAAGGAGGCTCCGCCCATGAGCCAGATGATCGATTTCATCACCCCGTCCACCGTCCCGGGCCGGACACTGCACGCCTTCCGCTGCGTGCCGGAGGGTGAGGTGCGGGCCATTCTGCAGCTGTCCCACGGCATGGTGGAGTTCATTGACCGCTACAAACCTCTGGCAGAGTATCTGGCCGGCCGGGGCATTCTGGTCACCGGCAACGACCATCTGGGCCACGGCGGCTCCATCCGCACCAAAGAAGACTACGGCTATTTCGCCGAGCCGGACGGCAACCGCGCCGTGTTGGCCGACCTTCACGCCATGACCGTCCGCACCAGGGAGCTCTACCCCGGCGTGCCCTATTTCCTGCTGGGCCACAGCATGGGTTCCTTCTACGCCCGGCAGTATCTGTGTGAATACGGCAGCGAGCTGGACGGTGCCATCATCATGGGCACCGGCTTCCAGCCGAAGCCCCTGGTGCTCTTCGGCAAGACCACCTGCCGGGTTCTGGCGGCATTTTGCGGCTGGCACCACCGCAGCAAATTCGTAGAGCGTCTTTCTTCCATGAACAACAACAAGGGACTGGAGGGCCGCACCACCCATGACTGGCTCAACCGCGATCAGGCTGAGGTGGACAAGTATCTGGCCGACGAGCGCTGCACGTTCACCTTCACGCTGAACGCCTACTACAGCATGTTCAGCGGGCTGCTGCGCCTGCACGACCCGGCATTTCTGGAAAAGATGCCGAAGGACCTGCCGCTGCTGTTTCTGGCCGGCGACGCCGACCCCATTGGCGAACAGGGCAAGGGCGTGCAGCGGGCCATCCAGAGCCTGAAAGACGTGGGCGTGCAGAACATCGAGTGCAAACTCTACCCCGGTGCCCGCCATGAGCTGCTGCTGGAGATCAACAAACAGGAAGTGTTTGAGGATATCGGCCGCTGGCTGGACCAGCAGCTTTCCTCCTGACACAGCCCCTTGTATGAGCCCATTTTTCTCCCGTCATCCTTCCCGGATGGCGGGATTTTTTTGTCTTTTTCTCCGCTTTGGCCAATTTTCAAAATTTCACACAATTGCCTTATTATAGTTTCTTTGCCTGCTCGCGCAGTTTTGCAACAGCAGCATTTCACTGCCGCACGCAAGCGTCACAGCAGCGTGTCATTACCGTTTCACGGATTCCTGCGTCAAACTGCCATAACACCTGTTCTTTCATTTTATTTTGTGAAAACCGCCGCAAAGTATGTCGCATTTTTTGTTTATTCGTCTAGTTTTATCGCATCAAATCGATGATATTGACAAGATTTTGAAAAAATGATATATAGAAAATGCAACCGCAAGATTGCAGAAATGTCAACGCAAGGGGTACGTTTTATAACCCTTTTATGGTGTGACTGTGTCAGTAAGGAGAGGGATCTTATGACAAATAAAAAATTTAAAATGGCAGCCATGTCGCTGGCTTTGACCGCCTGTGTCGCCGCAAGCCCGCTGGCCGCAAATGCAGAATCGCCGGAGAACGCATCCGACGCAGCGCAGCCCTCTGCTGTACAGAATGAGAGTGAGCCGGAAGCTTCCGATGCCGCTGCAGAGCCCGCCGACGAAAAGGAAGAGCCTTCTTCCGTTCAGGAGCAGGAGCCTGCTGTGCTGACCGCAGAAGAAGCAGAAGCACCTGCTGCCGCCCTTCCAGCCAGCGAGGAAACCGCTGAGGACACGCCCGAGGAAACTCCGAAGACAGAGCCGACAGAGGATGCCAAAGCCGAACCAGCGCAGCCTGCCGAGGAAGCTTCTGCTGTGCTGCCTGCTGCACCGGAGGAAAAACCGGTGGTCATCGTGATGCCTGCAGAAGATCAGCCGGAAGAAAAAGCAGATGAGGACAAGGACGAAACTCCCGCTGCCGAGCCCGCCGACAGCACGGTCATCTCCAACCCCGAACAGCCTTCCATCCAGCTGCCCGTGATGCCCACGATCGCCGCAGGCGAAAATGCAGCGGCCGCTGCTGAAGACCCCTATGGCATTTCCACCCTGATGCCCACCGGAAACGCCATTGCTCTGGTGGACAATAATGTCGCCACCGTCAAAAATGAGAAGGGCGAGATCACCGGCCAGTACGATAACATTGACGACGCCGTTGATGCAGCCGAAAGCGGTTCCACCATTGAAGTGACCAAAGATACCACCTCCAATGGTATGAATCTTGTAAACAAGAATCTGACCATTAAAGGCTCTGATCAGACGACCGTAAAAGCAAACGATGACAGCACCGAGGAAAAGCCCACCGTCAAGCCCAAGCTGAAGTTCACCAAAGACGGCATCTGGCTCGATAACTCCAACCTCATGTTCAAGAATCTGGACGTTGACATGACTGGCATCATTTCCACCCCGGACGGCGACCACCCGAGATGGATGGGCATCTGCCTGACCAAGAATTCCAGCCTGACCCTGGACAGCACCGACATGGTGATGGATGCCTCCGGTGCCAGCGATCATCAGGCCATCTATTTTGCCGGCAATGACGGCAACGCCCTGAACATCCTCAATGGTTCCAGCCTGAGCATCAGCGGCTACCTCAATGCGATCGCCTGGAACGGCACCAAGGAAAATCCCAAGAGCAGCTATGAGATCAACATCAAGGATTCCTCGCTGACTCTTGACCGCAACGGCGCAGGCATCGTCGGCATGGAGTCTCTGGATGTTCTGATGGACAACAGCACCGTCACTATCACGAACTGCACTGAGCGCAGCGGCATCAATGGCGCCAATGTCAAGATCGTGAACGGCTCCATCGTCAACATCAGCGACAACCACGAAGGCTATGGCATCCATGCCAATGACCTGCTGATCGAAGACTCCACCGTCACGACCAACAACAATGGCTACGGCGGCATCCGCATCACCGGCAAGGGCCAGTTCACCGATTCCACGATCACTGTGTCCGGCACGGAGGACAAAGGCAATGCTTCCATCGAGATTACCACCGGAAAAGATGAACATGGCAATCCGAAGCTGATTGGCTCACTGGACGTTAAGAACAGCACTCTGAATGTCTCGGACAACAACGCCACCGGTATTACCTGCCGCAACCGTTACGGCCTGTCCACGAGCCTGACCATCGACGACGCTTCTCTCGTCACCATTCAGAACAACCACGCAACGCCCAAAAACAGCTACAACACCAAGGGTGATATCGGCGGTGGTCTGCGCATCGAAGAGGGCTCCACTGCCGTTCTGGGCAGAAACACCATCATCAACAACAACCACGCCGACAAAGCCGGTGACGATATCTTCATCATGCCGGGCGGCTCGCTGACCTTCTCGGTGTACAACGGCACCGGCGACGGCGATCTCCTGAACGATGACGGCTGCGGCGACAAGATCGACGGCTGGTACATCGACGCCGAGGGTCGGCGCTGGGATTTCCACGGTGACCAGAATTATGTGGAGAACATCCTGAACGGCACGATCACCCTGCCTGACGGTGTCACCCTCGTGGATAACGACGACGGCACCTACACCATCACCGTGGCAGAAGACGCTGCTGAGGGGCTGGCCCTGAAAGCTGCTCACGCAGAGCTGCCTGTGACTCCTGACCCGGACGATCCGGACCCCATCATCCCGGACGTTCCCACTCCGGTCATCCCGGAAGAGAACACACCGGTGCTGCCGGAGAATCCGGAGCTTCCTCCCGTGCAGGATGCACAGCCTGACGTCGATGCAGAGACGCCTGTTCTGCCGGAAAATCCCGTCCTGCCCGCTGTGCAGGATGCCCACGCCCTGCCGCAGACCGGCACCAGCCTGTTTGCCGCGCTGGCTATGGCTCTCAGCGGCATTGCCATGATGGCCGCCGGTGCATGGGCCAGCCTGACCGGCAAACACGCCCGCCACTAAAACACACTGAATGCTAAAAACGCCCCCGGAACCAAAGTTCCGGGGGCGTTCTGTTTTGCAGGTCTTATGCCTTTTTCGGGGCAAGCCAGCCGTCGATCACGCGCACCAGCGCCTTGCCGCGGTGGCCCAGAAGCCTGGGCAGCAGCACGCGGGCCATGGCCCACACACCGGCAAAGTTATACAGAATGATAACTGCCGTGATGATGCCGGTCCACAGGCCGTAGAGCGGCGTCTCTGCCAGCAGCACAAAGGCTTCGATCACCAGCGCAGCGGCGTTGACCGCCACGCGGCCCGGGTGCACATGCATCCCGATCATGCGGTGAGCGTCAATGGCGCGCAGGGTGAACACCAGCGCCAGACCCAGGAAGGACGCATAGGTCGCGCCCACGGGGCCCCACGCCTTGATAAAGAAGTAGTTCATGATGCAGTTGCTGACAGCGCCCGCCATCATGGTCACCATGCTGCGGCTGGACTTTTTGTTCACCACATAGACGCTGTTCATGAACTGATTGAAGCAGCTGCAGGTGGACGCCATGACCAGGAACGGCACAAAGTGCCATGCATAGTAGTAGTTGGACTTCATGATGTGCATGACCGGGCGGCACAGCCAGATGATGCCCGCCGCGCAGCAGAACAGCACACTGGAATAGGTGCGGAAGATCTGGGTGAAGAACTTCGCACGGCCCTCTTCCTCCGTGACGGCGGAAAGCTGCCATGCATCGTAGAAGATCAGGCCCAGCGTGGTCAGGATGGTGGGCAGGAAGTAGCCGGTGGAAAGCAGGCCGCTCCATGCGTTGCCGTCGCGGCCATCCAGACCGTTGCACATCTCACGCACGAAGAACAGATCGGATGCATTGATGATCCAGAAGCTGATCTGCGCCGGGATCATGGGCAGCGAGAAGCGGAGCATCTGCTTCCACAGATCCCTGTTGATGCCCTTGAGCTCAATGTAGTTCCACAGCTTGCCGGTAAACATCAGGAACAGCACGCTCACAAGGTCGCCGCTGATGATGGCCAGCAGGTAACCGTTGGCACCCCACTTGAAGCCCACCAGATAAAGCACATAGAACGCCATGGTGGCCACAGTGCACAGCACGCCGTCCACAGCCACCAGCTTGTTCCACTGACGGCTGCGCACGAACTGGGTGCACAGAGTGCGCAGGCAGCTCATGAGCACATAGATGTAAATGAGCAGGCCGTACTGCGCCATATCAGGCAAAAACTGCGCAATGGGCCAGCACAGCACCAGAATGCCGAAGCCGCCCAGAATGGTCAGCAGGCCGTTGGTGAACACCTGCTTTTCGCTGTTGCCCTTGTCCAGGCCGAAGCGAATGATGGCGTTGGACATGCCCATGGACACAAACGGGATCAGCAGGTTTGCGTACTGGCTCAGGATCTTGGACAGGCCCAGATCCGAGATCTCCGCCATGGCGTAGGTCAAAAACGGCTGGACGATCAGAGTAAGCAGCTTCGAAGAGAAGCTGGAAATTGCAAAGATCAGTGTGTTGCCGGCCAGCTTTGAATATTTGTCGCCGCCGGACTTTTTCTCATTTTCCAAGGGAATTTCCCCTCCTGTTTTGAATACAGTTATTTTCTACTTTTAGCAGCCTCGCCCTCTCCGTCATTGCCAACGCAATGCCACATCTCCCAAAAGGAGAGCTGCCGAGCCTATGCGGGGCTGAGAGGGCGAGCCCGTTTATCTGATTATTAGTCTATTGTTTCAGCAGCTCCCGCCGGGCCTTCCAGTCCGGCAGCAGTTTTTCCACCTCGGCCCAGAAGGCCGGGCTGTGGTTCGGCTGCAGAAAGTGGCAGTATTCGTGCACCACCACATAGATCTGCGCCGCCGGGGGCATATTATACAGCTGCAAGGCAAAGGTGATCTGCCGCTTGGCCATATAGCACACACCCCATCGGCTGGTCATGCTGCGCACCTTAATGACAGGCTTCTGCCCGCCCAGCACCCCGGCAAAGGCCGGATAGACCTTGTCGCTCATGGCCGTGAAATAGGCCAGCGCCACGTCTTTGTCCGGAAGGTCACGGTTGTCGCGTGCCGCTTTCGCCATCAGTTTCACGCGGGTATCCCGGATCCACCCGGCCTGCCCGCAGACGAATTCGTCCGCCTTTTCCACTGAAGTGCGCAGCGGGATGCTCACCGCCACGGTGCCGTCATCCCGCACCCGGAGGTTCAGCCGCTTCACCCGCTTGCGGGTCAGCTCATATTGAATGCCGCCCGCAGAACGCAGCTGGCTTTCCGGCTTTTTTGTCATGGTCAGGACGCCTTTTTGGCACGGCGGAGCTGTTCCAGCGGCAGCTGGGCCAGCACCACAGCGGCAAAGATCAGCGCACAGCCAAAGGCTTCCCGGGCCGAAAGGCTCTGGCTCAGCAGCAGCCAGCCGCCCAGTGCGCTGAACACGCTCTCAAGGCACATGATCAGGCTGGCGATGGCGGGGTTCAGGTCCCGCTGGCCCAGAATTTGCAGCGTGTAAGCCACACCGCTGGACATGACGCCGCAGTAGAAGATGGGCAGCGCGTTCTCTGTGAACTGGGCCGCGGTGGGCGTCTCGAACAAAAATGCAGCCACACTGCTTTCCACTGCCACCACGACAAACTGCAAAAGGCTCAGCCGCACGCCGTCCACCTGCGGAGAAAAATGATCCACCGCCATGATCTGGAAGCTGAACAGCACCGCGCAGCTCAGCAGGATCCAGTCGCTGGACTCGATGCTGCCAAAACCGTTCTTCATGCACAGCAGGTACAGGCCCAGCACGGCCACGACCATGCTGATCCACAGCTGAGCGCTGCCCTTCCGGCCCAGAAACAGGCCGAACACCGGCACCAGCACCACATACATGGCAGTCAGGAAGCCGGCTTTTGCGGTGGACGGGTTGATGGTGATGCCGATCTGCTGGGCAGCGGAGGCCGCGAACAGAAATGTGCCGCACACAAGGCCCGCCGCCAGAAGCTTTTTCTTTTCCGCAGCAGTCTTCGGCTTTGCATCGGTGCCGTTTTTGCGGCGCACGATGTCGAACACTGCCACGGTGGGGATCAGCACCAGCACGGCCAGCCAGCTGCGGCCAGCCAGAAAGCTGTAGGCCCCCATGCCGGAGCCTGCGCTCTGGGCCACGAAGGCCGTGCCCCAGATGAAGGAGCACAGCAGAAGAAGCAGAGAGTTTTTCGTCTGGGTATTCATCAGCCGATGCCCTCCACCTTCAGCAGGCCGTACAGATAATAGCGGCTGGAGTCATAGGAGATGGTCACCCGGTACTGCGCTGCCGGGTCCAGCCCGGAGACAGTGCAGCGGTAATCGGTGCCGTCGGTCTTGACGTAGTAGGTGCTTTCCGGCACATACTCCGCGCCTCCGTCCACCTTTTTCCACAGAGCCACCTTGAACTTCTGGGTGCCCTCCGCAGTGCCGCAGGCCATGATGTTCAGGGTGCCGCCCGGCACAGTGAAATAACTGGTCTGGCGGGTCCAGATGCCGTTGAACACAGCATACAGGCAGCCGTCTGCCGTGGCCGTGGCAAACTTGGCCGAGGTGTCCGCAATGCCCTGAATGATCAGCGGGTCACTGGTCTGCTCCGCCCAGCGGGTGGTGTCCTCCTCCTGCACCTCGTCGGAGGTGCCTGTCGCCTTGTGCACGATGCTCTTCAGGGTGTCTTTGCAGCCGGTCAGGCCCACCGCAAGCACCACCGCCATCAGCAGTGCGACGATCCTTTTTTTCATCTTCATACATTTCCTCATGAAGCGATCGCTTCTCTTTGTTTTTTCGTCCTTCCGCCCGTTTTTCTTCCGGGCAGATACAGTTATAGTATACCGCATTTTGCCGCGCTGTACAATACGTTTGCACAGTAATAAAAGCCCCCTGGGGGCTTTTATTCAGAGCGGGTCCGCATCTCAGAATGGAGGGGTCCCAGCAGGTTCACTGTTCCGTTTGTTTTCCGTTCTGTACACGCAGCGCCGCGCATTCCTCTGCGGCGAGCTCCGGTGCCCCGGCCCCAAACAGCGACCCATACCGATACAGTGCCCAGCCTCCCGCATTCTGGCTGCGCAGGTCTTCCACCTGCCGCGCCAGTGCGCTGCCGGTGCTCCACACGCTCACGCTGTCCGCGTTCGCTCCGCCGTCGCCAGCACCGACCCGATAGGCCCCCAGCCCGAAATAGAGCGCCACATCCCCAGCCCGGGGGCAGCTCAGCCATGCCGGAACGATGTTCTCAAACGCAAAGCGAGTGCTGCCGCTCTGCAATGTATACCCGTAGCCCCAATAGATCTGCGGACAGAGATAATCTATGACGGCATTCTCCCCGCCTGCTGCCAGCCAGGCGGTCACGTCGCTATACTGACCGTTGAGATCATTGTCAGGATTCCCCTGCGGACTGATTCCAAACCGCAGCGTCGGGTCTTCTGCCTTTATCACATCGTGGACAGCCTTCACCAGCGCCGTCACGTTCTCCCGCCGCCATGCGCCCAAATCTGCCGCACCGGACGCCGCAAACTGCGCCGCGTCGATGGCGGGGTCTGTTGTCGGATAAAAATAATCGTCAAAATGGATGCCGTCCACGGCATAGTTCTGCACAAGCTCTGCCACGCCCTGCACCACATAGTCTGCCGCCGCAGGCTCCGCCGGGTTCAGATAGAGCCCGTCCCCTGCCGTGCAGACCCACTCCGGGTGGGTGTTGGCCAGATTGTTCTCCGCAAGGTTCGGCGGCATGGCCCCGGACGACCTCAGCCGGTAGGGGTTGATCCACGCTTCCACCGAGAGCCCGCGGCTGTGGGCTTCCTGCAGAAGGATGTCCAGCGGATCAAAGCCGGGGTCCGCCCCCTGTGTGCCGGTGCACAGATGGCTCCACGGGAACAGACTGCTGCGGTACAGCGCATCCCCGAAGGGCCGCACCTGCGCAAGAATGGCGTTCAGGCCCAGCCCCGCGCAGTTGTCCAACATCTGGGCACACCCGGCCCGGAATGCATCTGCCGAGGAAAAATCCATTTCCGCCCATTCCAGATAGCTCACCCAGACCGCCCGCCATTCTCCAGCAGGCAGGGCCGGGTTCTGGGCTTCCGGCGCTGGCACTTCTTCCGGGGCCTGCGCAGCCGGCCGGCTCCGGCGCAGCCACAGTCCGGCTCCCACACAGGCCGCGCCTGCCCCCAGCAGAAAGGCCCGGCGGCCGATCTTTCTCTTTCGCACATCCTTTGCTTTGGACTTGCGCCGCTGGGTCACAGCGTCTCCTCCTGAGTCTTATAGAGGGTCAGCGCCGCCCAGCCCCGGGCACAGGTCAGCAGCACGAACATCAGGTTCGTCCAGAATGCCAGGGCGCTCATACCCGCGTAGCGGGTCAGCAGCCAGAACAGCAGGCGCAGCGCTTCGGAAATGCACACCAGCTGCAGCGGGCGCTGAATGGGCTTGCCGTGACCGTACTCGATGCCCAGCAGCGCCGGCCACACCAGCGCCGAACAGATATCACCTGCCCAGCCGCTTGCTGCCAGTTTGCTGATCATCAGCAGCACGAACACCAGCGTGTAGTTCCGCTTATCCTTTGCCGGAGCCCCCTTCTGCGCCGCGAGGAACAGCACCGCAATGCCGGTGATGCAGAACACGATCAGTTCCAGCCCCGAAAAATCCATGCCGCCCAGCACGGCAAAGCCGCCCAGCATGGACGCCGCCGCTGCCGCCAGCAGGAAAAAGTACCAGGTCTTGCGTGTAAATTTGAGTTTCATTGCGTTCCTCCCGCCCGCCCGGATGCAGGCCCCGATAAATTTTAAAAATAATTAAGGATATTATAGCACAAAAGTCCGCAGGTTGTGTTACAATAAGGAAAACTCTTCCCGGAGGTTCGCCATGAACGCTGCTGTTTCCATCCTTCTCCTTGCCGCCGTGCTGGGCGTGATCGTTTTCCTGCTCTCCCGGCGGGACAATTCCCGCCGCAGCCAGTACGGCCCCTCCGGTTTGTCGGAGTTCCGCACCGACCTCGCCCTTGATGAATGCTTCGATCGTCTGGACGAGCATAAAGACACCGACGAATTCGTTTACGAATGCCGCCGGGAAAAAGACGGCGGCTTCCTGCTGCACCTGACGCTGCATCAACCCAGCCAGCAGCCGCTGGACACCCTCTACACTCTGCGGCTGGACCCGGGACGTCAGACCGTGGTGACCCTGATCTTCATCCGGGAGGCCTTCGGCTACAAAGAGCCCCTGTTTCCGCAGGAGATGCTAGACGCGTTCATGCTGCAGAAGCTGGATGCCCGCCGCACCAAATAATTTTCCGGCAAATGCTTTTCATTTTGCCGGAATTTTGGTATACTGATAGTTGCCGCAGCGCATTTTCTGTGGGCTAGTAGCTCAGTTGGTCAGAGCTGGCGGCTCATAACCGCTTGGTCCCGGGTTCAAGTCCTGGCTGGCCCATATGAAAAAAGACACCCGAATGGGTGTCTTTTTTCATATGGGCCAGCCGAGACTTGAACAGGGTGGCGGCGCACAGCGACGCAATGAAAGCCCCAGCGGGGCTTTCATTAGCCCGCGGGTTCCAACGCATAGGAATGTCAAAAGGTGTTGGATCCCGTTCCAACGGCACAGCCGGGACTTGAACAATAACGATCCCCAATTTTAATTGTCTCCGCTGCGCTCTGGCAATTTTCACGAAAGGTGCCCTAACGGAACATTTCAACAAAAAAGCATCTGCAATGCTTCCCAAGGCGGGCGCATCGCAGATACTTTTACTATTTTATTCTTACTTACACCACTTGGCAAACTCTTCGTCGGTGCACTTGACATAGTGGCTGCCGCTCACATGGTGATTGGTGCCCTTGTTGTAGTCGATGCCGGAAGTTGCGTAGTCGTAGGTTTCCGCCACACGGCGCTTTTCCACAACGGGGTTGGGCAGCGGGATGGCAGACAGCAGACTGCGGGTATAGGGGTGGATGGGGTTCTCGAAGATCTCCTCGGTGGTGCCGGTCTCCAGCAGATGGCCCAGATGCAGCACGCCGATGCGGTCGGAGATGTACTTGACCATGGACAGGTCATGTGCGATGAACAGGTAGGCCGTGCCGGTCTCCTGCTGAATATCCTTCATCAGGTTGACCACCTGTGCCTGAATGGACACGTCCAGAGCCGAGATGCACTCGTCGGCAATGATGAGCTTCGGGTTCATGATGAGGGCGCGTGCAATACCGACGCGCTGGCGCTGGCCGCCGGAGAACTGGTGCGGATAGCGCTCTGCGTGCTCGGGAGCCAGACCGACTTTTGCCAGAATTTTCTCCACCTTTTCGCGGCGCTCTTCCTTGGTCTTGTACATGTGGTGGATGTCCAGACCTTCGCCGATGATGTCCTCCACCTTCTTGCGGGGGTTCAGGGACGCCATGGGGTCCTGGAAGATCATCTGCATCTGGGTGCGCAGGGTGTTGTTCTGGGCATGGCTCAGCTTGCCGCTGATATCCTGACCGTCAAAGGTGATCTTGCCGGCGGTGGGGTCATACAGACGGATGACACTGCGGCCGATGGTGGACTTGCCGGAACCGGACTCGCCCACCAGACCATAAGTCTCACCGGGGTAGATCTCAAAGCTCACGTTGTCCACAGCCTTGACGGTGTAGCTTTTGCTCACGCGGAAATACTGCTTCAGGCCCTCGACCTTCAGCAGCGGAGCAGCGTTCTTCTCTGCCATTTATTCCGCCTCCTTGATCTTTTCTGCCTCGGCACGCATGCGTTCAATGCGCTGAGCAAGCTCAGGCGGCATCTCCACCTTGGGTGCACGGGGGTCCAGCAGCCAGGTGGCTGCATAGTGGGTGTCGCTGATCTTGAACATCGGCGGGTCCACCTCGTCGTCCACGTTCAGTGCGTAGTGATTGCGGGGTGCAAAGGCGTCGCCCGGCTTCTCATGCAGCAGGTTCGGCGGAGAACCCGGGATGGTGTACAGGCGGTCGTCTGCGGTGTCCAGATCAGGCATGGCGGACAGCAGGCCCCAAGTGTAGGGGTGGCGGGGCTCGTAGAAAATTTCGTTGATGGTGCCGGTCTCCACGATCTTGCCGGCGTACATGACGTCAACATAATCAGCCACCTTTGCCACAACACCCAGGTCATGAGTGATGTAGATGACGGAAATGCCGCGCTCACGCTGAATGCTGCGGATCAGCTCCAGAATTTTGGCCTGAATGGTCACGTCCAAAGCCGTGGTGGGCTCGTCGCAGATGAGCAGGTCGGGGTCGCAGGCCAGTGCAATGGCAATGACCACGCGCTGACGCATGCCGCCGGACAGCTGATGCGGGTAGCTCTTCATGCGCTTTTCAGCGTCGGTGATGCCCACCTCTTCCAGCAGCTGCACAGCCTTTTTGTAGGCGGCATCCTTGGGCATCTTGTAGTGCCACAGCATACCTTCCATGATCTGCTTACCGATCTGCATAGTGGGGTCAAGGCTGGTCATGGGGTCCTGGAACACCATGGCAATGCGCTTGCCGTTGATGTGGCGGCGGATCCACTTTTTATCCTTCTGCAGCAGGTCTACCGTCTCGGGGCTGCCGTCGGCGTGATGATAGCTGAACTCGATGGAACCGCTGTTCACGATGGCATTCTGGGCCAGAATGCCCATGGCGGCTTTCATGGTGACGGACTTGCCGGAACCAGATTCGCCCACCAGAGCGACTGTCTCGCCCTTGTACAGGTCGATGTTCACGCCGCGGATGGCGTGCACCGGGCCTGCGGTGGTCTTAAAGGTAATGTCCAGGTCTCGCACCGACAAGACCTGTTCTTTTTTCTTTTCAGGCATGGGGTGTTCCTCCTTACATACTCTTCATCTTGGGATCCAGAGCTTCGCGCAGGCCGTCGGCCACGAGGTTGAAGCTCATCATCAGCAGACTCATGACCACCATGGGCGGGATGATCTGGTAGGGGTGGGTGGTGAAGCTGTTGTACAGCTCGCTGATCAGAGAGCCCAGCGAGCACTGCGGCACCGGGATGCCCAGACCAACGAAGGACAGGAACGCCTCGGTGAAGATCGCGGTGGGGATGCTGAACATGACCTGCGTGATGATGGGTCCGATGATGTTGGGCAGAACTTCCTTGAAGATGATGAAGAAGCTGCCTGCGCCCAGAGTGCGGGAGGCCAGAACGAACTCCTGATCCTTCAGCTTGAGCATCTCGGCGCGGGCGATGCGGCTCATGCCCACCCACTCGGTCAGCATCAGGGCAAAGATGATGGTGACCATGCCGGGCTTCAGCACCAGCAGAAGCAGCGTGACGATGACCAGACGGGGAATGCCGTTGGCCACTTCCAGAAAGCGCTGCATCACCATATCCACCTTGCCGCCGAAATAGCCGGAGATCAGGCCGTAGCTCATGCCGATGACCATGTCGATGACTGCGGCGGCAACAGCGATGATCAGCGAGACGCGGGCACCTTCCCAGGTGCGGGTCCAGATGTCGCGGCCATAGGTGTCACTGCCGAACCAGTAGTAGACGTCTTCCTTGCCCTTTTCAACATAGGCGTTGACGGTCTTGGAGCCGGTGGTGGTGCTCATCTTCTCGTCGCCGTTGAAGATGCCGAAGTTTTCCAGCACCTGCACACGGGGCGCGAAGTTTTTCTGGCTCAGCTCCTGGCCGGAATAGGTGTATTCATTCATGCCGGGGCCAAACGCCGCCAGCAGCACGATAAGGATGACGAGGATCATGCCGAACACGGCGCTCTTCTTGCGGAAGAAGCGCACACGCACATCCTTCCAGAAGCTCTGTGCGGCGAAGTTGGAGTCCATGGCGATCTCTTCGTCGTTGTGCTTGAGGACAAAGTCCTTTTCGTCGAACTTGTGCTCCGGGTACAGGGTATCCACGGCGCTGACGATGGCGTCAGCAGTGGATTCGCCGCCCAGGCGAATTGCTTTTTCTGCCATATCAGTCGTCCCCCTTTGCCAAGCGGATGCGCGGGTCGATGATGCCGTACAGCAGGTCAACGACCAGCATGATGCCAATGTACATGGCGCTGTAAATGAAGCTCAGGCTGATGACCACGTTGTAGTCGTTGGACTGGATGGCGGTCACAAGCAGGCTGCCCACGCCGGGAATGGCGAAGATCTTTTCCACCACCAGAGAACCGGTCATCAGATCGACGATCAGAGGAGCCAGAACCGTGATGATGGGGATCAGGGCGTTGCGCAGAGCGTGGCGGAAGATCAGCGCCGGGCCGGAAATGCCCTTGCTTTCGGCCAGCAGCATATAATCGGAGTCCAGAACTTCGATCATCTCACTGCGGGTGAAGCGGGCAATGGACGCCATAGTGAACATGGAAAGCGAAATGCTGGGCAGCACGCTGGAACCGAACACGTCCTTTGCGGAGAACAGCATGGGGAACCACTTCAGCTTGAAGCCGAAGGTGTAGCTCAGGGCCAGTGCGATGACGTAGGACGGCACCGACACACCGATAACGGAAATGATGGTGGCCAGCGTGTCGAAGATGGTGTCCCGCTTCAGGGCTGCAATGATGCCGAGGATCAGACCCACGATGGCACCCAGCGTAACAGCCATGCCGCCCACACGGATGGAGATGGGCAGACGGGACTGGATCAGCTGCGAGATGGGCGTATTCTTGGAGATGTTGTAGCTGACGCCAAAGTCGCCGCGCAGCATGTTGGCCACATAGCGGAAGAACTGGACGTAGATGGGCTGATCCAGACCATACTTTGCGTACAGGGCTGCACGCATGTCTGCGGTCAGCTTTTCATCGTTGAAGGGCGAACCGGGCATCAGCTGCATGAGGATGAACAACACCAGCAGGATGGCCAGCAGCGTAAACAACGAGGTAATGATACGCTTGAGCGTGTATTTTTTCACGTTGGGTAGACCCCCTTAAAGTTTCTTCTTCATCCCGCCGGGGCGGGGCTGCTTTTTTCTGCCGCGGTCAGCCGTGCGCCGGACGCGGACAGTGCAAAAGCCAAAAAGTCGCACAGCGGCGTTTTCGCTGCCACTGTGCGGCATTTTTATCTTACGTTAGGCTCAAACGCTCTTCTTGGTGTTCTTGTAAACACGGTTCAGAGCGCAGGGGTGATGCTCGATGCCGGTGACGGCAGAGGAGATCATCTCAGCGTTGCACTGAGTGTACAGCGGGTAGATGACAGCCTGCTCCAGAACGATGGACTCAGCGTCATACATAGCTTCCCAGCGGCCCTCGGCGTCGGTGCACAGATCGCCGGTGGTGCACTCTGCGATGATGGCATCGTAGTCAGCGTCGCTCCACAGACCGTAGTTGTTGGAGTTGCCGGTGACCCACATGCCCAGATAGGTCATGGGATCGGCGTAGTCGGGGCCCCAGCGGGTCAGGCCCAACTCAAAGGTGCCGTCCTGCATATCCTGCACGCGCTGCTTCTTGGGCTCGACCTTCAGCTCGATGGTCAGGCCGGGCAGAGTGGTCTGCAGCTGCTCCTGAACGACCTGAGCGACCTTCTGGGGAGCATCGTCGGCATCGACGACCATGGTGAAGGAGAAGGAATCCTTGCCCAGCTCAGCCTTAGCCTGCTCGAAGCACTCCACAGCCTTGTCGGGGTCGTATGCGCAGAACTCAGCGAACTTGGTCTGGTCGGCGCTGAAGTCGCTGCCGTCGGGACCGGTTGCGAACTGCTCGGGCACTGCGGTGAATGCGGGAGTAGAACCGTCCTTCAGGACGTCAGCAGTGATGGACTCACGGTCCAGTGCAAAGGTCATTGCACGGCGCAGGTTCAGGTTTGCCAGCTCAGGCACAGCGTCCATGTTGGGGCTGACGTACCACAGGTAGCCGGCACCAACGCTGGTGAACTCGGGGTCATCCTTGACCTGCTCGACCTGCTCGCCGTTCAGCAGGGTGATATCCAGATCGCCGTTCTGATAGCTCATCAGGGCCTGCTGGCTGTCCTTGATGACCTGATAGTTCAGGCCGTCCAGAGCGACCTTGTCAGCGTCGTAGTAGTCGGCGTTCTTGGTCAGCTCAAAAGCGGTGGCAGCGGGCTCATAGGTGGTCAGTACGAATGCACCGTTGCTCAGCACAGTCTCAGGGCTGGTGCCGAAGGTGTCAGGGCAGGTGTTGAAGAATGCCTCATTGACGGGGTAGTAGGTGGGGAAGTACATCAGGCTCAGGAAGTAGCTGACAGGAACGTTCAGCTCGACCTGCAGGGTCTTCTCATCCACAGCGGTAACGCCCAGATCGGTGACGGGCTTCTCGCCTGCAATGATCTCGGCGGCGTTGACCACCTGACCGATATCGCTCAGCATGTAAGAATACTCAGAAGCGTTTGCGGGGTCAACTGCACGCTGCCAGCCGAACACGAAGTCCGCTGCGGTGACGGGGTCGCCGTTGGACCACTTTGCATCCTTCAGGTGGAAGGTGTAGGTCTTGCCGTCCTCGCTCAGCTCATAGCTCTCAGCCAGAGCCGGAACAGCAGCGCCTGCAGCATCCATCTGCATCAGGCCGTCGGTGAAGTCAGCAATGACCTCGAAGGAGGTGCCGTCGGTAGCCAGCTGGGGGTCCAGAGACTGGACTTCGGTCTCCAGCATGATGTTCAGCACACCGCCCTCAGCGGAACCGGAAGCAGCTGCACCGGAGGATGCAGTGGAGCCGGAAGCGGCAGTGCTGGAGGAACCGCCGCAGGCAGTCAGTGCCAGTGCAGCAGCCGATACGCCTGCAGCAGCCAGGAAGCTGCGGCGAGAAATACGACGATCGAATTTCATAATTTTTCCCTCTCTCTTACTTACCTCATTACTTTACCGAGATAAAGCATCAGGTTCTGAAAAATGCACAAAGGTTTTTCGCTCCTCCTCCGGAGCTCTGCACACCTTTGTGCGATACCCGCATTATACGCTGTTCCGCCCAAAAAAGAAAGTGTTCCGCCCGCATTTCTGTGGAATGACCAATGGCCAGCCAAAAAATCCCTTCCCTTTTTGTGCAGTTTTGAAGCCAAACTGTATTTATAGAAAACACATTTTTGTCGTATCATGAGTTTTTTGTATCTTCCAGAAAAACAAGTGAAGAAATTTCATCTGCATTTTTGCCATCTTTAAATATAAGTCATACTCTTTCGCCGCTTTTGTTTCCCACTGAAAGACGCAAAAAAGCTCCCGCCCGAAATCACCCGGGCAGGAGCTTTTCAAGTTTCAGCTCACTGGAACAGTGCCACAACATATTCCACATCATTGTACTGGATGAACACCGCGCCCATCCTGCTGCAGCCTGCTGCAGTGTCCTGCAGTGTCACAGCGGCATCTTCCGCGGCCGGCGCATACAGACGGCCCGGGTCATAATAGGGGTTGCCCTCGTTGTTCATGGTCAGGCCGATCTTCACCGTCAGCGGCAGGTAAAGCCGCCCGTCCGTGGAGCGGTCAATGAAGTCGTTGACCGTCGCGGAGGTCATGTTGCCGGAGTTGGCGTCCAGCTGCACCCGGCGGACAAACTGCCCCTCCGACGTACCCAGCTGCAGCGGTTCCTCCGTCATCCACTCCGCCAGCCGCTGGGCCGCATATTCCAGCGTGGTGTCATACTTCAGGCCCGGGTCGATCTGCTTCATCAGCTCCTTCGCTGCGTCTGCATCAGTCTGCACCGTGGCAAAAGACAGGCTGCACCCGGCCAGCACCGCCAGCACCAGAACGCCCGCCAGCAGACCTGCCAGAATGTTTTTCACATGTTTCATGGAACGCTCCTCCCCTTCCGGTTCGTTTTCTTCATGATACCCTTTTTGCCCGGGAATTACAAGTATTTATGAAGAAGAAACGTCTGCTGTGCAAGGGCGAGCCCGCTAAAAAAGGGCCGCTGCACAAGGTTTTGTGCAGCGGCCCTCCAATAAAAACATCTTACTTCGCGTACTCGATCGCGCGGCTCTCGCGGATGACATTGACCTTGATCTGGCCGGGGTAATCCAGCGTGTCCTCGATCTTCTTCGCAATGGAGCGCGCCAGCAGGATGACCTGATCGTCGCTGATGACGTCGGGCTTGACCATGATGCGCACTTCGCGGCCAGCCTGAACAGCGAAAGCCTGCTCCACGCCTTCGAAGCTGGAAGAGATCTCTTCCAGATTTTCCAGACGCTTGACATAGCTCTCCACGTTCTCGCGGCGGGCACCCGGGCGGGCGGCGCTGATGGCGTCGGCTGCCTGAATGATGAAGGCCAGCGGAGTCTTGGGCTCCACGTCACCGTGGTGTGCTTCAATGGCGTGGATGATCTGGGTGTTTTCCTTGTACTTGCGGCAGATGTCCACACCGATCTGGACATGACTGCCCTCGATCTCATGATCCAGAGCCTTGCCGATATCATGCAGCAGGCCGGCACGGCGTGCCATGGTCACGTTGACGCCCATCTCGCCTGCCAGCAGGCCGGCCACCCAGGCCACTTCCATACTGTGGGTCAGAGCGTTCTGGCCAAAGCTGGTGCGGTACTTCAGGCGGCCGATCAGCTTGATGAGGTCGGGGTGCAGGCCATGGATGCCCAGCTCCATGACGGCGCGTTCGCCCTCACGCTTCATCTGCAGCTCCAGCTCGTGGCGGCACTTCTCCACCGTCTCCTCAATGCGGGCGGGGTGGATGCGGCCGTCGCCGATCAGGCGTTCCAGAGTCATGCGGGCCACTTCGCGGCGGGTCTGATCGAAGGAGGACAGGGTGATGGCCTCCGGGGTATCGTCGATGATGAGATCCACGCCAGTGGCAGTTTCCAGAGCGCGGATGTTGCGGCCCTCGCGGCCGATGATGCGGCCCTTCATTTCGTCACTGGGCAGCGGCACCACGCTGACGGTGGTCTCGCTGCAGTGGTCGGCAGCGCAGCGGCTGACGGCCTGACCGATGAGGTTGCGGGCGATGTTGTCGCAGTTTTCCTTCAGGTCGGTCTCATAGGCGGCGATGCGCACAGCCTTTTCGTGGGTCAGTTCCTCGTCCACCTTGTGCAGCAGCACTTCGCGGGCGTCCTCCTGGCTCAGGCCGGCCAGGGTTTCCAGGCGCTCCATCTCCTTGGCGCGCAGGGCGTCGATCTCAGCCAGACGCTCGTCGGCCTCAGCGGAGCGCTTTTTCAGCTCTTCTTCCTTTTTCTCCAGCGCCTCAGTCTTGCGGTCGAGGGCGGTCTCCTTCTGGTCGATGCGGTTCTCCTGACGGGTAATCTCCGCACGGCGCTGCTTGATCTCCTTGTCCGCTTCTGCCTTCTGGGCGTCCACTTCCGCCTTCAGCTTGAAGGCCTCGTCCTTTGCTTCCAGAACCGCTTCCTTGCGCTTCTGTTCAGCGGTCTTGATCGCTTCGTTCACCAGACGGGTCGCCTCGGCCTCTGCGCTGCCGATCTGTGCCTCAGCGGTCTTTTTACGGTTATTGTAACCAATAAAATAACCCGCAGCGGCGCCGACAACAGCAACGATCAGGGCCACGATCACTCCAATCGCGGTCATCGCGTTTCACTCTCCTTTGTTAAAATTCAATCTTGAATCATAAGCAGGAGACGCTGCGCAGCAGGTGCGGGATTACACAGGGCTTTTATAAGCGAGCTTTCAACGCAAAAATGACAGCAAAACCATACGCACGGACAAATCTCCGCACGGTCTGGCCTGCAGCTTTTCTATCTACGGTTCTTTCTTATATAAAACAGGCGTACAGCGCCTGAAGGAACTCAGGGTTCACGGAACAGCCTGCATACAGCGTCTTTTATTCCATACTACTATTTATATTACGAAACATTTGTGTGATTGTCAAGGGAGAAAGCCGCGCTCCTGTATCATTTTGTGCAAAAAAGGAGAGCCGCATCCGCCATGGATGCCGCTCTCCCTGCTTTTTTATTCCAGATACATCCTGCGCAGGCGCATCAGACGCGCCGGGGTCAGGCCGTATTCCGCTTCCAGATAGCTCTCCGCGCTGCCATATTTTTCCCGGATGGTGCGCAGCACAAAGGGTGCTGCTTCCGGGCTGACACCGGCGGCGCTGCGGTGGAAATTTTCCCGCCGGGGGTCTTTTGCGATCTCGTCGGCGTGGGCTGCCACGCGGGCCTCGATCTCGGCTTTGCGGCAGATGTTGGTCTGCATGTAGTCTTTGCAGATCGTCTCATCCGAAGCGCCCAGTGCCAGCAGGATGAGCATTGCCGCCACGCCGGTGCGGTCCTTGCCTGCCGAGCAGTGGAACAGCACCGGGGTCTCGCCTGCTTCCAGCGCACGGAACAGCTCTTTGAACGCCTTGTTGCCGAACAGCATCTGCTCATACATTGCCTGCACGAAGAAACTGCCGTCGGCATTGTCCTTGCGGCCCTTGAGCAGCGCCGCGATGTCGTCCGGCGAGAATGCGATCTCATGGCCGTCCGCCGCGCACAGGCCGCAGATCTGCACAAGACGCGCGCCGTCCGGCACATAGTCCGGCTCTTTTTTTGCCTCCTCGGTGCTGCGCAGATCGAGGATCAGCCGCAGGCCCAGCGAATCCAGCAGCTTCCGATCGGCTTCGCCGGTGAGCTGTGCCGTGGGGATGCCGCGCCAGATCTGGCCCCATTTGACGTGTTTGCCCTCGTCGCCCTCATAACCGCCCAGCTCACGGAAATTCGTGCCGCCTGCAAAAGGCAGCTGGGTGCCCGGGGCCGGGTGGGCCGGAGCGGGCTTGGCCGCTGCGCTGGACAGCACCGGGAAATTGTAGAAGGGCTTAGCCGGTCTGCCGCGCCGGGGCGGCAGGCTGGCCGAGCCGCCCAAAACTTCCATCAGGTAGCTGCGCAGCAGGTCGATGTAGGCAGAGGAATAGTCCCGCCGCTGCACCAGCGACACGCAAAGGGGCGGCAGGTCTTCCAACAGCACGTCCCGCACACGGTCCAGTTCCCGCCGGGCACCGGGCTCATAGCGGGTCAGGCAGGTGCACAGCTGCTCCTGCACCAGATAATACGCCTGATAGAAGCTGGGGCCGATCTCTGCGTTGGGCGCAAAACCTGCCCGGGCGCAGGCCGCCCACAGGGGGCTGAACAGATCCTGCCGCAGGCTGGGCAGCAGCACCCGCTGGCCCCGCAGCTCTGCCAGCGGAATGCTCTCCTTCTCCCAGAAGGGGTGCCCCCTCGGCACCAGCAGGCAGGCAGGGTCGGCCCGCAGGGTGGTGCGGGCCAGCACCGGCGCGGCGCAGCCCAGATCGATCACCAGGCCCGCGTCCAGCTCGCCATGCTCCACTTCATCTGCCACCGCGTCGTTGTCCATCATGCGGAAGCGCATCTCCACATGGGGGTACTGCTGGCGGAACTTGTCCAGCTGGGTCTCCAGCCCGGGCAGATAATCCGGCACCAGTGACACGCTGATGCCGATGCGCACCGGCTGGGCCGACTGGATCTCAGCCCGCAGGGCCGCCTGCATCTGCTGGAACTGCTCCACCACCGGGGCCGCATGGCGCTGCAGGCTCATGCCGCGGTCTGTGAGGGCAAGCTTGTGGTGGGCGCTGATGAACAGCGGGCCGCACATCTCAGCTTCCAGCGCCGAGATGCTCTGCCGCAGAGCCTGCCGGGACAAAAACAGCCGCTGCGCCGCACGGCTGTAGTTCATTTCATCGCACAATACCAGAAAATAGTGCAGTTGGCGGATGTCCATGGTTTCCTCCCTGAGAAAAATGTCATATATAAAAGAATACCGCCTTTTCGATGAATTGTAAAGTGAGAGGAAAATAAAAACTCCCCCAGTCATCGCCATGCGATGCCAGCCCCCCGGAGATGGGGCCTTGGACAGGGCCGCAAACTTTGCCGCACTGCCAAAGGCTGCCTCCATAAGGGAGCTGGCAAATCCGCAGGATTTGACTGAAGGAGTAAGCAAAAATCAGATCTTGCTCAGTGCTTCCTCGTCCGCCACAAGGATGAAGTCCGGGTGCATCTGCAGGATGCTTGCGGGCACTTCCGGGGTCACCGGGCCGAAGAACGCTTTCTTGATGATCTCAGCCTTGCCGGCACCGTTTGCCACCATCAGCACCTTGCGGGCCTGCATGATGGTCTTGATGCCCATGGTGTAAGCCTGCTTGGGCACCAGATCCACATTGCCGTCAAAGAAGCGCTTGTTGGCTTCAATGGTCTCCTGGGTCAGATCCACACAGTGGGTCTCCAGCTCAAAGGCTTCGCCCGGCTCATTGAAGCCGATGTGGCCGTCGTGACCGATGCCCAGCAGCTGCAGGTCGATGCCGCCCACGGCGTGGATGATGGCATTATACTTTGCGCATGCGTCCTCTGCGTCGGGGTTGGTGCCGTCCGGCAGGTTGATCTTTGCGGGGTCGATGTTGACCTTGTCGAACAGATTCTTGTGCATGAAGCTCCAGTAGCTTTCCGGGTGCTCCTTGGGCAGGCCGCGGTACTCGTCCAGGTTGACCGTGGTCACTTCGGAAAAGTCAAGGTCGCCCTTATTATACCACTCCACCAGCTGTGCATATGCGCCTACCGGGGTGCCGCCGGTGGCAAGGCCCAGCACGCAGTTGGGCTTCATGATGACCTGCGCGGAAATAATGTTGGCTGCCTTGCGGGACATATCCGCGTAATCTTTTGCTCGAATGATCTTCATCACAAACGACCTTTCTTTCTCTGTATTCCTGCAGGCTGCACACATGCAGCCCGGTTCCTGCACCCAGTCTACCACATTTGCCGGATGAAAACCACAAAGCGGCACGTTTTTTCGCTTTGCTTGTCATTTTTCGGCGAAACTGCCTGAACCTTGTCATTTTTATTGTGTATCTGCACAAAAGACCAGAGTTTTTCCGAAAAAATCTTTCGGAATCACTCTGGCCTCTCTCAAATCGATCCTGTTTTGTTCAGCTGCACAAACCGCAGGCGGCGCAGGCAGCGGGGGTGGCAGCGCAGCCGCCAAGGGCAGTTTCCCGCAGCTCAGCAGGCAGACGCTTACCCACAGCGTACATGGCATCCAGCATCTGGTCGAAAGGGATCAGCTGGCGGATGCCGCTCAGGGACATCTCGGCCGCGATGAGGGCGTTGGCCACACCGGCGGCGTTGCGGTTCTGGCAGGGGTATTCCACCAGACCGCCCACGGGGTCGCATACAAGGCCCAGCATGTTCATGAGCACGGTGGAAGCTGCGTCAAGGCACTGCTCCGGGGTGCCGCCCATGAGCTCCACGGCGGCGGAAGCGGCCATGGCAGACGCGATGCCCACCTCGGCCTGACAGCCGCCCACAGCACCGGCCACGGTGGCGTTGCGCATGGCAAGATAGCCTACTGCACCGGCATTGAACAGTGCGTCCACGATGCGCTGGTCGGAGATGCGGTAGCACTCCTGCAGCGCCAGCATCATGCCCGGCACCACACCGGCAGAACCGGCGGTGGGTGCGGCCACGATCAGGCCCATGGAGGCGTTCACTTCCAGCACCGCCATGGCGTAGGTCATGGCCTTGTCCAGCACGTCGCCGCAGATGCTCTTCTTTTTGTTATAGTGTGCTTCCAGCTTCTTGGCTTCGCCGCCAATGAGCCCGCCCATGGACTTGATGGGCTTCTTCAGCGGCTGGGTGGCGGAAGAACGCATGATCTCCCATGCCTTGTTCATGCGGTGGTCCACAGTGTCCCGGGGCGTTTCGCCCAGGAGGCACTCGCGCTGGCGCATCACTTCGGAAATGGGCAGCTGGTTCTGTTCACACAGTTCCAGCAGCTCCTTTGCGGATTTGAAATCCATATTCATCCCTGTGTCCCCTCCTTACGGCTGCACGACCATCACATCATGGATGTTCGGGTTCTCCAGCAAGAGCTTGTCCACGCCCTCGGGCAGGCGCTCGTCCGACTCCACGATGGTGTAGGCGGTGTGGCCCTTTTCTTCGCGGAACAGGCGCATGAACGCGATATTCACGCCGCGGTCACTGAGGATCTTGGTGATGTGGGCCACCACGCCGGGCTTATCCTGCTGCACAACGATGAGGGCGTTATACTCACCGGTGAAGTCCACCTCCACGCCGTTGATGCGCACGATGCGCACCTTGCCGCCGCCCAGCGACTCACCGCGCACGGTCATCACCTGACCGGCAGCGTTCTCCATGCGGATGTCCACCGTGTTGGGGTGGATGTCAGTCTCCACCTCGTTGGGGGTGAAGCTGTAGGCCAATCCCCGTTCAGTGGCAATGGCAAAGGAATCCCGGATGCGGGTGTCATCGGCGGAAAAGCCCATGATGCCGCCCAGCAGGGCGCGGTCGGTGCCGTGGCCATGGTAGGTCTTGGCAAAGGAGCCATAAAGGGTGAAGTCTGCCCGGCGCAGGGGCGGGGCGATCATCTTCTGTGCCAGAAAGGCAATGATCTCCGCACCGGCGGTGTGGGAGCTGGAAGGGCCGATCATGTTCGGGCCCAGAACATCAAAAACACTGATAAATGCCATGGGGTATCTCTCCTGTCAGGTCATAAAGGGGGCTGCGGAAAAGCCGCATCAGGCCTTTGCGCTGCTCTTGTTGATGAACTTCTGGTAGATGCTCTCCACGATCACGCCGATGGCGTTGTCGCCGGAGACGTTGCAGGCGGTGCCGAAGGAATCCTGCGTGATGTACAGAGCCACCATGATGGCGCAGATGGGGCCGTTGGGGTCGCCTGCTTCTGCACCGAAGATCATGTACAGGAAGGGCAGAGCGGTCATGATGGAGCCGCCGGGAGCGCCGGGGGAAGCCACCATTGCAACGCCCAGAGTCATGATGAAAGGCACCACAGTAGCCAGGCTGATGGGCAGCTGGTTCATCAGGCAGACAGCAGTGGCGCATGCGGTGATGGTGATCATGGAGCCCGCCATGTGGATGTTCGCGCACAGGGGCACAACGAAGTTGCGGATCTGCTCACTGACGCCGTCGGCCTCAGCGCACTGCAGGTTGACCGGGATGGTAGCTGCAGAGGACTGGGTGCCCAGAGCTGTGGTGTAGCCGGGGATCTGGTTCTTGATGAGCTGCAGGGGGTTCTTGTGGCTCACAGCGCCTGCAATGCAGAACTGAATGCAGATGCAGATCAGGTGCATTGCGATGACCACCACGAACACCTTCCACAGGATGCCCAAGATCGCGTAGGTCTTGCCGGACTTGGTCATATCAATGAAGGTGCCGCAGACGTACAGGGGCAGCAGCGGGATGATGACGCTGTGCAGAACCTGATCGATGATGCCGGAAAAGTCCTTCATGCAGTTATAAAGTGTATCACCGATGGTCTTGCCGCGCAAGGTGGACATGCACAGGCCCAGCACGAAAGCCAGCACCACAGCGGACAGGGTGTCCAGCAGGGCGGGGATGGAAATGGAGATGTAGCTGGCCAGAGAGTTGTCAGCGGTGGCGGCGATCTGCTCCAGTGCGCCCTCGCTCATGAAGCTGGGGAACAGTGCAGACGACACCAGATAAGAAGCAGAACCTGCGATCAGGGTGGAACCGTAGGCCAGAGCCACCGTGATGATCAGCAGCTTGCCTGCGCCGTTTTTCAGGTCGGCGATGCCCATGGTGACATAGGCCACGATCATCAGCGGGATGATGAACTTCAGGAACGAACTGAAGATGCTGGATGCCGTAACGATGACCCGGCAGAACCACACCGGGAAGAACTGGCCGATGACGATGCCCAGCACAATGGCGATGAGCAGCTTCGGCAGCAGCCCGAGCTTAAACTTTTTCTTTTCCATAATGGAATCCTCCTTTTTCCTATCCTGACTCCTGCGCAGCACCTGACGGTGCTCTCTTCACCGCAGCCTGCACGGCCAGCCTTTTTATGAAACGTCAAAATTTCGCTTGACGTGTTGACACGTTTAGTTTAACATAGACATATGCATGATTCAAATTCATAAAAATAAATTTATAATTTAATATTTTTAATAGCAAAGGAAGTTTGCCATGGAGATCCGCCAGCTGAACACCCTCATCCGCGCCGCTCAGTTCCAGAGCTTTTCCAAAGCGGCGGAAAGTCTGGGCTATTCCCAGTCCGCCGTGACCGTGCAGATCAAGGCTCTGGAAGAGGAACTGGGCGTGCGCCTGTTCGACCGCATGGGCAAGCGGGTGATCCTGACCGCACAGGGTCAGCGGTTCCTCGAATACGCCAACACCATTCTCGATACCATCCACAATGCCCACCGCGCCCTCAGCGAGGATGCCGAACTTGACGGCTGCCTGCACATCGGCACGCTGGAATCCCTATGCTTTTTCCGCCTGCCCGGCCTGATGCATCAGTTCCGGCTGGAACACCCGAACGTCAGCCTGCGGGTGACCACCGGTTCGCCGGAAGAGCTCATCGAAAAAATGGAGCGGGGCGAAGTGGATCTCATCTGCATTCTGGACGAGCCCCGCTATTCCAACAGCTGGCACAAGTGCAACGAGGTGCCGGAGGAAGTGGTGTTCGTAGCGTCGCCGGACATCGACCTTGGCCGCCCCAGGCCTTACCGGGTGGCGGAGCTTCTGGACAAGCCCTTCTTCCTCACCGAGCGCAATGCCAACTACCGCCGCACCTTTGACAAGTTTCTCGCTTCCCGCCAGATCGAGCTGACCCCCAGCCTTGAGATCAGCGACACTTCTTTCATCATAAAGATGCTGGAGCACTCTTCGGGCATTTCCCTCCTCCCCCGTTTCGCGGTGGCCGAGCCCGCTGCAAAGGGCACACTGCGCATTCTGGAAGTTTCGGACTTCCGGCTGACCATGTACCGCCAGATGTTCTACCACAAGGACAAGTGCTGCACCCGGGAGATGGATGCTTTCATCCAGCTGGCTTCCGGACCGGATATCCTGCTATAGCGCAAAAAGCAGCAGTGCCCCGGACGGTTTCCCGTCCGGGGCACTGCTGTGCTAAAAGGAGTTATAAGAGATTTGCAAAGCATTGCGCAGGCTGTGTGCAGGCGCAGCCCCGCAGCCGGGGATGATTAAGCAAAGAAGGAGATGATCAGTGCCACCAGAGCACCAACGCCGCCCACCAGAGTCTCCATGATGGTCCAGGTCTTGAGGGTGGTCTTTTCGTCCATGCCCACCAGGCTCTTCACCAGCCAGAAGCCGGAGTCGTTGAAGTGAGAGCAGACGGTGGAACCGCCGGCGATGGCAGCGGTGACGCAGGCCAGATACAGGGGGCTCAGCTCGCTGATGCCGGGCATTGCAGAGATGATGCCGGCGGCCATGGTCATGGCCACGGTAGCAGAGCCAACAGAGATGCGGACCAGAGCAGCCACGATGAAGGCCACCAGAACCAGAGGCAGGTTTGCGTGTGCAACGGCGTTGCCGATGACATCGCCCAGGCCGGAGTTCTGCAGCACATAGCGCAGCACGCCGCCGCAGGCGGTGACCAGCAGGATCATGCCGGTGGGCTCAAGGCTCTTGGTCATGATCTTTTCCAGCTGGGCATTGGTGTAGCCGTGACGGGTGCCCAGCAGGTACATGGCGGCGATGGTAGCCAGCAGCAGAGCCATGAAGGGCTCGCCCAGGAAGGCCAGAACCGGCTGGATGCCAGCCATTGCGGGCACGACCTTGGCCACGGAGTTCAGGATGATGAGGACCAGCGGGATCATGATGATGCCCACGATGGTGCCGAACTTGGGCAGCTTGCTCTCGTCGATATCAGGCTGCTGTGCAACGTGCTCGGGCACTTCGATCATGTACTTCTTTCCGCAGATGGAACCCCACACAGGGCCAGCCACGATCATGGAGAAGATGCCGCAGAAGATGCCGACCATGATGACCCAGCCCAGATCAACGCCCAGCATGGTAGCCACCAGAACAGGGCCCGGCGTGGGAGGAATGAAGGCATGGCCGACGGCCAGACCTGCCAGCAGAGGAATGACGTAGTACAGGACGGAGCGCTTGGTGCGCTTTGCCAGAGAGAATGCCAGCGGGATCAGGATGATCAGACCCGCGTCGAAGAAGACGGGCATTGCGATGACCAGACCGGTGATGCCCAGCGCCCATGCGGCTTTTTCGTCGCCGAACTTGCGCACCATGGTCACGGCCAGCGTCTGTGCGCCGCCGGATTCTTCCAGAATGGCACCGAACATGGAGCCAAGGCCCACCAGAAGGGCGATGCCCTTCAAGGTATTGCCGATGCCTTCGTTGACAGAGCTCACGATATCGGCCAGCGGCATGCCGCCGATCAGGCCGATGGCCACAGCACCCACCAGAATGGAGATCATGGCGTGGACTTTGAACTTGATGATAAGGACGAGCAAAAGGATCAGGCCCGCCACAGCGGCGAACACGAGCCGTGCAGCGTCCGGGGTTGCAACAGCTGTCATAAGATTTTCCTCCGTTTTTGATGTTTCGTTTGCTTGTTTTTATTTCAGTGTCCGTCCCCGCAGACGGCCACCAAATTTCTGCGATAAAAATTTATATAGAAGCAATATCCGCTTTTGTTTTTTGGCGTAACTCCACCCAGACCGTTCAGCAAAACAGCGCTGAGCAGTTGGTTTTTCCTGTGAAGTTTTTTCTATCCGAAGGAGTGTTTCTTACTCCATGTATGCGCCCTTCATGGGGCTGACGGCGTGCTGAGAGTAGAGCTTCAGCAGACCCTTGGTGTACTTGGGAGCCTTGGGCTTCCAGTTTTTGCGGCGCTCGGCCAGAATGGCTTCCATCTCTTCGGGAGTCTTCTCCTCGCCGTTCACACCCACGATGGCCAGCTCACGGTTCGGCACATCGATGCGGATCAGGTCGCCCTCTTCCACCAAAGCGATGGGGCCGCCCACAGCAGCCTCGGGGCTCACATGGCCGATGACAGGGCCGCGGCTTGCGCCGGAGAAGCGGCCGTCGGTGATCAGAGCCACACTGGAAGCCAGCTTCGGGTCGGCGCAGATTGCCTCGCCGGTGTAGAACATCTCGGGCATGCCGCTGCCGCGGGGGCCTTCATAACGGATGAAGATGGCGTCGCCGGGCTGCACCTGCTTGTTCAGCACGGCGCTGATGCACTCTTCCTCACTGTCGAAGGGCTTTGCACGCAGGGTGGCGTGGAACATGTTCTTCGGGCAGGCAGTGTGCTTGATGACGCTGCCCTCGGGGGCCAGATTGCCCTTGAGGATGGCGATGCTGCCGTCGGTGCCCTTAGCATTGTCGAAGCTGTGGATGATGTCCTCGCGGGTGACCTTGATGCCCAGGCCCTTGGTCTTTTCCTGCAGGATCTCGTCGCAGTGCTCGTAGAAGCCGTTCTTCTTCAGCTCTTCCAGATTCTCACCCAGCGTCTTGCCGGTGACGGTCATCACGTCCAGATGCAGCATGGACTTGATCTCTTCCATCACGCGGGGCACGCCGCCTGCATAGTAGAAATACTGTGCGGGCCAGTCGCCGGAGGGACGGATGTTCAGCAGATAATGTGCGCCGCGGTGCATCCGGTCGAAGGTGTCGGCGTCGATCTCAAAGCCGAACTCGTGTGCGATGGCAGGCAGGTGCATGGTGGCGTTGGTGGAGCCGGAAATGGCAGCGTGCACCATGATGGCGTTCTCGAAGCTCTTCATGGTGACGATGTCCTTGGCCTTGATGCCCTCAGCCACCAGCTTCATCACCTGAACACCGGCGTCGTAAGCAGCCTGCTTGAGTTCAGGGGCGGTGGCCGGCATCAGAGCGGTGCCGGGCAGCATCAGGCCCAGAGCTTCGGCCATGATCTGCATGGTGGAGGCGGTGCCCATAAAGGAGCAGGCACCGCAGCTGGGGCAGGCATTGTGCTTGTAGTAGTCCAGCTGCTCGTTGGGGATGACGCCGGTCTTTTCCCATGCGTCGAACTTGCCGATCTGCTCCAACGTCAGCAGGTCGTTGATGGCGCAGGCGGGGTCGTTGACCACATACTTTTTGGGCAGGGTGTGGGCTTCCATGACGCCGCCGGTGACCACGATGGCGCTCATCTCTTTCAGACGGCCGATGCTCATCAGCATGGCCGGCATGGACTTGTCGCAGCTGGCCACGAACACGCCGCCGTCGTAGACGCTGGCGTTGGCCTGTGCTTCCACCAGATTGACGATGGCGTCACGGTGGGGCAGCGAATAGTTGATACCGTCGTGGCCCTGTGCGATGCCGTCGCACATATCCGTTGCAAAATAACGGGCAGCCTTGCCGCCGTGAGTGTTGACGCCCTGCACAGCTTCCTTGACGAACTGATCCAGATGGGCACTGCCCGGGTGGCTGTCGCCGAAGGTGCTTTCCACAATGATCTGGGGCTTAGAAAGGTCTTCCACCTTCCAGCCCATGCCGATCTTCAGAGGGTCGTTTTCCGGTGCGAGCTTGCGCACTGCCTGAGAACGAAGTTCCATATCCATACCTCCAGAATACTCTCTTTTTCCTGCTTTGCAAATCGTCCTTTATCAGTCGGACATCTTACATGTTCATTTTAATTTAATATATCGGCTTTTTCAAGTTGTCACGGGCAAAACCCACTTTATGCCAAAACCCGGCACAGTTTTTGGTACATTTCACTCAAAAATCTTGGATACATGATACAAAGCCGCGAATTTTCCGGCTTTTTCATTTTATCCGTCCAAAAAATACATCAGACAACTTTAGACACAAAAAGTCCCCGCACAGCCTTTGCGCTGTGCGGGGACGCAGAAAACGCAGCGATCAGTCTTCCAGTTCGCCGTCATAAAGCATCTTGATATAGGTGCGGTTGAAGTTCAGGTGCATCACCATGGCCGACCGTGCACCGATGGGGTCATGACGGGCGATGGCTTCGGTGATCATGCGGTGGGTCTCAATGGTCTCATCGATGAGCTTTTTGTGGGTGACGTTCACGAACATCATAACTGCCGTGTCGATGATGGGGATGAGCTGCTCCACCACCATGTTCTTGCTGCTCTCGGCAATGCAGGTGTGGAACGCGATATCATCCTCGATATACAGATCACCGCTGTAAATTTTGCTCTCCACCCGGTCGCACAGTCGGCGGATGCGCTCAATGTCCTCGTCGGTGGCATTCAGCGCCGCCATCTCGGCGATGCCCGGCTCCAGCAGCAGGCGCACATTCACCAGATCCAGTGCCAGTGCGTTTTTGTCCTGCACGCTGCGCAGGTTCAGCGGGTCGGACAGACCCTTGGCCGTCGTCACCACATAGGTGCCGGAGCCCCGCCGCACCTCCACGATGCCCTTGCTGGACAGCAGCTTCACCGCTTCCCGGACAGTGCTGCGGCCCACGCCGAACTTTTCGCCCAGCTCGAATTCATTGGGCAGCTTTGCCCCCGGTTCCAGCGGGGTATCCAGAATGTAATGGTAAATCTCGTCTTCCACCTGCTCGGCAAGGAGCTTGTTTTTCAGATGGGAAAATTCGCTCATGGGCGTTCCCTCCCCTGTTTTTTGAGTTTATTATAAGGCAATTTGGGGGTGGGTGCAAGAAGCGCTTTCTCATCACTCAATGTGTTGTATCTTCTGGTAACGGAAGAGTCACTGCGGGGCAACATGATACGTTAAGTATTACCAGTCGGTTTCCGGCACAGTTCAGTATTTCCAGTCCCGAACTGTCTTTCACGTTCAGCACGGTCAAGTGGTTTTGTGAGCAATCAAGTTTTCTCAGCTGAATATATCCTGCTAAATCAAGCCCTGTCAGTTGATTACCAGCGCAATTTAATTCTTCCAGCACAGCGCCTCGATTAAAATTCAGCATGGTCAAACAATTTTGAGCACAGTTCAATTTTTTTAGCAAAAGGTTTTCACGTATATCCAATACGGTCAGCTCATTACCATAACAGTACAGTAATTCCAATTCTGGATTTCGGCTGATGTCCAGCGCCGTCAGATGATTTGCTGAACAGTCCAGTTCTCTCAGCATGGTATTGTCTATTACATTCAATCCAATCAACTCGTTGCCGAAACAATATAGTTTTTCCAGTATAAAATTCAAATGCGTATCCAGTAAAGTCAGTAAATTGAGATTGCAATTCAATTCTTTCAACCCATGATTGGCACTCACATCCAATGTAGTCAGTGCATTATCAGAACAACTCAACATGCTCAGTTTTGTACTGCCGCTCACATCCAGCTCGGTCAGCTCTCCATAGTCGCATTTCAGTACGATCAATTCCGGGTTCCGGCTGACCTCCAGCATGGTTAAATCATTATAAGAACAATCCAATTCCTTTAACAGAACATTTCTGCTAACATCCAACGCCGTCAAATCGTTACAGGCGCAATCCAATTTCTCCAGCAAGAGATTTTCACTCACATCCAGAACTGACAGTCCCATAAATGCACATCCCAGCTCTTTCAGCTTGCTATTTTTGTTCACGTTCACTTCTTTTAGCTGGTTGCCTGAGCACCATAGGCCCTCCAGTTCAGGATTTCGGCTGACATCTAACTCTGTCAGTTGATTATCTGCACAATCCAGCCAGATAAGTTTTATATTCCGGCTTATGTCCAGCTCCGTCAGTAAACTACCGGAGCAATACAGTTCCATCAAATTCGGGAAGTTTTCGATTCCCACCAAACTCGTGACTTTTATATCCCATAAATCAATTTTAGTTACAGTGGCACACTCCTCCTGCGAAAGGAAATCGCCAATACTCAAGTCAAATATTTCTGCAACATAATTGCGGAAACCGATATCTGGGAAGTTTATTTCATCGATTGCAATTTTTTCATTTTTCAAATGCGGCATTTCTATATCCCATCAGTCAACAACTTTGTTTATAAAGTATTCCACTTAAAAGCCGCCCACCTGCTTTTACAGATGAGCGGCTTTATCTCACAATTATTCGTTCACAGCCTTTTCCAGCTCCGCTTCTTCTGCGGCGGCTTCGGCTTCCTCTTCCTTCTGATACTCCGGGAACGCCGACCACATGGGCTCGATGTCCTTGCCCTTCACCTTGCGGTCGAAGTAGTTTTTCGTAATGGCCACCACGGTGCCGGACAGGGCCAGCACGCCGATGAGGTTCGGGATCATCATCAGGCCGTTGAAGGTATCCGAAAGATCCCATGCAAGGCCCAGCTTCATGGTGGCACCCACCACAGTCATGCACACAAAAATGACTTTATAAATGCGGCTTCCGGTGGTGCCGAACAGGTACTCCACAGCTTTGGTGCCGTAGTGGCTCCAGCCCAGCGTAGTGGAGTAGGCAAACAGCAGAATGGAGATGGCAATGAACTTGGGGCCAAAGCTGCCGAATGCAGCGGTGAACGCCTGACCCACCAGTGCGTTGTCCTGCACGCCCGCCAGCACCGCGCCGCTTTCAAGGTCTACGACGCCGGTGGTCAGGATGACCAGAGCAGTCAGAGTGCAGACCACGATGGTGTCTGCGAACACCTCAAACACACCCCACATGCCCTGATGCACCGGCTCCTTGACGTTGGAGGCCGAGTTGACCATGACGGCGGAGCCAAGGCCGGCTTCGTTGGAGAACGCACCGCGCTTGAAGCCCCAGGTGATGGTCTGGCTGATGCCATAGCCCAGCGCACCGCCGCCTGCTGCGTTCAGGTTGAATGCACCCTTGAAGATGGCTGCAAATGCCGCCGGGATGTTGCCTGCGTGGAGCACCACGATGATGAGCGCACCCGCGATGTAGAACAGCGCCATGAGCGGCACCAGCTTTTCGGTGACTGCCGCCACCCGCTTCAATCCGCCAATGACGATCAGCGCCGTGACCACCATCAGGGCAAAGCCGGTGATGATCGTGGGCACGCCAAAGGCAGCGTTCATGTTGCCCGCGATGGAGTTGATCTGGCTCATGTTGCCGATGCCGAAGGACGCCAGAATGCAGAAGCAGGCAAACAGCACCGCCAGCACCTTGCCGATGGTCTTGCAGCCTTTTTTCGCGCCCAGACCGTCGGTGAGGTAATACATTGCGCCGCCGCTCCACTCGCCTTTTTCGTTCTTGCGGCGGTAGTAGACGCCCAGCACATTCTCGGAGAAGCTGGTCATCATGCCCAGCAGCGCCATGACCCACATCCAGAAGATGGCCCCCGGGCCGCCGGAGACGATGGCCGTGGCCACGCCCACGATGTTGCCGGTGCCGATGGTGCCCGCCAGCGCCGTGCACATGCTCTGGAACTGGCTGATGGCCATGTCTTCCTTGCTGGTGTGGGCGGTGACGTCCTTATTGGTGAAGATGGCACCAATGGTGTGCTTGAGCCAGTAGCCCATTTTGCGGAACTGGAAAAAGCCCGTGCGGGCGCTCATCCAGAAGCCGGTGCAGAACAGCAGCGCCAGCCCGAAGGGCCCCCACACAACACCATTGACGGCGTTGTTCACCTGCGTGACGATCTCGACCATACTCTCTTTTCCCCCTATACACAAAAACAAAAGCGGGCAGAACCCGCCAAAGGCTCTGCCCGCAAAATTCAAGCGCTCTCATTTCCGCAGCCGGGGCATGCCGCCTTCCCGGCTGCGCCCCATTGCGCAAAAGACGATGCTCTGTCCTTTTGCCTGAGAGATACAGCCGCTTTCCCTGCGGCCTTACACCTTCGGCACCCGCCAAAGCGGGTTTCTCCAGAGTGCACGGACTTTCCCCTGCCATGCACGTCTTTTCAGTTCTTCCGCCGCGCACAGCTGTGCGCGATAGAAAGATGATACCATATTTTGTCCGTGTGTGCAAGACATTCATTCAAGTTTATGCTGCTTTTTCATCTATGATGCCAACGCATGAATTTTATTTTTGTATGACTTTTCAGGGCCGGTCGATGGGCGGCACATCGTCCCACGGCTCCAGCGCAAGGTTTTCCGGGCCGGGCCGCTCAGCGGCATTTTCGGGTTCTGCCCCTTCAAAGCCCACCCGCTTTCCATCCGGGCTGGCATCGCCGTTCTCCAGAGCCGTCTTGTAAGAGTCCGTGCCATAGTAGGCACTGGCCGGGCCGATCTCCAGCCAGAGATCTTCCCTCTCCTCACGGGATACATTCTTTTCATTTTTCACGCAGAATCGCCTCCTTTTCTGCATAAAGTCTCCCCTGAGGGCCAAACCTTTATGCAAAAACCGAAAGGCGGAATGTTTGATGCACAGCAAAGGATGGAAGCCCTTCTGGGCGGCACTGTTCGCAACACTTCTGGTTCTGGTGCCGCTGGTGGGCGGAACCGTCCTTCTGTCCCGTCAGCAGCTGCGCAGCCAGCTCCGGCAGGCCGCCCAAAGCGAAAGCGGCATCCCCGTCCAGCTGCCCAGAGCCACCGACCAGCTCACCGTGCTGCTGTGCGTCTCCGGCGAACAGCCCGGTTTTCTGCTGGCCTACCTGAATGCCGGCCAGAACTGCGTGCATCTGCTCAGCATCCCCTCTGCACTGACAGTTTCCTTCGCCGAAGAAGAAGCTTCTCTCACCCGGTGCTACACCGCTGCGGGCCCCGCCCGCTGCCGGGAAGCGCTGGCACAGGTGCTTCCCCTGCCAGAGGGCACCCATTATCTGGCCCTGTCGCCTGCGGTGCTGGAACGCATCGCGGGCCGCTACGGCCCCATCCGGGTGGGCTTCACTGGAGCGCTGACCGAAGCTGAGCTTGCCCGCTATGGCCGCAGCCGGGCCGTGCAGGGCATTTCCGCCGGGGACGCCAGCCGCTTTCTCTGCGAACTGCAGGCCGACGCCTCGCTCTCTCCGGCACACGCTGCCGCCGTCCGCGGCACTGTTTGGGATGCCTTTTTCCGTCAGAACCTTGATCTTCTGCCCAGCACCCTGCCGGACGCCCTGCGGGGCGTCAGTTCTTCTCTGCTCACCGACCTGACCGCACTGGATTACAGCACGTTGGAGCGCACACTGGAGTTCCTCGCCAACAACACCGCCCGTGTAGACACACAGGCCCTTCCCGGCGACTGGGACCCTTCCGCAGGCACTTACACGGTCAGCGAAGCTTCCCTTGCCGCCGTGCAGACCTTTTTCAATGTTTCCCCCACCGAAGCACAGGCTTCGTCTTTCAGCGAGCCGTAGCCCAGCACCAGTGTGCCTGCCGCCGAAGGGTTCTCCCCGGTCAGGTCGTAGTCGCTCAGCAGGCTCAGCCGCACGCCCCGCTCTTCGGCGGCACGGCGCAAAGCCGCATCCGGGGGCGGGTCTTTCAGGGTGGCCAACAGATGCAGACCGGTGTGCAGGCCCGCAAGAGTCAGCTCATTGGCCGAAAATGCCCCGGTCAGCGCTTTTGTCAGTGCGTCCCGCCGGGCCTTATAGGCCACCCGCTCCCGGGCCAGATGCCGGGTGAAGTAGCCTTCGGTGATGAACCGGGCCAGAGTCTGCTGCTCAAACCGGCTCACCGTGCCGGAGTAAAGGCGGTATTTTTCCCGCCAGGCAGGCAGCAGATGCTCCGGCAGCACCATATAGGCGATGCGGATGCTGGGGGCCAGGCTGCGGGAGCAGGTGGAGAGATACACCACTGGGCCGTCCGCCCCCGCCATGCCCTGCAGGCTGGGCAAAGGCCGTGTGTCGAAGCGGAACTCCGAGTCGTAATCATCTTCTATGATATATCTCTGGCCGGGCCTGCGCGCCGCCCAGTGCAGCAGCTCTGCCCTGCGGCCTGCCGGCATGGTGACGCCGGTGGGAAACTGATGGCTGGGTGTGACGTAGCACACCGCCGCATCCGAGCGGTTCAGCGCCGCCAGCGAAAGGCCGTCGCCGTCCACCGGCAGGCAGCAGCAGCGCACACCGTTGTTTTCCAGCACCTGTCTTGCACGGGGATAACCCGGCGTTTCCACCGCCGTCGTGCCCGGCAGCAGCGGGGCCAGCAGCCCCAGCAGATATTCCAGACCAGCGCCCACCACGATCTGATGCGGCCCGCACTGTACGCCGCGATACTCGGAGAGATACTCTGCCAGCGCCTGCCGCAGCGCCGGGTCGCCCTGAGCGTCCCCATGGGTCAGCAGTTCCGGCGAGGAATACAGCAGCTCTTTCTGCAGCCGTGCCCAGGTGCGGAACGGGAACAGCCCCGGGTCCACGCCCCGGGTGGACAGGTCATACCGCACCGGCGGCGCGGGCGGCTCCGGGGCAGGCAATTTCGGCGGTGCCGCCTGCTCTGCCGGGCGGGAGGGCAGCGCCAGATATTCCTGTACATAAAAGCCGCTGCGCTCCCGGGACTCAAGATAGCCCTCCGCCGCCAGCATCTGATAGGCTGCGTCCACGGTGTTTACCGAGACGGACAGCTCCGCCGCAAGCCGCCGCTTGCCGGGCATCCGGGTGCCCGCCGCAAGCGCTCCGCTGCGCATCTCATCCGCAAGGCTTTCGTACAGTTGCTCATACAGCGGCACCGACGAGGCCGCATCCAGCGCCGTAGTCAAATGAACCATAAAATCCCCCTCCTGTTCGGTCACCCTGCCAAACTGACCCCATAAAAAAACTTTATTCTGGGTATTTTCATGGTGCCAGTTCTGCGTATAATAGGAGCATACCCGCCGGACACCCAAATGTCAAGTAGTTTTATAGGTTTATTGGTGTGTTTGCGGGAAAGCGGAAAGCTCCTGGGCTTTCGTTGGAAATTTGGAGGGAAAGTAAATCATGTCTACTACTGCAATGTGGCTGCTGCTGGCAGTCGTTGTCATCGCCATCGTCATTGGCAGTGTGCTGTATAAGCGCACTTTCACCACCAAAGAGCTGGCTCTGACCGGCGTCATGGCTGCTCTGAGCCTTGTGGCTTATCTGTTCTTCCGTGTGCCCTTCTACGGCGGTTCGTCGTTCCATCTGGGCAACACCTTCACCGCTCTGACTGCTCTGCTGCTGGACGGTGTGTCCGGCGGTCTGGCAGGTGCCATTGGTCTGGCTCTGGCCGACATTCTGGCCGGCGACCCGGGCTACGCCATCACCACCTTCGTGCTGAAATTCATCATCGGCATCACCTGCGGTGCCGTGGCACACAAGGCGTTCAAGCTGCGTACGCTCGATAAGCACAGTGCCGGTTATCTGGTCAAGGTCATCGTGTCCGCCGCTTCCGGCCTGTTCCTGAACGTGCTGACCGACCCGTTCCTCGGCTACTTCCGCAATGTGTACATCTTCGGCCAGGAATACACCGTGGCTCAGGCTCTGACCAAGATCGCCGGCGGCGTCACCTTCGTCAACAGCGTGGCTTCCACCGTGTGTGTCGTCATCCTGTACCTCGCCCTGCGTCCGGCTCTGGAGCGTGCCGGTCTGCTGCCCAAGGGCGAAACCAAATAAGCTATCTCTCTATCCTGATACAGCACCGCTGCCCTCACCTGCCGGACTTCTCCTATCCTCCGGCGGGCGGGGGCGGCGGTGTTTTCTGCGTTCTTGTGCATCTGCCGCTTTTGTGCTATGCTTAAAAATACCGGTGATTTTTGAGAGGGGGATGAAACATGGCTGCTGCACAGGCACCATCCAAACAGAAAACGAATCTTATGACCGAAGGCAGCATCGTGAAAAACCTGCTGCTGTTTGCCCTGCCGCTGATTCTGGGCAACCTGCTGCAGCAGATGTACAACACCGCCGACAGCATCATCGTGGGCAACTTTGTGGGCAGCAATGCGCTGGCCGCCGTGGGCTCCAGCGGTTCACCCATCTACCTGCTGATCGGTTTCAGTCAGGGCGTAGCCGTGGGCGCAGGCGTGGTGGTGTCCCAGTATCTGGGCGCAGGCGACCGCCGGGAAGCCCGGGAGGCCGTACACACCTCTCTGGCCATTGCCGTTGTCATGGGCCTTGTGCTGACCATCGGCGGCGTGGCCTGCGGCAAAGCCCTTCTGGTGGCCATGAACACCCCCGCCGAGGTGCTGGCCGACGCCGTGACCTACCTTCGGCTTTACTTTGGAGGCGTGCTGTTCAGCGTGGTGTACAACATGACCGCCGGCATCCTGAATGCTGCGGGCAACTCCCGCCGCTCTCTGGTCTATCTGGCCGCCGCGTCCGTGACGAACATCGTGCTGGACCTCGTGCTCATTGCAGGGCTGAAGATGGGCGTGGCGGGTGCCGCCATCGCCACCGACCTGAGCCAGCTGGTGTCCTGCGTGCTGAGCCTGCGCTTCCTGATGAAGACCGACGACGCCTGCCATGTGGATCTGGCCGACATCCGCCTGCATGGCAAAATGGCTGGCCGCATCATCCGGGTGGGCCTGCCCACCGGCATCCAGAACATGGTCATTTCCATTTCCAACGTTCTGGTGCAGGCCAGTGTGAACGGCTACGGTGCCGCCGCCATGGCGGGCTTTGGCGCTTACATGAAGATCGACGGCTTCAACATTCTGCCTGTGACCAGCATCAGCATGGCGGCCACCACCTTTGTGGGCCAGAACTATGGTGCCGGGCGGCTGGACCGGGTGAAAAAGGCCGTCTGGGTCACGCTGGGCATCGGCATCCTTTACACCCTGTGCACCGGCGCAGCCCTGCTGGCCGGGCAGGACTTCATCCTGCATCTGTTCACCCGGGATGAAGCCGTCATCGCCTTCGGCAAGCTGGCCATGCGGTGGTTCTGCCCGTTCTATTTTCTGCTCAGCATCCTGCACGGGCTGGCGGGCGCGGTGCGCGGCACCGGTGCCAGTGTGCCGCCCATGGTGGTGCTGCTGGTGTCGCTGTGCCTGTTCCGCATCGTATGGATCCAGTTCGCCCTGCCGTTCTTCTCCGGCATCGACGGCGTGTTCATCCTTTATCCGGTCAGCTGGGGTCTCGGCGCTGTGCTGATGGCCCTGTATACATGGAAGGGCAAGTGGATGGAATACCACACATAACTCCCCCAGTCTCGCATTCGCTCGACAGCCCCCTCGGGGATGGGGCTTTTGTCAGAAACAAAAAGCTCGTCATACAAAATCTGTATGACGAGCTTTTTTATTACAACTTTTCGAACACGAGGAACCGGAAGGAGATCTCCGTTTCCAGTTCCGGCAGGGCGGCAAGGCGTTCTGCGCCGCCGCGGGGCGTCTTCCAGTAATAGGGCGTCATAGCGAACAGCGCTTCCAGCTGTTCGTGGGGCACCGTGATTCTGCCGGACTCCTCCCGCTCCCCGATGGCCCTGAAGCCATCGTAAGCGATCTCCTGCACCGGGTTCTTATAGGGCTTTTCGTAGAGCACCGCCTTCATCTGGTAGAGGTGCTCTGCCCCGGGCACGACATAGATCATCCGTCCGCCCGGGCGCAGCACCCGCAGGAATTCCTCCTGTGCAAAGGGCGAGAAGCAGTTCAGCAGCAGGTCGGCCCAGCCAGTGCGCACCGGCTGGCTGAAGCTGGACGCCACCGCATACTGTGCCGTGGGCAGAGCCTTTGCGGCCAGGCGCACGGCGGGCTTTGCAATGTCAAAGCCTGCCAGCTGAAGCGGCTTCCCCGCTTCGGCGAATCTCTGGGCGATGCACCGGTCATACCAGCCCTCGCCGCAGCCTGCATCCAGCAGGTGCAGCGTTGTCTCCGGCCCGGCGGCCACGCCGTATTCCAGGCACAGCTCTCCCAGAGCCCTGCCGAAAATGCCGTAATATCCTGCATTCAGGAACGACCTGCGGGCGGCCACCATCTCCTTGCTGTCGCCGGGGGCCTTGGTGCGCATGCTCTGCACCGGCAGAAGATGCCAGTAGCCCTCTTTGGCACGGTCGAAGCAGTGGCCTTTTTCGCATTTCAGGGTGCTGTCCCCGGTCAGCTTTCCCCCGCACAGGGGGCACTGCCACGGGGCAAACGGTTCATGTTTCATACTTCGTCGCTGTGGTCCTCAATGGGTGCAGTGGCACCGCCGTGGGCATTCATATACTCTTCGAAGTTGGTGAACTTCTGCTGCGGCGGACGGCGGCTGATGAGCACAAGGCCCGGGTCTTCGTCCTTCGCCGGCACGCTGCGGCCCCGGCGGGCAGATTCCGCCCGGGGTGCACGGGCAGGCTGGGCGCTGCGGGGGGCATTCTGGCTCTGGCCGCGGCCGCGCTGGCTGTTCTGGCTGCGGCTGTCTGCACTCTGTGCGGCCTGCTGGCCGTTGTTCGGGCGGGCCGGGCGGTCATTGCGGCGGCCCTTCTGCTGGCCCTGCACATTGTTCTGGGCAGGCTGGGCAGCGGTGCGGATGGCCGGAGCTGCCGGTGCTGCGGGGGCCTTCTTGGCCGGGCGCAGCGGTGTAGTCTCCGGGGCGCTCACAAAGTGGGGGTCAAACTTGGGCTGTGCGTTGCTGCCGCGGGCGGAGGTGTTCTGCTCCCGGCGGGGGCGGCTGTTGTTATTGGAACGGCGGTCATTATTGCGTCCGCCGGAAGTACGCTTGGTATCATCCATGGGTTGTTCCTCTTTTTCTTGTTTTGCGGGCTGCTTTGCCTGCACCTTGGGTGCGGGAGCGGCCTTTTTTTCAGGCTTTGCCTTTGCGGCTGCGGCGGGCTTTTCCGCCTTGGGTTCCGGCTGCCTGCCGGCCTGTTCGGCAGCAGCTTTCGGTTTGCGGCCGCGCACGGGCGGCTCAGGGCGCACCGGGGCGGGCACACCGTCCCACGGGTGGCCGGACACCACCGGGATCTGGCGGCGGTTCAGCTTTTCGATGCCGGCCAGATATTCCTGCTCTTCCGGGGCGCAGAAGCTGACGGCGGTGCCGTCGGCACCGGCACGGGCCGTGCGGCCGATGCGGTGCACATAGGTCTCCGGCACTTCGGGCAGGTCGTAGTTGAACACATGGGACAGCTCGCTGATGTCGATGCCGCGGGCGGCAATGTCAGTGGCCACCAGCACCTTGGTCTTGCCGGCCTTGAAATCCTCCAGCGCGGTGACACGGGCGGTCTGGCTCTTGTTGCCGTGGATGGCCGCAGCGGGGATGCCCTGCTTGGTCAGGTCTTTGGCGATCTTGTCCGCGCCGTGCTTGGTGCGGCTGAACACCAGCGCATTCACCACCGGAGGGTTCAGATTTTTGATGAGCCAGGGCAGCAGGAACTTCTTGTTGCCCTTCTCCACATGGTAAAGGCTCTGCTGGATGCGGTCCACCGTGCTGGACACCGGGTCCACCTTGACGAAGGCGGGCTTGCGCAGGATGCCTGCGGCCAGCTGCTCGATCTCCTTGGGCATGGTGGCGCTGAACATCAGGTTCTGGCGCTCCTTGGGCAGCTTGGCAATGACCTTTTTCACGTCATGCACAAAGCCCATGTCCAGCATCCGATCGGCTTCATCCAACACGAAAATTTCCAGATCGGACAGATCGATAAAGCCCTGCCCGATGAGGTCGTTCAGCCGTCCCGGGCAGGCGATGAGGATGTCCACGCCCTTTTTCAGCGCTTCCACCTGCGGGGCCTGACCCACACCGCCAAAAATGACCGTGCTGCGCAGCTTGAGATACTTGCCGTAGGCGTCAAAGCTCTCGCCGATCTGCAGGGCAAGCTCCCGGGTGGGGGTCAGGATCAGGGCACGGACGGCTCCCTTGCGGCGGGGCGCATTGGCCGTGAGCCGGTCGAGCATGGGCAGCGCAAAAGCAGCCGTCTTGCCGGTACCGGTCTGGGCGCAGCCCATCAGATCCCGGCCGGACAGCACCGGCGGGATCGCCGCCGCCTGAATGGGCGACGGGGTCTCATAGCCTGCCTCCTGCACAGCGCGCAGAAGCGGGGCGGACAGATTCAGTTCTTTAAAAGTCATGTTTCTCCTATAAGTTAACGATAGCCTTCCCCCTCGGGGGAAGGTGTCAGGACGCGAAGCGGCATGACGGATGAGGGGTAGTTATCTTCTGAATCCGCTCTCAATGAACGAAATCCAGCCTCTGCTTCCCCTCATCCGGCTCGCAAGCTCGCCACCTTCCCCCGAGGGGGAAGGCTTTTTACATCCTTTTTATTCTACAATTTTCCGGCACTCGACGTAGTATCGCTTTTCCTCTGCGTGGCCCATGCTGAAGGTCTTGCGGGGCAGCACGCCACCCATGACCACGCCCTTGAACAGGTCGCTCTTGGCAAACGGCGGCATCAGGAACGCCACAGCGCCCTTCTTGCACAGGGCGCGGACGGCGGGCTCGTCGTGCACATAGTCCACCTTTGCTTCCGGGTGGCGCTCGATATAATACTCGATGAATTCATCGATGGTGCCCACGGTCAGCGGGGCCGTGGGGTCTTCAAAGCTCAGCACATTGGCCATGTGGGGGCCGGCCAGCGTGAAAGGCTGCTGCTTTTCGCCGCCGAAGCAGCAGCCGGCCATGTTCTCGTCGCTCCAGGTCACGAGGGCCAGCAGCACGGCAGCGCAGTCCACATTGAACAGCACCCGGTGGATGGGCTCGATCTCAATGGCCGGAGAGTGCACGTTGCACACTTCTGCCAGGCACCAGCGGGCCGGGTGGACCGCAGCCTCCTCCGGGGTCAGAGTCTTCTTCAGCTCTTCCCAGCAGGCCTTGGCGGTCGCCAGCGAGTGGTTGCCGTCGCCCACGGCCAGCGTCAGCGGGTCGCGGCGGGTGGCATCCGGGTACTTTTTGTCAAATTCTTCCTGACTGCCGAGGACAGTCAGGGCGTTCTCGATCTGCTCGATGAGAGCCGGGTCTTCCACAGCCCAGCCTGCGATGTGGCCGCCGCCCATCATCAGCTCGCCCTCGTACACCTTGCGCAGTTCGGCCTTGTGCGCGGCCACCGGCTCAATGAGGGTGCACTCCGGGTCGTCCGCCAGCATCATGATGTGGGGCGTTTCCAGTGCCGCGCCGGTGCGCACCTTCATGCGGGGCGGGATGCGGCTTTCCACAGTGCTCTCACTGGGGCGCACAGCGCAGGGTGCGCCGCGGCGGTAGCTGTAAGCTTCCAGATCCACCATGCCCACAAGGCCCTGACGCACCTTGCCGCTCTGCTCGGTGCGTTCCACATAGACAAAGCCGTCCACACTGCGGGTGAGCACGTTCTTCTCATAGTCCTCCATGGCGGAATGGATCTTCTCAATGCGTGCGTCCGCGTCGCCGTCCTCCAGATAGACCTCCGGCAGGATCAGGTTCAGGGTGCTGGGGCTCCCGGCCGCAGCCTGTTCAGCCTTCTGCCAGTAATCGCGGTCGCTGGTGAACTGATCGCAGGCGATGCAGCCCCATTTTTCCAGCGGGATCTGCTCAGAAGGCAGAAGGATGTGGGCCGGTGCAAAGCAGGATTTCGAATTCATAGCAGATTCCTCCCTCTTATAAATACCAAGGCGTTTATTCCAACATTACTGAAAACTTTCGGCGCTGTCGATCACAACATTCTGCACGCCTGCCTCTGCGGCAGACTGCTGCAGCTGCTGCCGTCCGGCTTCGTCCAGCTGATCTGCCGTGACCAGCAGGTCGTTCATGCCCAGCGTCACAGCGGGCACATCCAGCGAAACGCTGCTGGTGCTGCACTGATCCAGCGTATAGCTGAACCACAGGGTCACGCTGCCCTCAAAGCGGGTCTGCAGCGCCGCAATGTCTGCCCGCAGCTGATCGGCGCGGGACACACCGGCAGTTTCGCCGTAGTCCTGCTTGCGGCTGAGCTTCGGGAACTGGACATTGGTCAGCACCGCCTGCTCAAAGCCCATGCCGTGCAGTTCCTCCACCAGGTCGCCTATATATTCCACTGCCGCAGCGGAATAGGGGTTCAGCCAGGCGTTGCCGTCCTTCTGGGCGTCCAGCCACAGTGCATCGCCGTTATAATGGATGGCCATGCTGCGGTCGGTGCGGGACGAGACGGGGTCTTTGAAGGCAGCGACCTGCGCCACCGGAATGATACCTTCTTCCCGGAAGATGGCTGCAATGTGGGCCGGGTCAACAGGGTTTTCGGTGATGCTGCCCGAGGCCGCCGACACCTGAGAAGCGTAGCAGATCACGCCATTTGCATCCTTCAGTGTCACAAGGCCGTAGTCCGCTCCCTGCGCTTTCAGCTGCTGCGCTGCCGCGCGGATGGCGTCATCATCGGTCAAAGCGCTCACATCCACCCGCACCCAGCTGCCGCCGGTGACAGCCCTGCCGTCCAGCTGCGGCTCTTCGGGTTCCGACGCCGCCTGCGAAGAAGCCGTCTGTGCAGCAGAGGACGCCGCAGCCTCCGAGGAAGCTGCACGGGAAGCCGACTCTGCTTCCAGATCACGGTTCTTCACCACGGTGTACCAGGTGTGGGTGGCCCAGTCCAGCACATGAGGCGCTGCCAGCCATGCCGCGCCCAGCACCGCCAGGATCAGCACCACGATGCCGACGCCTTTTTTGATGCGGGCACTGCGGCTGTAGAAGCTGCGGTGATAGCGCTTCACTTTCTGACGCTTATATTTTGCCATAGTGCATTCTCCTTTCCTGTCAGGATCACAGGATCACCGAATGTCCGGTAAAGCCGTAGATCGCCAGCGCCAGCACACCGATATACACCAGCGTGATGGGCAGGCCCCGGAACGCTTCCGGGATGGCCTTGCTGCGCAGGCGGTGGCGTGCTTCGGTCACCAGCATGACCGCCAGCACATAGCCAAGGCCGCTGCCAAAGCCGAAGCCCAGGCTCTGGCCCAGCGTGAAGGTCTGGGTGCGCTCCACCAGCACGGTGCCCAGCACGCAGCTGTTCAGCCCGGCCAGCGGCACGATGCGCAGCAGAGCGCTGCGGTGGGGCAGATTTTTCGCAGCCCACAGCACCAGATGCTCCAGCACACACACCACTGCGATGCTGGCCACATACACCAGCGGGCGCAGCTGTGCGCGGTTGGGCAGCGGAGCGATCCAGCTGCCCGCATACCAGGCAATGGGGGCCACCAGCACCTGCGTGATGCACAGCTGCAGGCCGAACAGCACGCTGCTGGTGCGGTCATCGCCCACCAGCTGCACCAGACGGGACACGCCCAGTGCGCGGGTGAAGACGGCATTCTGGGCGAACACTGCCAGCACTGCATAGCTGAAGAACACTGCAGAGGTCATTACAACATCTTTCATCGTTCGCTGTCCGCCTCCTTCTGGTGGTTCACAGCCACAAGGCTGCGGGCCTCTTTTTCAAGATAACGGCGGCGTTTTTGGGCCAGTGCACGCCAGATGGCGCACAGCACGCCCAGCACGATGAAGCCGCCTGCCGGCATGCTCGCCATGGGCAGCAGGGCCCGTCGGCCGATGGCCGTGCCAAACACGGTGCCCACCGACAGCCACTCACGCACGCAGCCCAGCAGCACCAGCAGCAGGGCGTAGCCCACCGTGATGCGGACGCCCTTGGACACAGCTTTGCGCACCGTCTCCTGCACGCGGCCGAAGCGGTAGGTCAGCAGCGGCTCCACCGTCAGCATGGGCAGATAGATGCCCAGGCTCAGCAGGCTGGTGCCGAACACGGCGTTCAGGATGGGATACGCCGCCAGATACACGATGGCCGTGCTGAAGCAGTACACCAGCGCCCGGGGCAGCAGCTTTTTCTGCAGCGTCTCGGGGTCAGGGCTTTCGTCGTGCAGGGGCACCAGACGGCTCAGCAGGCAGGCCAGCACGCGGGAGGGCACCAGCAGCAGCGCCACAGCCGCCGCCAGCATCACAGCGTTCTGGCCCGAGGTGGCAAGCACCACCAGCGGGGCAAGGCCCATGCCCTGCATGACTACAGGGTTATTCAGGAACACTCGGTCGTGATGGGCAAACTTGCCCGGGTCTCTCACGATCAGTTCTGCCGTCGATTTTCTCATTGCGCGGCCTCCTTCCCGGTTCCGGCCTGCGGATGAAGCAGGCGGTACAGGCGGGCTTCGGTGCGGTCGATCCACGCCGAGATGCTGTTGACCACCAGCAGCGCAAAGCACACGCCGGTCTCGTAGACGCCGTAATAGCGGAAGCCCATGGACACCACACCCACCAGCACGCCGTACAGGACTCTTCCCATCCGGTGATGCACACAGGTGTAGGGTTCGTTGATGAGGAACACGGCGCTGAACAGGATGGCACCGGTCAGCAGCTCGTCCCGCATACACTGCAGGCGGGGCAGAGCGTTGGCCAGCACAGCGCTGTCCGCCAGACCCGCCTGCCGCGGGAAGAAGAACGCGATCAATGCGCAGGTAACCAGAAAACTCACCGAGGCCGACATGTGGGCATCCTTCTGGGTCCACATGAACAGGCCGCAGGCCAGCAGCACCAGCGCTGCGCCGGTGCCCATGGGGGCAGCGTATTCGCCCAGACCCAGCGCCAGCGAACTGATGTTCAGCATGCCGCCGCTGCGCAGAGTGTCCTCAATGGCACTGGACACCGGCACCATGGAAGCGTCCCACAGCGGAACAGCAGTGTAGGGCTGCGGATAGCGGAACACCTGTTCCGGCCAGGACACCGCCGCCACAACATAGCCCACTGCGGCGGGGTTGAAGGGATAGCTGCCGTAACCACCGAAGATCTCCTTGCCGATGAGCACGCCCGCCAGAACTGCCGCCACCAGCACATAGATGTCCACCGTGGCGGGCATCAGCAGGGCGATGACAAGGCCAAAGCTCTCATTGGAAAAGTCGCTGGCCTGATACACGCGGTGGCGCAGCAGGGAGACCAGACGGTCGCACAGGTTGCCGGTGAGCACCGCAATGCCGCACAGCAGCAGCGGACGCAGGCCGTAGAGGAAGCAGGCCATGCACAGAACCGGCACCGCCATCCAGCAGACATGCTTGTAATAGCGGCCTGTCTTCTGAAGCTGGGCTTCCTGCTCCCGGATCAAAGCTTCATCCATAAACGGCACCTCTCAAAGGCTGGCAAGCTGCTGCACCGCTGCAGCAGGGTCTGCCGCGCCGAACACGGCGCTGCCCGCTACCAGAATGTCCGCACCAGCTTCCACACACTGAGGAGCCGTGACGCTGTCCACGCCGCCGTCCACTTCCAGCAGATACTTCAGGCCGCGCTTTTCGCGCTCTGCCTTGAGCCAGCGCAGCTTGTCCAGCGCCGAGGGCATGAACTTCTGCCCGCCGAAGCCAGGCTCTACGCTCATCACCAGCACCAGATCCAGCTGGTCGAGATAGGGCACCAGCGCCTCCGGCTGGGTGCCGGGCTTGATGGTCAGGCCCACTTTGCAGCCCAGCGCCTTCACGGCATCGATGGTGGCCTGAATGTCATCCTCACACTCAAGATGGAAGTTGTACAGTGTGGCACCCGCCTTGATGAAGGGCTCTGCATACTGCAGGGGGTGGCTGATCATCAGATGCACATCATAGAAGGCATCCGGAAGGTTCTTGTGCAGGCTCTTGAGCACCGGCACGCCAAAGCTGATGTTCGGCACAAAGTGGCCGTCCATCACATCATAATGCAGCATCTGTGCGCCGGCGTCCAGCACCATGCGGCAGTCCGCGCCCAGCTTGCCAAAGTCAGCTGAAAGAATCGAAGGACTTACGATCGTCATATTCTATCTTTACGCTCCGTTATTTCATAAATTCTTATTCCCATCTGTCACACCGTTTTTCAGGTTTTGCGCTGCAAAAACAGCATGGGCATGGTTATCTTTTAGTTTACATGAAAACGGGCAAAAAATCAAACCCGCCGCTGTGATTTTCACCGAAATGACGTAAATGGAAAGATTTGTCCATTTGCGTTATTTCTTTTATCAGCCAAACCACCCAAAATGGCCTCCGCTTCGCTCTAGCCATAATCAGCGGAAATTTTATTTTTATTTCGCGTTTGTCGCGGCCTGCGGAACTTGTCGGGGCAAAGCCCCTCCATCTGCCGACGCAGACCGCTCACCGCTTAAAAGCCCCACTGGGGCTTTTATTGCTACGCAAACGCGGAGCGCTCCAAACGCATTTTCACGAAAAGGGTCGGTACGGAAAACTGCATTTTTCTGGCCTTGCTGCGCGGATACTCCCGCAGGGAGCCAGCGGCAGCAGATGCCGCTTGTCTTGACGACCCTTCCTGTGAAAACGCAATTCAGAAAAGCCCGCAGGCTTTTCTGAATTGCAAATATAAAATTTTTCTTCCTTAATTATAGCCAAAGCGAACGCGGCGGCTATTTTTAATCGTTAACACAACAAACAGCCAGACCGCCCCGCGTGACGGGGGCAGCCTGGCTGTGCATTATTCCACAGGTCTCATGCTTGCAGGGTCTTCCACGGCGGGCTCGCCGCCTGCCTCGTCCGGCAGGCGCTTCATGCCACCGGGGTTCGGGGCCACAGTGGGCAGCGTGAACACAAACCGACACCACTCGCCCTGCTCGCTCTCCACCCGGATCTGCCCGCCGGAGAGGTTCACCAGCACCTTGCAGATGTTCAGGCCAAGGCCCGCGCCGCGGGCGTGCAGGCCGCGGGAGCGGTCTTCCTTGTAGAACCGCTGGAACACATAGGGCAGGGCTTCCGGGCTGATGCCCTGTCCGGAGTTCCATATGGAGATCTCGGCTTCAGGCCCCAGCTTTTCCACCTTGAAGCGGATGGTGCCGCCCGCCGGGGTGAACTTGATGGCATTGTCCAGCAGGTTATACACCACCTGATGGATCAGATCGGGGTCGGCATAGACCAGCACCTTTTCGTCCATGGTCAGGCCGTCGATCTCGATCATGCCGTCGTTGATGCGCTGCTCTGCCGAGAGCGCCACGCCGGTGATAGTCTCCCAAATGTTGAACATCCGGGCGTTGACCTGATATTCGCCGCTTTCCAGCTTGGACAGATCCAGCATGTTCTGGATCAGCCGCGCCAGACGGCCGGTCTCTTCGCTCACCAGCTGCAGATAGTGGTTCTGCATGTCCGGCGGGATGGTGCCGTCCAGAATGCCGTCCACAAAGCCCTTGATGGTGGTCATGGGGGTGCGCAGCTCGTGGGCAATGTTGCCCATGAACTGGCCGCGGGAATTGTCGTTCATCTGGATGTTGTCCGCCATGCGGTTGAAGGTGCGGGCCAGATCAGCCGCTTCGCCTTCGCCTTCCACGCCCTCGACGCGGACAGACAAGTCACCGCCGCCGAACCTCTGGGCCGCATCGGTGATCTTCTGCAGCGGGTCGGTCAGGCTGCGCATCAGGAACTTGGTCAGGATGCTTGCACACAGCAGCATCACGCAGGCCGACAGCAGGAAGTTGGACCAGAACTGCTGCTTGAACTGGGTCAGCTGCTCACCGGAAGAGCACAGGAACAGGTAACCGTTGTGCTCTCCCCGTTCGTTGCACATCTCGCTGACCGTAATGTAGCTTTTTTCGGTCAATACGCCATCCAGCGTGCCGAACACATGGTAATAGTCCGGGCCGGAGGCCGCGACCTTCGCCATCATCTCATCCGGCACCGCATCCGCATCCAGCTTTTCCGGGCTGGATGCGATCATCACATTGCCGTCGTTGTCGGTGAAGAACAGATAGGCTTCCGCGCTCTCGCCGATGATCTCCAGCTTGGTGCTCAGGGCATCCAGCTCATCGCCTTCCGGCAGCGCCGCTTCCTGTGCCAGATAACGGGCCGTGCGCTGTGCCACGCCCACCACCTGATCCAGCGTTTCATAGCGGTCTTTGGCAAAATAGTTCTTGAACAGCACCCACTCCGAAAAACCCATCAGCACGATGCCCAGCACCATCAGGGTGGACACCAGCGAGAAGAACGCCGTTGAGATACTTTTGCGCATTACTGACGCACCTCGAACTTATAGCCCACGCCCCACACGGTTTTCAGCTCCCACTTGTCGGAAGCACCGGCCAGCTTCTCGCGCAGGCGCTTGACGTGGACATCAATGGTGCGGCTGTCGCCGTAATATTCAAAGCCCCACACTTCGTCCAGCAGCTGGTCGCGGGTGTAAACGCGGTTGGGGTGAGATGCCAGGCAGTTGAGCAGCTCCAGCTCCTTGGGGGGAGCCTCCACCACCTTGCCCTTGACCCGCAGCTCATAGCTGTTCATGTCCAGACGGAGATTGTCAAATTCAATGACGCCCTCGGTGCTTTCGGCAGCCGCCGTGGTGGTCTGGCAGCGGCGCAGCACCGCCTTGATGCGGGCCACCACTTCCTTGGCATCGAAGGGCTTGACCATGTAATCGTCTGCACCCAGCTCCAGGCCCAGCACCTTGTCAAAGGTCTCGCCCTTGGCGGTGAGCATCATCACCGGCGTGTTGCCCGCCTTGCGGATGCGGCGGCAGACTTCCAAACCGTCCATCTTGGGCATCATCACGTCCAGCAGCACCATGTCGGGCCTGACCTGATTGAATTTTTCCAGTCCCTCTTCGCCGTCGTTGGCGATGGTGACCTGATAGCCCTCCTTGGTCAGATAGAGCCGCAGCAGTTCGCAAATGTTGGTGTCGTCGTCCACAACGAGGATCTTTTCGTTGGCCATAATGGTTTCCTCCCATTTTTATGCTGAATGCCCGCTCTGCGGGCGGATTGACAAAGGTTTCCACCCCTTATTATACGGGAGAGTTATGACAAAATAAAGAAGGTTTTGTATGATTTTTTTGCAGTTTGTCTCTGCCTTTCTTCTTTTGTAAAGCAACAGCTTCCATGTCAGCAGATTGGCAGGCATCCGGTTGAGACTCATTTTAAGGTATCATTTCATGCTCGCGGCAGATGCGTGATAATGCATCCGCGCTGCCTGCAGCATGGTGTTGTCATCTGCCACTTCCATAAACACCCATTCTTCCTGCCCCGCCTGATAATATACATCTGTCAGGCTTGTGCATCCGGAGAACGAGTAATTCCCGATCCTCTGCAGGGTTTTCGGGATGTAGACCGCTCTCAAGTTCAGACAGTCACCGAATGTACCCCACCGGAGTTCTTTCACTCCATCAGGAATCACAAACTTCGTGATCGCAGTTTTTTCAAACGCATAGTCCTCGATCTCCGTGACCGATTCGGGAAGAACGATTTCCGCAAGCGACTCACATCCGCTGAATGCTCTCCCTCCAATGCGCGTCAGTCTTGCAGGAAGCTTTATTCCCGTCAAAGAAACGCAGTTCCTGAACATTTCGCCCGGGATCTCGGTCACGGCGTCCGTCATTTTACAGACTGCAAGTTTTCCGCAGCCCGAAAACATCTCGGTTCCGATTGCTTTGCCCCGGATGACTGCCCGTGTCAGGTCTTCGCATTCTCCAAAGACCCATCCTCCGCAGCTTGTTACCGATTCCGGAAGGACGATCTCCGTCAGGCCGCTGCGTGCAAAGGCCTGGTCAGCAATTTCTTCCACACTGCTGGGGATGTCGATGCTCGTCAGGCTCTGGCAGCTTTTGAAAGTCCATCTCCCGATCCTTTTCAGGGTCTGCGGAAGCTGAACCTTGCTTAGATTCGTGCAGCCCTCAAAGCCGCTCACTTCTTCAACGCCTTCCTGCAGCGTCAGTTCCCGCAGCGCATCGCTCCCATAGTAGTTGACCGTCTTGTAGCATCCCGGAACGACCAGTTTTGTGATTTTTCCTCCGAGACCGCTGTCCAGTCCCACGATCATTCTGCCGGACCATTCCGTCGGCAGCACGAGTTTGCCCATCGGCTGTTCGCCTGCATCATCGTATCCCGCCAGAACGGCCGTTCCGTCCATATTGTCATTGATTTTCCAGATGATCTTCGTCGATACGCTCACGACCGGCTCATCATAAGCACCGGACGACTTTTCCAAAGCTTTCTGTCTTGCTTTCCGCTGCCGCCGAAGTTCCGCATTTTTGCAGCCGCTCAAAACACCGGTCAGCGACACCGCAAGTGCCGTCGCCCCAGTGAGTTTTAAAAATTTGCGCCGCCCCATTTTATTCGCCATGATTTTTCTCCTCACAATTTTATTGCAATTTTTACAAACGCCTTTGACGCATCTTCTCTGCACGCCTTCCGCAAGGGCGTTCCATATGTTCAGAGTAACATTCTGCTGCAGTGCTGTCAAGTTATTCAACGCCGCTGTGACGCAAAATACCCCGCTGCAGGCAGCTTTCTGTCCGCAGCGGGGTGTCACCTTCTTCAATTTTCCTGTCAGATGCCGGAAGAAGCTTTACTCCGCGTCCCTGCGGCTTTCACACAAAGCATACCGGACTCATTCACTTCATGCCAAGGCATAATGCTGTGTTCGCTGTACGCCGCATTTGATTGTCGCTCGCATCAACGGCTGATTTTCCGCCCCTATTTCAAGTGCGCCAAATTCTCCCAGCTCTGCTTCACAGCACACCTTTTCTAATGCAGTGCAGTTGTAAAACGCTTCTGCTTCCACGCAGACCACTGCCTTGGGCAGATAGAGCATTTTCAATCGTTCACATTCGCCGAAAGTCTGCCATCGGACGACCCGGATACCTGCCGGGAGAATCGCCTTTCGTATCCCGCTGCCGTAAAATGCCCCTGCACCGATGTCTGTCACCTGTTCCGGAATTGAAATGCTCCTCAGTGAAACACATCCCCGAAACGCATCTTTTCCGATCGTTTTGAGTCCTTCAGGCAAAGCAAGCGTTTTCAGCGCTGTACAGCCGCATAGCATTCCTTCCGGCATCGTCCGTACCCGCTCCCCGATCTCCAGTTTGCGGAGTCGTGTGCATCCACGGAACATTGCCGTTCCTGCACAGCTGCCTTTTATCTCCGCATAGATCAGCGGAGTATCTGCGAACACCTCACTCCCCACATTTGTGATATGCGGCGGTATCTTGATCTGAGTCAGGCCGCTGTTTTTAAATGCGGCTGTTCCAAGCTCTTTTAAATTTGCGGGCAGTTCTATTTGCTGCAGGCTCCTGCATTCGTAAAATGCCAGCGTCCCAATACGGCGCAGAGTTCTTGGCAGTTTCACCCGTTTGAGCCCGGCTCTTCCTGCAAAGGCACCTGACTCGATTTCTTCAACTCCTTCCGGGATCAAGAATTCTTCCACTGTCAGGCCATTTCCCTGCATGGCTGTAAAAAGGTCGCTGACCATTTGCCCTGTGAATGCCGTTTTCATTCGCTCTCACCAGCCCTTACCGCAAAAAAGCCATGTGGCCAGGATTGCAACCACTACTGCCAGCAGAATCGTTATCCACTTTGACCGGATCACCTTTTTATAAAGCCACAGCAGCACCCACGCTGCACCCATATCTATCGCCAACAAAACCGGAAAAGCCAAAAATGCCCCGACCACATTGATAATCGCTCGAAACAGGTCTTGCCCAAACCCTTCTACGATCAAAACAATTTCCTGTATCAAAGCCGCATAGGTTGGGACTTGCAAAAGCGGAAAAACCACACAGCTTATCTTTTCCTCATCATCTATGGTCTTATCCTTCCACTTTGACCATGCATTCCACATGATCGGGAGCCATATCACGACCGATATCGGAACAATATACCTCAGGATAACCTCAAGGGCAACGTAACCGACCGCAACCGCCATTATTATAATTGCAGCAATCGAGATATACGGAATCACATAAACGACAATCAACAGCTGGCCCTCCTAAATTTTTCATGCAATTCAATGCTTCATCGCATCTTCTGCCTTGTGCCAATAGACAGTGGTTTCCGTGCTTTCCTGCCCGTTCCACACCTGACGAGCCGTCATGGATTTTTTGTCGATATCTTCTATCTTAAGAACAACCGTCTCCCCATAGAAATCCGAGATCTTCAGTTGATCATCATTCACAATCGACCATGTACCCGTCCCGTAAGTGCCCGGAATGTTGACCGTGCCATCGTCATAAATCGTAAGGCTCAGCTGGCTGCCGCCCTCCAGATACCAGTCACCAACCACAAGCTTTTTCACATTTTTTCCGCAGCCAGTCAGCGATACCGCCGTACATATCAACGCCGCAGCTGCTGTGACCCGCAAGAATTCACGCCGCGTAACCTTCTTCATTTGAATGTCCTCCTGTCTCAGCCCATAAAATCTCGTGCTTCGCGTTTTTGATATCCATTTGGATATCATACATTCAGAATAGCATCTTCCTGCGGTACTGTCAAGATATCCATTCAGATATCAGGAGGACATTTTATGGCCTATTACCGCCGTATCCGCGATATGCGCGAGGATCATGACCTGACACAGCGCCAGCTGGCTGCTATCCTGCATATGCCGCAGCCGCAGTACAATCGCTATGAACAGGGCCTGCGCGATATTCCCACAGTCACCCTTATCCAGCTGGCCGACATTTACAAAACATCCACCGATTATCTTCTGAACAGGACAGATGACCCCGCACCGCCCAAATCACTGTGACGCAAAATACCCCGCTGCAGGCAGCTTTCTGTCCGCAGCGGGGTGTTTTGCTTTTCGCTTTTTACTCGATCATCAACCGGATGATCTCTTCGTTGGTCTCCTTCATGCCGTCCTTGCCCAGACGGCCGATGCCCTTGATGGTGGTCTCAATGTCCTTCATCACGATGCCGTCGCCGCCCTTGAATTCCTGATGGCACTTGTACATGTTGTAGCCCAACAGCGCCGCGTCCACCGAGGATGCGATCTTTGCGGCGCAGGATGCCTTTGCGCCGTCGCAGACGATGCCGGACACGATGGCCAGCGCGTTTACCACCGTGTGGACAGCGGCCTCATAGCCGTCGCCGCAGAGGTAGACGATGCCTGCACCTGCACCCGCACCGGCGCTCACTGCGCCGCAGTAAGCGGACAGGGTGCCGATGCCGGTCTTTTCGTGGATGGCCACCAGATTGGAGATGATGAGGGCCCGGTAGAGTTTTTCCTTGCCGCTGTGCAGCTCCTTGGCATACTCGATGAGGGGAACCGAGCAGGTGATTCCCTGATTGCCGCTTCCGGAGTTGATGATGACCGGCAGTTCGCAGCCGTTCATGCGGGCGTCGGAGCCTGCGGCGGCTTTGGCCTTGGCGCGGATGGACACGTCGTTGCCGTAGGTGGACAGCAGCACCCGGCCGATGTTGGCCCCGTAATCACCCAGCAGGCCCTCTTCCGCAATGGCGTTGTTGTAGCGGATCTGGCGTTCCAGCAAATCGGCCACGTCCCGCAGGTCGGCTGTCTCCGCAAACTCCCAGATGTCCTTCATGTTCAGCAGGCTGCGGTCTGCCCGGCTGTTTTCCTGCGCGTCCTCGGCCAGCAGCGGCTTTTCGTAGAGGACTTTCCCGTCCTTTTCGATCAGGCAGATGTTGGTATGGAAATCCGCGATGCGCACGGTCACATAGGACTTCTCGCTGCGTTCGGTGACAATAATGTCAAACACATGGCCCTGCTCAATATGTTCAATGGAGATAGGCACGGTCTGCATGTAGTCCCGGATGGCGGCCTGCTTATCCTCGCTGACCTCAGAGATGACTTCCAGCTCCTTTTCTGCGGAACCGGCAATGATGCCCGCCGCCACAGCGGCTTCCATGCCTTTCAGGTGCCCGGTGTTGGGCACGATGACGCTTTTCACATTTTTGATGATGCTGCCGCTCACCTGCAGCTGCACACTCTCCGGCAGCACGCCCAGCACCTCCCGGGCCTTGGCCGCAGCGTAGGCCAGCGCAATGGGCTCGGTGCATCCCATTGCCGGGATCAGTTCCTCCTTCAGAATTTCCACATACGCCTGATAGCGCGGGTCATTGCGTTCCATGGCGGATTCCTGCCTTTCCTGTTTTTGATATTTACCAACAGGGGTAGTATACTATAGAATTCGCACAATGTAAAACGGTTTGTTGCCCTCTGCTCTGCCTGCGCGGGCAGCCCGAACGGAAAAGCCCTTGCACTCGCTGTTTTCTTCGCGTATAATGATAGATGTATTGTTATGCCCTTTCCGGGCAGATTGCGAATCAGAAAACGTGTAAGGAGCGTATTTTATATGAAACTCGGAATTGTGGGACTTCCTAACGTGGGCAAGTCCACTCTGTTCAATGCCATCACCTCCACCAAAAACGCAGAAGCCGCAAATTATCCTTTCTGCACCATCGAGCCCAACAGCGGCATCGTGGCCGTGCCGGACAAGCGTCTGGACAAGCTGGCTGAGATCTGGCAGACCAACAAAAAGACCCCTGCCATCGTGGAGTTCGTGGACATCGCCGGCCTGGTGAAGGGTGCCAGCCAGGGCGCAGGCTTGGGCAACAAGTTCCTGGGCCACATCCGCGAGTGCGACGCCATCGTGCATGTGGTGCGCTGCTTTGACGATGACAACATCATCCATGTGGTGGAGGATGTGTCCAAGGCCGAAGCCGTGGACCCCATCGCCGACATCGACGCCATCGACTATGAGCTGATCCTGTCCGACCTGGAAGTCGTGCAGAACCGCGCAGGCCGCATGGCCAAGGCCGCCAAGAGCGGCAACAACAAGGGCGCTGCCGCCGAGGCCGCATGGCTGCAGAAGCTGGCCGACCACCTGAGCACCGGCAAGCCCGCCCGCAGCTTCGACTTCGACGAGAGCGACGCCGAGCAGCAGACTGTTCTGCACGAGATGGGCCTGCTGAGCGCAAAGCCGGTGCTGTACGCCTGCAATGTGGGCGAGGACGACCTGATGGAGGGCATCGAGAACAACAAGTACGTCCCGCTGGTGGCCGCACGCGCCAAGGAAGAGGGCGCACGCTATATTCCCATCTGCGCCAAGACCGAAGAAGATATCGCCGATTATTCCCCCGAGGAGAAGAAAGAGTTCCTGGCTGAGATGGGCATCGAGGCCAGCGGCCTGGACAACCTCATCACCGCCAGCTATGATCTGCTGGGCCTGATCTCCTTCCTGACCGACGGCAAGAAGGAGTGCCGCGCATGGACCATTCGCAAGGGCACCAAGGCTCCGCAGGCCGCAGGTAAAATTCACAGCGACTTCGAGCGCGGCTTCATCCGTGCCAGCGTCATCGGCTACAGCGATCTGGAAGCCAACAACTTCGATTACGCCGCCGTCAAGGCCAAGGGCCTGCAGCGCACCGAAGGCAAGGAATATGTCGTCAATGACGGCGATGTCATTGAGTTCCTGTTCAACGTGTAAGTGAAACAACCTCCTCCCGTCACCTTCGGTGACAGCCCCCCTCAAAGTAAGTTCCAAAAGCCCGCAGGCTTTTGGAACTTACAAAATCAAAAATAAAATTTCCGCTGAACATGGCCAGAGCTTATACGGCGGCCATTCTTAATCGTAAAAGAGGTTTTTATGATCTTTGGTATTATGGGCGCAATGCCCGATGAAGTCGATCAGCTGTGTGCAAAACTGGAAAACGTCACCGTTGAGCCCTACGGCGGCGTGGATTACCACAAGGGCACTCTGGCAGGCAAGCAGGTCGTGGTGTGCTGCGCAGGCATGGGCAAAGCCAATGCCGCCGCCACCACGCAGGTGCTCATCACCAAGTTCGGCGCGGAGAAGATCATCTTCTCCGGCATCGCCGGCAACATGACCAGCAAGATCGGCATCGGCGACGTGGTCATCGGCAAGACCGTGCTCTATCACGACGCCCAGCTGGACATGATCTGCCAGAACCCGCCGTTCCTGAAGGAGTACACCGGCGACCCCGAGCTGATCGCTGCCGCTGAAAAGGCCTGCGCTGACGCAGGCGTCAAGGCTCTGGTGGGCAAGATCGCCACCGGCGACCTGTTTGTGGGCGACAGCGAAACCAAAGCCGCCATTGAGGCCAAATGCGCTCCGGACTGTGTGGAGATGGAAGGTGCCGCTGTGAGCCAGGTCGCCGCCAAGAACGGGGTGCCCTGCGTCATTCTGCGCGCCATGAGCGACAACGCCGACGAAGACGGCCACGAAGTGCTGGTGGTGAAGAAGTTCAGCATCAGTGAGTATGTGGCCACCGCCACCAAGATCGTGGCAGCAATGGTGGAAGCCCTGTAAAATGATGCACCTGCGGCATGTTGTCTGCTGCCGCAGATGATGCTTTGCTTTGCAAAATGATGTGCCGCTTTCGCGGCAATAAACCCGCCCGTCAGGTAATGAAACCTGACGGGCGGGTTCGTTTTTTCATGTGCTGCAGCGCACATCATTTTATCATTACAAAAACTGTTCCAGTTTTACCCGGCTCTCCTCCTGAAAATCCTGCAAGCGCTGCACCAAGCGCTTTGTGCCGGGGGCGGCGTTGGGGTAGTCCTTCTGGGCCTTTACGCAGTCCACCACACCCATGCCGCTGCCCTGCGTGAGCATCTCGGCCAGATTGCGGGTGGACTTGTCGGTCATGGTCTTCATGCTGATGCCCATTTTAGTGTTGAACTTTGCCATGGCGCTCTGACCCTGGGCGGTGCCGCCGCAGGCCTCGATGGCGGTGTGGGCTTCCTGATTGAGCTGGTGGTACACGTTGCGCTGGCGCAGCAGTTCTGCCTTGAACTGCACATCGTCGGTCATGGGTACGATCTGCTCCAAAGTGTTCTTGCCCATCTCCGTGTTCTGCACCACTGCTTCCAAAAGATTCAGATTATCATTTTTCTGGTTTTCCATACAAAAATCCCCCTTCCGGCATTAGCTTGCACCAGAAGGGGGATTTTATGCATTTCCGTTTATCTGCTCTGCACCCGGTCGCCGCCGGCGGTCTGTGCCGCACGCAGGCGCTCGTCGCACTTTTCGTAAAGAGCCTGCCAGCTCTTGGCCTGCACATCCTCAAGCCCGGCCACGCCGCAGCTCAGCGTGAAGGGCACCCGGTGCATCAGGCCCACCGTGGTGATGCAGGCATGAGGCATCTGAGAATAGAGCATCTCCATCTCGTCGGCCAGCTGCTTTGCATCGGCATCCACGCAGCCCACCACAAAGATGCTGCCGGTCAGTCGGCAGACGATGCGCGCCGCGGGGGTGTCAAAGCTCTTTTTCCACTGGTTGCCCACAAAGCAGTGCAGCTGATCCATCACGGGCTGGCCGTAGCTGTCCCGCAGTTTCTGGCCATCGTCAATGGACACCAGCGCCACCGCTGCCTTGCGGCCCTGCGCCGCGCATTGCTCCAGCTTTTCGGCAAACACGGTTTCCAGATAGCGGCGGTTATACACGCCGGTCAGGAAATCGTGGCTCATGTCCTCACGGCACAGTTCCCGCTCACGAGGGGTCATGCGCTCTTCCGGCAGAACATTGCCTGCCAGCGGAGCCGACATCTGCAGCTCAAAGCATTTTCCCTCTGCTTCCACATGGCGGCGCAGCACGCAGTCCACCCGGCCGTTGCGCAGCTCATAATCCACACGCAGGCCGTCGTCCCGCCAGCCGTCGCCCGGCTGCTCTTCGGTCAGGGTCACAGTCTCAAACGCTGCCTGCGCCGATTGCGCAAGGCTGCGCAGACCCTGCTCAGTCCATTCTTTCTTCATGTGTTTTTCCCCATCATCCGGGCACCCGGCAGTCCCATAAATGCCGCATGCCATCTCCTGTTCCCCGCACACTTTTGGGGAACGCTCTGCTCATTATATCACATTCCCACCCTCTGCGCTGTTGCCGGGAACACCGGGAACGCATTCAGACGAAAAAATGGTATAATACCGCTTTAACGGCATTATACCATTGGAGCGAAAACTTTACCAGCAAAACGCACAATTTTTTGCCGGAGTTTTTACATTTTCGTCAGATTGTCAAACATTGCTCAATCCAAACCCGCGATTTATACGCGGCAGTAGACGCTGCACTCGTCGTTGATGGTCTTTGCCAGCGTCTTGGTGCCAAAACCGGCAGCGGCGCGCCAAGCCCAGTTGCCGCCCAGCTTGCCCGGGGTGTTCAGGTGTGCTTCAGCACCCAGACCCAGCCAGTCGTACATCGGGATGATGGCACGGTCGGCCACAGAGCCCAGTGCCGCACGCAGCAGAGCAATGCGGGCGTCGTCGGTCTTGACGGTTGCCAGCTCCCTGGCGGTGGGCTTTGCGCCGGTCAGATGCAGATAAGCCGCCGCGTTGGCCTTTTCCTTTTCAGCGGCACCATTCTCCCACCAATCAGCCAGCGTGGTATTATCGTGGGTGCCCGGGTAGACCACGCTGTTCTTGATGTGATTGTGGGGCAGATATTCGTTGTCGCCGCCGCTGAACGCGAACTGCAAAACCTTCATGCCCGGGAAAGTGCTGTCCGCCAGCAGTTCACGAACGCTGGGCACCAGGTCGCCCAGATCCTCCGCAATGATGGGCAGCTTGCCGAGAGCAGCTTCCAGCGCATTGAACAGGTCCATGCGGGGGCCGATCTCCCACTTGCCGCCGCGGGCGGTGGTGCTGCCCGCCGGGATGGCCCAATAGGTGTCGAAGCCGCGGAAGTGGTCGATGCGCAGCAGGTCGTAGATGCCCAGCGCATGGCGCACGCGCTTGATCCACCAGGCGTAGCCGGTCTTCTTGTGATATTCCCAGTTGTACAGCGGGTTGCCCCACAGCTGGCCGTCGGCGGAGAAGTAATCCGGCGGGCAGCCGGCCACGCGGGCAAAGCCGCCATTGCTGTCCAGCTCGAACAGCTCACCGCCCACCCAGGCGTCCACCGAGTCCGCAGAAACATAGATGGGGATATCGCCCAGGATCTTCACGCCCTTTTCATTGGCGTAGCTCTTCACGGCCTGCCACTGAATGGCAAACTTGTACTGCACAAACTTCCAGAAGCCGATCTCTTCCTCGTTCTCAGCGGAGAACTGTGCCAGTGCGTTCTTGTCGCGCAGGCGGTAGGGGCGCTCCCACTCCACCCAGTTCTTCATGCCGTTGGCCGCTTTCAGGGCCATGTACAGGGCGTAGTCGTCCAGCCACTCTTCATTGGCAAGGGTGAATGCATAGTAGTCATCCGGGAAGTAATAGGTGCAGCCGTGCAGGCCCGCACAGCTCCTGCGCCATGCGGCGTAGGCGGTGCGCAGCACCTTATAGCGGCTGACATACAGGGTGCCGTAGTCCACTTCTTTGGGGTTCGTCCCCCAGTCTTCCGCCTTGAGCTGGGCAGCGGTGAGCAGGCCCTCTTCCTTCAGGGCGTCGAGGTCGATGAAATAAGGGTTGCCCGCAAAAGCCGAGCAGCTCTGATAAGGGCTGTCGCCGTAGCCGGTGGGGCTCAGGGGCAGCAGCTGCCAGATCTTCTGGCCCGCATCGGCCAGAAAATCCACGAACTTGAATGCTTCCTTGCCGAAGCAGCCGATCCCGTAGGGGCCGGGCAGGCTGGACACCGGCATCAAAATTCCACTTTCACGCATGGTCTTACCTTCCTCACTTTTTCAACATTTCGGATGGGAGATTGTTGATTCTTATCATAACATAATCGCAGACTATTTTCCACAGGCAAAAAACGTGGTATACTGAGTTTTAGACTGGGTGAGTATTCCTTTTTTATTTTAAATAGCCTCCGCTTTCGCTCTGGCTATATTCAGCGGAATCCGGATTTTTAATTTCGCGTTTGTCGCGGCCTGCGGAACTTGTCGGGGCAAGACCCCTCCATCTGCTGACGCAGACCGCTCGCCGCTTAAAAGCCCCACTGGGGCTTTCATTGCTACACAAACGCGGGCCGCTCCAAACACATTTTCACCAGAAGGGCCGGAACCGGCAGATGCAGTAAAATCTCTTTTGTCGTTAGCCTTTACGACCCCTTGCGTGAAAAAGCAGAATTGGAACGACCGCAGTCATTCCAATTCTGCAAAAAATAAAATTTCCGCTGAATATGGCCAGAGCCTGCGGCGGCCATTTTAAATCGTTATGCTTCACCTTGAACAGGAGGTATCTGCGCCATGCAGCGCACTGAGAAGTATTTTGAACAAGACGCTTTCCGCACCGAAGCGGAGAGCCATATCCTTGCCGCCGAGCCGGACGAAAGAAGCGGCAGCGGACGCATCGCGCTGGACGGCACGGTGTTTTATCCCGAAGGCGGCGGGCAGCCCGCTGACCGCGGCACCCTGACTTTGCCGGACGGCACGGCACTTACTGTCACCGACGTCCACGAACACAACGGCGTCATCTGGCACACAGTGGCTTCCCTGCCGGAAGCCGCCGTGCCCGGCGCCGCCGTCACGGGCCGCATCGACTGGGCATGGCGCTTTGATAAGATGCAGCAGCACACCGGCGAGCACATCCTCTCCGGCATCCTGCACCAGATGTTCGGGGCCGAGAATGTGGGCTTCCACATCGGTTCCGAAGCCGTGCGCATGGACACCAGCGTGCCCATCAGCGCCGAGGGCCTGCGGGAGGCCGAACTTGCCGCCAACCGCATCATCTGGCAGAATGTGCCTGTCCTGATCACCTATCCCACCCGGGAAGAGCTGGCCCAGCTGACCTACCGCTCCAAAAAGGAGATCGAGGGTCAGGTGCGCATCGTGACCATCCCCGGCGCAGATGTCTGCGCCTGCTGCGGCACCCACACCGCCTCCACCGGTCAGGTGGGCCAGATCAAGATCCTTGCATCCGAGAACTACAAGGGCGGCGTGCGGCTGAGCGTGGTGTGCGGCGAACGCGCCCTGCTGGCGGCGCAGGCCATGCGCGCCCGTCAGGCAGACATCGGCGCTCTGCTGTCCGCCAAGGCTGACCAGACTGCCGTGGCCGTCCACCGTGTTTACGACGAGTATACCGCCCTCAAGTTTAACCATTTTGGAATGTGTGCACAGCTGTTCGACGCGCTGGCCCAGCTGGTCAGCCCCGGTGAAGACGCCATCCGCATCGTGCCCGGCCTTGACCCGGACGGCCTGCACCGGCTGGCTGTCCGCCTGACCGAAGCCACCACCGGCCTGTGCGCGGCCCTGACCCCCACCGAAAAGGGCACCGGCTACTGCATTGCACAGGCGGACGGCGATGTCCGCGCCCTGACCAAGGCTTTGAACGCCGCCCTGAACGGCCGCGGCGGCGGAAAGCCCGGCATCTGTCAGGGCAGCTGCGCCGCCGCCCCGGAGCAGGTGGAAGAGTTTTTGAAAAATATGAAATAACTCCTTCCGTCATCGCTACGCGATGCCACCTCCCTCCCGGAGGGAGGCTTTGGCAGTGCAGAAAGCTTTGTCTCTTCGCCAGAGGCTCCCTCGCTGAGAAAGACTCTCCCCGGCCGGGGAGAGATGTCGCGAAGCGACAGAGTGGGGAACGGCTGGCGAAGAAGGCGGCTGAAGGAGTTTCACAACATCAAGGAGAACAATTTTATGAGAATGCGTTTCAAACCCTATGCCCACGACGAGCTGATGGCAGCTGATTTCCACGTCCACGAGCCGCTGATCTGGGGCGGCAAATGGCACGCACAATACGCCCGCCCGGAACAGCCCTTTGTGCTGGAACTGGGCTGCGGCAAGGGCGGCTTCATCTCCCAGCTGGCCTGCGCCCACCCGGAAAACAATTACCTCGGCATCGACATCACCGACAAGGTGCTGATCCTCGCCAAGCGCAAGATCGAAGCCGCCTATCAGGCTGCGAACCGCCCCATCGACAATGTGAAGATCATGAGCACCGACATTGAGCGCATCAAGGGCGTCATCACTGCAGAAGATACCGTGAGCCGCATCTACATCAACTTCTGCAATCCGTGGAGCAAGAACGGCTCTTCCCACAAGCACCGCCTGACCTACCCCCGCCAGCTCATCAACTACCGTGAGTTCCTGAAGGATGGCGGCGAGATCTACTTCAAGACCGACGACGAGGATCTGTTCCGCGACAGTCTGGAATACTTCCCCGCTTCCGGCTACGACATCGAGTGGATGACCTGGGACCTGCATGAGAACGAGCCGGAGTGGAACATCCGCACCGAACACGAGGGCATGTTCACTGAGATGGGCATCAAGATCAAAGCTCTGATCGCCCGCAAGAACCCTGACCCCGCCAGCGTGACCTGGATCGAGCCCAAGGTGCTCAAGCGTCAGGCCCGGGAAGCAGCCGAAGCCGCCGCAAAGGCTGCGCAGGAAGGCGAAGCCCATGAATGACCCCTGCGAGCTGTGCCTGAATAACGTTCAGGATGAATACGGCAGCTATTACTGCGCCGAGGGCGGCTCTCTGGACGAAGACGAAATGGCCCGCTATCTCTCCCACAGCACTGCGGCCTGCCCGTTCTTTGAGCCGGGCGACGAATATAAGATCGTGCACAAGCAGAATTAAAGGCTTCTGTTTTCTTCCTGCGCCGCAGCGCACATCATTCCGGCTCAGCCGGAACCTCATAGCGCAGCGCATCATTTGCGCGGCAACATCATTCTTTATGGAGGTGTTTTATGCTTTCCTTTTTCACGGATACCATGGTGTGCGGCTTTTCGCTGTATCACATCTTTGCGTATTTCCTGATCTATTCCTGCGTCGGGTGGTGTCTGGAGGTCATTTACGCCGCCGCCACCACCGGCGAACTGGTGAACCGCGGCTTCCTCAACGGCCCGGTGTGCCCCATCTACGGCTTCGGCATGATCATCGTGCTGTTCACGCTGACGCCGATCCAGAACAATGTGATCTTACTGTACATCGGCGGCGTGATCCTGCCCAGCACCCTGGAGCTCGTGGGCGGCTGGCTGCTGGAAAAAGTTTACCACACACGCTGGTGGGACTACAGCGACTTCCCGTTCAACATCGGCGGCTATATCTGCCTTGAGTTCTGCCTGCTGTGGGGCGTGGGCACACTGGTGGTCATGAAGATCGCCCACCCCATCATTGCGGGCCTTGTGGACACGATCCCGCCCTTCGTCGGGCTGATCCTGATGTTCGTGTTCTACGCCATTTATGCCGCCGACGTGGTGGTCACCGCCTTTGCTGCTTCCGGCCTGAGCAAAACGCTGGACACCATGGAACAGCTGGCCGACAGCATCCACGCCGTCAGCGACGCCATGACCCAGCTGCTTGGCACCACCACCCTGACCGCCGACCAGAAGCTGGACGAGCAGCGCCTGCAGCTCAAGCTGGCTGCTGCCGAAGCCCGGGACGCTGCCCCGGAAAAGCGCAGCCTGCGTGAGACCATGGCTGCCGTGCACGCCAAGACCGACGAAGCCATGGAGGCCGCAAAGCATGCTTCTGAGATCGCCAAGCTCAACGCCGCCGAAGCCGCCAACGCCGCAAAGCTGGCCGCAAAAGGCACCGCCGAGCGTGCCGCCGAACTGCTGCGTCTGGAACAGCTGGCCGAAGACCTGCAGGCCCGCAGCGACGAGATGCAGGCCCAGCTGCTGCGCACGCCCCGCATCGTGGGCCCCCGCCGCATGCTCCGTGCCTTCCCCGACCTGAAGCATGGCGTGAAGAAGACCACCCTCAAGGCCCTGCGCCAGAGCCTTGGCCGCAAAAACGACGAGCAGGACCCGCCGAAGGAAGCCTGATGTGTTTCCTTTCCGCCGCACCGGAAACAAACGGTGCGGCGTTTTTTTGTTTCCGTCTGCCGGGAAGCCGCCCTGTTTCCTGCTTTTTTGGTGTAAAGTTGCAAATATCTATTTGCAAAGCCGCAAAATAGTGTTATACTGATACATAGAATTGACTTACTATGTCCTGTTCCGTCTGATCCTGTCTGATAGCGAGGGATAATTTTATGTCAGAATTGAAAAAGAATGAAGCCGTCAGCGCGCCAAAAGCAGACGCGCTTGCACAGATCGCTCGCAAAGACGCTTTTTTGCAGCAGCTGCAGGAGTTTCTGACGGCACACAAAGAGAAAAAATGGTGCGTCGCCGCACTGGATATCGAGCACTTCAAGCTCTACAATGAACTGTACGGCACAGAACAGGGCACTGCTCTGCTGCAGCAGCTGGCGCAGCACCTGCTGGCCTACTGCACGCCGGACGGCATCCCTGTGGGCTACTGGGGCAATGACGATTTCGTCGTCTGCCTGCCGGACGACAAGGAAAAGCAGCTGGCCATTATCGGCAAGCTGCAGACCAGCGTGAACACCAAGCGTCAGGATGTCACCTTCTTTCTCACTTTCGGCCTGTGCCCGGTGGCAGAGCATCCGGATGCCGATGTGCAGACCCTGTGCAATTATGCGCAGATCGCAGCCATGGACCCGAACCCCGCCGTGGGCGGCGTCCACCGCTTCGCCCCGGCCATGCTGAATGACCTGAAAGAACAGCAGCAGCTCCTCAGCGAGCTGGAGCATGCTCTGGCCAATCACGAATTCTGTTTCTTCCTGCAGCCCAAGTGCAACAGCATGACCCGCGCCATCGTGGGCATGGAAGCACTGGTGCGCTGGAACCACCCCACCCGCGGCTGCGTGCCGCCCGCTGAGTTCATGCCCCTGCTGGAAAGCACCGGCCTCGTGACCCAGTTGGATCAGTACATCTGGGAATCGGTCTGCCAGACCCTGCAGAAATGGCAGGAAAATGGCAGCAATCTGGTGCCCGTGTCGGTGAACGTCTCCGTGGTGGACATCGTCAACCTGGACGTGCCGCAGATCTTCTCCGATCTGGTGGAAAAATATCAGCTCGAGCCCAAGCTTCTGGTGGCCGAGATCACCGAGACTATGGTGGCTGAGAACGCCGTTCTGGTGGAGAACACCATTCAGGGCCTGCACCGCAAGGGCTTCTCGGTCATGATGGACGACTTCGGCAGCGGCTACTCTTCCCTGAACATGCTCAAGGACACCAATGTCGATGCCATCAAGCTGGACATGAAGCTCATCGACATGAACCAGAAAAACCGCGACAAGGGCGTGCAGATCGTGGAATCGGTGGTGGACATGGCCCACCGCCTGAATCTGCCCATCATCGCGGAGGGCGTTGAGACACCCGAACAGGTGTCCATGCTGCAGGCAGCAGACTGCCTGTATACTCAGGGCTACTACTTCTTCAAGCCGATGCCCGTGGAAAACGCCGAAGAGCTGCTGGCACAGCCCAACAGCGCCGACTACTGGGATATGCACCGCGACCTGATCCGGCGCGACCGCCACCCGGTGGACACCAGCAGCGCACAGACCGCGCTGGCTCTGCAGGCTTATCAGATCTTTGCCGACAATGTGCTGGAGCTGTCGCTGCTGAATCTGAGCACCGGTGAATACCGGGTGGTCAAGCGTGATCCGCGCCTGCCCGGCACCGGGAAAGAGGAAGATTTTGCAGCGTACTGCGACCGTCTGGTGGCGGACAAGATCATCCACCCGGATGATGCCGAAATGTTTACCGACCAGACCGATCTGGACATTCTGCGCTCCACCATCTTCCACACGCAGCAGCCGGAGGCCTACCGCTTCCGCAAGAACGTGTCCGGTCAGTTCGTGTGGATCACCATGGAGTTCATCCCCTGCCGCGGCTGCTGCGCCCAGAACCCCTGGTCCACTGTGCTGGTGCGCGAGGATATGCAGGCCAACCAGCTCAGCGAAGAGCTGGACTTCTCCTACAGCCACGATTCCCTGACCGGCCTGCTGAACCGCAGCCGCTATGAGACCGACCTGCGTGAGCTGCAGTTCGCCGAATACGATTCCATGGTCTGCACTTACATCGACGTGGTGGGCCTGTCTGAGGTGAACAATCACCTGGGCCACCGCAGCGGCGACTCCATGCTGTGCTGCATCGCCAACGCCATCCGCAAGTTCTTCGCTGCCAGCCGCATCTACCGTGTGGGCGGCGACGAGTTCGTTATCCTGACCCCCAATCAGCCGCCCTACAGCGTGTGGGTGTCGGTGGACCGGATGCGCTCCTTCCTGCGGGAAAAGGAATATGAGATTTCGGTGGGCATCCAGAGTGTCAACGATCTGCACAAGCTGGATTCTGCCGTCAGCAAGGCCGAAGCCGCCATGCAGGACGAAAAGCAGGCTTATTACGCCCGCAACGGCCAGCAGCGGCAGATCCGCGGCCTGAACGAAAAACTGGAAAAGACGCTGGTGGAAAAGCAGGACGCCGAGCACTTCCTGCGCGTTCTGGCCCCCAAGTATCGGGGCGTCTATGTGGTTGACCTGCAGGACGACAGTTCCCGCAGCATCATCGTGCCGGAGTACTTCCAGAAGATGCTGGCCACTTCCGGCGGTTCCTTCAAGGCAGCTTTCCGTCAGTACCGTGATACACTGGTGGCTGCCGATGACCGCGAAGCACTGAACGACCTGTTCGATTACGATTTCATCCGCAGCAAAGTGCTGGTGGGCGACATCGTGGAGCACACCTACAAAAAGACTGACGGCACGGTCTTCCGCGTCAAGGTCACACCGTATTCCAGCAGCGGCGTCCACATCCACGAAACCATCTGGATCTTCGCGGATGAAGCAGCTACTCTTACCCCCCCCCCCCGACGAAATAAATAATTGAACATTTTATCATTAAAAAAATCGGAAACGGCTGCGGTCGTTTCCGATTTTTATTTTTACGGAAAAGCCGTGCAGGGCAGCATTTGCCGGTTTCGCTCTCCTCTCGTGAAAAAGACCTCCAGAAAAATCCGAAGATTTTTCTGGAGGTCAAAATCAAAAATAAATTTCCGCTGTCAAAAGCGCCGCGCATGCGGAGCTTTTCAAATCGTTATGCCCACAGGTTTTCGGGGTACTGCCCCTCGGCGGTCTTGCGGGCGATAGCTTCCACCACCAGCGGCTTGTCCTCACGGTAGGTAACGCCGTACCACTTATCCGTGCTGCGCAGCACCTGGATCTTTGCCTTGTTTTCTTCAATGAGCTCGGTGACCACCAGCGGCAGGAAATATTCGCACTTCATCGGGTTCTTCGGCAGATTCTCAGTCAGCCAGCCGGCAAAGCGCTGTTCAGCTTCCACCAGAAAGCTCTTGCCAAAGCCCCACAGGTTCATGCTGACGGGGGTGTCGCCGGGAAGGTCATTCCAGTTCTCGCCGCCATCCTCGGTGTAGTGCACGCCGCCCTCGTAAGTCTCAATGCGGGTGCGTTCGGTGACGCTGTGCAGGGTGCCGTCCGGGTTGGTCACGCACACACCGCGGGCCACACTGCCATTTTCAGAGACAGTGTTCTTGAGCAGATAGCTCACCATGCAGTAATCGTAGAAATCACCGTCTTCGTGGGTGGACAGGTAATCGTACATCACCCTGAACGCCTCAGGGCCGTAATAATCATCTGCATTGATGACCGCAAACGGGCCGTCGATGAGGTCTTTTGCGGCCAGAACGGCGTGACAGGTGCCCCAGGGCTTCACACGGCCCTCCGGGATGGAAAAGCCTGCGGGCAGCTCGTCCAGCTGCTGGAATGCATATTTCACGTTCATGGCCTTGGACACACGCTCACCGATGGCGGACTTGAAAGCCTCCTCGATCTCGTGCTTGATGACAAAGATCACCGTCTCAAAGCCTGCGCGGCGGGCATCGTAGAGGGAATAGTCCACGATCACCTGCCCGTTCGGCCCCACCGGGTCGATCTGCTTCATGCCGCCGTAACGGCTGCCCATGCCGGCCGCCATGACCACAAGTACCGGTTTGTTCATTGAAAGTTCCTCCCCTTTTTCAAAAGCCGCAGGTGCGGCAAAATATTCACGGCTTTATTATACTACGGTTGGCGGGAGGGGACAAGGGCGTTGATGTTGGCATCGGCACCGCTCACTCCGTCCCGCCTGCGCTCGCCAGACCACCAGCGAAAGAAAGCTTTTCTTTCCACGCGGGTCAGCCTCGTCGATTTTAGCCGCAGCCCGCCCTTCAGACATGGCGTCGCGGCATCGTGCCGGAATAATCGGTGCCGATGCCCGGGAAGCTGCAGCTTTCCCACTTCAGCGCATTCTGCAAGCCCAAATTTCCAAAATCTGCAATTTATTCTTGTCAAAGTCTTGTTTTTGGCATGTGAATATTGTATAATGGCGATATCAACGCAGGTTTTGCCTGTCAAAAACAACATTTTGCAAACATTCTCTTGCACTAAAACAAGAAAGAAGGACTCTGACATGAACGAAACTGTGACCAAGCGCTTTCTGCTGTACTTCCGCCTGATGCTGCTGGTGTGGATCCTCATCGCCAACGCCATCGTCCACCTGACCGGCCTGGAATACAGCTGGCTGATCTTCCTGAGCAACATCATGATGTTCACCCTCGAAGGCGATGTGAAAGACCGCTTCGTCACCGTCGAGCTTGGCGGCCTGGTGGGCCTGATCCTCACGGTGGTGGCTCTGCTGTCCATCACCGCACTGACCCCCATTCTGGGCAGTTTCTTCGGCTTCCTGATCCCTCTGGCTGTGGTGCTGTTCATCCTCATCATCCTGCACCCCTACGCACCCAAAGTGCTGAACAATGTGGGCTTTGCCTACCTGACCGTTGCCTGCATTGACACCACTGCGCTTGCCACTCACCTGCCCCAGTTCTTCATCACCTTCATCGTGGGCTCCGTCATCTTCAACGGCGTGTGCGTGCTGCTGATGAAGCCTGCCAAGGCACTGGCCGTGAAGAGCGCCCAGAAAGAAACCGCTTGATCTTTTCTTCTCCTTTCTTTTCAGACAGAGCCGGGACGACTTAACATCGTCCCGGCTCTGTTTTTTTTTGCAGAAAAATGTTTTTTTGCCTGCCCGCAACCGCCAGTTGACAGATTTCCAGCCGCAATTGGTAGTTGTCAACCGAAAAATCTGGTAAGATAAGGGTGTAAAAACAGCTTGCTTTACGAAAACCGCCGCTCCCCTGCGGCAAGAAATGAGGAACCCTTTATGATCTTAGCTGAAAAAATCGCCCTGCTCCGCCGCCAGAAGGGCTGGAGTCAGGAAGAGCTTGCCGGTCAGCTGGACGTGTCCCGGCAGGCCGTATCCAAATGGGAGAGCGGCGCGTCCATCCCTGACCTTGATAAGATTCTGAAGCTGAGCGGTCTTTTTGAAGTGACCACGGACTACCTGCTGAAAGACCAGCTGGACCAGCCGGACGCCCCCACCGTGGTTCAGGCAGTTGAGCAGGCCGCCGAGCCCCGCCGGGTGGTCACGCTGGACGAAGCGAATGAATACCTTGACACGGTGCAGGCCGTGCGCGGCAGAATGGCGGCGGGCGTGGGGCTGTGCATCCTCAGCCCCGTCTGCCTGCTCCAGCTGAGTGCGCTGGCCGACGGCACGCCCAGCGAAGAGCAGTTCGCCGGGCTGGGCCTTATCGTTCTGCTGGTCATGGTAGCGCTGGGGCTGCTGTTCACCCTGCCTGCGGCCTTCCAGCTGGAAAAATACGAATGCCTTGAAAAAGAGCCCCTCGACCTCGCCTACGGCGTGGCGGGCATCGTGGAGCGGAAAAAGCAGGATTTTGCCCCCGTTTACCGCCGCAGCATGACCTTTGGCGTGGTGCTCTGCGTGCTGGCCGCGGTGCCGCTGATGGCCGCCGCTATGCTGGGGGCTTCGGATGTCTGGGTCATGGCTGCGGTCGATCTGCTGCTGGCCATCGTGGCTGGGGCGGTGCAGCTTTTCATCCGGGCCGGCATGACCCAGGGCAGCTTCGACAAGCTGCTGCAGACCGGCGGCTACTCCCTCAATGAAAAGCAGATGAACCGCCGGATGGGCTGGTTTTCCGGTGCCTACTGGTGCATCGTGACCGCCGCCTATCTGGGATACAGCTTCTGGGCAGACGACTGGAAAAAGAGCTGGATCATCTGGGCTGTTGCCGGGCTGCTCTATGCCGCGCTGTATTCCGCTCTCCACGCCTGGGTGGACCGGAAAAACCTGCCGCCGCAGTAAAAAAGCGCCGCCTTCCCATTTTCCGGGAAAGCGGCGCTTCTTATTCTTCAAAATCTAATCAGGCGTTGTAAGTGCGGTTCTTGATCTCGTCGGTCACCTTTGCGATGAAGTCAGCCAGCTCCATCGTGGTGGTCTCGCCCTTGCGGTCACGCACGGAGACGTTGCCTGCTTCGGCTTCCTTGGCACCCAGAACCAGCATATAAGGCACACGGTCCACCTGCTGTGCGGCACGGATCTTGTAGCCGATCTTCTGGTTGTCGTCGTCCAGAGCCACGCGGACACCGGCCTCCACCAGCTTCTCGGTGACGCCCTCGGCATAGTCCAGAGTCTTCTCGGACACAGGCAGGACCTTGACCTGCACAGGTGCCAGCCAGGTGGGGAACTTGCCCTTGGTCTCTTCGATCAGGTAAGCCATGAAGCGGTCCAGAGAGCCCAGAATTGCGCGGTGCAGAACCACGGGGGTCTTCTCGGTGCCGTCCTTGTCCACATAGGTCAGGTGGAACTTTGCGGGCAGGCAGAAGTCCAGCTGGCAGGTGGACAGGGTGTACTCAGCACCCACAGCGGGCTTGACGTTGACGTCCAGCTTCGGGCCGTAGAAAGCAGCCTCACCGATCTCCTCGGTGAAGTGGATGCCCAGCTCGGTCAGAACCTCGCGCAGAGCCTGCTCTGCGTGGTTCCACATTGCATCATCATCGTGATACTTCTTCTTATCGGCGGGGTCACGCAGGGACAGAACACAGCGGTAGTCGGTAATGTTGAAGTCCTTGTAGGTCTCGAAGATCAGGTTGCAGACGTCGGCAACTTCGCTCTTGATCTGCTCCGGGGTGCAGAACAGGTGGGCGTCGTTCTGGCAGAAGTGACGGCCGCGCTCAATGCCCTTCAGGGTGCCGGAGGACTCATAGCGGAAGTCATGAGCGATCTCACCGATGCGCATGGGCAGGTCGCGGTAAGAGTGGGGATGATTTGCATAGATCATCATGTGGTGGGGGCAGTTCATCGGGCGCAGAACATAGCTCTCACCCTCCATCTCCATGGCGGGGAACATATTCTCACGGTAATGGTCCCAGTGGCCGGAGGTCTTGTACAGGTTCACGGTGCCGATGCAGGGAGTCATAACGTGCAGATAGCCGCGTGCGCGCTCCTTGGCCTTAATATAGTTCTCCAGCTCCTGCCAGACGGTGTAGCCTGCGGGCAGGAACATGGGCAGGCCGCGGCCAACCAGATCATCGGTCATGAACAGGCCCATCTCCTTGCCGATCTTGCGGTGATCGCGCTCGCGGGCCTCCTGCTGCTCCTTCTCCCAAGCGTCCAGCTCTTCCTGATTGTGGAAGGCCACGCCGTTGATACGGGTCAGCATCTTGTTTTCCTTGTCGTTCTTCCAGTATGCGCCGGACTGCTGAGTGATCTTGAAAGCCTTCAGGGCCTTGGTGTAGGTCAGGTGAGGTCCGATGCACATATCAACGTACTCGCCCTGCTGGAAGAAGCTGAACTCGGTCTCATCGGCCAGATCAGCCATGTGCTCGATCTTGTAGTTTTCCTTGCGCTCTTCCATCAGCTTGACAGCCTCGGCACGGGGCAGGATGAAGGGCTTGATGGGCAGGTTTTCCTTGACGATCTTGCGCATCTCTTTTTCGATGTTGGCCAGATCTTCGTCGGAGAGCTTCTGGTCGCCCAGATCGACGTCGTAGTAGAAGCCGTTCTCGGTGGCGGGGCCGAAAGCGAAATCAGCCTGCGGATACAGGCGCTTGATGGCCTGAGCCATAATGTGGGCTGCGGTGTGGCGGATGACGTGCAGTTCCTGATCCTGCGGGCACTCGTCAACGTGGCCGTCCTTATAAATGATCTTCATGATGCATTCTCCTTTGACAGATAAACGAATAATAAAAAGCGCTCCATCCCGCACACTTACAACGGGATGAAGCGCCTGAAAATCCAGAAACGTTCCACGGTTCCACCCGAATTGCACGCCGCAGCGTGCCACTCGCTGTGCTGTAACGGGCGCACCCGGCAGAGGTTCTCCTCTGCACTCTGCGGTGGTAGAAGCCGGGGCCATGGCAGGCTGCTTGCAGCACCCGGAAACGGGGCAGCCCTCTCTGCGGCATGGGTACGGAGCTTCGGTTTGTCCGCATCAACATTTTAAACAGGATGAAACTATGCTGATTGTAGCACACCAGGCGGCAAATTTCAAGGGATAGATGCTGGAAAAAGAATTTTTTATCGCTGGCTTGACTTTTTTGCAAATTCGCATATACTAAAGGTAGGCAATGCATCTGTCAGGATTGCATATTCCATTGGCTCACCAAGAGCGAAGCCCCTCGGTACTGGGAATACCGAGGGGCTTCTTTGGGCTTACTGTCCCTTGAAGTGGTCGTTAAGCCACTTGCACAGGTAGTAGGCAACGGCGACGACCGCCGCCTGCGGCGGAAACAGGGAGGAGCTGTTGGGGCCGCGGCCAGCAGGATGCAAGGCCCGCTCAAGGGCCAAAGCAGACGCTGGGAGCCGCAACCCGGACAAGTTCAAGGAATATTTCTCTCTCAAAAAGCGACAATGCAATTTTTTTATGCACTGTCGCTTTTGTTTTTATACAGACCAAAAGCCCCGCTTCTTTGTGCGCAGAAGCGGGGCCTTTGATTCGGTTGCCATTTAGAGATTTGGATCAGAAAAAAGGAAAAAGGAGAACAAATCTATTTATCGCGCCGTCACGGCGGGATAACAATTATTGCTGTGGAGCCTTACTCCACATCCTGCAGGGCGGCGAAGTCCTCTTCGCCGGTGCGGATCTTGACCACGCGGGTCACATTGTAGACAAAGATCTTGCCATCGCCGATGTGGCCGGTGTACAGAGCCTTCTTGGCGGCTTCCACCACAGCGTCCACACTGATCTTGGAGACGATGACCTCCACCTTGATCTTGGGCAGCAGCGTAGTATCCACAGGCACGCCGCGGTACTTCTCGCTGGTGCCCTTCTGGATGCCACAGCCCATGACCTGCGTCACGGTCATGCCGGTGACACCCAGATCGTTGAGGGCGGTCTTGAGCTGGTCGAACTTGGACAGCTTTGCAATGATGGACACCTTGTGCATACCGGTGTCGTACACGCCATCGTGGATAACGGGAGAAGGCTCACGCACCACAGGCACAGCGGCACTGATCTGCTTGTCGGTGGCCTTGGTCACATCGTCCTCGCCGAGGTCGGTGTTCTCGTTGGGCACCATGGCGGCTGCGTTGGCGTCGGAGATGGAGAAGCCAGCGTAGGCGGATGCCAGACCGTGCTCGTGGATATCCAGACCGTCGATCTCCACCTCTGCGGGGACGCGCAGGCCGATGGTCTTATCGATGATCTTGAAGATGATGAACATCACAACGACGACGTAGAGGTCAACGGTGACGAGGCCCAGAAGCTGAGTGCCCAGCTGTGCCAGACCGCCGCCGTAGAACAGGCCTGCGTGCTCGGTGTTGGCACCGGTGGAGAACAGGCCCACAGCAATGGTGCCCCACACGCCGTTTGCAAAGTGGACGGAGACCGCGCCGACGGGGTCATCCACCTTGGCGATGTTATCGAAGAACTCAACGCTCAGGACAACAAGGATACCGGCCACAAAGCCGATGATGAATGCACCAAACGGAGAAACGGTGTCGCAGCCTGCGGTGATGGCCACCAGACCGGCCAGAGAGCCGTTCAGGGTCATGGAGACATCGGGCTTGCCGTAGCGCTTCCAGGTGAACAGCATGGTCACACAGGTAGCAACAGCTGCAGCAAGGTTGGTGTTGAAGCAGACCAGACCGGTCAGGGTCATGGTCTCGTCGGTGGCAAGGCTCAGAGAAGAGCCGCCGTTGAAGCCGAACCAGCAGAACCACAGGATGAACACGCCCAGAGCACCGGCGGTCAGGTTGTGGCCGGGAATGGCGTGGGGCTTGCCGTTCTTGTCGTACTTGCCAATGCGGGGGCCCAGCATCCAGGCGCCCAGCAGAGCGATGACGCCGCCCACATTGTGGACTGCTGCGGAACCGGCAAAGTCATGGAAGCCCATGCTCTGCAGCCAGCCGCCGCCCCACATCCAGTGGCCGCAGATGGGATACACCAGCAGCGAAATGGCGGCGGAGTAAACGCAGTAAGCCTTGAAGTTGGTGCGTTCTGCCATGGAGCCGGACACGATGGTGGCGGCCGTTGCGCAGAACACGGTCTGGAACACGATGTAGACCCACAGCGGGATATCCAGACCCAGATGGCTGTAGTCGCCCTGAATGAACGGGTCGAAGCCACCGATCAGAGCGCCGGTGCCGCCGAACATCAGGCCGAAGCCGATGAGCCAGTAGCACGGAGTGCCGATGCAGAAGTCCATCATATTCTTCATCAGAATATTACCGGTGTTCTTCGCACGGGTGAAACCAGCTTCACACAGGGCAAAACCCGCCTGCATGAAGTAAACGAGGAACGCTCCCACGAGCGTCCAACAGGTGTTGACGGAGCTGAACATAACTTTCCATACCTCCCCAGTTTGCCTTCCCCCTCGGGGGAAGGTGGCATTGCGCAGGCAATGACGAATGAGGGGAAGTCATCTCTCGATTCCGCTCTAGGGAAACGAGTTCTTGCGCCAGTTACCCCTCATCAGTCGCCTGCGGCGACAGCTTCCCCCAAGGGGGAAGCCTTTCACGCTCCCCGTGCCGATTGCACGCAGGAACGTCTTTCTTGCACTCAGGAGACCCTCTATTTTCCCCCGAGCGGCAATATCCCCGAAAACACAAAAGGCGCTGGCGGAATTGCTTCCGTCAGCGCCTTTGCTTTCGATGGCACGAGTATAGTCCCTTTGTGCAAAAGTGTCAAGGGCTCATGTCAAGGTTTTACGTTTTTCACAACAGGGACAAAGCTTCGGCGGCAAAAGTTTGGCCAAAACTTTGTTAGTCGTTCTTTTCCCCGCCTTCTGTTTTGCGGCCGGAGCGGTGGCCGCCCTGCATTTCCCAGTGCAGCATCAGGCTCATCATGGCGCGCAGCGCGAAGGTCGCGGCCAGCGGCACCACCGATTCCAGATTCTGCAGAAGGAAGGTCTTTGCGATCTCCGCCGACATCAGGAATTCCAGCGCAGTGGTCAGGCCGCTGCTCATCTCGTGATGAAAATCATGATGGTCGTGGAAAAAGGTATCACGGATATAGTGATAGGTCGCCTTGGCCAGACTGGTGATGATGATGAACAGGCCGATCACTTCGGCAAGGCCTGCGATCATGGGCACTGCGGTTTCCAGAAAGCCCTCCAGCCCGTGGGTGACGCCTGCATTCAGATGGTAAAGCCATTCCATGGTTCTGCCACCCGTATCTTACAGCAGGGTCTTGACGTAAGCAGCCAGCTCTTCATCCTTGCAGGAAGCGAAGAACAGTTCGCTGAACTTTGCACCGGCCACAGCGCCCTTCACAAGATCCTGATCGATGCCCTTCAGAATTTCCACCAGCGGCTTGAAGGCCACGGCGCGCACGCCGTCCAGGATCTTCTTGTTGCGCTGCTCGGGCTCCACGCGCTCCTTGGGGTAGCCCTGACCGTGGCCGAAGCCGAACAGCTTTTCGAAGCAGTATTCGAGGTTCAGCTCACCGCCCCAGCCGAAGCCCTTGGCAAACGGCATGGCAACGGCGTTGCCGTCGTTGACGTGGGCAAAGGTGTAGGCATCCACGGGGTCTTCCACATGGCCGCAGATGACGCTGGGGAAGCTGTTCAGGGCCAGCATGGCACCCTCGCCGGTGCCGCAGCCGGTGATGACGTAGTCGGCAGCGCCGCTGTTCAGCAGAATAGCGGCCAGAATGCCGCACTGGACATAGGTCAGCTGTGCAGCGTCGTCGGCAGCGTACATGCCATAGTTGACCACCTCGTGGCCCATGGGCTCCACGACCTTTTTCAGGGCAGCTTCAATGATGCCGTTCTTTGCGGCCTGGCTGTTCTCGTTGATGAGTGCGATCTTCATAGTAGTTTCTTCTCCTTCTTATGATTTCCTCCTGCAAAGTGCAGGCGTCAAACGAATTCCTCCCGCATGGGGGTAAAGAAATCCAGCATCACGCCGCCTTCCAGACAGACGCAGCCGTGCATGACACCGTTCTGCTTGAGCAGGGTGTCGCCGGGGCCCACCTCGCGGGTCTCATCCCCGATGGTAAAACGGTAGCGGCCGGAGACGATGTAGGTGATCTGAGTGTGGGGGTGGCAGTGCATCGCGCCCACGCCGCCGGTCTCAAAGGTGTTTTCCACGCACATGGCGTCCTTGCTGTAGGCCAGAATGCGGCGCTTCACGCCCTGCCCACACACTTCCGGCTCGATCTCGGCATGAGGCACCCATGCCGCGTCTTTATGCTGTTTTTCCATTATAACACAACATCCTTTCCTGCACAACAAATGCAAAAGGCGGCAGCCGACAGGCTAGGCCCGCCCGGCTGCCGCCGTGCTTAGTTCTTTGGAGTACCCTCAGAAATTACTGGGGCTGCTTGCCGATGTAAGCCAGGATGCCGCCATCGACGTACAGGATCAGGCCATTGACGAAGTCAGAAGCCTCAGATGCCAGGAAGACAGCGGGTCCGCCCAGATCCTCTGCCTCGCCCCAGCGGCCTGCGGGGGTCTTGGCAACGATGAACTGGTCGAAGGGATGACGGCTTCCATCGGGCTGAACTTCGCGCAGAGGCGCGGTCTGCGGGGTAGCAATGTAGCCGGGGCCGATGCCGTTGCACTGGATGTTGTATGCGCCGTACTCGGAAGCGATGTTCTTGGTCAGCATCTTCAGGCCGCCCTTTGCAGCAGCGTAAGCGGAGACGGTCTCACGGCCCAGCTCGCTCATCATGGAGCAGATGTTGATGATCTTGCCGCCGCCCTGTGCGATCATGTCGGGAATGATGGCCTTGGACACGATGAAGGGAGCGTTCAGGTCAACATCGATGACCTGACGGAACTGAGCAGCGCTCATCTCGGTCATGGGGATGCGCTTGATGATGCCGGCGTTGTTGACCAGAATGTTGATGTGGCCGACTTCCTCGGTGATCTTGGCGACCATGGCGTTGACGGCGTCCTCATCGGTGACGTCGCAGACGTAGCCGTGAGCCTTGATGCCTGCTTCTGCATAGGATGCCAGGCCCTTATCGACCAGCTCCTGCTTGATGTCGTTGAAAACGATGGTTGCGCCATTGGCTGCCATTGCCTTTGCGATAGCCATGCCGATGCCGTAGGATGCGCCGGTGATCAGCGCGACCTTGCCGGTCAGATCAAAAGATTTGGGAGTGCACTGTGCCATAATAGAGTCCTCCAATCAAATTGTTCTTTTGGCGGGGGAAGTGCCCCGTTCAGCTTTGCAGGGTGCAGCGCCTGCCAGCGCAGTTCTGCACCTCTCTTGTATACTAGACTAACATTCTTTTCCCGCGCTGTCAAGGCATTTTCTTTCGCATTTTTACTGTAATTTCTTTTGCGCGGCAGAATTTTTCATCAAAAACTGCGCAAATCTGCCAAAAGCCCAAAATCGCTTGTATGCAACTTTCCATTCATCATCAGAACGCACAAAACAGCATCTTGAAATTTGGGCTTATTGACAAAATGTCATCCTAACTTTTTCTTCTGCTGCCGTGCCACAATGGGCATCAGCAGCGGGGTGGGCACAAGCTTCTGTGCCGTGGTGCACAGCCGCATGAAAGCCGACGGCACGATGATGGTCTTGTGGTGCATCATGCCGAGAAGGGCTTCGTCCACGCAGAATTCCGGCGTGATGCCCTTGAGGGCAAACACCACGCCCGCACGGTCGTTGAACTCGGTGTTCACCGGGCCCGGGCAGAGGGCGCACACATACACCGGGCTGCGCTGCTCCCGCAGTTCTTCGGCCACGCCCCGGGTCAGGCTGACCACATAGGCCTTGCTGGCATAGTAGCCTGCCATATAGGGCCCGCCGGGCAAAAGACCCGCCGAAGACGCCACATTCAGGATGGTGCCGCCGCCTGCGGCGTCCATCTTTCGCACGGCGAACCGGAACAGCCGCGCCATGGCTTCCACATTGACTTTGACCATCTCTTCTTCTTTGGCGGCATCAGTTTCCAGATAACTGCCGCAGACGCCGAAACCGGCGTTGTTGATGAAGATGTCGATGTTCTCCCCTGCCAGCTCTTCAAACAGGCGTGCGCAGTCCGCTTCGCTGGCGAGGTCTGCGGGCAGAATACGGCAGGGCGTGCCCAACTCCGCGGCAAGGGCTTCCAGCCGGTCTGTGCGGCGGGCGGTCAGGATGAGCCGGCAGCCCATCTTTGCATAGCGGCGGGCAAACTCCCGGCCAATGCCGGAGCTTGCGCCTGTGATCCATACGGTTTTATTCATCGTTATGCTCCAAATCCCGAAGCCTTATCAATGGCTTTCAGTTCTTCTTCGGTAAAGGAAGTATTCTCCAGCGCCTTGATATTATCCAAGATCTGTTCCGGGCGGGATGCACCGATCAGCACGCTGGTGACCTTGCCGTCCTTCAGGATCCACGCCAGTGCCATTTCGGCCAGTGTCTGCCCGCGGGAAGCCGCGATCTCGTTCAGAGCGCGGATCTGGGCCAGCTTTTCTTCAGTGATGGCAGATTCCTTCAGGAAGCGGCCGTCGGTGCGCACGCGGCTGTCCGCCGGGATGCCGTTCAGGTAGCGGTTGGTCAGCAGGCCCTGTGCCAGCGGGCTGAACGCGATGATGCCCTTATTCAGGCGCACAGCCGTGTCTTTCAGGCCGTTCTGCTCGATGGTTCGGTCAAAAATGGAGTAGCGGTTCTGGTTGATGACGAAGGGCACATGCAGCTCGTTCAGGATGGCTGCGGCCTTTTCCAGCGTTTCGCCGTTGTAGTTGGACAGGCCCGCATACAGGGCCTTACCGCTCTGCACCGCCGTGGCAAGGGCGCCCATCGTCTCTTCCAGCGGAGTGTTGGGGTCCATGCGGTGGTGATAGTAGATATCCACATAGTCCAGCCCCAGGCGTTTCAGGCTCTGGTCAAGGCTGGCCAGCAGGTACTTCCGGCTGCCCCAGTCGCCGTAGGGGCCGTCCCACATGGTGTAGCCCGCCTTGGTGCTGATGATGAGCTCGTCACGGTAGGGCATAAAGTTCTCATGCAGGATGCGGCCAAGATTCTTCTCGGCGCTGCCCGGCTCCGGGCCATAATTGTTGGCAAGGTCAAAGTGAGTGATGCCGTGGTCGAACGCCGTGAAGCAGAGCTGTTTCATGGTCTCGTAATGGCCGGTATCGCCGAAGTTGTGCCAGAAGCCCAGTGACACAGCCGGCAGCAGCAGGCCGCTTTTGCCGCAGCGGTGGTACGGCATGGAGGAATAGCGTACATCGGATGCCTGATACATGAAAAACACTCCTTTTCTATTTTCATCACTGGCCTTATTCTAGCACAGCCAAAAGTGTGTTTCCATACAGAATCTATGAATCTTGCTGTTTTTTCGTCACAACTCATTCCGTGAAAAAGAACTCCGGAAAAATCCGCAGATTTTTCCGGAGTTCAAATATAAAAATATTATTTCCGCTGTCAATGGCGAAGCGCACGCGCAGCCATTTTGAATCGTATTTTATTTCAGCAGGTTGTCGTTATCGAAGTAGTCGATGCGCATGGACTTACGCACATCTGCCAGAGTGGCGGCAGCAGTTTTTTCTGCATAAGCGCTGCCCTCTTTCAGGATCTCCACGACCTCCGGCAGACGCTGCTCCCACTCCTTGCGGCGGGTGCGGATGGGTTCCAACTCAGCCTGCATGACGCTGTTCAGGAACTTCTTCACCTTCACGTCACCCAAGCCGCCGCGCTGATAGTGTGCCTTCAGCTCGTCGAGGTTCTGGTACTCGGGCCAGAACTCTGCGAAGTGCTCGGGGCGGCAGAATGCGTCCAGATAGATGAACACGGGGTTGCCCTCCACCTTGCCGGGGTCCTGCACGCGCAGGTGGTTCGGGTCGGTGTACATGGACATGACCTTCTTCTTGATGTCCTCGGGTTCCTCAGACAGGTAGATGCAGTTGCCCAGAGATTTGCTCATCTTGGCCTTGCCGTCGATGCCGGGCAGGCGCAGGCAGGCAGCATTCTGAGGCAGAACGATCTCGGGCTCCACCAGAGTCTCGCCGTAGACGGAGTTGAACTTGTGCACGATCTCGCAGCACTGCTCGATCATGGGTTTCTGGTCCTCACCAGCGGGCACCGTGGTAGCCTTGAATGCGGTGATGTCCGCAGCCTGGCTGATGGGATAGCAGAAGAAGCCCACCGGGATGCTGGTCTCAAAGTTGCGCATCTGGATCTCGGTCTTGACGGTGGGGTTGCGCTGCAGGCGGCTGACGGTGACGAGGTTCATATAATAGAAGCTCAGCTCAGTCAGCTCGGGCACCATGGACTGGATAAAGATGTGGGTCTTGGCCGGGTCGATGCCGCAGGCCAGATAGTCCAGCGCCACCTGCAGGATGTTCTGGCGCACCTTTTCCGGGTTGTCGGCGTTGTCGGTCAGAGCCTGTGCATCGGCGATCATGACGTAAATTTCGTCGTACTCGCCGGAGTTCTGCAGACGGACACGCTCTTTCAGGGAGCCAACGTAGTGGCCCACATGCAGGCGGCCGGTGGGACGGTCGCCGGTCAGAATAACTTTTTTCATGATGTTCTCCTTTTATAAGCCTTCCCCCTTGGGGGAAGGTGCTGAACGAAGTGAAGCGGATGAGGGGTAGTCACCTTCAGATTTCGTTCTGTTAAAGCGGCATCTGGCCGCTGCTTCCCCTCATCCGGCGCTGACGCGCCACCTTCCCCCGAGGGGGAAGGCTTTTTCGCAGGCGGAGAGGCGTTTTTATTATGTTAAGTATATCCCGCCCCGCTTTTGCTGTCAACAAAAGCCGCCGTGAAAAAGAAAAAAGCGATGGAAAATTTCCATCGCTTTGCTGGCGCCTCTTGCCTGACTCGAACAGGCGACACCCTGATTAACAGTCAGGTGCTCTAACCGACTGAGCTAAAGAGGCATCTATATAAAACGGCACATGGCCGTTTTACTACTATAAAATGGTGACCCGTACCGGAATCGAACCGATGTTAAAGGCGTGAGAGGCCTCTGTCTTAACCGCTTGACCAACGGGCCATACGTCCATTTTGCATCGGGTGTTCGCTCCCGACTCGATTATTTTAGCATAGGAGTCCGACTTTGTCAACACAAAATTTCAATTTTTTCAAAAAATGCTTTTCACCCCGGAAACTCCCGCCCGGAACAGGCCCAGCGCCAGCCCCAGATACACACCCACCACCGTCTCGTTCTGGTCAAATTCCATCTCCCGGCGCTGCGGCAGGTCGGCCAGCTTTCCCCGGAAAACACACTGCAGCTGCTCCATGCGGGAAAAATCGTTGGGCCGCATCAGCGTGGTGTGCTTGGGCAGCTCCATTGAGCCGCTCTTTTCCAGTACCTCGCCCACCAGCTGGGAACAGAAATAGTGCCGTCGGCGCTGCCAGCGGATGTGAAACCCGCACAGAGCAAGCCCGATGACGTTGAAGCGATAAAGATTCCCGTGGGCCATCATGTGTTCCGCACGGCGGCGGGCACGGACATAGGCTTCATCGGTCACTTCCAGCGCATACAGAGCGCAGGGCACGTTTTCCCGCAGGCGGAACACGCCCCGGTTCAGGTATTCTTTGCTGGGGCCTGCCGGGAACATGGTGTAGCCGTTTTTGCGGGTGGAACTGTACAGGCAGCTCAGATCTTCGTCAAACGCCAGCGAAGCGTGGGTGTATTCTGCACCGGTAAAGGCGTAGACCAGGTTCGACAGCAGCGTGCCGGAGCGGGTGAGCAGGATGTAGATGGTTTTCATAACGTGTTCCTTATCTATATGTCATGCGCCCCGCGCACAAAAGCGAGAGCGCCGTTTTCTGAAAAGTATATCATATACAAGGGCCCTTTGCCATAGAAACGAATGAAATACCGTAAAAATTGCACAAAATAATCCGTTATTTTTTGTTCTACGGCCGTCCGAGATTCCGTTTTCCCGGGAAAGACCGATTTTTCTGCGCGTTTTCTCCATGCATCCCAGCTCGTCAAAATTTTATCAAAAAATCGTTTTTCTGCCGTTCCACCTTATTTTTTCAGGTTTTGACCCCCGCTTTTGTTTCCTGAATTTGCTTCAAGTGGTTAAGATTCTTTATGAAATTTGTTTCTTTTCTGCAAATAGCACGATTCGTTTATTGATTTCGGGATACTTTTATGTATAATGATAAACAGGAGAATTTGCATTTACAAACTGCAGCTCTTCTCCGCGCAGCGCCCGGCCCGCCGGGAACCGCTGTGCCCTATACACAGGATGTATGGATCAAACGAAAGTAGAGGTATAGCGAATATGGCAAAGTTGGATCTTACCAAGTATGGCATTACCGGCACGACTGAGGTCGTGTACAATCCCTCCTACGAGCAGCTGTTCGAGGAAGAGACCAAGCCCGGTCTGGAAGGCTACGAGAAGGGCCAGGTCAGCGAGCTGGGCGCTGTGAACGTCATGACCGGCATCTACACCGGCCGTTCCCCCAAGGATAAGTTCATCGTCATGGACGAGAACTCCAAGGACACCGTGTGGTGGACTTCCGACGAGTACAAGAACGACAACCACCCCGCTTCTCAGGAAGCTTGGGCTGCTGTGAAGGAGATCGCCAAGAAGGAGCTGTCCAACAAGCGCCTGTTCGTCGTGGATGCTTTCTGCGGCGCAAACAAGGACACCCGCATGGCTGTCCGTTTCATCATGGAAGTGGCCTGGCAGGCACACTTCGTCACCAACATGTTCATCAAGCCCACCGCTGAGGAGCTGGAGAACTTTGAGCCTGATTTCGTTGTCTACAACGCTTCCAAGGCCAAGGTTGAGAACTACAAGGAACTGGGCCTCAACTCCGAGACCTGCGTCGCCTTCAACATCACCAGCCGTGAGCAGGTCATCATCAACACCTGGTACGGCGGCGAGATGAAGAAGGGCATGTTCTCCATGATGAACTACTTCCTGCCGCTGAAGGGCATGGCTTCCATGCACTGCTCTGCCAACACCGATATGGAGGGCAAGAACACCGCCATCTTCTTCGGTCTGTCCGGCACCGGCAAGACCACCCTGTCCACCGACCCCAAGCGCCTGCTGATCGGCGACGACGAGCACGGCTGGGATGACAACGGCGTCTTCAACTTCGAGGGCGGCTGCTACGCAAAGGTCATCAACCTGGACAAGGATTCTGAGCCCGATATCTACAACGCCATCAAGCGCAACGCTCTGCTGGAGAATGTCACTCTGGATGCTGAGGGCAAGATCGACTTCGCTGACAAGTCCGTCACCGAGAACACCCGTGTGTCCTACCCCATCAACCACATCCAGAACATCGTGCGCCCGATCTCTTCCGCACCCGCAGCAAAGAACGTCATCTTCCTGTCTGCTGATGCATTCGGCGTCCTGCCCCCGGTCTCTATCCTGAGCCCCGAGCAGACCCAGTATTACTTCCTGTCCGGCTTCACTGCAAAGCTGGCAGGCACCGAGCGCGGCATCACCGAGCCCACCCCCACCTTCTCCGCATGCTTCGGCCAGGCCTTCCTGGAGCTGCACCCCACCAAGTATGCTGAAGAGCTGGTCAAGAAGATGCAGAAGAGCGGTGCCAAGGCTTATCTGGTCAACACTGGCTGGAACGGCACCGGCAAGCGCATCTCCATCAAGGATACCCGCGGCATCATTGACGCTATCCTGAGCGGCGACATCAACAATGTCCCCACCAAGAAGATTCCCTACTTCGACTTCGAGGTTCCCACCGTGCTGAACGGTGTTGACACCGGCATTCTGGATCCCCGCGATACCTATGCTGACGCTTCCCAGTGGGAAGAGAAGGCCAAGGATCTGGCAAGCCGCTTCATCAAGAACTTCAAGAAGTACGAGGGCAACGAGCATGGCAAGGCTCTGGTCTCTGCCGGCCCCCAGCTGTAAGCTGGCTGCCTGACGCACTGAAGCGCACATAACAAACCGGACGGTTCTCCGCAAGAAGAACCGTCCGGTTTTTGTTTTTTATAATTTATGAGCCATGCAGTCACTTCCGTGCCACGAGGTGCGCGCGGAAGCCCTTCTGCTTTTCCATGGTCAGCACGGTGAACCCGGCTTTTTCTGCCATGGCAATAAACTCTGCCGGTTTGCGGATGCGCACATCGCCATGCCCGACAAGGTTTGCCAGCGGCATTTCCAAGTGGTTCATCAGCCAGACCACGAGATCCGAAGAGGTATAGTCCCGCAGGATCAGACGGCCGCCTTTCCGCAGAACACGGCAGGCGCTGTTGAAAAAGTCCTGCGGATTGGGGTAATGGTGGAAGCTGTTGGAGCAGATCACCGCATCAAAGGCCCCCTCCTCAAAGGGCAGGTTCTCGCTGTCGCCCACAATAAACTCCGTGTTGGAAAGCTTTTTGTCCTGTGCGACGCGGATCATCTCCGGCGTGAGGTCAAGACCCACGTAGTGCTTTTCCGGGTATTTTTCGTGAAGCAGCTGGATCATCGGGCCGGTGCCGCAGCCGCAGTCCAGCACATCCTGAAACGGCTCCTTTTCCAGTTCTGCCAGGATCGGCGGGTAGTCATCCTTGCACATCTCATAAATGCCGGCGTGACCGCTGTCGTATACCTTGGCCGCCTGCGTAAACTCCTTGATCGAAAGCTTCTTGTACTCTTCCGGTGTCATAGCGCTCTCCCCTCTATCAAAGCGGTGGTTAATCATTGCTAACCAACAGTATCATAAATCCGTGAAAAAGTCAAATAAACCGCCGCTGTTTTTCCTTTTCTTTTCCACGAAGCTATGTAAACGTTCCGTCGGTTGTGTTTTCCACATTCCTGTGTTATCCTGTGGAAAAGGATGTGAGCAGAATGGATGCAAAAGAATTTGGCGCGTTCCTTGCACAGACACGCCGCAAGCGGAATATGACGCAGGCCGAACTGGCCCAGCAGCTTCACGTCACGGATAAAGCCGTCAGCCGCTGGGAACGCGGCATCGGCCTGCCGGACATTAACACGCTGGAGCCGCTGGCCGACGCCCTTGACCTGACCCTTGCAGATTTAATGCACTGCCATGACTCCTGTGAAAAAGACGATACTCCTCCCGTTCCTCTGGAAGATTTTTTCACCATGCTGCGCCGCCAGCACACCGTGGACTGGCATTCCGTGCGCGCAGCCCTGCTTGCGCTGAGCATTGCACTTGCTCTTTGGGGCATTTTTGCCTGCCCCGGCCGTCTGGCCGTGCATTGGCAGACCCTCAGCGACGGTTCGCTTCAGGCTGACGGCTGGATGTCTTCTCTGGTCATTTTTCCATTGTTTGCAGGCGCTGAATTCTTATCTCTTGAGCTCTGGAACAGCTTTGAACAGACCGGCTATTACCGGCGCTGGGGCGAAGTGAATCTGTTCATCATTCACGCCATGTCCTTTGGCACACCGCTCACCCGATTGATGCGGCTCGTGCTGGATTTGCTGTTCTTTTTTTGCTTTGGCTTTCTGCTTCCCTGCGTTGAGGCATGGCTGATCCTGTTGAATTAGATGCCATTCTCCTCTCCGGCTCCATCCGTGAAAAAGCAAAAGAGCAAAGCCCGCAGGCTTTGCTCTTTTGCATAAGTATAAATAATATTTTCGCTGTTTATGCCCAGAGTAAAACGGAGGGCATTCTGAATCTTTTTACTTCGCCGCGTCGAACTCTGCCTCGATCTCAGCAGAAGGAGCCGGGGTGACCAGGCTGACGATCACGCAGACCACCAGAGAGGTCAGGAAGGCGGGCAGCAGCTCGTAGATGCCGAACACGCCGCCCAGCGGGCTGACGAGGTACTTCCACACGAAGACCATCAGGCCGCCGGAAAGCATACCGGCCAGAGCGCCCTGCCAGTTGCAGCGCTTCCAGAACAAAGCACACAGCACCACAGCGCCAAACGCGCCGCCGAAACCGGCCCATGCAAAGCTGACGATGCCGAACACGCTGGAGTTGGGGTCGCGGGCCAGAACCACGCCCACCACGCTGATGCAGATGATGGTCAGGCGGGCAGCGAACAGGCTCTGCTTCTCGCTCAGCTTCATGTGGCCGAACTCCTGCAGGATGTTCTGGGACACGCTGGAAGCCGCGGCCAGCATCTGGCTGTCCGCAGTGGACATGGTAGCGGCAAGGATGCCGGCCAGGATCAGGCCCGCCAGAATGGCTGCCAGCACGCCGTGCTGAGCGATCAGGCTGGCGATGCGAACAATGATCGTCTCACTGGAAGAGCCGCTCAGGAACTCCAGAGCGCCCGCTTTGGTCATGCCCAGGCCCACCATGCCGATGGCGATGGAGGCAGTCATGGCGATGACCACCCACACACTGGCGATGCGGCGGCTGAGCACCAGCTTCTTCTCGTCCTCAATCGCCATGAAGCGCAGCAGGATGTGCGGCATGCCGAAGTAGCCAAGGCCCCATGCCATGGTAGATGCAATGTCCAGCAGGCTGTAGGAAGTGACGGAGTTATCCGCCGCATTGTGGCTTGCCGTCATGGTCAGATAGCCAGGCAGACTGCTGGCGTTCTGCACCACAGCATCCCAGCCGCCTGCCACGCTGATACCGTAACCCAGCACCGCCACCAGTGCAATGCTCATGACAATGGACTGAATCAGGTCTGTGGTGGTGACAGCGCGGAAGCCGCCCATGATGGTGTAGCCCACGATGACCACGGCAGACAGGATCATGGCGATCATGTAGTCCACGCCGAACAGGCTGTTGAACAGCTTGCCGCAGGCCGCAAAGCCGGAAGCGGTGTACGGGATGAAGAACACGATGATGATGACTGCGCCCAGAGCATTCAGCAGGTTGCGCTGGTCATGGAAGCGCAGTGAAAGGAACTGCGGCACCGTGATGGCGTCCAGATTGGCCGAATAGCGGCGCAGGCGGCGGGCCACGATGAGCCAGTTGAGCCAGGTGCCCACAGCCAGACCGATAGCGGTCCAGCCCGGAGATGCGATGCCGGTCAGGTATGCAAGACCCGGCAGGCCCATCAGCAGCCAGCTGGACATGTCGCTGGCTTCGGCGCTCATGGCCGTGACCAGCGGGCCCATCTTGCGGCCGCCGAGGTAAAAGTCCGCGCTGTCTTCGTTGGATTTGCTGTACACAAAGCCAACCAGCAGCATACCCACCAGATAGATCACGATGGTGGCAATGATGCAGATGTTGATCATTTGATTACCCCTCTCTTTCTTCCCCTCATTGGGAATATACAATTGATTTTACCACAAAATCCCGCATTCCTGCAAGCTTTTCGGGCAATTCAGGAGCGTAAACTGTCATTTTCCGGTTTTTCACCAGAAAAAGCGGAAAAGGCTCTCCAAAATCCGTCACCCTTACCCGCCGGGCAAATTGATTACGCCCTTTCCGCGTGCTATAATCAGAGCAGTTTTATGGGAAAGAAGGGTCGTTATGGCTGAGATCACCATCCGCAATGCGGCGCTTGCCGATGCGCCGCGCATTCTGGAAATTTACGCCTACTACGTCGAACACACCGTCATCACCTTTGAATATACCGTGCCGCCGCTGGAAGAATTCGAGGGCCGGATGCGGCACACGATGGAGAAATATCCCTACCTCGTCATCGAAAAGGACGGCCGCATCGAGGGCTACGCTTACGCCGGGGCCTTTGTGGGCCGCGCCGCCTATGACTGGGCCTGTGAACTGACCATCTATCTGGCTCACGATGCCCAGAAGTGCGGCATGGGCCGGATGCTGTATGAAGCGCTGGCTGACCGGCTGAAGGCCATGGGCATCCTGAACCTCTACGCCTGCATCGGCTACCCGCAGGTGGAGGACGAATACCTGACCAAAAACAGCGCCCAGTTCCACGAGCATCTGGGCTTTGCGCTGTGCGGCACCTTCCGCAGCTGCGGCTACAAATTCGGCCGCTGGTACGACATGGTGTGGATGGAAAAGATCATCGGCGAGCACAAGGCCGACCAGCCCGCCGTGAAGGCATATCAGTATTGAACTCCTTCCGTCGCCTTCGGAGCCCCCTCACTGAGGGAGGCTTTGGCGGTGCAGGAAGCGCTCTTTATAAAAACAAAATCATCTGCAATACGCCTTCCGCAGGGCAGGCATTGCAGATGATTTTTTGTTTTCAGATGAAAAAATCCGGGAACTGCTGCAGCAGCTTCGGGAAATTCTCGCGGTACATGCCAAGATGGTGGTCAAACAGGGCCTCCGGGTCAGCGTCTTTGGGCAGGCCCACCATCAGATAATGATAGATCAGCGCATGCTCCTTCTGCACCGACTCGATATTGCCGCGGCAGAGGGCCGAGTCCAGATAGCGCACCCGGTCCATGTGAGAGGTGACATTGTGCATGGCCTCCCAGATGCGGTCATAGCCGGAATAATGATACAGCAGCTTGTGGAACTCGTTATCCAGCGAAATGAAAAAGTCATCTGCGGCATCCTGATCCGGGTGCAGGTCTTCGTTCTGGCGTTCCAGCAGTTCGCGGCAGGTGTTCAGCTGTTCCTGATTCAGCCGGCCTGCAAGGTTCCGCAGCAGGGCAGGCTCCAGGATCTTGCGCATGGCAAAGCCTTCGTTGATGTATTGGACCGAGATCTTTGACACGATGCTTCCGCGCTGGGGCAGCACGTCCACCAGCCACTCCCCTTTCAGCATCATCAGCGCTTCGTGCACCGGGGTGCGGCTCATTTCCAGCCGCTCGCTCAGGTCGGCCTCGCTGAGCTGACAGCCGGGCTGCAGCTGGATCGTCATGATATTTCTGCGCAGAGTCCGATACGCATAGGCGCGGTTGTTTTCATCCGGCTGGCGCTTGTCCAGCAGCAGCGGCAGGCTGACAGCCCTTTCGTCTTTCATCGGGGTTCCTCCTCGCAGCGGGCCTGCGCTGCATCAAAGCGCCGCCCGGGTGTTTTTCTGCTCCTATTATAAAGCATGACATATCACTTGTCAAAACTCTTTTTTCGCCGTCTGCACGTTTGTTCTCCGCACTTCGTCAAATTCCCGATGAAACGTTTTTCTCCCGGCCTCTGCCCGGATAACATATCAGCTTCTGAACGCGAAAATCGCACCGGGTGCAGCGTTGTCAAGCAGATTGTCCTTGTACCGCACACTTTTTGTGAAAATTGGCTCTTGTAGAAACCGGCCAAAAACAGTAGAATAGTGCTTGCAAAGGCAGTGTGGCCCCAACGGGCTGCGCTGCCTTTTTCTTTTTGAAATGATAGGAGTAATCATACGATGCAGGAAAAACAGAAAACGACCGCGCAGGTCCTTGTGGATTGTCTGGAAGCGGAGGGTGTCGATGTGATGTTCGGCATCCCCGGCGAGGAAACGCTTGACCTGATGTTTGCCATCCGGGACAGCCACATCCGGTTCATCCCGGTGCGCCATGAGCAGGGTGCCGCCTTTATGGCAGATGTCTATGGCCGTCTGACCGGCCGGGCAGGCGTGTGCCTGTCCACCCTGGGCCCCGGTGCCACCAACCTCGTCACCGGTGTGGCAGACGCCTATCTGGACGGCGCACCGCTGGTGGCCATCACCGGCCAGGTGGGCACCGACCGGATGCAGCTGACCAGCCACCAGTATCTTGATCTGACCGCCATGTTTGAGCCCATCACCAAGCGCTCCAAGCAGATCATCCGCCCGGATACAGTGGGCGAGATCGTGCGGCTGGCCTTTAAACACGCCGAAAAAGGCAAGCCCGGTGCGACCCACATCGACCTGCCCCAGAACATCGCCAAGATGCCCGCCGATGCCGTGCCGCTGAAGCGCCAGCAGCTTCACGACCTCTACGCAGACCCCACCCACATCGCCGCTGCCGGGCAGCTCATCAGCGAAGCTCAGAACCCGGTGATCCTCGCCGGGGCCGGGGCTGTGCGCGGCCACGCCGCCGCTGCCGTCACCGAGCTGGCCGACCGGCTGCACATCCCGGTGGTCAACACCATGATGGCCAAGGGCATCATCCCCATGGACGACAAGTACAGCCTGTGGACCATCGGCATCCCCCAGAAGGACTATGTGAACCAGCTGTTCGACCGGGCCGACCTGGTCATTGCCATTGGCTACGACATCGTGGAATGCGCTCCCGCCAAGTGGGGCGCACGGCCGGATATGACCATCCTGCACATCGACAATGCCCCGGCAGACGTGAACAAGCGGTATCAGCCCGCCGTGGAAGTGGTGGGCGACATCTCCGAGAGCATTTATGAGATCCTGCGCTGTGCCCGCCGGGACAGCGAGCCGGAGTTTGCGCTCAAACTGCGCGAGACCATGGTGGCCGAGCACGCCGCCATGGCAGACGACGACAGCTGCCCCATGAAGCCCGCCCGCATCCTTGCCGATGTGCGCAAGGTCATGGACCGGGACGACATCCTCGTCAGCGACGTGGGTGCCCACAAAATGTGGATCGCACGCCACTACGACTGCTATGAGCCCAACACCTGTCTGATCTCAAACGGCTTTGCCAGCATGGGCTTTTCCATCCCCGGTGCCTTTGCGGCCAAGCTGCTGAACCCGGACAAAAAGGTGCTGGCTGTCTGCGGTGACGGCGGATTCATGATGAACAGCCAGGAGCTGGAGACCGCTGTGCGCGAAAAAGTGCCCTTCGTCACCCTGATCTGGGAAGACTCCAGCTACGGCCTCATTAAGTGGAAAGAACAGGAACAGTTCGGCGGGGAGCACTGCTTCGTGGACTTCTCCAACCCCGACTTCAAGCTGCTGGCCGAAGCCATGCACTGCAAGGGCTACCGGGTGGAAAAAGCCGCAGACCTCATCCCTACCCTGGAAGAAGCCTTTAAGCAGACCGTGCCCAGCGTCATCGTGGTGCCGGTGGATTACAGCGAAAACATGAAGCTCACTGCTCACCTGAAAGAAGTGTATCAGGAGAGCGGAGACTGATGAAAAGGCTTCCCCCTCGGGGGAAGCCTTTTCATCGTCTGGCGAAGCTGAGAAGGCGAGCCATCTTAAATGAAATAAGAACATAAGGACGCCCGCACCCGGCAGCTGTCTCAGCTTACCGGGTGCGGGCGTCCTTGGTGTAAAGATTCGGAAAAGGAGGTAAAAGAGAATTTCAGTTTTATGCAGCCTTTGCCGGGGCAAAGACCAGAGCTTTCTTCCTCCGGGCCTGCATCGAGCGGACGATGCAGCTCAGGGTGAAGTTGATGATGAAGTAGATGACACAGGCCGTGCCGAAAAGCACCATAACGTCCGAAACGTTCACGGTTCCAAGACCGTTGTAGGTGCCTGCAGCGCTCAGCAGCTGACGGATACGGGCCATCAGCTCGATGGTAGCCACGTTGGCAAGGTACGAGGAGTCCTTGATGGTGGTGATGACCTGGCTCAGCAGGGTGGGAATGATGTTGCGGTAAGCCTGCGGCAGGATGATATACAGCAGCACTTCTGCCGTGTTGAATCCCTGTGCGTAGCCGGCCTCAAACTGGCCCTTGGCCACGCCGTTCAGGCCGCCGCGGACGATCTCCGCAATGACCGAGGAGTTGAACAGGATCAGCGCCAAAGCCGCCTTGAACAGCAGCTTCATCTCCACGCTGGTCAGGCCGAACATCTTGCGGGCAAAGAAGGACGGGCAGGGGCAGAACACCACGCACACGAAGATCCACAGCAGATACGGCGTGTTGCGGAACAGCTCGATATACGCCGCCGACAGCCACCCCAGAATGCGGGCCGGGCCTTTCCTGCAGTAGGTGCGGGCCAGCGCCAGCAGAGAGCCAAGGATCAGGCCCAGAATGACACCCAGCACCGAGATGATGCAGGTGAACGCCACGCCGCGCAGCAGATACAGGAACACGCCCGGCTGCGCAAGGATGGAAAAGCTGGAAGCAAGAGTGCTCATATCATGCCGCCTCCTTCAAAGCCGTGCGCCCCGCCGCACGCAGCGCCGGGTCTGCGCGGCCCCTGCGATTCTTGAGGGATGCCTCCCAGCGGGTGGCCAGCGTGGACAGCGGGAAACACACCACAAAGAAGATCAGACCGCAGACGATGTAGGCCGGCGCATACGCGCCGCCGGTAGATGCACCGGTGACGAAGCTGTAGGTCACGCTGATGAGGTCTGCACCGCCCACGATGTACAGGCAGGAGGTGTTCTTGAACAGGTTCACCACCTGATTCACCATGGGAGGAAGCATCACCGGGATGCTCTGGGGCAGGATGATGTAACTCATCCGCTGCAGATAATTGAAGCCCTGTGCCTGCGCAGCCTCGAACTGGCCCTTGGGCACCGACTCAATGGCGGCACGGACGACCTCACCCATATACGCGCCGGTATAAACACCCAGTGCAATGATACCGGTGCGGATGACGCCAAGGCTCAGGCCCGCAAAGGCCAGCGCGTAATACAAAAAGCACAGCTGCAGCAGCAGCGGCGTGTTCTGGATGAACTCCACATACACGCGGGCAATGAACTTCAGCGGCTTTTTGCCGCTGGTGGCCATCAGGCCGATGACAGCACCAATAACAAAAGCCAGCACCAGCGCACTGAACGCTGTCAGCAGGGTGTTGCCCAGCCCCAGCAGAAAACTTTCCCGGTGATTCCACACCGTTGCCCATGCGTCCCACGAAAACAGACCCGACATGGTGAACGCCCCTTTCTTCCAAACCCATTTGCTCTAAAATCCGGTTCAATCCAGACCGTTGTCCTTGATCAGACCATCAATGGTTCCGTCTGCCAGCCAGCCGGTGACAAGCTCGTCGCACAATGCAGAGAATCCGCTGCCCTTCTTGGTGGCGATGCCGTACTCCTGCGGGCTGAACTCCGCATCGATGTAGCTGCGGCCGTCGGTCTTGTAGATGGCCAGAATGGACTTATCCACGCAGAAGCCGTTGACTTCACCGGCGCTCAGTGCCGTGCTGATGGCAGGGTAGTCGTCGTACTGACGGAAGGAAATGCCGTCCTTCCAGGTATCAGCGTTGAAGGTGTCCGCATCAAAGCCGTCGCCGGTGATGACGCCGCCCTCGATCATAGCCTGCACCAGCGCACGGGCGGAGGTGGATCCGGAGGAAACGCCCACGACCTTATCCTTCAGGTCGGCCAGCTCCTTGATGCCGGAGGAATCTTCCACCAGAACGCTCACATAATCGGTGTAGTACGGAGTGGAAAAATCCCAGCTCTTCTTGCGCTCATCGGTGATGGTAAAGGTGGCCAGCACGCAGTCGATGTCGCCGGAGTCCAGCAGCTCGCCGCGGGTAGCGGCGGTGACGGTGGTGAACTCCACATCCACGCCCAGATGCTCCGCGATCATTTCGGCCAGGCTGTCCTCAAGGCCGGTATATTCGCCGGTCAGAGTATCCTGAAAGCTGAAGCCCTTGACAGCGTTCTTGACGCCCACCTTCAGCACACCGCGGTCCACGATGGCCTGCACGTCGGCGGACAGCGCTTCGGAAGAAGCGGCTGCGCTGCCGGATGCGGCAGAAGATGCCGTGCTGGAAGCAGCAGTGGAGCTGGACGACCCGCCGCAGGCGGTCAGAGCAGTCAGGGCAGCGGCCGTGCCAGCGGCCATGAGAAAACTACGACGCGAGATCTTTTTCATAAGTATTCACTCCTCTATCAGTTTTGCAGCCGGACGGCTTTCCCTTCCGTCCCTCTTATGCTGCATTATCAACAGCGGTGCGCCGCCCACTTTGCGGCATCCCCCGCGATGACCAATTTTTATCGAATGATTTTGCCCAGAAACTGACGCACACGCTCGTTCTTAGGGTTAGTGAAGAAATGTTCCGGTGTGCCTTCTTCAATGATCTGGCCGTCTGCCATAAACACCACCCGGTCGGCCACCTGACGGGCAAAGCCCATCTCGTGGGTGACGACCACCATCGTGATATTTTTTTCGTGAGCCAGATTCACCATAACATCCAGCACTTCCTGAATTGTCTCCGGGTCCAGCGCACTGGTGGGCTCATCAAACAGGATGATCTTGGTCTGTGCACACAGCGCCCGCGCAATGGCAATGCGCTGCTGCTGGCCGCCGGAAAGCTGGGTGGGATAAACATTTGCCTTATCCCGCAGGCCCACGACCTCAAGGTAATGGTAAGCCAGCTCTTCGGCCTCCTGCTTTGTTTTGTGGTGCAGCTTTATAGGTGCGAGAGTCAAATTTTTCAGCACCGTCATGTGCGGATACAGGTTGAACTGCTGGAACACCATGCTGGTGGTCTCACGCACCAGTCTGGTTTTGTTTTTGCTGGTCAGTTCCTGCCCGTCGATGTAAACATGGCCGCTGGTGGGCTCTTCCAGAAAGTTCATACAGCGCACGGTGGTGGACTTGCCAGAACCGGACGGCCCGATGATGACCAGCTTTTCGCCTTCAGCCACTTCCAGATTGATATCCTTCAAAACGTGCAGATCACCGAAGTATTTCTCCACATGTTCCAGCTTGATCACAGTGCATTCCTCTTTTCCCATTTCATCTTTTTCCTCGGAGCCGCCTTGCCCCGCAGGAAAACAAAAAAGGCGCTCAGTGATCTCTCACCGAGCGCCTTTGCCTTTGATATTTAAAGTATAGCGTTTTTTAATATTTCTTTCAATCTGAAAATTGCAACAACTTTTCACCTCTGTATTTTCATGTTTTGTAAAGTTATACAAAGTCAGTTCTTAATTTTTGTCGATTCTTAAAATTTCAAAGAGTGTCACTTTTCTTTGTGCTGCGGAAAACAGTCTGTACAGAAAATGCGGGTTTCTTTTTTACATAGAAAAAGAGCGCCGAATCAAACGATTCAACGCTCTTTCGTTGGTGCACCTCCAGGGACTCGAACCCTGGGCCCACTGATTAAGAGTCAGTTGCT
>CAVEID010000011.1:0-111734 GCA_963615785.1 Oxalobacter sp. | reverse complement strand
AGCAACTGACTCTTAATCAGTGGGCCCAGGGTTCGAGTCCCTGGAGGTGCACCAAATATTGAACGTCAAATCGAAAGATTTGGCGTTCTTTCTTTATGTAGGAAAGCGGCTGCACACTTTCTGCACACCGTTTGCACATTTGCCCGAATCGAGGGCTTTTCTGCGCAAGGCTTGCACAGCCTGCTTTCCTTTGCATAAAAAGAAGAAATTTTAGGCGAACAAGGCTCTCGTCAATTCTCTGCGTTCGTCTGCGTCCATCAGCCGGATGGCTTCAAGAATCTCTCTGCCAGTGATTTTTGTTGCCACCGGTTTTTCATTTTGCTGGGGCTGGGGTGCTGCCGGAGTCAGGTCTTGGGAATAAAAGTTCGCTTCAATTTTCTCGGTCAACTCCAACCGGGGCTTGTCCTGCGTGTGAGCGTAAGTGTCCATCAGGACGGCAGCAGTTGCGTGGCCGGTGTTGCCCTGCACGGACTTGAAGTCGCCATCAGACTGCAAGAGCTGGTAGGTGGCACTGGAATGACGCAGGCCATGGAACACGATTTGCTCAAACTCCGGGTGTTCCGCTCTCCATAGGCGATACCACTTTGTCAGCAGTTCCGGGGCGATGGGCAGACCATCCGGGAGCCGGAACAACTGACCACAGTTGCTATACTTTTCTGGGGCGTTCTGCTCATCCTGATGGATTTTTTCAAGCCATGCTTGAAGTTCCTCTTTCAGAGGTTTGGTCATATACAAGATGCGGTTGGATTTCTTGGTTTTGGGCTTTTTCAGGATGAGGGAGGACTTGCTGCCCTCGCGTCTGTCCGGGAAGGTGTGGTAGACCTGATTGGGGTCGAGCTTTTCCAGAGCGTCCTTATTGGCTCTCTGCATGATTTTGTTGACAGCAATCGTTCCACGCCCATCAGCGGCATCAAAATCCAGATCACTCGGCTGCAAGCCGAGAATTTCGCTCTCACGGAGCGAAAGAATCATGCTCATGTGGACCGCCAGATGCAGGGCAGGATTCTCGATGGTCTGCAATGCCGCCAGCATGGTCTTTTCGTCCCAGATGGTGCGTTCTTCTGCATTGACCTTGGGGGCGTCACGGGGCAGGGGAATCTTGTGAATCAAGTCCCACTCTACCGCGTAGGAAAACGCCGTTTTGAGCAGTGTGTGGACTTCGTGGATAGAGGTGCTGGACAGCAGCCTTTTCTTCTGTTTCTCGGAAAGCTCCTGCTTCACACCCTGCACATACTGCCCACAGGGGGTCTTGGCAAGAGTAGCATAGAACTTCTCAACATCGTAGGTGCGCAGCTCCTGCACCCTGCGATTGCCGATATAAGGCACGATGAGGTTCTGCACCATCGCCACAGACTGCGTATAGGTCTTGGGTGCCCATTTGTGCTTGGTGGACTGGATCGGTATCCACTTGTACAGCATTTCCTCGACCGTCATGGTGTCGGGAACAAGGAACGTGCCATCAAGCAGTTCTTTCTCGACCGTGATTTTTCGCTCCTGCGCCTCCTTTTTGGTCTTGAAACTCTCCCATCCCTCGCAGGGCTTGCCGGAATGGTCTTTGTACTTGTAGCGGACGGAGTAAGAATCTCCGCGTTTCATAATAGATGCCATAGATTACCTCCCTCAGACCGCAGCAAACCAGTTGTCGAAACTCTGCTTGTTTACCCGGATGCTGGTGCCGATGCGCAGCACCCGGAAATCTTTCGTAGTGTTGCACAGGTTGTACGCAGCACGGGGGGAAATCGCCAAAAGCTGGGCGATTTCCTCTACCCGGTAAACAAGGGGTTCGTGCTTGGCTGCTTTGGTCTGGTCAGAAGATTCAATGGCAGGGGTTTTGGACACCTCCATTGTAGCGGGATTCGAGTCCGTTTGCAAGGACTTATTCGTATAATTTTCGGATTTCACATCTTCGGTCATAGTAGGCCGATTCAAATTCATAGGCAGACCTCCATATCCTTGTAACCGAACGTCTGTAACCGGGCAGGAAAACTCTCTTTTTCTGCACACAGGCCGTCCGATGTGCTTTATACTTTTTCTTATTCTTTTAAGGTTACATGGTTACAGAAAGAGGAAAATGCAGCAGTCATGCGGCTTTTACGCCGTAACTGAGGTGTAACCAAATCTGTAACCAACCGTGTAACCGCTGTCCATCAGAAGGGAAAGCCCATCTGCTGGGCTTCCGCGTCCGTTATTTCGGAGAAATCTTCAGCCCCGGTTTCGGGGCTGGTTACGCGCTCCCAACCTTTCTGGACGCCGTACTTCGGGTAACGCTTGGCGGTCTTGTGAACCTGCCAGCCTTGGATGTCGCCGCGCAAAATTCCTGTATTCATGATCTCGCAGATAGCGCGGGTCTCCCACTCTGCCGGGATATTGGTGTTGCCCAGCGCTTCCGCATAAAGCTGTTTAGAACACACCCGGTCACCCGCGTAGTCCTCCAGAAAGGCGTAAATCATGCCAGCCTGCGCATCCTCCTGCATGAAATCCTGCTGGTGGGCTTGCAGCGTTTCCTGCATGGCGGGGCTGAACGCCAGCTTGTAGCTGCCGCTGTTGTAAATCGTCATAGCTTCTGCCCAAAGCTGGTCGATATAGGCACGGGATTCATCTTCATCATCCAGAATGTGGACTTCGGCCAGTTCCGCATCCACCGGGATAGGGATAAAGCGGCGATTGCCTGTGCGGTCACGGGGCAAAAAATCCTGCCGATTGGTCGTGCCAGCAAAGACGCACTGGCGCAGGCGGTCGGCAGGATGCGTTTCGTAGGGGATTTTATAGGTTTCCTTCTGCTTGCTTAGAAAGCTCTTGATTTCCTCGATGCTCTTGGCATTGGCCGTGGCGATCATCTCCGACATTTCAATGATCCAGTGTCCTTGAAGTTTGCGGAACACGTTGTCATCGTCCAGCCGCCGCAGGTCATCCGAGAACCATTCATCCTTGACCGCCAGCAGTCGGAAGAAGGTAGACTTTCCAACCCCTTGACCGCCCACCAGACAGAGCATGGTTTCAAATTTGCACCCCGGCTGGAACACACGCTTGATGGCTCCCAGCAGGAATATTTTCATTGCTTCGCAAGTGTACTCGTCCTCCGCAGCACCGAGAAAATGGTGCAGGACGTGGGCTATCCGCTCTGTTCCATCCCATTTCAGACCGTTCAGATAGTCCCGGATGGGGTGGTAGCGGTTCTCGTTGGCAACAATGCGGATAGCAGATTCAATCTTCTTCTCGCTGGAAATGCCGTATTTCTCCATCCGGCGCAGGATATACTTCATATCGGTATCGTTCAGCGTCTTGCCGGAGCGCGGCCAGCCTACGGGCTTCACAATGTCGATGCGCTCACTCAAAAGGTTCAGCCGGATGGCATCGGCCAGCACATGATCGTTCTGCAAAATCGTGATGCAGTTCTGAATCGTCCGCTGGATTTCGCCGTTGGAGTGTTTGGACAGCATCTCTTTCACGTCCGCAACGGTTCGGGGAGCGCGTTCTTCCTGATTGACTTCTTTACTCAATAAACATCACCTCGTGTTTCTGACTTCTCGGCGGTAGGCGGTGCAGACGGCTTCCGCTGTCCCTGCTCTGCTTGCAGGCGATTCAGAAGTTCCAGCACCGAATCCCGTGCCTTTTCCTTGACCTGCTCCTTGCCTTTCTGCCGGACTTCCGGCTTCAGGAGCTTCTCCTGCAAACGGGTTGCGGTGGTCTGCATGGTCTTGAGGAATTTGTTCAATACATCGTCCAGACGATGTGCCGCATACTCTCTCGTGGGTTGTGAAGCCTTTCTCTCCGGGGACAGCACCCACTTCTTTGTGTCCTCTATCATCCGCATATCTTCCTTGCGGGTTTCGGTGCGCACCACATCCGTCACGACCTCCACCGCCTTGTCATAGGCCGCAGACGAAACATCTTCCAGCAGGGTCTCCATGTCGGAAACTTTCAGGGTCAGCTCGTCCAGCTTGCTCTGCTGGGCGGCAAGCTGCTCCTTCTGTTTGGCAAGAATGAAGTCCTGCTTTTCCAGATATTTGCGGTTTCCGTACTCCGCTTCTTCCTCCAATTCCAGCCCGTGCCGCTTTGCAATCTCAAACAGCATCTTCCGGCAGGTGGCATCAAAGGTGATTTTGCGGTTATTCCGGCGGCTAAGAGGTTTGGTTGGGTCTGGCAGGTCGAAGCCCAATGCTTCCAGTGCCTTTTCCTGCTGGGGTGCGACCTCGCCATATTGATTCTCGCAGTCGAACACATGACGCTCGTGGATGTGGGGTGTGCTTTCGTCCAGATGCAATGCCCAGTCCAACACATGAACGTGGTCGCCAAACTTGGCCTTGAACTCCTCGATGAACTCGGTGACGATGTTCAGCAAGTCCTCTGCGGAAGCGTGTTCATCCAGAGTTCCCAACTGGTAGATGGTTTCTTCCGGGCAGGTCTTGCGGCTGGACAGCAGGTCGGGAATGGAGCGATTGCGCTCTGTGTGCCGATTCTTGGCATTGCGCCCATTCTGACCTTCGACAAAGGCCGTGTAGTGGGTTTCGTAGAACTGCCGTTCTACATCCGAGAAGGTCGCGGCCAGATTGTCCGGGTCTTGTGGGTCAAGAGCCGAACGGAAGCCGTGGAAGCAGTCCCAGTAGATGTTGCCTTTGGCTCGTTCCGGGTCGATGTGTTCGCTGTTGGCAAGGTTGAAACTTCGGTCATTGTGTTTAGGGTTGTAGGTGCCGTGGGTTCCGGCTCGTCCGTTGTGTCGTGTTAATTTCAGATAGACATCCCTCCGTTTCAACATCTTGGCGGAAAGAGCGCAGCAGCGAAGCTGCTGAATCTGCCGCCGTTTTGCGCCAGATAATACCCAGTAGGATATGACGCAAGCATCATATCACTGGGGCAAAGGGCTGCACCCCCTGCACTCCTGCACCGGGCAAGCTGACAGGCAAAGATTTGCGAATCAATGCCCGCAGCTCGTCCGGCTTTTTCAGTGGGCCATTTTGACCCACTGATTCCGTTACGGTAAAATCAAGTGCCGGGTGGCGGCACCTGATTTTCGATAAATCTTGAGACGTTACGAATCAGTTGGTCATTTTGGCCAACTGATTTTATGGCGGTATAGCCGATGCGTTGTGGATAGAACCGGAGTTATCAAAATGAGAACTCCGGTGGCTTCGTTATGGGTAAATCAAGTTATCATTTTGATAACCTGATTTTGAGACGGCTAAAATCAAGTTCCCAAAGTGGGAACTTGATTCGGCAGGGGTGGCGAATCAAGTTACGGAAAGCGTAACTTGATTTCGGAAACACGCCCCAAATTCCCACTTTGGGGATTTGGGAGTGAGCGATTAGGCGTTACGGTAAAGTGGCACTTCCCAAAATGGGAAGCACCACTTTACCGGATATCCCGGTTCACCGGGTTCGGCCCCATTGTTTCGCTCATTTCCGGCACCCTGAGCGTGATGACCGGCGTGGTGCTGCTGGTCTACCCCAACGCAGGCAAGCTGGTGCTGTCGCTGCTGTTCCCGCTCTGGTTCATTGCGCACTGCATCTCCCGCCTTGCCAACCTGAACATGACCCGCTTTGTGGCCGGAAACTTTGCCTATACCTTTACGCTGGTGATGAACATCATCGGCCTTGTGCTGGGCACCCTGATGCTGTTTGACCCGCTGGCCTCGCTGGGCACGCTCCGCTACATCGTCAGCTTCTACCTGATCCTGCTGGGCATCGACTGCATCGTGCTGGCCTTCAGTAAAATCGGCTCCCGCTTTTGATTGTTGCTATTTACGCGTATCATCATAGAAAAAGCTCCTCACAGGCGAGAAATCGTCCGTGAGGAGCTTTTTGGCGTTTGCATGGATTTAGTTCGGGTTTGCGGCCTGATACAGCAGATTGATGATGCGGCTCAGCTGGCCGATCAGTTCTTGCTTGGGCATTTTCCGTCCGCTCAAGATCCAGTCCTTCAGGTTTTCGGCGACTGCCCCGGCAAAGAAGGCTGCCGTCACCTGTGCCGAAGCAGGCAGGTGATACCCGGCTTTTTCGTCCTCTTCCAGCTTTTTCTGCAAAGTCGGTGTGACCTGCTCGGCCAGAAGGTTGAGCACAAGGGCCACGCTGTCCGACTTCATGCCGCTGCGGATGAGCTTTTCATTCTGCTCCACAAAGTCGAACACGCTTTCCAGAAGCCGTTCATAATACGCCGCCGGCTGCTCATAGCGGCCTTTTTTTGCGGCCTGCGCGTCAAAGCCGTCCATCGTCTGCCGGACCACGAAGTTCAGCAGCTCGTATTTGTCGGCAAAGTGCTTGTAAAAGGTCGATTTGCGCAGCATGGCGCGTTCGCACAGGTCTTTGACCCGGATGTCCTCAAAGGGCATCTCTTCCATCATCTCAAGCAGCGTGTTCGTCAGTGAAAGATAGGTCTTTCGGATGCGCAGATCCAGTTGTTCTTCCATTTTATCCTCCTGTAAGGAAACCTTATCTCTTGAAAGTACGATAGTGGACTTTTTTGAAAAAAATGAACTATTGAACTTTATTGTGCTTGTATTATACTAGTGCCATCGAGAGAAGTCAAGGGTACTTCTCGAAAAAAACAATCGCAGTCACGAGATTAAAATTGGAGGTAACAATTATGTATCACAGCAATGGCAACTTTGAAGCTTTCGTCCATCCCCGCAAGCCGGAAGGCGTCGAGAACAAGTCCGCTTACATCGTAGGCACTGGTCTGGCTGGCCTGTCCGCCGCAGTTTTCCTGGTGCGTGACGCCCAGATGCCCGGCGAGAACATCCACATTCTGGAGGCTTCTCCCATCGCAGGCGGCGCACTGGACGGTGCCTACATCGAAGGCCACGGCTTCTGCTGCCGCGGCGGCCGCGAGCTGGAAGATCACATGGAGTGCCTGTGGGATATGTTCCGCTCCATCCCCTCGCTGGAAAATCCCGGCATGACCATTCTGGACGAGACCTACTACCTGAACAAGGACGACCCCAACTTCTCCATGGAGCGTGCCATCTACTCCGGCGGCAAGAGCGCAACCACCTTTGACCTGACCTTCAGCCCCCGGGTCAACCAGCAGATGCAGGCCCTGATGATGACCCCGGAGAGCGAGCTGGACGACAAGCCCATCTCTGATTTCTTCGATGATGAGTTCTTCTCCACCACCTTCTGGCTGTACTACAGCACCATGTTCGCTTTCCAGAAGTGGCACTCCGCACTGGAGTTCAAGCGCTACTGCCTGCGCTTTGCACACCACACCAGCGATGTGGGCGGCTCTGGCGCATTCAGCAACATGACCTTCATGAAGTACAACCAGTACGAGTCCTTCGTTCTGCCCCTGCTGAGCTATCTGGAAGACCACGGCGTCAAGGTCACCTACAACACCGAGGTCACCAACATCAAGTTCGACTGCACCGGCGGCAAGAAGGTCGCTACCGAGATCGTCACCCTGCATGACGGCAAAGAAGAGACCATCCCCCTGACCGAGAATGATTTCGTCTTCACCACTCTGGGCAGCAACGTGGAGAACTCCACCCTCGGCACCCACCACACTGCTCCCAAACTGAAGTTTGAGAACTGCGCCGGCAAGAGCTGGCAGCTGTGGCAGAACATCGCCGCACAGTCCCCCGACTTCGGCCACCCGGAGAAGTTCTGCGGCAAGATCAACGAGTCCATGTTCGCTTCCGCTACCATGGAGATCGACGACGCCATCGCTCCCTATGTGGAGAAGATCAGCCATCGTCCTCTGGGCGGCGGCAAGACCGGCACCGGCGGCATCGTCTCCATCAAGGATTCCAGCTGGTTCATCAGCTACGGCTTTGACCGTCAGCCCCACTTCAAGGCTCAGCCCGACGGCAAGTACGTCGGCTGGATGGACGCTCTGAACAACTTTGCTGAGGGCGATTACATCCACAAGCCCATGATGGAGTGCACCGGCAAGGAGATCTGCGAGGAGTGGCTGTACCACATCGGCGTGCCCGAGGATCAGATCGAGGACCTCGCTGAGAACCATGCAAACTTCGTTCCCTGCGTCATGCCCTACGTTACCTCTTACTTTGAGGTGCGCGCCCGCGGCGACCGTCCGCAGATCGTGCCCGAGGGCGCAGTGAACTTCGGTTTCCTGGGTGAGTTCGTTGAGATCCCCCGTGACGTTGTGTTCACCACCGAGTACGCTGTCCGCAGCGCAATGGAGGCTGTCTACACCCTGCTCAAGGTCGAGCGCGCTGTGCCGGAAGTCTACGGCTCCATGTACGATGTCCGCGTGCTGATGAAGCAGATGCCGCAGGATCAGATGCCGGAGCTCCCCGCAGGCCTTGCTGAGCAGATCAACGAGATCGAGGACATCGGCTGGAAGAATACCCTTGCTGTGGAAGAGCTGACCAAGTGCGGTCTGATCTGAGCACGGCGATAGAGGAGAATATGACCATGAACAACGAATATCCTGTGACCCTTGCCACCCCGATGGGAAACATTGAGGGCAAAATGACCCTGAACGTGGACGGAACCACTCTGTCCGGCAGCCTGACTGCTATGGGCAAGGGCGGCGAGTTCCAGAACGGTACCATTGATGCTGAGGGAAATATCACCCTCTCTGGTGAGATCAAAGCTCCCATGGGCGCCGTTGCTTACCAGATGACCGGAACTTTTGTGGACGGCAAGATCGACGCCGTTGCAAAAACCAAGATGGGCGATATCAAGATCCAGTCCAAGTAAGACTTAAGACTAAATAGGCGTTTTTCGATCTCCCCATTCTGCCCCGAAGCGTTTCGTTGCAAGACTGCTTTGCACGAAAGTCTCCGGGGCTTTTTCTTGTGTCATGTATCCAACTGCCTGTAATGGTTGCACAACTTCCACTGCTGGAAATCTGACAAAATGCCGAATTTGGTATCGATACCAAATTTTCACTTGATTCTCATCGGCAATTGTAGTATTCTTGTGTTGCCGGAAGGAAACCGGCACAGGAGGAACAAAATTTGGCAACGATTTCAGACGTCGCAAAACGGTCGGGGATTTCGATCTCCACCGTGTCGCGCGTCATCAACAACAGCCCGCATGTTTCGCCCGCCAAACGCCAGAAGGTGCTGCAGGCGATGGAAGAGCTGGGCTACACGCCTTTGCAGGCGGCACGCCAGATGCGTGGTTCCGGTTCCGGAAACATTGCGGTGGCGGTGCCGTCCATCACCAACAACTTCTTTGCGCAGCTAGTCAACGCCATTGAGCGCACCTGCCGCGAAGCCGGATACCGCACCCTCATCACCCAGACGGGCGGTGAACCTGCGGGTGAGACGGCAGCAATGGAACTGCTGAAGATGCAGCACGCCGACGGATTGATCCTCTGTTCGATTGAAAATGACTGGACCGCCGTGAAGCCATACCAAAAATACGGCGCATTGGTTGTCTGCGATGAATACAATCAGGACAGAGATGTTTCGATGATCTACGGCAGGCAGTACGAGGGATTTTACGGTGCGACGCAGTATCTGATTCGCCGCGGCTACCGGAAGATCGCCTATTGCACCGGCACGCGGAAACTGATCCCCCGCCCCGGCGGCATGAATCTGGACACCGACCGTTATCTCGGCTATCTGGACGCCTTGAAAGAAAATGCGATCTCGCCCGATGAACGCTGGCTTTTTAGCCAGGCGCGCACCATCGAAGACGGACGCGGCATCCTGCGGCGGATCCTGGCACAAAAAGAGCGGCCTCAGGCAGTCCTGGCCGGCAGTGACGAGGTTGCAGCCGGCATTGTGACCGAAGCGCTGGCCTGCGGGCTGAAAGTTCCGAAAGACCTCGCTGTAATCGGCGTGGATGACCAGCCGATTGCAACGCTTCTGCCGGTTCCGCTCACTACGATTCGCCAGCCTACTGAGCTGGAAGGCCAGATGGCCGCCCGTGCAATGCTTGACCAGCTGGCAGGAAACCGCAAACCCATCCGGCAGGAGCTCGACCTGGAGCTTGTGGTAAGAGCTTCCGCCTAAAAACACCTTATGCTTTGACCGATTCCGTATCCCAAACGAATCGGTTCTCTTTTGAATGAGTTTTGGTATCGATACCAAAATCAGATAAATGAAGAAGCTGTATACACTGATGAAGGAAAAACGGAGGAAACAATTATGGTAGTTCTGGCACGAGTCGATCAGCGTCTCATTCACGGTCTGGTGGTCAACCAGTGGGCACCGGCCCTCAAGGTCAAGCGCTTTATGGTGGTGGACGACCTGCTGTGCAGCAACGAGGAAATCAAGGCCAGCATGCGCATGGCAAAGCCCGCCGGCACCGGCATCTCGGTCATCAGCACCGAGACGGCCATCACCAACTTCAAGGCCGGCAAGTACGACGGCCAGAACGTTCTGGTGCTGGTCAAGGAGCCGGAGACTCTGATCCGCCTGATGGACGGCGGCGTGGAGATCCCCAAAGTTGACCTCGGCATCCTGTTCAACGAGAACGGCCGTACCGCTGTGACCAAGTTCGTGGCACTGGATGAGAAGGAAAAGGCCGACCTTGAGACCATCAAGTCCCGCGGTGTGCCGGTGGTCATCCAGTACATCCCCACCGACGCCGAGCAGGCTTACTGAGAAAGGGAGCGTGAGCAGCAATGACTATCGTACAAGATATTCTGATCCTTCTTCTGGCGGGGTATATGACCATCGACCAGAACGGCCCCGTGGTCATGTCGTGGTTCTCCGCCATCGTGGGCATGATCACCGGCCTGATCATGGGTGACATGAACACCGGCCTCGTTATCGGCGGCACTTTCCAGCTCATGAGCCTTGGCGTGGCAGCTCTGGGCGGCGCATCCGCTCCCAACTATGGCCTCGCCACCATCGTCGGCACCTTCATTGCGGTGCGCACCGGCGCAGGCATTGAGTCTGCCATCGCCGTGGGCTTGCCCGTCGGACTGCTGGCCATCCAGCTGGAAGTGGTCGTCCGCATCATCAACAACTTCACTGCCCACAAGATGCAGGAGCAGATCAACGCCGGTCAGTTTGAGAAGATGCAGCGCACCGCATGGCTCGGCCCTCTGACCTGCGCCATGCAGACCATGCTGCCCACCCTCATCGTCATCTGCTTCGGTGCCACTGTGGTCAACTTCGTGCTGGACTTCATCCCTGCCTGGGTCACCAATGGCCTGTCCATCGCTGCCGGCATGCTGCCGGTCGTCGGTGTCGGTATGCTGATGCGCTACATGCCCGTCAAGAAGTTCCTGCCCATGATCATCATTGGCTTTGTGCTCTCCGCTTATCTGGGAGTGCCGGTGCTGGGCATCGCCGCTGTGGGCTTTGCCGCTGCCTACTGGCGCTTTACCTCCGAACTGAATAAACCCGAGCCTGCCGCTGTGGCAGCTGCCGCCAACAACGATGATATGGGGGATGACTTCGATGAGTAACGAACTGAACACCACTGAAAAGTATCAGGTGACCAAAAGTGACCTGCGCAAAACGGCCGACCGCTACAACTTCATGGCCTGCAATATCTTCAACTATGAATCTCAGATGGGCCCGGCTGTGGCCTGGGCGATGGCTCCGGTCCTGCGCAAAATTTATAAGAACGATGAGGACTATAAAGCTGCTCTGAACAACCACTTCAGCTACTTCAACTCCACCACGGTCATGTCCAGCATCATTCTGGGCGCGACCCTCGCCACTGAGGAGCGGGATGGCATCGCCGCAAAGGAGACCGTCCAGTCCCTGAAAACCAGTCTGATGGGCCCCTTTGCCGGTGTGGGCGACACCCTCGTCTGGGTGCTGTGGCCCACCATCATCGGCTCCATCGCCGGTTATATGGCTCAGCAGGGCAACCCGCTGGGTGCAATCATCTGGCTGCTGTGCAACATTGCCTTCTGGTTCGTCAAGCGGAAGATGTTTGCCGTCGGCTACACCTCCGGCACCAAGCTCATCACCAATCTGGGCAGCCGTCTGTCTGCCTTTACCGAGGCTGCTTCCATTATGGGCTTGAGCGTGGTGGGCGCACTGATCGCCACCTCGGTCAAGGTCAACACCGCCCTGCAGTTCCATGTGGGCGAAGTTGCTTTGAATGTCCAGACCGATGTTCTGGATAAAATCATGCCGGCCCTGCTGCCGGTGCTGCTGACCCTGCTGGTCTACAAGCTGCTGGGCAACAAGAAGTGGACGCCCACCAAGCTCATCCTGCTCATCATCGCAATTTCGCTGGTTGGTTCGTTCTTCGGCATTCTGGCTGTTTAAAACGGCCCGACGCATTCTGGTGTGTGCACACTGTAGGGTAAATGATTCAATATTAGTAGAGGGTTTTGCAATATGAAACGTGTTTTGGTTCTGGCTTCGCACCACCGCATGGCTGACGGTTTAAAGGATTCACTGCTTTTTGTGTCCAACAGCGAGATGGAGGTCGTGGCGCTGTCTGCTTATGTGGACAATCAGCCCATCGACGAGGCTGTGAAAAATCTGATGGAGGGCTTTGCCCCCGAGGATGAGGTCATCGTCCTGACAGATATGACCTCCGGCAGTGTCAACCAGAAATTCTTCCCGTATGTCAGCCGCCCCCACACCCATCTTGTCAGCGGCATGAATCTGCCGCTGGCCTTCACCATCGCCATGGAGGATGCCGACGACTACATCTCCGCCGAGCGGATGCGGGAGATCGTCGAGGAATCCCGCGCTGAGATAAAGTATGTCAATGATCTGGCTTCGGAAGGGGATGACGAGGATGAATAATTCGGAATGGTGGAAAAAGGCTGTCGTTTATCAGGTCTACCCCAAGAGCTTCTGTGATTCCAACGGCGACGGTCTGGGCGATTTGAACGGCATCCGCTCGAAGCTGTCCTATCTGGCGGGTCTCGGCGTGGATGTGCTCTGGTTCAACCCCATCTATAAGTCCCCGCAGGTGGACAACGGCTACGATATTTCGAACTACCGCGAGATCGAGCCGACCCTTGGCACCATGGCCGACTTCGACGCTCTGCTGGCCGAGGCGCACAAACTGGGCCTGAAGATCATCCTCGACCTTGTGGTGAACCATACCTCCGACCAGCACCCATGGTTCCAGCAGGCCAAACAGAGCCGCGACAACCCCTACCACGATTACTACATCTGGAAAGATGAGGTGCCCAACAACTGGGGTTCCAGTTTCGGCGGCTCGACGTGGGAGTATGTGGACAGTGTGGCCCAGTATTATCTGCACTGCTTTGCCAAGGAACAGCCTGATCTGAACTGGGACAACCCCAAGGTACGGCAGGACGTCTACGACATTCTCCGCTTCTGGCTGGATAAAGGCATCGACGGCTTCCGCATGGACGTCATCACCCTGATCTCCAAAGACCCGGCCTTCCCGGACGGCCCGGTCATCCAGAACAAGGCCTACGGCAGCTATTACGCAGGCTGCGCCACCGGCCCTCATGTCCACGAATATCTGCAGGAAATGAACCGCGAAGTCCTCTCCCACTACAACGTGATGACCGTCGGTGAAGCACCTCACACCAGCGCCGATCAGGCGATGCTCTACACCGCAGCTGACCGCCACGAGCTGGATATGGTGTTCCACTTTGACCATATGCATCTGGACTACGACGAGAACGGCAAGTACGCCCGCAGCCGGGTGCCGCTGCCCGACTTGAAGCGGGTCATGACCGAATGGCAGGAGAAGATGCACGCCTGCAACGGCTGGAACAGCCTGTATTGGAGCAACCACGATCAGGCCCGTGCCGTCTCCCGCTTCGGCAATGAAAGCCCGGAATACCGTGTGGACAGCGCCAAGATGCTGGGCACCGTCCTCCACATGATGCAGGGCACGCCTTACGTCTATGAGGGCGAAGAGCTGGGCATGACCAACGCGCACTTTACCTCGCTTGACCAGTACCGCGATCTGGAGGCGCTGGACATCTACCACGACTTCACCACCCGCAAGGGCTTTACCCCGGAGGATACGCTGGAACTGCTGGCCCTGAAGAGCCGCGACAACGCCCGCACCCCCATGCAGTGGAACGATGGCCCCAACGCAGGCTTCACCACCGGCACGCCGTGGATCCCGGTGATCGACAACTACAAGACCATCAATGTGGAAGCCTGCCTGGCAGATCAGAATTCTGTCTACTACTACTACAAAAAGCTGATTGAGCTGCGGCACACCCTGCCCATCATCACGGACGGTGTGTATGAACTGCTGGACGCTGACAACGAAAAAGTCTACGCCTACCTGCGCAAGGGCGAGGGCGAAACGCTGGTGGTCGTGGCAAACTTCACCGCAGAAGAACTTAATTACAATCTGCCGGAGTCGGTGCAGTGGAGCAGCAGCGAGCTTGTCATCAGCAACGATAACAAGGCTCCGGCACAGCTGGGCTGTGCCCTGCACCTGAAGCCTTACGGAGCTTATGTCTATGTCGTGCGCTGAGTATAAACTGCTGGCACTGGATCTGGACGGCACCCTGCTGGACACCCATGGCCACATTGCCGAAAGTTCCCGGGACGCCATCCGTGCGGCTCAGAAGGCCGGGGTGGAAGTGGTGCTGGCCACCGGGCGGGACTACAACGGCATCCTGTGGGAAGAACTGGGCGATGTGAGCGTTGATTATGTGGTCACGAACAACGGCAGCGCTGTCTATCAGGTCAAGGGGCGCAAATGCCTGTTTGAGCAGTGCCTTGACAACCGGCAGATGGTGCCGGTGTTCCGGTATCTGCTCCAAAAGGGTGTCTACATCGATGTTTTCATTGATGGCCGCGATTACGCCCCGCCCGAGACGATGCCGCTGGCGGAGAAGCTCGACTTGCCGGAATATGTCATCCGGGTACTGCTGGCAAACCGCACCCCGGTGGAACATCTGGTGGAAAAGCTGGAGGCCGATGCCCTGCGCCTGCAAAAGGCAACGCTGAATTTCTGGAAGGAGCCGGGCGGCACCTACCACAGCCGAAGTGAGGTGCTGGCGTACCTCAAGAAGGTTCCGGGCATCGTGCTGGTAGACGGCGGCTTTGCCAATCTGGAATTTACCGCCGAGGGCGTCAGCAAGGCCGCCGGCCTGCGCTTTTTGACCGATCATCTGGGGCTTTCGATGGAGCAGACCATGGCCATCGGCGACAGTGAGAACGATGCGGAAATGCTCCGCGCCGTTGGTCTGGGCGTTGCCATGGGCAACGCCTACCCCAGCGTAAAAGCGCTGGCTGATGTCATCACCGACGACAACGAATCGGACGGCGTGGCGAAAGCGATCCAGAAGTATCTTTTATAAAAAACAGAACGCCCGCAAGGCTGGTGCGACGCACCTTTGCGGGCGTTTTTTCTAAGAGAGGACAGATTATGGACGACATCAGGATCATTAAAGTGTACTTCTTGCACAGATGCTGGTGCAGTTTCATGAGCAGCATCCGCAGGTGCGCTGCGAGATTTTCAGCGGCAGCTCTGATGACATCAAGGAGCGGACAGAGCGTGGTTTGCTGGAACCGGTGGATGTGAGCAAATATGAGTTCGTGCGTCTGCCGATTCGGGAAGAATGGGGCATTTTGTTGTTGAGCTGTTATTTTCTCTATTGCAATCCACTGCAAAGCATGGTATATACATTGTGCGAAACATTGCCTTGACGAACGCATTGCCGTTCGATGATGTGTGTTTGAATTTATGGAGGGGACAGCTATGAAAATCGGTTTTATTGGTCTGGGCATCATGGGCAAACCTATGGCAAAAAATCTGCTCAAAGCAGGTTACACGGATCTGCTGGTGAACAACCGCAGTCAGGCTCCGGTGCAGGAGCTGGAAGCCGCAGGTGCCAAGGGCGCTTCTCAGCCGGAGATCGGTGCGCAGTGTGATGTGGTCATCACCATGCTGCCCAATTCCCCGCAGGTCAAGGAAGTGATGCTGGGGGAGGACGGCGTTGCCGCCCACATGAAGCCGGGCGCAGTGTTCATCGATTGTTCGTCCATCAACCCGGTGGCGTCCAGGGAAATCTACGCCGAGCTGCAGAAGAAGGGCGTGGAGATGCTGGATGCCCCGGTCTCCGGCGGGGAGCCCAAGGCCATTGACGGCACGCTGAGCTTCATGGTCGGCGGCAGGCAGGAGATTTTCGACCGGTATAAGCCGGTTCTGGATGCCATGGGCGCTTCCACTGTCCGCTGCGGCGAGGTGGGTGCGGGCAATACCACCAAGCTGGCCAATCAGATCATCGTGGCCTGCAACATTCAGGCATTGGCCGAGGCCCTGACGCTGGCTCAGAAAGCCGGTGTGGATCCCGAACTGGTTTTTCAGGCCATCAAGGGCGGTCTGGCCGGTTCCACCGTCATGAACGCCAAGGCCCCCATGATGATCGCGGGCAACGACAAGCCCGGCTTCAAGATCGACCTGCACATCAAGGATCTGAACAATGTGCTGGACTGCGCCCACGCCGTGGGTGCACCGGTGCCCATGACTGCCGAGGTGCAGGAGATTTTCCAGTGGCTGCACAACCATGAGAAGGGTCAGGCTGACCACAGCGCCATTGCCCAGTATTACGAGTATCTGACCGGCATCCAGATCGGCCGGTGAAGAAGAAACTGCATTGTTCCCGAAACGCCGGTCTTGCTGTATAATGATCCCGGAGGGCCGGTCAAATGGGGAACTGTGAAGACCATGACCGAAGCCGGTATGCAGTAATATTCATCCCACAAGGAGGTCTGTTTCATGAACTCGACTCTGCGAAAGGATGCGGATGCTGTCATCCGCTCCAGTCTGAACGCCGTTCTGCCGGACGAGGCAGTGCGCCGCGCGCTGAAAGCGTTCCAGCCCATGGGTGGCAAAGTGCTGCTGGTGGCGGCGGGCAAGGCCGCGTGGCAGATGGCACACGCGGCTCTGGAAGTGCTGGGCCGGGTGGACGGCGGCGTGGTCGTGACCAAATACGGCCATGTGAAAGGCGAAATTCTGGGAGTGGATTGTTATGAAGCAGGCCACCCGGTGCCGGATGAGAACAGTTTTGCGGCCACCGAAAAGGCCCTGAAGCTGGTGCAGAGCCTGACGGCGGAGGACACCGTGCTGTTTCTGCTTTCGGGCGGCGGCAGTGCATTGTTTGAAAAGCCGCTGCTCCCCGGTGCAGAATTGCAGGACATCACAAATCAGCTTCTGGCCAGCGGGGCAGATATCGTGGAGATGAATACCATCCGCAAGCGCCTGTCCGGCGTCAAGGGCGGGCGGTTTGCTCAGAGCTGTGCCCCGGCGCAGGTGTTCAGCATCGTGCTGAGCGATATCTTGGGCGACCCGTTGGACATGATCGCCAGCGGCCCGGCGGTGCCGGACACCTCCACCTGTGCACAGGCGCTTGCCATTGCGGAAAAGCACCATTTGCACCTCTCTGCACAGGCCAAAGCCCTGCTGACACAGGAAACACCCAAAACGCTGGACAATGTGACGACCCGGATCACCGGCAGTGTGAGGGAGCTTTGCTCGGCTGCCGCTGCCGCCTGCCGGGAGATCGGCTATGAGCCTGTCCTGCTGACCGATCAGCTCTGCTGTGAAGCAAGGGAAGCGGGCAGCTTCCTTGGCTCTATCGTCCGCACCCACGCAGGGCAGGGGAAAAAGCTGGCGTTCATCGCGGGCGGTGAGACCATTGTACACCTGACCGGGAAGGGCCTCGGCGGACGCAATCAGGAGCTTGCCCTTGCCGCAGCCCCTGCGCTGGCCGGCCTGAATGCAGCCGTGTTTTCTGTGGGCAGCGACGGAACTGACGGCCCCACCGATGCCGCAGGAGGCTATGTGGATGGGAACAGCCTTGCCGCACTGACGGCCAAAGGCTGGAATGTGTTCGACACCCTGCAAAACAATGATGCCTACCACGCGCTGCAGGCTGTGGACGGCCTAATCATCACCGGGGCCACCGGCACCAATGTCAATGACGTGGCTGTGGCACTGGTAGGAGGAGAAAACCATGAAAATTATTGATGCCCATGTTCATCTGGTGCAGTGCATCGCAGGCACTGGTGCGGGCGGCGAAATGCGTTCCATCGGCGGCGGACGCGGCCAGTATGCCGATGGTTCTGTCTGTCAGGTCATTCCGGAAGAGTGGAACACCGAACAGGTGACCCCGGAACGGGTGCTGGAAGTGATGGACGCCCACGAAGTGGAGCGTGCTGTGCTTTTGCAGGGCGGCTATCTCGGCTTCCAGAACCAGTACAGCTACGATGCTCAGAAGAAATATCCGGAGCGCTTTCTGGCCGCAGCGGCCTATGACCCTTACAGCCGGAACCGGGATGCCATCGTGTACTACCTTTTCGAGGAGCTGGGCATCCGGGTGGTCAAGTTCGAGGTGAGCACTGGTTCCGGTCTGATGGCCTACCGCCCGGTGTTTGCATTGGACGGTGGGATAATGGAGCGGGAAGCAGCTTTTGCTGAGGAACACGGTCTGGTGTTCGTCATCGACATCGGCAAGCTGGGAAGCCCCAGCAGCCAGATCCCGGAACTGCGGAACCTGATCCTGCATCACCCGCAGATGAAGTTTGTAGTCTGCCATCTGCTGTCACCCAAGCAGAACGAACTGAATGCCATGCAGGCAGGACTGGAACTACTGCATTTGCCGAACGTCTGGTTTGATTTGGCGTCCTTGCAGCACAATGTCCGGCCGGACGAACCGCCCTTCCCGGTGACGCGGCGGTTCATCCACTGCGCCATTGAGACGGTGGGTGCCGACCGTTTGCTGTTCGGCACCGACACACCGTCCAACCTGTGCGAGCTCCGCTATCAGGACATGGTGGATACCATTGCCGCTGACCCGGCGTTGGCCAAAGAGCAAAAACAGCGGATCCTGTACGAGAACGCAAAAACGGTGTTTTGGCGCTGAGCAGCGCCTGCGAAGAAGGATTGGGAGATCTGGAGGGCATCCGGCTGCTGTGCGGTCTGATGGGTGCTCACGAGGCAGATCGTGCCGTGCTGCCCGAAAAGGGAAAGCACAGCAGGCTTGACGGAAAAAGCTGGCTTTCGCATAAAATAAGGTCTGACTGTCTTTTCCCCGGGGAAGTTCTCTGCTATACTTACTCTATGATGATGCGATGGTGCGGGGGATGCAATGCTGTCAGGGCCCGGCACACAGGGAAGGAACGGAAATTTTATGCAGATCCATGATCTCTTCGGCACAGCTGCTGCCTTTGAAACCGTGAGGATGCCAGGCGGCATTGAAGCCGCACTACCGGCAGAACACGCCGCAGTGATATATGTTAATGAGCAGCCGGCGTTCCGGGTGGTGTGCACACCGGAGCTGCTGCCGCAGCTGGCGCTGGGCCGTCTTCTGACTGAGGGCTGGCTCACCTCGGTGCAGGAAGTGGAACAGGCTGCGGTCTGTGCGGAAGGATTGAAAATCAACATCTATCTGAATCACCCGCTGGCGGCCCGCAGTGCGGCGGCACAGGAGGTGTCCAGCTGCTGTACGGATAACATCACACTGGGCAGTCCGGTGGAACTGCAGCCCCTGCAGACGGTACCGCAGCTGGAACTGCGGCCGGAATGGCTCGATGCATTGGCGGCAGCTATGAGCGCCGGTCTCCCGCTGTACCGCGCCACGCATGCGGTGCACAGCTGCTTTGTGCTGCACGAGGGCCGCATCCTCTGCGCCTGTGAGGACATTGGCCGACACAATGCACTGGATAAGGCTGTGGGCAGCATGATGCTGGCGGGCGTCCCTCTGGGCGAATGCGTGCTCTACACAAGCGGCCGTGTGCCGGTGGACATGGTGCGCAAGGCCATCCGGGCAGGGGTGCCGGCACTGGTGAGCAAGACCATGCCCACCGTGCAGTCGCTGGAACTGGCACAGGAATACGGCCTGCAGCTGGTGTGCGGCCGGAAGCATCCGCTAACTTTGACAAAAAGCGGAAAATGATGGTTACAAAACAGAAAAAATGCATGTGTTTGCGTTGACTTACCTTTTGCGCAGGTGCTAGTATACTAATGAAGAGACCGCTCCGCTTGTTGCAGCAGGCTGAGCGGTTATTTTCGTGTCTGGAGGATTTTTCTCCGCACAACATAAAAACAGGCAGGTGATAAACATGAAGCAGGCAACCAATCCGTTTGCGCCCGTTCCGCTGTGGCGTAAACGACTGCCGGGCTATGTAGCCATGGGCGCTGCGACAGCTGTCATGGCGGTCAGTCTGATCGCTGTGCAGCACGCGCGCACCACGGTTGCCGGTACCCTGCTGCCGGTGTCGGAGGCGGATGCAGCCGCCTACGGCATCAGCGCAGTGTACCAGCTCGACGATGGCAGCTACCGCGTGGAAGGAACCCAGAAGGGCTTCCAGAGCGATGTGCAGGCTGCTGTGACCATTGACGCCGAAGGCAATGTTTCCGCTGTTGAGATCCTCTCGCAGGGCGAGACAGACAGTCTGGGCGGCCAGTGCGTCAACCCGGAGTTCACGTCCCAGTACCAGGGCGCAGCTCCCTTCACGCTGGCAGGCAAGAGCTATACCGTGATCGACCCGGCCACCGGCGCAGCCTACGCTGCCGGTGCATCCGGTGAGACCGCTGCTGCAGAGGATTTTGACCCCGCGCAGTGGAATGTGTCCGATACCTCTCCCGAGGCGGAGGCCACCCGCAGGATGTATGCGGCCGGGCTGACCCTCTCGGCCCTGAACGGCCAGCCGCTGGCCGATGAGCTGATCCCTCCGATGGATTCCAGCCCCGAGGCCGTGGCACAGCGCAAGCTGGAAGATGCGGGCCTGAGCCAGAGCGCACAGGCTGACGCAGAGCAGGACGAAGCCGGTGCCGCCAGTGCAGACTTTGCCGAGGTGGACGCACTTTCCGGCGCGACCATTACCTCGACGGCGGTGACGAACATCGTCAACAACTCGTATTTCTATGTGACCGAGGTGCTCAGCGCAGAGTGACCTCAACGGAGGAATGGAAACTATGGCAAAAACCGATTTTCTGACGGCTGACATGACCCGCCGCCAGTTCATGAAAATCTCGGGCAAGAGCCTTGCAGGGCTCACCCTCTCCGCATCCATGCTGTCCCTCTTCGGCTGCTCGCAGAAGCAGGTGGACAGCGGCGCAGTGGCAACCTGGGCGCTGCCTCAGGGCCTGCTGGTGGTCAATGCGGATCTGTGCACCGGCTGCCAGCGCTGCGAGATCAACTGCACGCTGACCAACGACGGTGTGTGCTCTTCTTACATCAGCCGCGTCAAGATCCAGCGCCGCCTGAATCTGGATGGTGCCGGCAACGGCATCCTGTCCGGCACCGACAACTGCTGGGTCTACTTCCCGGACACCTGCCGCCAGTGCGAGGACCCCGCCTGCGGCAACGCCTGTCCGCAGAAGGCCATCACCACCGATGGCCGCGGCATCCGCGTGGTGGATACCGACAAGTGCATCGGCTGCGGCGCCTGCCATGAGGCTTGCCCTTGGCACATGCCCACTGTGAACCCTGAGACCGGCAAGTCGTCCAAGTGCATCGCCTGCGGTGCCTGCGTGGCGGGCTGCCCGTCCGGCGCTCTGTCCATCGTGGACTGGGATGCCGTCACCAGTGCAGCACAGGCTGCCTACATGGACCTGTAAGGAGGAACAACAATGGCTGAAAGTTATGGCTGGGCAGGCAAGATCCTGCGCGTCAACCTGACTACCGGTGAGATCACCAGCGAGGATGACGCAAAATACCATAAATATATCGGCGGTATGGGCATGGCCTACCGCATCATGTACGATGAAGCTCCCATGGACCTCGACCCCTACGACGAAAAGGCGATGGTCATCTTCGGTGTCGGCCCGCTGACCGGTTCCGGCGTGCCCTGTTCCGGCCGCATGAACGTGACCTTCCGCTCCACCTGGTCCAAGGGCAAGTCCATCGTGGACGGCCACATGGGCGGCCACATCGGCCCCATGCTGAAGTATGCCGGCTGGGACGGCATCGTCGTCACCGGCATCTCCGCAAAGCCGGTCTACCTGCGCATTGAAGACGATAAGGCAACGCTGGAAGATGCTTCCGAGATCTGGGGCAAGGGCACCTTTGCGGCCAACAAGTGGATGATCGAGCAGAACGGCCGCGAGTTTGAGTCTGCCTCCATCGGCCCTGCAGGTGAAAATCTGGTGGACTACTCCACCATCAACACCAGCTTCGGCAACTCTGCCGGTGCAGGCGTGGGTGCTGCGCTGGGCAATAAGAAGTTCAAGGGTCTGGTTGTCCGCGGCACCGGCAGCGTCAAGGTTGCCGACCCCAAGAAGGTGCTGGAGCTGTCCAACTATATGCTGGGCAACCTGATCGGCGGCAACAACAACCACAACGTGCCCGCACAGCCCCAGAGCTGGGCTGAATACAGCGCCACCTCCGGCAACAACCGCTGGGCAGGCGCACCGGGCCGTGAGTGGAAGAAGGCCCCCGGCGGCCCCGTGGATACCGGTGAGCAGCCCTACAACGACATCAACAAGATCGCGCTGCGCTGCTTCAAGGGCTATTTCGACTTCGGCGCACCGGCAGCTGAGTACACCGTCAAGCAGGGCGGCTGCTCCTCCTGCCCCATCCGCTGCTACACCGAGTACGATGTGGACCCGCTGGCAGATTACGATCTGCCCACCCACAACTCCAACACCTGTATGCCCGTGCTGTACGGCACCCGCGTCTACCCGGACGGCTACCACGACTTCAAGTACGAGGGCGATGGCCGCATGGTCATCAATCTGGCATGGTCTCACGCTGTCGATGACATGGGCCTGTGGGACAACTACGGCAACCTGAACCGCGACCTGCAGTGGTTCCTGCAGCTGCCGCGTGAGGAAGCCATCCAGTACATCAGCGAAGAAGAATACGACTCCCTGCCCTGGGCATGGGAAAAGGCCGGTGACCCCCGCTGGGAGGTGGAGCTGATCCGCCGCATGGCTTACGGTGAGGGCGACCTGTCCGTCATTGCAAAGGGCACGCTGGCCATGATGGAAAAGTTCGGCCTGCCCAAGAGCTGGCTGGACCGCACCGACAGCGCCACCAACTCCAATCTGGTCTACAACGGCTTCCCCAACCACCACGGCCCTGCCGAAGCATGGCAGGTTGGCATGCTGTACAATCTGGTGTATAATAGAGACTGCATGATCCACGAGATCGTGTGCGAGACCGGTGCCGGTGCTCCCTACGATGTGACCAACAAGGTCATGGAAGATTTCTTCGGCGAGGGCTGCTACGACCGCGCCAAGGCTTACACTCCCATCAACGAGAACAAGGCAAAGCTGGCTGCTTACTGCGTCAACGACAAGAACTTCCACGATTCCGCCACGCTGTGCAACTGGATGTGGCCCATGACTCAGTCTCCTTCCAAGGAGCGCAACTACAAGGGCGATCTCGACCTGCAGGCAGACTTCATGACTGCTGTTACCGGCGAGACCTACACCCAGGCCGGTCTGCAGGAGGCAGGTGAGCGCATCACCCAGATGCTGCGCGCCATGACCGCCATCAGCTTCCAGAAGAACTGCGGCAGTGCAAACCTGCGCCAGGAGCACGACGCCATCTGCGACTGGGTGTTCGATAAGGACCCCGACTTCAAGGCATTCGAGGAAGGCACCACCAAGCTCGACCGTGCCGACATGGAAAAGGCCAAGGACCTGTTCTACGACGTGTTCGGCTGGGACAAGACCACCGGTGTGCCCACCCGCGAGACGCTGGAGAAGTTCGATCTGGCTGATATCGCCGACGATCTGGAAGCACGCGGCATCTACGACCAGACTTCCGCCGAGGAAGCTGCATCCAGCGAGGCCGCAGCCCAGTAAACGATTCGAGAAACGAGAGGAACTATCATGCTGTTTGGCAGACGCAAACCCGGTTATACCACCACGGTGGATGCAGCCTCTGACCCTGAGCAGGTCATCCTCGACCTGCAGAAGGCCGAGATGGCCGCAAAGAAAAAGCCGAAGGCGGAAGTCTTTGACATTGATGCGGCCAGCGAGACGGCCCGCCGCCTGAAGGAGACCGGAAGCATGTTCGACGGCAGCGCCGCAAAGCTAGGCGAGGACGTGATGGCGGCTGTGGCGCGGGAGACCGATGCACTGGCTGCAAAGCAGACAGAAGACGCACCGGAAGCACCCGCTGAGCAGCCCGCACAGGCCGACGCCGAAAAGCCGGAACTGCTGGATTTTCTGGCCGCTGCCCCGGAAGCGGAGAATGACCCCTATGCGGATCAGCCTACCGTCACTGCACCGGAACTGCCCAAGCTGACCCCGGCGCAGGAGCTGGCCGGTTACATTCGCTCCCGTTCGGCTGCGGCGCTGGTCACACCCCATGCGCTGCTGCTGAGCGAGGTGGAAAACGCCGACGAGCTGCTGGCCCAGATGCCGGAAGACCCGCAGTGTGCAGACATTGTGTCCCGCACAGGTGCAAAGGATGCCTACTATTATTCCAACGCCAACATGAGCGACAACTACGCGATGATCGCGCAGCTCATCGAGGACAAGGACCTGTGCGTTATGGTGGCTGAGATGGTGCGGTTCAACGCCCGCGTCTACCCCAGTGCCACGCCGCTGCGGTACTTCCGCCGCTCGCCCTACGGTCTGTCTCAGGAAGCCATTGAGCAGACATGGCAGACCATGCAGGGCAGGCCGGAATTTTCCGACATCGAGGAACTGACCAACAATGAAAACGAGCGGTTCCTCTTCTCCACAAAGCACCTCACCCGCCGCTATGCAAAAGCCATCAGCGACGTGGACGAGTTCTGCGATTAAAGCATTCCCACACAACTGAACAGGGTATAAGAGCTTCTTTGAGCAAAGGTGTCTAAACCGTCTGGCAGGACACCGCGCCGCAATGCTAAGGGCCGACATGGAAATAGAGGCCGGCATTCAAGGGTGGAGGGGAAAACCCCGCCGCCTTCCCGCAGAAGAAACGCTGCAATTTGAAAAAAAGAACTCCTCCCATCCACACCAGGGGCTTTCCATGCCATGCCGCCGCTGCAAGGGCGGTGTGAGCTGGGGAGCGCCCATCGGCATGGCGGGCTGCAAACTGCCTTTTGCCGGAAGTGCGGATATTCTGCGGAGGCGTTTTGATTTTCGGTCAAGACGTCTCCGCTTCTTTTTCACCTGCCTTTTTGATAAAAGAGAATATCCCCGGCAGCCCCGCCTGAGCCATAGCAGGCCGGCGCGGCCGGGCATTTGGAGGATTTTTTATGAAACAGCCTTTCTGCGCGCCAGCCGAGGCGCTGCACCGCGTGCTGGATGCAGCTGCGGCTCTGCCGCGCCCGGCGGTGGAAAATGTGCCGCTGGACGAAGCCTGCGGACGCATTGCTGCCCGGGCCCTCTGCGCCCGGATGGACCAGCCGCCCTTTGACCGCAGCCCGCTGGACGGTTATGCGCTGCACAGCTCCGACACCGCCGGTGCCAGCTGCGAAACGCCCGTCACGCTGCCTGTGACCATGAAGCTCTACGCCGGAGACGCGCCTGCCGCCGCCCTGCCTGCGGGCTGCGCAGCCCGCATCATGACCGGTGCCCCTCTGCCTGCGGGTGCAGACTGCGTGCTGATGCAGGAGCTGACCGACAGCGGTGAAAAGACCGTGCAGCTCTATGCTGCCCTGAAACCCCGGCAGAACGTAGTGTTCCGGGGCGAGGATATCACAGCCGGAGCTGTGATCGCCGCCGAGGGCACCGTGCTCACCCCAGCCCATCTGGGTGTGCTGGCCGGGCAGGGCATAGCTGCCGTGCCGGTGTACCGCCCGCTGACCGTGGGCGTGCTGGCCACCGGCAGTGAGCTGCTGGCCCCGGGAGAAGCCTGGGCACCCGGTAAAATTTACGACGCCAACGGCATCCAGAACGCCGCCCGCCTGCGTCAGCTGGGCTTTGCGGTGCAGCGTCGGCACTGCTCCGACGACCCGGACGAAATCGCCCGGCAGATGCAGCAGCTGCTTGCCGCCTGCGACGCGGTGATCACCAGCGGCGGCGTCTCGGTGGGGCAGAAGGACTATCTGCCTGCCGTGCTGGAACGGCTGGATGCCGAATTGATTTTCGCGGGTGTGGCCCAGAAGCCCGGCAGCCCCATGTTGGCGGCAATGATCGGAGGCAAGCAGGTGTTCTGCCTGTCCGGCAATCCCTTTGCTGCAGCCGCTACGCTGGAGCAATATGTCATCCCGGCCCTGCTGCGGGCCGCAGGCCGCTGCGAGGAGAGCTGCATTCTCCCCCGCACCACCCGCACCCTGACCACGGGCTTTTCAAAATCCAGCAAGGGTAACCGCTACCTGCGGGCAAAGGCGATGGGAGAAACCGTGACCATCCCCGGCGAGGGCAACGCCGAAGCCCATTCTTCCGGCAGCTTATCCGCCATGATCGGCTGCAATTGTCTGGTGGAGCTGCCTGCGGGCAGCGGCCCGGTGGCCCCTGGCGAAAAAGTGGAGGTGCTCAGCTTTGTACAGTGAAACGAAACAGGCTCTGGCACAGCAGCTGGAATTGAAACGTCCGGCGGTTCTGGCCGTCAGCGGCGTGCACAACAGCGGCAAGACCACTCTGCTGGAAAAGCTGCTGCCCGTCTTGCGCGGGCAGGGCCTGAAGGTGGGGGTCATCAAGCACGACGGCCATGATTTTACCCCGGACGTGCCCGGCACTGACAGCTTCCGTCTGAGGGAAGCCGGTGCCGAGGGCGTAGCGGTCTATTCCGGGCAGCGCTATCTGCTGACCGAGGAATTTCGTCTGACCGAGCAGGATCTTCTGGCCCTGTTCGAGCGCCACGGCTATGATCTGGTATTGCTGGAAGGCTTCAAGAACAGCGGCTGGCCCAAGATCGAGGTGGTGCGCCGTACTGTTTCGGATGTGCCGGTGTCGTTCCAGCCGCTGGCAGTGGTGGGCGATATCTCAGGGGCCGATTTTGGACTGGAAGATATCCAGGCTTTGGCCGACTGGATCATTGCTCAAATGCCGACTTTATAAGCCGGGCCTGTAAGGAGAAGATACATACCATGAAACTGATTCGTACCGAAGACGCGGCAGGGCAGGTGCTCTGCCACGATATCACTCAGATCATCCCCGGCGAGTTCAAGGGGGCACGCTTCCGCAAGGGCCACATCATCCAGCCGGAGGATATCCCTGTGCTGCTATCCATCGGCAAAGAAAACCTCTATGTCTGGGAAAAGAAGCCCGGCATCCTCCACGAGGATGAAGCCGCCGCCCTGCTGTACAAAGCGGCTGCGGGCAAAAACATCCACGGCACTGAGCCGAAAGAAGGAAAAATCGAGCTCATCGCTGACTGCGACGGTTTGCTGAAGATCAACCGCGAAGCCCTGCTGGCCGTCAACCGCACCCCGCAGATGATGATCGCCACCATCCACGGCGACCTGCCCGTGAAAAAAGGCCAGAAGCTGGCCGGCACCCGCATTATCCCGCTGGTGATCGAGCAGGAAAAGATGGACGCCATGCAGGCCGCAGCCGGCAGTGAGCCCATCCTGAATGTGCTGCCCATGCAGGCCAAGAAGTTTGCGGTCATCACCACGGGCAGTGAGGTGTTCAAGGGCCGCATTGAGGACAAATTTACCCCCATCCTGGTGGGCAAACTGGCCGAATACGGCTGTGAAATGACCTTCCACAAGGTCTGCGACGACGACCCGGCGGGCATTACGGCCGCAATTCTGGAAGCCAAAGCTGCAGGCTGCGAGCTCATCTTCACCACCGGCGGCATGAGCGTTGACCCCGACGACCGCACCCCGCTGGCCATCAAAAATACCGGCGCGGATATTGTCACCTACGGTGCGCCGGTGCTGCCGGGTGCCATGTTCCTTGTCAGCTATCTGGGCGGCGTGCCGGTGTGCGGCCTGCCCGGCTGCGTGATGTATGCCAAGCGCACCATTTTTGATCTGCTGCTGCCGCGCCTGCTGGCCAATGACCCCATCACCGCTGAGGACATTGCACGCCTGGGTGAAGGCGGCCTGTGCCTTGGCTGTGCCGAGTGCCATTGGCCCAACTGCGGCTTTGGCCACTGCTGAGGGATGGGAGAAGAAAGCATGAATGAAACCAATCTGACCCATTTTGACGCCGCTGGCAATGCCGTGATGGTGGACGTGAGCGAAAAGCAGGTCACCTTCCGGGAAGCGGTGGCTCACGGCATTATCACGATGAACGCCGAAGCTTTTGCCGCCGTAGAGAGCGGCACCGTGAAAAAAGGCGATGTGCTGGGTGTGGCCCGCATTGCCGGCATCATGGCCACCAAGCGAACCAGCGAGCTTATCCCCCTGTGCCACCCGCTGCCGCTGACCAAAGTGAGCGTGGACTTCAAGCTTTTGCCGGAGCGGCAGGCCGTGGAGGCGCTGTGCACCGTCAAGACAGCCGGTGTCACCGGCGTGGAGATGGAAGCACTCACCGGCGTTTCCACTGCGCTGCTCACCATTTACGACATGTGCAAGGCCGTGGACAAGGGCATGGAGCTGGGCGAGATCCACTTAGTCGAAAAGACCGGCGGCAAGAGCGGCCACTATATCCGGGCGGAGGGCGGTTATGTTTGATTCCACCCAGCGCAATATCCATTACCTGCGCCTGTCCGTCACCGACCTGTGCAACCTGCGCTGCCGCTACTGTATGCCGGACGGCGTGGAAAAGCTGGAGCGCGAAGCCGTGCTGACCTACGAAGAATTTCTGCAGCTGGCGGCACTGTTTGCCCAATGCGGCATCGACACGGTGCGTGTTACCGGCGGCGAGCCGCTGGTGCGCAAGGGCGTGGATCAGCTGGTGGCCGGGCTGAAAGCCATTCCCGGCATCCGCAAGGTCACCATGACCACCAACGGCATCCTGCTGGCCCGGCAGCTGCCCGCTCTGCTGGATGCAGGTCTGGACAGCGTGAACATCAGTCTGGACACGCTTGACCGGTCGATGTTCCAGAGCATTACCGCCCGGGACGAGTTTGCCCATGTGATGGAGGGCATCCGCGCAGCGCTTGCCAGCGGCATCCCGGTCAAGCTGAACTGTGTGCCGCAGGTGGGCGTGAACGAAGGCGAACTGGAAGCCATTGCCGCACTGGCCCAAAACCATCCGCTGCAGGTGCGGTTCATTGAGATGATGCCCATTGGTTATGGCGCGGCCATGCCCTGCATCTCCGGCCCGGAACTGCAGGAGCGGCTTGCCCGCCGCTGGCCGGATCTGCAGCCGGTGCCTGCTGCCGAGAGCACTGTGCTCGGCGACGGCCCGGCGGTGTATTATACCGTGCCCGGCTGGCAGGGCAGTGTGGGCTTTATCGCAGCAGTGCACGGCAAATTCTGTGCCAGCTGCAACCGCGTGCGGCTGACGAGCCAGGGCTTTCTGCGGCCATGCCTTGCCAGTGAAGCCGGGTGCGACCTGCGGGCCCTGCTGCGCAGCAGCGCATCGGATGACGAACTGCTGCAGGCCATCCGACAGACCATCTGGGCCAAACCCCGGGAACACCATTTTGGAGACAATTCCATGCCCGCAACCCGCGGCATGTACCGGATCGGAGGATAAAGTTTTATGGGAAAAATTCTGGCCATCTGCACCAGCCCCCAGCGCGGCACCGTTAAGACCGAGGTGCCCAGCGCTGTGCTGACCCCGGAATGGGGCATCGTGGGCGATGCCCACGGCGGAAACTGGCACCGGCAGGTCAGCCTGCTGAGTGCAGAGAAAATTGAAGCATTCCGCAAGAAGATCTGGGTGGACTACGGTGCCTTTGGCGAAAATCTGGTCATTGAAGGGTTTGATTTCCGCAATCTGCCGGTCACCAGCCGCTTCGCCATCGGGGATGTGGTGCTGGAAATGACTCAGATCGGCAAGGAATGCCACAATGACTGCGTCATCAAGCAGCAGACCGGCGAGTGCATCATGCCCCGAGAGGGCGTGTTTGCAAAGGTGCTGCAGGGCGGCGAGATCCATGTGGGCGACGAAGTGAGCCTTCTGCCGCCGCAGGAAAACCCGCCGCTGCGGGCCGCGGTCATCACCCTGTCCGACAAGGGCAGCCGCGGCGAGCGCGAGGACAAGAGCGGCCCGCTCATCGTGGAAATGCTCACCGCTGCAGGCTATGTGGTGGAGGAAACACTGCTCCTGCCGGACGAGGCAAAAGCCCTGAAGGCCCAGCTCATCCGGCTGGCCGACGGCCGTCAGGTGAATCTGATCCTCACCACCGGCGGCACCGGTTTCTCGCCCCGCGACATCACCCCGGAAGCCACTTACGCCGTGGCTGACCGCAACGCCCCCGGCATCGCCGAAGCCATGCGGTATCACAGCTTGAGCATCACCCCGCGCGGGATGCTGAGCCGTGCCGCCAGTGTGCTGCGCTGCAAAACACTTATCGTCAACCTGCCCGGCAGCCCCAAGGCTGTGAAGGAAAATCTGGAGTACATCCTGCCCAGCCTTGAGCATGGCATCCGCATTGCCGCCGGGCTGGACGGCGAATGTGCCCGCAAGTAACAAGTTGCTCCCACTCTGCATTCCAGAGCGTGAACATATAACGAAATTTTACAATGAGTAAGGAGAAACATATGAAATCCAATCTGATCTCCCGCCGCAGCTTTCTGGCTGCCGCCGGTGTTGCCGGTGCTTCTGTTGCTCTGACCGCCTGCGGCGGCAGCGCATCTTCCAGCAGCGTGGCATCTTCTGCTGCATCCTCCGAGGCCGCTTCTTCCGAAGCTGCTGGCGAGGCTGTTGAGCTGATCGTTTTTGCTGCAGCTTCCCTGACCGAGACCCTGAATGCCATCGCCGAGACCTACTCTGCCGAGAACCCGGGTGTGACCTTCAGCTTCAACTTCGATTCTTCCGGCACCCTGAAGACCCAGATCCAGGAGGGCGCAGACTGCGACCTGTTCATCTCTGCAGGCCAGAAGCAGATGAACCAGCTGGACATCACCGCTTCTGCCGATGTGAACACCGAGGGCCTGGATTTCGTGGACAGCGACACCCGTGTGGATCTGCTGGAGAACAAGGTGGTTCTGTGCGTGCCCGAGAGCAATGACAAGGGCATTGACAGCTTCGACTCTCTGGCTGAGCACCTCAAGGCACAGGACATCCTGTTCTGCATGGGCAACAGCGATGTGCCCGTGGGCCAGTACACCCAGAAGATCCTGGCCTACTACGATCTGGATGAGGAAGCACTGGCCGCTGCCGGTGTCATCACTTACGGCTCCAACGTCAAGGAAGTGACCACTCAGGTCAGCGAGGCCAGCGTGGATGCCGGTGTCGTGTACTGCACCGATGCTTACAGTGCAGGCCTGACCCCCGTGGATGAGGCCACCAAGGAGATGTGCGGTCAGGTCATTTACCCCGCCGCTGTGCTGAAGGCTGCCCCCAACGCGGACGCTGCCAAGGCATTCCTCGCCTACCTGCAGACCGAAGAGGCCGGCAAGGTGTTCGAGGGCGTGGGCTTCACCGCAATGTAAACCAAAAAAATAAGCGTCCTCGCCCTCTCAGCCACCTGACGGTGACAGCTTGTCCCCCTTTTTGCCGCCTGCGGCGACATCCACCCCTGCACAGGGGGAAGTCTGTCAAAGGGAGAGACTTTGGCAAAGACGGAAGCTTTTCCGTACTGCCAAGGTTTCTCACGCCGGGAAAAGGCGGCATTGCGCAAGCAGTGACAGAGAGGGCGAGGATGTTTGAGTTTGAGGATAAATCTATGGACTGGTATCCTTTGTGGAACAGCCTGCGCATTGCGCTCATCAGCTGCGCAGCAGTGTTCTTCCTCGGCATTTTTGCTGCCTATTATATCGCAAAGCTGCCCCGCACCATCAAGGGTGTGCTGGATGTGATCCTCACCCTGCCCATGGTGCTTCCGCCTACGGTGGTGGGCTATTTTCTGCTGCTGCTTTTTGGTGCCAAGCGGCCGCTGGGCATCTTTTTCATGGAGCATTTCGGCGTCAAGCTGGTCATGAACTGGTACAGCGCCATCTTTGCATCCATCGTGGTGGCATTTCCGCTGATGTACCGCACGGCCCGAGGCGCTTTTGAAAGCTTTGACGAGACGCTGGCCTGGTCGGCCCAGACGCTGGGCCAGTCCAATGCGTGGATCTTCTGGCGGGTGCGGATGCCCTACTGCCGTCAGGGCATTCTGGCCGGCACGGTGCTGGCCTTTGCCCGGGCGCTGGGTGAGTATGGTGCCACCAGCATGATCGCCGGCTACACCCCCGGCAAGACTGCCACTATCGCCACCACGGTCTACCAGCTCTGGCGCACCAATGACGAAGCCGGTGCCATGCGCTGGGTGCTGGTGGATATCGTCATCTCCGCTGTGGTGCTGCTGGCGGTGAACCTTCTGGAGAAAAAACAGAAAGCAGGTGGCCGCGCATGAGCCTGGAAGTATGCATTGAAAAGAAGCTGAACGGCTTCACCCTGCGTTCCGAGTTTGCCGCAGGCAACACCGCCACGGCCCTGCTGGGTGCATCCGGCTGCGGCAAAAGCATGACTCTGCGCTGCATTGCGGGCATCGTAAAGCCGGACAAGGGCCGCATCGTGCTGGACGGCAGGGTGCTGTTTGACAGCGAGCAGCACATCGACCTGCCGCCTCAGCAGCGCGGCGTGGGCCTTTTGTTCCAGAACTATGCGCTGTTCCCCAACATGACTGTGGAGCAGAACATTCTCTGCGGTCTGAAAGCCGAAAAAGACAAAGCGGCCCGCAAGGCACGCTGCGCCGAAATGCTGCGTGCCATGCGGCTGGAAGAGCTGGCGGGCCGCCGCCCGGCAGAGCTTTCCGGCGGGCAGCAGCAGCGCACCGCGCTTGCCCGCATCCTTGTGGGCAAGCCGAAAATCCTGATGCTGGATGAGCCGTTCAGCGCGCTGGACAGCTATCTGCGCGAGGAAGTGGAGGGCGAAGTGGGCAGCCTGCTGGCCGGGTTTGGCGGCACGGCACTTCTCGTCACCCACAACCGGGATGAGGCTTACCGCCTGTGCCCGGACATGGTGGTGATGGACAAGGGATGTGTGCTGCGCACCGGTGCCACGAAAGAGGTTTTTGCCGACCCCGGCAGCACCGCCGCTGCCCGCCTCACCGGCTGCAAAAACATTCTGCCCTGCGCCCGCGTGGACGGCCACACGGTGCGTCTGGCCGGATGCAGCCTGCAGCTGACCACGGCCCTTTTGGTGCCGGAAGGCTGCACTGCTGTGGGCATCCGTGCTCACGACTTTGCGCCCTGTGCAGAGGGTGAAAAAAATGCTCTGCCGGTGGAGCTTCTCTCCGCCAGCGAGAACCCTTTTGACTGGAACCTCATCTTCAAGCTGCCCGATGAGACCCGCCTGTGGTGGAAGGTGAGCAAAACGACGCTGGGCGCTGCAGAGCCTGCAGCGCCGGCCTTCCTTGCCGCAGCGCCGGAGAGCATCATGCCGCTGGTGGATTGAGCAAACGGTCTGCAATGGCCTCTCTGATATATGCGCCCCGGAAGAATATTTGAAGAATGCGGTCGGGGCCAGAAATCGGAAGAGCAAAGACAAAACAAAAACAGGGAGTTCCCCAGTGGGAACTCCCTGTTTTTCGTTATCAGAGGAATCAGGCGGCAAACGATTTGATATGCTGGGGGGCGGCGCATTGGGGGCAGCAACCTCCAAAAGAACTTCCTCAACCACCAAAGAAATGCTCTTGCCCGCTGCAGATACTCCCTGTATACTGAGACAAAAGGCATACAGGAAGAACAGGAATGTCCATCAAACTGATCGCCGCCGATCTGGACGGAACGCTTTTGAATGAGAAAAGTGAAGTGTCGGAGCTGACCCAGCGGGTGCTTCTGCGTGCTCAGCGGGACGGCATCCGGCTTGTGCTGGCCACCGGGCGCGACCTGCCGCACTTCATTGCGATCCGGGAAGCACTGCACACGGAACGGAGGATGGCGTGGCGAAAACGATCTGCAAACTGTGCGGATATGAAGATTTACTGCCGTAATTCCCTGCGGTAGGCCTGCGGCGTTTTGTTGTAGGCCTTCTGGAACTGATCGGTAAAACTGCGGATGTCGTTGAAGCCAACGGCGTCCGCTATTTCATAGTTGTGCATATCGGTGGACACCAGCAGCTGTAAAGCATGCTGGAGCCGCACCGAGATGAGATATTCCTTGAAGTTTTTGCCGGTGTTCTTTTTGAAGTAGCTGCTGAAATAGCTGGAATTCATGTGGAAGTGGCTTACCATAGTGTCCAGAGTCAGCGGCTCGGAGTAATGCTCATTGATGTAGTTCAACGCCCGCAGGGCATCCGTCTTGTCGCTGCTGCTGTATTTTTCCCGCGCTGCACAGAGGAACAGCTTCAGATGGCTTTCGGTCAGCTGAACGAGCTGCCCATAGGTCTTGCAGGCAGAAGCCTGTGCCAGCAGCGGGGCGGTGTCGGTGTGGTGCTCGTCCTTGCCGTAATTTTCCACCTGCTGGATGATGCTGCTGTAAAGGGTCAGCAGCCGCATCTGTGCCTCCTGAACATTGCCGCTGCAGACGGCACAGGCCGAAGCACAGTAGGCGGCGTATTCGGTCTGGAAACGTGCCGGGTTCAATTGCAGGCAGGCATCCAGAACTTTTTCCCGCTGGGCGCGCAGCTCATCGCTGGAACTCTCGATTTTGAACAACGGTTTTTCCAGCGAGAGCACCGGCCCATTCAGCCAGCCATCAAAGTAAAACAGGCCTTTCCGGTTTTCCAGTTCGCCCACGCGGTCCGGCACCTGCGTTACATCCGAAGCCTGCGCACCGATGAGGAACAGCAGCTGGTTTCCTGTGCGCGTTTTGATCTGTTCGGCTAAGGCGGCCAGCTGCGGAGCAAGCTGGTCAGCGGTGCAGTTCTTGAACAGCAGACAGACCGGTGCGGTCGTGTCATAAACCTGTACGTCGATGTGTTCCGCCTGATGCCATGCTTCAATCTCGTTGGATACGGCAAAATCCATCAGGCGCCGCTCCACGGAACTGGACGGAAGGGGAGCAGTCACGGCGTAGAGTACCGGCAGATAGGTGCTCAGCGTTTCGGTGCTGGGCGGGATGATGGGTAAATCTTTTACATCGATTTCAGGCTGAATGTCCGGGATGGGCAGACACTTGCGTACACTGGCCAGCAGGTCGTCCCGGTTCACAGGTTTGAGCAGCAGATTCACGGCACCCAGCTGCATGGCACCCAGCGCATACTCAAACTGCCGGTAGCCGCTGATGAAAATGACCTTGGTGTCCACATGGGCGGCGTGCAGCCCTTCCAGAATTTCCAGACCGGTCTTGCCGGGCATGTTGATGTCCAGAATGGCGAGGTCGGGCTTGTGCTGGATGAGCAGCTCCAGCGCGCTGGCACCATCGTTGCAGGTGGCAAGGATGTGGATGGTGTACTGCTACCGTCTGGGCAGCACCTTCGTGCTGGAAGCCCAGAAGAGCGGCCATTGCTGCTTTTGGCGCAAAGGGGAGGATTGGTACGTCACCCAGATCTGCGCCCGCCCGCTGACGGAACGCGGCAGCTGCACGCTGGGCCGGGAAACGGCGCTGCAAAAAATTGAATGGGTGGACGGCTGGCCACGGCTTGCCAACGGTACCCACCACCCGGAAAGCTCGGTGGAGGTGGAAGTGGACGCCCTGACACCCGTGTGCACCGACCACAGCGAAATGGTGGAGTTTGCCCCGGAGAAACCTTTGCCGGTCAGCTTCAAGACCCTGCGGGTGCCGCTGGAACCGGAGCGGGATTACAGCCTGACTGCCCGGCCCGGCTGGCTGCGGCTGTACGGCGGGCAGACTCTTTCCAGCCACCACAGGCAGACCCTGTTTGCGCGGCGGTGGGAAAGCTTCCATTTCACAGCGGAAACTACATTGGACTTTGCGCCGCAGAACTTCCAGCAGGCGGCGGGCCTGATTTTGTACTACGACACCTGCAACTGGATCTACGCATATGTCACATGGGACGAAGTGCAGAACTGCCGCATCCTGCGGGTGATGCAGTGTGACTTCAAGGATTTTGCCTACGGCAGCGAAGCTGTCTGCCTGCCGGAGGGGAAAGTTTCCCTGAGGGCAGAGGTGAACCACGCTGAGGCACGGTTCTTCTACAAGACCGGGAGCACTGGCTGGGCCCCGCTGGGCGGTGTGCAGCCTGCCGACCATCTGAGTGATGACTACATCAACCACCGACGCAAGCGCTGCGCCTTTACCGGTGCCATGGTGGGCATCTGCGCACAGGATATGGATGCCCACACAAGTTATGCAGACTTTGAAAAATTTCTCTATCAGGAGGTTCTTTGATATGTCGATCCTGAAATTGACCCCGTCCTGCAAGGACTATCTCTGGGGCGGTGAAAAACTCCGCACGGAGTTTGGTGTAAAAAGTGATCTGAACCCGCTGGCTGAGGCATGGGTGCTGTCCTGCCATCCGGACGGCCCCAGCTATCTGCCGGACGGCACGACTTTGCAGCAGTACATCGATGCTCACCCCGGCTGCCTTGGCACCGACTGCGAAAAATTTGAGCAGTTTCCCATCCTGACCAAGTTCATCGATGCCAAGAACAACCTGTCCATTCAGGTGCACCCTTCCAATGCCTATGCGCAGGAACATGAGCATCAGTACGGCAAGACGGAGATGTGGTATGTGCTGGAAGCAGAGCCCGGAGCGATGCTGTATTACGGCTTTGATCACGAGATCAGCCGGGAGGAATTTTCCCGCCGCATTGCGGACAACACCCTGACGGAGGTGCTGAACGCTGTGCCGGTAGAAAAGGGTGACTGCTTCTTCATCCCCTCCGGTACGCTGCACGCCATCTGCAAGGGCATCGTGGTGGCCGAGGTGCAGCAGAACTCCAACATCACCTACCGCGTTTACGATTATGGCCGCAAGGGTGCCGACGGCAAGCCCCGCGCCCTGCATGTGGACAAGGCGCTGGATGTGACCCGGCGCGAGCCGCCCCGGCCGCAGGATTTCCACGGCCATTTAGCCCAGTGCGAATACTTTACAGTGGATAAATTCAGCAATGCTTATCAGGAGACTGTGGACGAAAGTTCCTTTGTTTCGCTGCTCATCACCGAGGGCGAGGGAGTCCTGACCTGCGGCTCAGAAACCTTTCCGTGCAAAAAAGGCGACAGCTTTTTCCTGCCCGCAGGCAGCGGCGCGGTGAAGGCAGAGGGGGCTTTTGAACTGCTCCGCACAAAGGTGTGAGCCGCAGGGGAGGGGAAAGCTGATATGAACCTGCAGACAAAAGCGGATTTTACCGCGCTGATGCACAAATTTCTGGACCCACTGAAAGCGTATTATTCGGCGGGCTGTGCCCGGCTGCACCTGGGTGAGACCGGAGCCAAATACAAGCAGAGCACCATCGAACTGGAAGCCTTCAGCCGTCCGCTGTGGGCGCTGGTGCCTTTCTGGGCAGGCGGCGGTTCGGACCCGGAGTTTGATGCCATCTACCGCAAAGGCCTTGCCGCCGGGTCTGACCCGGAAAACCCCGAATACTGGGGAACCTGCAAAAATCATGACCAGTGCTTTGTGGAGATGGCGGCCATTGCCTGGGGCATCCTCATTGCGCCGCAGAAGGTGTGGGAGCCGCTGACGGATGCGGAAAAGAAGCATCTGGCGGTATGGCTCGGCCAAATCAACGAATACACCGTGCCGGACTGCAACTGGCACTTCTTCCGCATTCTGGTCTGTCTGGCACTGAAAAGTGTGCAGATGCCTTACAGCCCGGAACTGCTGGAGGACAGCCTGACCAAAATCGACAGCTATTACAGCGGCGACGGCTGGTCTACCGATGGCAACCAGATCCAGAAGGACTACTACATCCCGTGGGCCATCCAGTATTACGGCCTGCTGTACTCCAAGCTGGCAGGGGACACCGACCCGCAGAGGGCGGCGCTTTACCGCCATCGGGCGGAATTGTTCAGCCAGCAGTTCGTTTACTGGTTCGATGCCAATGGCGCGGCCCTGCCCTTTGGCCGCAGCCTGACCTACCGCTTTGCGCAGAACTGCTTCTGGTCGGCCTGCATCTGGGCCGGGCTGGAACCTCTTCCGCTGCCGGTGATGAAGGGCATCATTGTGCGCAATTTCCAGTGGTGGCTTTCGCAAAACATCTTTGACCGGGACGGAATCCTGACCATCGGCTACTGCTACCCGCAGATGTACATGGCAGAAAACTACAACGCCCCGGGCAGCCCCTATTGGAGCATGAAGAGCTTTCTGCTGCTGGCCCTGCCGGAGGAGCATCCGTTCTGGAAAGCAGAAGCCGCTCCGCTGCCCGCACTGGACAGCCTGAAACCCATGCCATTTGCCAACATGCTGGTGCAGCGCCGGGCTGGCCGGGTGACCGCCTATCCTGTGGGCGTGAATCAGGTGCCCGGCCACGGCCAGTTCCCGGAAAAGTATGCAAAATTTGCCTACGACACCCGGTTTGGCTTCTGCGCATCCCGCAGCCGTGAGGTGATGGAGCAGGCCGCGCCGGACAGTATGCTGGCCTTTGTCATCGACCGGAATGTGTTTGTGCGCCGGGCTTCTGAAAGCTGGAAAGTTGAAAAAGGTGCTGTGATCACAAAGTGGTCGCCGTTTCCGGGGCTGGAAGTGACCACTGCCATTACCCCCACAGCCACTGGTCATCGCCGCCACCATGAAGTTGACAGCGCTTTTGACTGCGAAGCCTACGACACCGGCTTTGCCGTGCCGAATTTTGCGCCGGGCTATGACGAAGCCGTGGAAAACCACAGCGCCGAAGCGCACTGCGATACCCTGCGCTGCAAAGTGCAGGGAACGGGCGAGGGCGTGCTCATCAAATGCGACCCCAACACCAGCCTGTATTTCACCAATGTGCGCCTGCCTGCGGTGAAATATCCGATTACAAAAGGGCATACGGTCATCGATACGGAGATCATAGACGAAGCAAAAGGGTAAATGAGCTTGGGGTGCAGGACGGGCAGAAAGCCTGACGCACACAGCGTTACTCGTGAAAATTAGCCTGCAGTTTTGCAGGACAGTAAAAGAACAGCGGACAGCTCAGATTTTGTTTCTGGAGCTGTCCGCTGTTCTTTTTTGTTTTATGCGTTTTTGCCCATCTGATAGGCCTGAATCATTGCATCAGAAGTGCGGATCTCACCGGCCTCCATGGCACCAATGCCCAGCACGACGCCGCCTTCTTTTGCCTCCGGCACGCAGCAGGTGAAGCCGCGCAGGGAAGCAAGCATCGTCTCGGTGAAAGCCGCATCCGGCGCACCGCAGGTGACGATGAAGTAGAAGGTCTTGCCGGCCAGCTGATTGAAAAACGCATAGGTGCGGTCGATGAGCGTTTTCATCTGAGCTGTCATGGAATAGAAGTAGACGGGCGATGCCAGAACGATGACATCTGCTTCCAGCATCTTTGCCCGGATCTCTTCCATGTCGTCCTTCTGCACACAGGCTCCGCCGCTGCGGTAGCAGGCATTGCAGCCCAGACAGCCGGAAAGCTTTTTGCGGGAAAGCTGAATTTTCTCCACGCTGCATCCGGCTTCATCAGCGCCGCGGGCAAATTCATTGCTCAGGATGCAGGAATTTCCATTGGGGCGGGGGCTGCCCTCAAGGATCAGAACTTTTTTCATAGGATACACCTCTCTCAGTTTGTGATGCCAAGGCTTTCGTTGACACCGAGGGTCTCGTTCTCGATCATGTCGGCCATGCACTGAGCAATGGCTGCACGGTCGGTGCTCCAGCATGCGGGCTTTTCGCCCTCATGGGTCAGGCGATAAGTGGTGTTGTCGCCGTCTTTGATGCCGGGGCAGCGCAGCAGGGTGGTCACAGCGCTGCTGGCGGCGATGGTGTCAGCGGCGGTGATATAGTCCGGGCGCTGCTTGGCCAGCATGTTCAGCATGATGCCGTGCACGCCGCCGATTTCATGGTGGATGCCCATGCCGGTGATCCAGATGATGCGCTTCACACTGGTTTCGGCAAGTGCGGCCACAATGTTCTTGGCCATGGTCAGCACGTCGCCTTCCAGCGAGCAGAGCAGCACGTCCTGTCCGTCCATTGCCTTTTTCACGTCGGCAGCGTTCAGGGCGTCTCCCTGCACGACCTGCACGCCGGTCATGTCCATGCCCTCAAACTTGGCCGGGTTGCGCACAAAGACGGTGAGCTCCACGTCCTGCATGGACTGCATTTTTCGGGTGATATACTTGCCGGTGTGCCCGGCTGCACCGAAAACAACAACTTTTTTCATGGGGATACCCTCTCTTTTCCTTTTATGGTATACTGAGTATACACCCCTCGTGTTACACGAGGGCAAGAGGCTTTTGGGAGGTTTTCACGATTTTATGGACTATACCATCAAACATGTCTGCAAAGAACTGAATTTGACCGTCCATGCTGTGCGCTACTACTGCGATGCAGGGCTTGTGCCGAATCTGCGCCATGACAAAAATGGCAATCGTATTTTCAATGAAACGTCGATCAACTGGCTGCGGGCGGTGACCTTTCTGCGAGCCGGCGGCATGAGCATTGCACAGATCAGGCACTATTTTGGCCTGTGTCAGCAGGGTGATGCAGCTTTGCCGGAGCGGAAAGTCATTCTGGAACAGGTGCGGGACGCCGCACAGAAGGAACTGGAAGAAGCATCGATGCGGCTACACTGCCTGAATGAGAAAATCGACCGCTGCCAGCAGGCCATGGAAGGCAAATGTGAGGATGACTGCAACCCGCTCAACTGGTGAACCCTCACAGTGTACAGCCAGAGGCTCACCAGTCTGCTTCTGGATGCCGTGGAAGAGAGCACACCTCCGGCGGATAAATAAAAACAAAGCCGGGCAGCTTTCTGAAAGCTCAGAAAACCGCCCGGCTTTTTGATGCCTGCGTGCATCATTTTGCAGGGAAAAGGGCCACCGGCCCGGGAAAACTTATTCTTCGGCAGCAGATTTGGATTCGTTCACAAAGGCTGCGATCTTGTCCACCTGGATTTCTGCCACAGCGCGGCCGGTCTCGTAGACCCGGCGCAGCTGGGCGGGGTCGCGCTCCATGGAGCCGATCTCCAGCGGGATGGGCGGACGGATGACGAACGCCTTGCCGGTCTGTTCCAGCATGGCAATGTGATCCAGCGTTTCATTATAGCGCTCGTGGCGGTCTGCCACGGCTTCCACGAATGCAGGATAGCGCAGATAGCGGGCCCGGATGGCAGGCAGCATCTTGTTTTTTTTCTTCACGAAGCCCTTGGGCTGGGTGAGGACGATGAGGTTGCGCCTGTAGCCGATGGATTCAAAGAAGCGCACCGGGATGGAGTCGGCAACGCCGCCGTCCAGCAGCTGATAGTGGCCGATCTTCACGATCTTTGCGGCCAGCGGCATGGACGCCGAAGCCTGCATCCACTGGATGTCCTCGGCATCGCCGGTGCGGCATTTGTGATAGATGGGGTCGCCGGTGCGCACATCGGTGCAGACCACGAAAAAGTCCATGGGGTCTTCGCGGAACGCCTTGTCGTCAAAGGGATCCAGTTTTTCCGGCACGGTGTGATAGCAGAACTGCTCACTGTACAGGTTGCCGGTGCGCAGCAGGTTGCCGAAGCTGGCATAGCGCTTGTCATTGCAGTATTCAGTGTTGTAGCGGATGGTGCGGCCGATCTGATGCGACTTATAGTTGCATCCAAACACTGCGCCTGCCGAGACGCCGATAGCACCATCCAGACGGATGCCGTGTTCCATCAGCACATCCAGCACACCGGCAGTGAACATCCCGCGCATGGCTCCGCCTTCCAGCACAAGTCCTGTTTTCATACAGTTCTCCCTCTCCCAAAACAGCCGCACAGCCGGGGCACAGATCCCGGCAGATACCTTATATTAACTACAGTATACTCAAATTTGGGGAAAGTACAAGAGTGGAAAACTCCAAATTTGAGCCGGCCGCATTGGAAGTTTCAGCACATTTCGACAGGGTGCGTGTTCCAAAGACACGAAAAGCGATTTTTGTCAGATTTGGGCAGAAAGCCCCTTGTAAAACCCGGCGCGTTCCGGTATACTAGGTGAAATAAAATGCAGCAGTGTTTGTTCATTGCGTTGAAATAAGAAAAAAGCTGGAGGAACTGGTTCATTATGAAGATGCTGGAAGATCGTATCCGTAAAGATGGCATTGTGCGCGAGGGCAATGTGCTCAAGGTGGACAGCTTTATCAACCACCAGATGGACATCCCGCTGTTCCGCGAGATGGCACGGGAGTGGAAGCGCCTGTTTGACGGCAAGCCCATCAACAAGGTGCTGACCATTGAGGCCAGCGGCATCGGCATCGCCGCCATCGTGGCCAGTGAGTTCAATGTGCCGGTGGTGTTCGCCAAAAAGTCCATGAGCATCAACCTGGACTACAACAACTATGAGACCAAGATCCAGTCCTTCACCCACAAAAAGATCTACAACGTCATCGTCTCCAAAAAGTTCCTCACTCCGGAGGATCATGTCCTCATCATCGATGATTTCCTGGCCAACGGCTGCGCACTGATGGGCCTGCTGGATCTGGCCAAGGAGGCCGGTGCCACGGTGGAAGGCATCGGCATTGCCGTGGAAAAGGGCTTCCAGCAGGGCGGCGAGCTGATCCGCAGCAAGGGCATCCAGCTGGAGAGCCTTGCTATCGTGGACTCCATGAACAGCGAGACCGGCGAGATCGTCTTCCGCGAACAGCCGCACCAGAACTGAATTATATGATTTTTAAAAGCTGTTGCACATGATTTTGTGTGACGGCTTTTTTGTTTTGGCGAGGCTGCTGATCTTTTCTATGCTCCGTCAAAGCTGTCCCCATCGGCGGGCAGGTCGGCGGCAGTCTGGGCGGAATCGCTCTCTGCTTCCGGCTCCACGGCGCGGGGGATGCCTTTATACACCAGCGTCTGTTCCAGCACCTCGGCGCACACGGGGGCGGAAAGGCTTCCGCCTGCGGTGGTCCAGCTGTGGGGCTCATCCAGACAGACAAGGCACAGAAACTGCGGGTCGTCGATGGGGGCCACAGCCACGAAGCTGGCGATGCGGGCTTTTTCGTCGGCGCTGTCCAGCTTCTGGCTGGTGCCGCTCTTGCCGCCCACCCGGTAGCCTTTGATCTGAGCATTGCGCCCGCCGCCGTAGAGCACCACGGCTTCCATCATCTCACGCATCACAGCGGAAGTTTCCGGTTTGATGACCTGACGGCGGCACACCGGGTCAAGGTGCTGCAAAGTGCTGCCGTCCGGGTTCAGGATGTCGCTGACGAGATAGGGCTGCATCAGCTTTCCTCCGTTCACCACAGCGCACACCGCCGCAGCCATCTCCATGTAGGAAATTTTGCTGCTCTGGCCGAAGGCACAGGATGCCAGTTCCACCGGGCCCATGCGGTCGGCAGTGTAATAGAGACTCTTTTTCGGCTCGGCAGGCAGGTCGATGCCGGTGGGTTCCCGCAGGCCGAAGGCCGCAAAATAATCGCAGAAGGCTTCCTTGCCAAGCCGTGCGCCGATCTGAATAAAACTCTGGTTGCAGGAATTTTCCAGCGCCTGGGTCACGGTCTGGCTGCCGTGGCGTTTGCGGTTGGCGCAGTGAAACCGTGTGCCCGCCACCGAGATGGATTCGCCGCAGTAAAAGGTGGAATTTTTGGTCACGGCTCCGGTATCCAGCGCGGCGGCGCAGGTGATGAGCTTGAACACGCTGCCCGGTTCGTACAGGTCGCTGACAGCCTTGTTGCGCCACTGGGTCTGCTGGGCCAGCTGCAAAGCGGCGGCGCGCTCTTCGCCGGAAAGCGCATCCACGGCACTGCGTGCGGCGCTGTCATAGATGACCCGGGGCTGATTTGGGTCGTAGGCCGGGGTGGTGGACATGGCCAGCACGGCCCCGGTGTTCACATCCATCACGATGCCCACGGCCCGGGCAGAAACGTGATGTTCCTTCACTGCATAATTCAACGCATTTTCAAGATAATGTTGAATGTTTGCATCGATGGTCAGCCGCAGGCCGCTGCCTTCCAACGGGACTTTTTCGGCCTCATAGCTCTGCTCCAGCGTGTAGCCCCAGGCGTTGACGGCGGTGAGCACCACGCCGTTCTGCCCGGTGAGGACATCGTTGTATTTCAGCTCCAGCCCGCCCACACCGGCGTTGTCCACGTTGGTGAACCCCAGCACTGACGCAAGAAACTCTCCCTGAGGGTACCACCGCTTGGAGTCCTGATTGATACGGATGCCGGTGATGCCGTTCTCTTCGCAGAAATCCCGCACCCGGTCGGCGGTGTCCCGCTCCACCCGGTAGCGCAGAAGACAGTCATTGGATTTGCGGTCGCTGAACTTTTCAAGCAGCTTCGCTTCGTCCAATTCCAGAATTTCTGCAAGACCGCGGGCAGCAAGGCTGAGCTTTTCTTCCGGCATCTCGCGGGGGGAAGCCCGCAGGGTCCAGCAACTGCTGTTTGCAGCCAGAAGCACCCCGTCTGCACTGAAGATGCGCCCCCGGTCGGCGGGCACGACGGTGTCCCGCAGCTGCTGGCCGAGGGCCCGGTCGGTGTACCATCCGCCTGCAAACATCTGCAGCCAGGCCAGCCGTACGGCCAGCCCGACGAAGCAGACAAGGCACATCAGTGCAGCCACCAGCCGTGCCCGGGTGCGGAATACCCGCTCCGGCAGGGTGTGCAGGGCGGCGGGGTCAGGTTTTGGCATGGCGGGCACCTTCTTTCTGTTTCGATGCAGTGTATGCACAGAAGTGCCGGGCCTATGACTAACAGGAAGCTGCCCTGCGTACAATAAGAGGAACGGAGGTGATGAGGATGCCGAAAGCGGCCCACGGTGTGCCCGCCCGGAGAAAGCACAGGCTGCCCCTGCGCGCCCTGCCGCCCATGGATCTGCCGTTTCTTATCCTTGTGCTCACGCTGGTGGGCTTCGGGCTGGTGATGCTGTGCAGTGCCAGCAGTGCAGTGGCGCTGTACCGGCGGGGCGACGCCTTTGCTTACGCCCGGCCCCAGATGCTGTATGCAGCGCTGGGCATCGGGGCCATGTGGCTGGCCAGCCGGGTGGACTATCATATCTATCACAAGCTGGCGTGGCCGCTGCTGGCGCTTTCGCTGGTGCTGCTTGTGGCAGTGCTGTTCATGCCGGAATACAACGGCTGCAAGCGGTGGCTGGTGCTGCCGGGGCTGGGCACGCTGCAGCCCAGCGAGATCGCCAAGTTTGCGGTGGTGCTGGTGTTCGCCCACATCATCTCACTGAACCATGACCGCATGGAGCGCTTTTCGGTGGGGGTGGTGCCTTTCGCACTGGTGCTGGGGGTGGTGGCGGTGCTGATGCTGCTGGAGCCCCACCTGTCCGGCACTCTGCTGATCCTGGGAATCGGGGCGGTGCTGATGTTCGTGGGCGGCACCGGGCTCAAGTGGTTCGTGCTGGCAGGCGTGGGCGGGGCCGCTGCCATCGGGGCGGCCATCGTCATCATGCCGGACCTTGTGCCCTATGCGGCCAGCCGCCTGAACTCCTGGCTGGACCCCTTTGCCGATCCGCTGGGGGATGGCCATCAGACAATCCAGAGCCTTTACGCCATTGGTAGCGGCGGCGCGGCAGGGCTGGGCCTTGGCAACAGCCGCCAGAAGCATCTGTTCGTGCCGGAGCCGCAGAACGACTTCATCTTTTCGATCCTCTGCGAAGAGCTGGGCTTCATCGGAGCCTGCGCGGTGATCCTGCTGTTCGCACTGCTGCTGTGGCGGGGTATCACGCTGGCGGCCCACGCGCCCGACCGGTTCGGGGCGCTTCTGGTGGTGGGCTTTGTGGTACAGGTGGCGATGCAGGCCGTGCTGAACATGGCCGTGGTGACCAACACCATCCCAAACACCGGCATCAGCCTGCCCTTTTTTTCTTCCGGCGGCACCAGTCTGATGATGCTTCTGGGTGAAATGGGCATCGTGCTGTCAGTGTCACGGGGCGAAGCCTGAACCGGCCCTGTTTTCGGCCGAAAAAACGGGAAAAAACAAAATCATACGCGACAAATGACCGGACAAATACAGCCTGCGTTTTGCGTCCGGCGTGACAGTCTGCCCTCGTTCCGCATAGCATGAGGTATCTTTTGCGGAACGGGGGCTGTTTTTATGGCAGGAGATCTCATCATCACAGGCGGACGCCCGCTGAACGGCACGGTGCGCATTCCGGCGGCAAAAAACAGCGTGCTGCCGCTGCTGGCAGCGTCCCTTTTGTGCACGGGGCCGGTGCAGCTGCGGGGCGTGCCGGGGCTGGCGGATGTGAACACCAGCCTGCAGCTGCTGCGGGGTGCGGGCTGCTCTGCCCGCTGGCAGGGCGGCGATATTCTGGTGCAGGGCCCGCCCAGCGTCTGCCGGCTGGAGCCGGGTGCCGCAGCGCAGATGCGGGCATCCATCCTGTTCTGCGCTCCTCTGCTGGCGCGGCTGGGCCGTGCCGAGACGGTGCTGCCCGGCGGGTGCCGCATCGGTGCCCGGCCTGTGGACCTGCATCTTTCGGGCCTTGCGCAGATGGGTGCTGTCTGCCGGGAGGAAGGAGAGCGGCTGATCCTGACAGCGCCCTCCGGCCTGCACGGGGCGCAGATCACCCTCGGCTTTCCCAGCGTGGGGGCCACTGAAACGCTGCTGCTGGCAGCGGCAGCAGCCCGAGGGCAGACTGTTCTGCGGGGCGCGGCGCGGGAGCCGGAGATCGCAGATCTGGCGGCATTTCTCAACCGGTGCGGTGCCTGCGTGCAGGGGGCAGGCAGCAGCACGATCCGGGTGGAGGGGCAGCGGGCGCTCACCGGGTGCAGCTTTTCCCCCATGGCCGACCGCATTGCAGCGTCCACCTTTGCCTGTGCCTGTGCGGCGGCAGGAGGCCGGGTGGAACTGACCGGATGTGCCCCGGGAACCTACCGTCCGCTGCTGGAAATTCTGGAACAAATGGGCTGCGCTGTAGACTGCGGAGCGGAAAGTGCGGTCATTTCCCGCTTCGGCCCGCTGCACGGGGCAGGAAAGGTGTTCACGGGGGTGTATCCGGCGCTGGCCACCGACGCCGCTCCGCTGCTGGCGGCAGCAATGCTCTGCGCAAAAAGCGAAAGCAGCATTGAGGATGTGATCTTTGAGCGAAGGTTCGGCTGCGCAGAAGGATTTTTGGCCTTTGGTGCGGGAGCGGAGGTGAATGGAAGAACGCTGAAGATCACACCCTGCGGCGGTCTGCGGGGCGCAGAAACGGCAGCGCCGGACCTGCGGGGCGGGGCTGCGCTGGTGATCGCGGCGCTGGCGGCAAAAGGGCGCAGCCGGGTGACGAACACGGCCCTGATCGACCGCGGATATGCGGGCCTGGAACGCACGCTGGCAGAACTTGGAAGCCAAATTCGACGGGAAATGCCGCCCGAAAACGCCGGCGTGAAAAAAAGACCTGCAAAAAACCAATTTTGACTTGCATTCAGGGCCAAAAGATGATACGATACAGTTATATAAGTGTAGTAAGATACTTTCTGTGCGCTCCGCGCAGTTACGATAAAACCCGATGGAGGACAAAGATATGGCACTCATGCTCGATGAAGAAATGGACGAAAACGTTACGACGATCAAAGTGATCGGCGTGGGCGGCGGCGGCGGCAACGCAGTCAACCGCATGGTGAGCGACGGCCTGCAGGGCGTCGAATTTATCGCAATGAATACTGACCAGCAGGCTTTGGCAAAGAACCACGCTGCCACCAAGGTCCAGCTGGGCTCCAAGCTGACCAAGGGCCGCGGCGCAGGTGCTGACCCCGAGATCGGCCAGCGCGCTGCTGAGGAAAGCAAGGACGAGATCGCAAATGCCCTGAAGGGTTCGCAGATGGTCTTTATCACCGCCGGCATGGGCGGCGGCACCGGCACCGGTGCAGCTCCCGTTGTGGCAGAGGTGGCCCACGATCTGGGCATCCTGACCGTCGGCATCGTCACCAAGCCCTTCTCCTTTGAGGGCAAGCGCAAGATGGGCCTGGCAGAGCAGGGCATCGCAAACCTGCTGATGCATGTGGACAGCCTGATCGTCATCCCCAATGAGCGCCTGAAGATGATCAGCCAGGAAAAGATCACCCTGATGAATGCCTTCCAGGCAGCAGACAATGTGCTGCGTCAGGGCGTTGAGTCCATTTCTGCTCTGATCAATGTGCCTGCCTTCATCAACCTGGACTTTGCCGACGTGCGTTCCATCATGAAGGACGCCGGCTACGCTCACATGGGCGTGGGCAGCGCCAAGGGCGCAGGCAAGGCTGAGAACGCTGCCAAGGCTGCAATCTCCAGCCCGCTGCTGGAGACCAGCATCGCAGGTGCACACGGCGTCATCATCAACATCACTTCCAGCCCGGATATCGGCTTGGAGGATGTGGAGACCGCCGCAGGCCTCATTACGCAGAGCGCACATCCGGATGCGAACATCATCTGGGGTACTGCGTTCGATGAGAACCTGTCCGATGAGATGCGCGTGACCGTGGTTGCCACCGGCTTCGACAACAAGAGCGCCAGCGACCTGCGCAACAGCATCAACAATGCAATGGGCGGCGCACAGTCTGCTCCGTCTGCTGTGTTCAGCAGCGAGACTGCAAGCCCTGCTGCTTCCGCACCGGCCAGCACCGGCGCAGCATCGTCTGCTTCCGCTGCAAAGCCCGTGGAAGAGGACAACAGCGACAACGGTTATTACGATCAGCTGATGGCGATGCTGAACAAGCGCCGCTGAGGCTGAACAACAGAGAAAACTTCGGAGATACCCGGGTTCGGGCGGAGCGGCTGCGTGACAGCTGTTCAGGCGGCACAGCGTCCGCCCTGCGGGACAAGGCATGGAACGGAGGGTCATCATGGCGCAGGCAAGGCAGGAAAGTGCACTGCGGTCGCGCTATGCCCAATCGGCAGTGATGCAGGCTGTGGCAGGGGTGAGCACCCGCACCGCCTGCGCACAGCTGGAACAGCTGGAACGCAAGCTGGCAGCAGCCCACGCCGAGATCCGCCGCTATCAGACAAAGCTCTTTGCCTGCGAGCGCGAGATGATCGCACTGCGGAAGGAGAATGCCGAACTGGAAGCGGCCTGCGAGCAGGCGCGGGAAGAAGCCGCGCAGGCTGCAGCCCAGACGGAACAGCTGCTGCAGGCTCAGGCACAGGAGATTTGTGTGCAGGAGCCCGAAACGGAACCTGAACAGCCAGAAGCGGAAGAGGCCGCGCCGCAGAGTTCAGCGGAGGAGCCTGCCCTGCCAAAGACGCCGGAACCTGAGCAGGCTGCCCCTCAGCCGCCTGCTGAACCGGAATGGAAGCCCAAGACCGAGCTGGAACATCTCTCGGTGGAACTGATAAACTGGTTTGATGAAATGATGGGCGCCTGACCGAAGCGGGAAGCGGATAGATTTCAGAAGTCATAAAAAGCTGCTGCAATGGCGTAAAAGCTGCTGCAGCAGCTTTTTTGAGTCATGCACGGCTCGGAAGAAAACAGCAAACACAGCGGACAGTAAAGCGAGGAACAAGGCAAACATGGAGCCAAAACAAAAAATTCTCATTGTGGATGATTCAGAGATCAACCGTGCTCTGCTCAAGGAGAGCCTGGGAGACTGCTATGAATATCTGGAAGCGGAAAACGGCACGCGGGCGATGGAGATCCTGCGCAAGCGCACCGATATTTCGCTGGTGCTGCTGGATCTCATCATGCCGGGAATGGACGGTTTTGATGTGCTGCGGGTCATGCGGTGCTATTCCTGGACGGAGGAGATCCCGGTCATCGTCATCAGCGCCGTGGAGGATACGGAGGACATTGAGCGCGCTTATGACCTGGGCGTGGCGGATTACATCCGCCGCCCCTTTGAGCGGGTCATGGTGATGCGCCGGGTGCAGAACGTGCTGATGCTGTATGCCAAGCAGAAGCGCCTGACCCGCCTTGTGACCGAGCAGGTCTATGAAAAAGAGCACAACAGCGTGCTGATGATCAGCATCCTGAGCCATGTGGTGGAATTCCGCAACAGCGAGAGCGGCCAGCATGTGCTGCACATCCGCACCCTGACAGACCTGCTTTTGCATCAGCTGGTGCAGAAGACCGACCGCTATCAGCTAGATGAAAGTGATATTTCGCTCATCAGCACGGCGTCGGCCCTGCACGACATCGGCAAGATCATGATCCCGGACGAGATCCTGAACAAGCCCGGCCGCCTGACCGAGGAAGAATATGCCATCATCAAGACCCACACCACAGAGGGCGCAAAGATCCTGAAAGACCTGAGCGCCAGCATCGGCGGGGCCAATGAGCCGCTGCTGAAGGTGGCCCACGCTATCTGCCGCTGGCACCACGAGCGCTGGGACGGCGGCGGCTACCCGGACAAGCTGAAGGGCGACGAGATCCCCATTTCGGCGCAGGTGGTGGCGCTGGCAGATGTGTATGATGCGCTGACCAGTGAGCGGTGCTACAAGCCGCCCTACAGCCACGAGCAGGCCATCAACATGATCCTGAACGGTGAATGCGGCGCGTTCAATCCGCTGCTGATGGAATGCCTGAAAGAGTCCTCGGAGCTGCTGAACGCAGAGCTGAAGCGTTCGGAGTATGACCGCGGCTTCCGCCACGAGACACACCGCCTTTCGGAAGAGATCCTGCACCGTGAGGCGCTGCCCCGGGAAGACCGCTCCCAGCGCCTGCTGGACATGGAACGCGAGCGCACCGCCTTTTATGCCGACCAGCTGGGCGGCATCCAGTTCGACTATGATCTGCTCAATGGCCGCGTGACCGTGAAAAACCGCTATGAGGAGCCGGTGAACCGCACGCAGGTGCTGGACTTTGATGAAGGGCAGGGGCTGAACTTCCTCTCCTGCAAGGAGCGCAAAAAGCTGATGGAGCTCATCAGCGCTGCCACCCCGGAAGAGCCGGATGCGGTGTTTGAGGTGCTGGTGCCGGTGGATCAGGAATACCGCCTGCACCGCCTGACGCTTCACACCATGTGGAGCCGGACCGGCCTGCGGCGCTGCGTCAATGTGGTGGGGCAGGTGAGCGATGAGCACGAGACGCTGCAGCAGCGGCAGGATCTGCTGCTGGGCGGCCTGAACGATGGAAGCCCGGAGGGCCTGATGAACCGGCTGCGGGGGCTGTTCGACATTGTGCGGCTGGTGGACCCGGAGCGCACCAAGGTGCTCACACTCACCAAGGATGGCCGCCTGGTGGATCTGCCCGGCACCTGCTACATGGTGTGGAACAAATCCAATCGCTGCGAGAACTGCATCTCCGGCAAGGTGTTTGCGCGCAAAAGCTTTTTGAACAAGATCGAATTCCGGGAAGACCAGGCCTATTTTGTCATGGCCAAGTATGTCGAGGTGGGCGGCCACGGCTGCGTGCTGGAAATGGTGACAAAGCTTTCGGACGGCCGCTGGCTGGACATGGGCGGGCACCGGGTGCTGCTGGACAGCGGCACGAATTTTGACCGCAGTATCTTTGTGGATTCTCTCACCGGGGCCTATTCCCGCAGGTATTTTGAGCGTTTCCTCTTGGACAGCGAGCAGGTGGGCGGCGTGGCCATGATCGATGTGGACCATTTCAAGGAGGTCAATGACCGGTTCGGCCATCTGGTGGGCGACAAGGCCCTGCAGGCTGTGGCGAACGCGGTGCAGAACAATCTGCGCCAGTCGGACATCCTGATCCGCTACGGCGGCGACGAATTTCTGCTGCTGATGCCGAAGATCCGGCAGAAAGATCTGAATGCGGTCCTGGAGCGCGTCCGTCAGGCAGTGAGCAGCGCAAAGGTGGAAAGCCACCCGGAGCTGGAGCTTTCGGCCAGCATTGGCGGTGTGTGCGATGTGCACCCGCTGACTGAGGCCATTCGTCAGGCGGATGCAAAAATGTATCAGCACAAGGCAAAGCGCAAGAGCCGAACATAAAACAGAAAAAGACTCGGACAGAGCACGCTCTGTCCGGGTCTTTTGTCGTTTCAGCGCACCGCGCTGGTGCGGTGTTCCATGAGATAAGTGGCTTCCAGATCGGCGATGTGGAGCTTGACGGCAAGGGGATACTTGTCGTAGGCTTCCGAGATGGCAAAGCAGCCGCCCCGGGCCGCATCGTCAAAGCCGCCCATGTGCCAGCGGATGGCAACGGCCTCCTCAACTTTCAGCTTCATGAACCGTTCGATGAGGAAGACGCTCTTCTCGCCGTGGCCATAGGGGAACAGGTCCTCCACGCTGTAGCTGGGCACCTTTTCCCACTGGCCAGTCACCTCATTTTTCACGTTGCGGGTGCCGGCTTTGTAATAGTTGGCCTTACACAGATCGTGCAGAAGCGCACAGATGGCGAAGGTCTCCTCGCTGTCACCCTCGGTGAAAAAGGTGTCGTGCAGGGCGTGGTAAACATTCAGGCTGTGCATGCACAGTCCGCCCTCACAGGCACCGTGGAACCGGGTGGAGGCTGGAGCGGTGAAGAAGTCCGTCTTGTGATCCAGCCAGTCCAGCAGCTTTTCGCTGCCGGGGCGGCTCACATGCTGCTTCCAGATCTGCAAAAACTCTTCGCGGTCACCCATGCTCACAGCTCCAGATCGTCCAGAATGCCCTTGAGGATGGCCATTTCGTCGTGGCTCAGGGAGATGCCCTTGCCCATGCGGGTGCCGTCCGGGGACCAGTCGCGGATGTCGTATTTGGGTTCGCCGTCGTTCCAGCTGATGAGGTTCAGCTGGCGCTCCCAGCCGCGGGGACGCTCCGAGAGCACCGCAATGCGCTGAACCACTTCATATTTGATCTCTGCCATGATGCAAAACCTGCCTTTTTCTTTGATTGCTTCCATAATAAGGGAAGCGGACGAAGATTTCAACAGGTTGAGCAAAAATAATTTGAAAAATTTTTATTTAGCCGTAGGGGGATTCTTCCCGCCAGTCCACAAGGTCAAGCACCTGGGCGGTGTCCTCGTCCGGGGCGGGGTGACGGGAGTTTGTGTGCTGGTCGGTGCTGAACAGTCCGTGCGCATAGTGGGCCATGACGCTGGCCTGCACATCTCCGGCCAGAAATTCCCGGGCGTTTTTCTGGCGGCAGGCGGCGGGGGTGCCGTCGGTCATGGGCACGCCGTGAGGTTCACTGCCCGGGCCGGGATGGGGCGTCTGACCCGGGGGCACCTGAGTGCCGGGGGCTGTGGGGTCGCCGGGCGGCAGGATCTCGGGCTTGTCCGGGTTATCGGGCTCCTTGCCCAGCGGCGGGCTGCAGCGGGAGCAGCTGTTTTCCGGCGCAGAAGAAGCACCGGGCAGGTTCTCCATCTCGTGGCGGATGAAGGGAGTCAAGCTCATTCAAATCACCTCTGCCCATAGGATGCCCGGAAAAGGGCAGCTTATGAGGGGCAGGAGCGTTGAGGGCATCGGTGACGACTGCTCCGTCCTGCTGACGCTCGCCAGACCACCAGCGTGGGGCAGCCCTCGCACTCCCCGGAAGGACTCATCGTCGATTTTAATACCAGCCCGACCTTCAGACATGGCGTCGCATCATCCTGCCGGAGCAGTCGTCACCGATGCCGGGGCAGATGCTGTTACCTTTTACGACCCCTCCTTGTGAAAAAGCAAAACCGGAATGACCGCAGTCATTCCGGTTTTGCAAATATAAAAATAGCTTTTCCGCTGAATATGGCCAAAGCGAACGCGTCGGCCATTCAAAATCGTCGAGTCCGCTTCGATAGAGTCTGCCTTTTACACCACCAGCTCCACTGTGGAGCCGCCGGTGCGGGCTTTGCGCACCACCACCTGCCGGTCGATGCGGTCTTTCAGGGCCCCCACATGGGAGATGATGCCCACCAGCCGGTCGCCCTCGGTGAGCCCAGCCAGCACCCGCATAGCCTGTTCCAGAGATTCATCATCCAGGCTGCCGAAGCCCTCGTCGAGGAACAGAGTGTCCAGCCGGATGCCGCCTGCGGCGCTCTGCACCTCATCCGAAAGGCCCAGCGCCAGCGCCAGCGATGCCTTAAAACTCTCGCCGCCGGAGAGGGTCTTCACGCTGCGGCGGGTGCCGTTGTAGTGGTCGATGACGCCGAGGTCGAGGCCGGACTGGCTGCGCTGGTTCTCGGCCCCGATGCGTTCCAGTTCGTACTGCCCGGCGGTCATCTGCATCAGCCGGGTGTTGGCGTGGCGCAGGATGCGGTCGAGGTAATTCATCTGGATGTAGGCTTCCAGTTTGATCTTCTGCTTGCTGGTCAGGGTGCCGCCCGCCGTGGCCGCAAGGGCACTGACCCACTGCCAGCGCTGTTCCAGCTCTGTGCGGGCCTTTGCGGCGGTGCGGTATTTTTCCACAGTCTGCCGGTTGGGCAGAAGCTGGGCGGCAAGCTGCTGTTCCTGCCCGCGCAGGGTGTTCCGGGCAGCGGACAGGCGGGCCTGCTCGGCCTGCAAAGCTTCCAGCTCCAGCGGCTTTTCGGGCATGGCCTTTTCTGCTGCCGCCTGCTGGCTGAGCAGGGCGTCCACGGCGGCTTTCGCAGCGGCATGGGCCTGTTCGGCCTGTTTGAGGGAGCGTTCAGCTTGCTCCATGCCGGTGCGCAGGGTGTGGCGCTGAGCTTCCAGTGCGTCCAGCGCGGCCTGCGCCTGTGCCCGCTGGGGATAAGGCAGAGAAGCCCGCTGGTCGGTGATCTGCTGTTCCAGTGCGTCGGCCCGGGCAGACTGGGCGGCAGCGGTGCTGTCGGCGTCGGATGCAGCCTGCTCCAGCGCCGGACGCTGGCGGGTCTTGGCCTGCCGGTCGGCGTCCAGCTGGGGCCGGCGGGCAGTGTCAGATTCAGCCTGCTGGAGGGCAGCGGCGCACTGGGCCTGTGCCGTACGCAGGGCGTCGGATTCCTCTGCAAGTACGGTGCTCATGAAGGCAAAAGTCAGTTTCACCGGCCCGTCCGGTGCAGTGAAACGTTCCGGCAAAAGTTCTTCGGCGTCCCGGCGCAGAGAACGGCGGGCTTCGTCTGCGGCGGCGTTGGCGTTCTGGGCGGCGGCACTGGCTGCCTGGGCAAGTGCGTCGGCCTTGTCCGCTTCCTGCTTGGCGGCATCCACCTGCGCCTGTGTGGGGGCAGCGTGGGGCAGAAAGGCTTTTGCCGGGTGGTGGGTGCTGCCGCACACCGGGCAGGGTGCGCCCTCGACCAGCTCCTGAGCCAGCAGCCCGGCCTGTGCGTCCAGAAACGCCTTGTCCAGTGCGTCCCGGCGGGCGTGGGCCTGCGTCTTTTCGCCGTCGGCGGTGCGGTAGGTGTCCTGCGCATGGCGGGCTTTCTGGGCCAGCTGCTGGCAGGCGGAAAGCCGCCCGTTCAGGGTGGAAAGGGCCGTGCCGCGCTGGGCCAGCTCCTTTTTCTGGTTCTCAAGGGTCAGTTTCCGGGTGGGGGCATTTTCCAACCCGGCCAGTTCCTGCTCGGCGGCAGCGAGTTCTGCGTCCAGCACGGCCAGCTGGGTGCGCTTTTTCGCGGCCCGCGCCCGGGCCAGCTGGGCGGCGTCGCTGGCCTGCTTCTGCTCCCGGCAGAGTTTGTCCAGCTCATCGTAGGCGGAGAGGGCTGTCCGCGCCTGCGTGACCTGGCCGGCTAATGTGTCCAGCTGGGCGGCGTCACCCGCGTGGCGGGCGCTCTCGGCCCGGGCGGCTTCCAGTGCGGGCAGGGCGGCAGCAAGGTCGGCCTGCTTTGCGGCCAGCTGGCGGGCCAGATGTTCTGCCTGCTGCGCCGCGCCAAGCTGCTGCTGTACGGCGTCCAGTCTGGCTTCGATGTCTTTCCGGGCGGCGGACGCATCCCGCTGGGCCGCTTCCTGCCGGGCGAGAAGGGCGTCCAGCAGGGCGAGGGCTGTTTCCGGCTCGGTCTGGGCGCTCAGCACGGAAAGGGCTTCGGCGTCCGGGTCGTCGGGGGCATACTGCACGCCGGAAAGCAGGCTGTCCAGCTTTGCATTCTGGGCGGTGCGCTGCTGGGCGAGGGCAGAGCCTTCCAGCTGCAGACGCTCCTGCAGCCGGGCATACCGCTGTGTGCGGAACAGCTTGCGGAAGATGCGGCTGCGCTCCTCGGTGGAAGCGTTGAGCAGTTTGGTGAACTGCCCCTGTGCGATCATGGCGATCTGGCAGAACTGGCTGTAGTCCAGCCCGATGATGTCCATGACGGCAGCGGTGACTTCCTTGGATTTGGTCACCGGCGGGCGTCCGTCGGCATAGGTGAGGGCAGCGTCTGCCTTTTCGGTGGTGTCGCCGGTGCCGCGCACCTTGGGGCGGGTGTATTCCGGGTTGCGGTGTACAGTATAACGCTGGCCGCTGACCTCAAATTCCAGCTCCACGAAGGTGGGGGTCTTGGGGTCAGCATATTTGCAGCGCAGCATGGCCCCCTCGCGCACGCCGCCGCTGGAATGGTCGTAGAGCGCGTATGTAATGGCGTCGAACAGGGTGGTTTTGCCCGCGCCGGTGTCGCCGGTGACAAGGTACAGGCCGCCTTTGCCCAGCTTTTCCAGTTCCAAGACTGTCTCGCCCGCATAGGGCCCAAAGGCGGAAAGGGTGAGCTTCAAGGGTCTCATGCGTTCTCGCCCTCCTTCCAGATATCCTCAATGAGCTGCCGGCAGAATGCCGCCTGCTCGTCGGTCAGCGGCTGGTTGTTCTGCAGCTCATAGAACGCCGCAAAATGTTCCAGCGGCGTGATGCTTTCCACCCGCTCCGGGGCCGCGACCTGCTGATTTTCCCGGGTGCGGAGGTTGTCATAGTCCAGCCGCATCAGGTTCGGGTAGATGACCCGCAGCCGGGCCAGCGCGTCCGGCACATCCTGTTCGTCGGTGAGGGTGATGTGCAGGTAGTCGTCCACGGCGGTGTCCTCATAATTGCGGCGGTCGGTCAGCTCCATGTAGCTGCCGCGCACCTCCCGCAGGTCATGCTTCGGGGCCAGAGGGGCTGTGGTGATGGATACTTCGCCCTTGGCACCGAACTCCACAAATGTGGCGCTCTTGTGCTGGTTTGCTTCCGAGAAGGAATATTTCAGCGGGGTGCCGCAGTAGCGCACGGTGTCACGGCCCACCTTCTGAGGGCTGTGCAGGTGGCCCAGAGCCACATAGTCAAAGCCGTCAAACAGGCTGGCGTCCACGCTGTCCACACCGCCCACCGAGACTTCCTCACTCTCGCAGCAGGCGGCACCGGCCACAAACTGGTGCGCCAGAAGCACGCTGCGGTGGGCCGGGTCCAGCTCACAGTGGTGCACCACGCAGGCAAGGGCGTCGTTGTAGGTCTCAATGGGCTCGTCCGGCCAGACGTGCCGCACCATGGCGGGCTTCAAAAAGGGCAGCAGGTACATGTCCAGTGTGCCGTGTTCGTCGGTGAGGGGAATAGCTGCCGGTGCACCGGAAAACACCGGGCTGACGTACACCCTGCTGTGTTTCAGCAGGGCCGAACCGAAGGCGATGCGGTCGGCGGAGTCGTGGTTGCCGCTGATGGCGAACACCGGCAGCTGCCGGTCAGCCAGCTGGGTGAGGAACCAGTCCAGCAGGCGCACGGCCTCGGCAGGGGGGACAGGCTTATCGTAAAGGTCGCCTGCCAGAAATACGCCGTCCACCGGCGTCTCGTCCAGCAGGGAGAGGATCTGCTCTAAAATATACCGCTGGTCGTCCAGCATGGAAAACTCGCACACCCGCTTGCCGAGGTGCAGGTCGGATAGATGCAGAAAACGCAAAAGGAACACCGCCCTTTCAGGAATTTTTCTTTATTATACAGCAGAGAAAACAAAAGTGAAAGGGAAGCGACGGTAGTCGCTTCCCTTTCACAAATAAAACTTTTAGAACAACTTCTCCCACGTTCCTTCGCCGACCACGCCGTCGGAGGTCAGGCCGTTGCGCCGCTGGAACCGCTGCACAGCCGATGCCGTGGCTGCACCAAACTTTCCGTCCGCGGTCAGCCGCTCGCCCAGGGAGTTGAGCTTCTGCTGCACCAGCCGCACTGTGCCGCCGGATGAGCCGCTGCGCAGGGCAATGCCGGGGTAGGGCACGTTCAGGCCGTGTTTGGCGGTGTAGCGGGTGTAGAGCACGTTCCAGGTGTTCGCGCCCACCTTGCCGTCCACATTCATCTTGTTTTTCAGCTGGAACTCCTTCACGGCGTTTTCGCTGGAAACACCGAACTTTCCGTCGGCTTTCAGCTCGTCGTACCAGGTGCAGGTGTCGCGCACACCGTTGAGCCAGGTCTGCACAAGGGCCACGTCCGGCCCGGCAGAGCCGCGCTGGATGAGGGAGTAATAAGCAGGGATTGCCATAATCATTACACGCTCCTTTCGCCTTATGCTATGCGGCGAAAGCGCCGGGCGTTACCCCACCAGCACCACGTCCTCCCGGCGGGCGGTGTGCTGGTGCCACCAGTCCACCAGCCTCAGCCGGAGGATATAGTCCCCGCAGACGAGGTCGTTTTCTTCCGGCAGGGCATAGCCGCCGCAGGCTGCGCGGCACAAGCCCGGGTAGAGCACGCACCACCAGTTTTGTCCGCTGCCGGTGCCGATGTCGATGCGCAGGGCATCGTACCGCCCGGCGGGCAGGGTGCCGGAGCCATAGCGCCGGGGGCCGAAGTACATGTTCACCAACCGCACATGCACCGGGGCATGGACGCCCAGTGACGCCAACATGTGCCGGGCTGTGAGCTGCAGCTCAAACAGATGCCGGGAAGCCCAGCGCAGGGCACCAGGCTTGCTTTGGGCCGGGCAGGCAGCGTCCATGTAGCTGAGAATGGCGTTCCGCACATGGAGCTTGGCACTCTGGTCGGCGATGGAATCGCTGTCTGCCCGGATGTGCAGGCGCAGAGTGTCCGCACAGACGAGGGCCCCGGTGTCTATCTGAATGCGGCTCCATGTGAGTGTCTGCCATATGCCGCCGAGAGCAAGCGCGAGGATAAGGCTGGCGCACAAAAACTGCATCTGCTGTTTGGAGAGAGCTTTGGATAACATAAAAAACAGACCCTTCTTCTGGAAATGTTATCCAGAGGATGGGCCTGTTGGGATGGTTTTATTCGCTTAGTTTTTCAGCGACTGCATCGGGGCAGGCAGGCGGCCGCCGCGGTTGATGAACACGGAGGGGTCGTGCTGGTTGACCGCCATAATGGGGCCGTAGCCCAGCAGACCGCCGAAGTCCAGCACCTCACCGGCCTTGCGGCCGATGGCGGGGATGACGCGCACGGCGGTGGTCTTGCTGTTCACCATGCCGATGGCAGCTTCGTCGGCGATCAGGGCACTGATGACGGCGGGAGTGGTGTCGCCCGGGATGATGACCATGTCGATGCCCACCGAGCAGACGGCGGTCATGGCCTCCAGCTTTTCGATGGTCAGACATCCGGTTTCGGCAGCATGGATCATGCCTGCGTCCTCGCTGACCGGGATAAAGGCACCGGACAGGCCGCCCACATGGTTGGAGGCCATCACGCCGCCCTTTTTCACGGCGTCGTTCAGCAGGGCAAGGCAGGCGGTGGTGCCGCAGCAGCCGCAGGTCTCAAGGCCCATCTCTTCCAGAATGTTGGCCACGCTGTCGCCGATGGCGGGGGTAGGTGCCAGCGACAGGTCAATGATGCCGGCGGGCACACCCAGTGCCTGAGAAGCCAGATTTGCCACCAGCTGGCCCACACGGGTGATCTTGAAAGCAGTGCGCTTGACAAGCTCTGCCACCTCGTCAATGGGGGCGTCCTTGGGCAGGCGGGCCAGAGCGGCGCGCACAGCACCGGGGCCGGAAACGCCCACATGGATCTCGCAGTCCGGCTCGCCGGGGCCGTGGAATGCACCGGCCATGAAGGGGTTGTCCTCCGGGGCGTTGCAGAACACCACCAGCTTTGCCGCGCCGATGCACTGACGGTCAGCGGTCAGCTCGGAAGCTTTCTTGACGGCTTCGCCCATGAGCTTGATGGCGTCCATGTTCAGGCCTGCCTTGGTGGCACCAATGTTCACCGAGCTGCACACGATGTCGGTCTCAGCCAGCGCACGGGGGATGGACTCGATCAGGCGGCGGTCACCGGCGGAGAAGCCCTTGTGCACCAGCGCACTGTAGCCGCCCACGAAGTTGACGCCCACCTTTTTGCCGGCAGCGTCCAGAGTTTTGGCAAAGTCCACGGGGTCAGCGTCCGGGCAGGCACCCAGCAGCATGGCGATGGGGGTCACGCTGATGCGCTTGTTAATGATGGGGATGCCATACTCAGCGCTGATATGCTCCACGGCAGGCACGAGGTTCGCAGCCTTGGTGGTGATCTTGTTGTAGATGTTCTCACAGGCCTTTTTGGGGTCCGGGTCGATGCAGTCCAGCAGGCTGATGCCCATGGTGACAGTGCGCACATCCAGATTGTCCTGGGTGAACATCTCAATGGTCTCGAGGATGTCACCGGTATTAAACATACTCATTGCAGTGTTCTCCTCCCATCAGATGGTGTGCATGGCGTCAAAGACTTCCTGGCGGGTCACATTGATCTGCATACCCATCTCGGCAGCCAGTGCGTCGCAGCGCTTGTGCAGCTCTTCGTGGCTGACGTTGCACTTGGAGATGTCCACCAGCATGATCATGGCGAACATGCCCTGCAGGATGCTCTGGGTCACGTCCTCAATGTTGATGTTCAGCTCGGTGCACAGCCCGGCCACCTTTGCGACCACGCCCACGGTATCGTGACCAATGACGGTAATGAATGCTTTCATCGTTTCCACCCTCGTTTTCCTGTTTGTGAATGGTGCCGCGAATGTTCCGGCACGCCCTTACCCTTCCAGTATAGCAGATTTGGCAAATTTTGAACACACTTTTTGTAAAAAAGAGCAGACAACGGCGGAAAAAGACATTCTATGCAAAAACTGGATGCAATCCAGCCGGGCTTGTGCTATACTTATATGTAATTATTGCCCAATATCTGGCTGAGAAGGAGTAAACACTATGGAACAGCTTTTGAAGATCCTGGAAGACAATGCGCGGCTGCCCATCGAGGACATTGCCACGATGCTGAATAAATCCCCCGCCGAGGTGGCGGCAATGATCGATCTGGCCCGGGCGCAGGGGATCATCAAGGGCTACAAGACCCTCGTGGACTGGGAAAAAGCCGGCGTCAACCGGGTGGAGGCAGTCATCGAGCTGAACGTCAGCCCCAAGAAGAGCCGCGGTTTTGACGAGATCGCGGCCACCATCGCAGCCTTTGACGAGGTGGAGAGCGTGCTGCTGATGAGCGGCGGCTACGACCTGCAGCTGGTCATCAAGGGCCAGACCTTCCAGGAAATTGCACTGTTCGTGGCAAAGCGCCTGAGCCCGCTGGATGATGTGCTGTCCACCGCCACCCACTTTGTGCTGCGCACCTATAAGAAAGAGGGCCGGCTCTATCAGGACGAAGAAATCGATGAAAGAGAGTGCACGGTGCTGTGATGGATTACGATAAACTGATCGCGCCTGCCGCCGAGGCCATGCGCCCCTCCGGCATCCGCAAATTCTTCGATCTCGCTGCCGAAATGCCTGAGTGCATCAGTCTGGGTGTGGGCGAGCCGGACTTCAAGACCCCGTGGGCCGTGCGCGAAGCCGGCATTGAGAGCCTGGAGCATGGCCGCACCCGCTACACCTCCAACGCAGGCCTGAAGGAGCTGCGCGCCGAGGTGGCAAAGTATCTGGAGCGCCGCATGGGCCTGCACTATGACCCACTGCACGAGGTGCTCATCACGGTGGGCGGCAGCGAAGCCATTGATATGTGCATCCGCACGCTGGTGCAGCCTGGCGACGAGGTCATCATCCCGGAGCCGTGCTTCGTGTGCTACGAGCCTATCACCACCCTGTCCGGCGGTGTGCCGGTGCATGTGGCCTGCTATCAGGAGGATGAGTTCCGCCTGAGGGCTGATGCCCTGAAAGCTGCCATCACACCCAAGACCAAGCTGCTCATCATGCCGTTCCCCAACAACCCCACCGGCGCGGTGATGGAGCGGGAAGATCTGGAAGCCATCGCGGAAGTTCTGCGGGACACCAATGTCATGGTGCTCTCGGATGAAATTTACGCCGAGCTGAACTACGGCCTGCGTCCCCATGTGTCCATTGCCACCCTGCCCGGCATGGCAGAGCGCACCATCGTGGTCAACGGCTTTTCCAAGACCTACGCCATGACCGGCTGGCGTCTGGGCTACGCCTGCGGCCCGGCCCCTATCATCAAGATCATGACCAAAATTCATCAGAGCGCCATCATGAGCGCTCCCACCACCAGCCAGTATGCCGCCATCACTGCCCTGAAAGAGTGCGACGGTGAGATCGACCGGATGCGCGACGAGTACAACATGCGCCGCCGCCTTGTGGTGAAGTCTTTCAACGATATGGGCCTGACCTGCTTTGAGCCGAGAGGTGCATTCTACGCATTCCCCTGCATCAAGTCCACGGGCATGAGCAGCCAGGAGTTCTGCACGAAGCTGCTGGAAGAAAAGCATGTGGCCATCATCCCGGGCGACGCGTTTGGCGCATCCGGCGAGGGCTACGCCCGTGTGTCCTATGCCTACAGCGTGGAACACCTGACCGAAGCACTCAAGCGCATCAAAGCATTCCTGCAGGAAAACGGCATCTATCACGGAAACTGAGGAGGGAACACCGATGGCAAGGCTGAACAGCGTGACCGTTCTGGCCCCCGCAAAGCTTAATCTGGCGCTGGACGTGGTGGGCCTGCTGCCCAATGGCTACCATGATCTGGACATGACCATGCAGACAATCACCCTGTATGAGCGGGTGGTGCTGCGCCGCAGCCCTTATCTGGATCTGCGTCTGCCGGGCAGTCCGGTGGCCCCCAACAACAAGAACACCGCCATCAAGGCAGCGCTGGCCTTTTTTGACTACACCGGCCTGCTGGCGGGCGTGGACATCACCATTTATAAGAACACCCCGGTGCGGGCGGGCATGGCAGGCGGCAGCGCTGACGCCGCTGCTGTGCTGGTGGGCCTGAATAAGCTGTACGGTGCCCGTCTCTCCATGAGCGAGCTGTGTGCACTGGGTGCGAAGATCGGTGCGGACGTGCCCTTTGCCCTCATGGGCGGCACATGCCGTGTGCAGGGCGTGGGCGACTTCATCAAGGCACTGCCGCCCTGCCCGGACTGCTGGTTTACGGTGGTGATGCCGGACTATGGTGTCTCCACGCCGGAAGCCTTTGCGGCCTATGACAAGGTGGGCAGCAGCATCCACCCGGACTGCGAAGCCCAGGAAGCAGCTGTGCGTGCCGGTGACCTGGATGCACTGTGTGCTGCGGCCGGCAACGCGCTGGAAGAGTGCAGCGGAGCCAGGGACACCGAAAAGATCAAGGCACTGCTGAAAGAGCACGGGGCTGTCACGGCCCTGATGACCGGCAGCGGTGCGGCCGTGTTCGGCGTGTTCCGGGATGAAGCATCCGCACAGGCCGCAGCGCAGGCATCGCGCAGATACTGGAAGCAGGTGTATCTTGCACAGCCGGATAAGGGCGGCGCACGGGTCGTGTGAGGGGATTTCGCCCTCTCAGTCAGCCCTGTGCGGGCTGACAGCTCTCCCAAGGGGAGAGCCAAGAATCAAGGAAATGCATAAACCTCCTTCCCATGGGGCATACTGCCCGCAAAGGAAGGAGGTCTTTTTTGTGCAGACCTTTTATAAAATCTGTCTTATCCTGATGATCGTCGGCGGCATCAACTGGGGTCTTGTGGGCTTGTTCCAGTTCGATTTTGTGGGCTGGCTGCTGGGCGGCAGCACATCCATATGGTCCCGCATCGTGTTCACGCTGGTGGGCATCGCCGCCCTGTGCGGCATCCCGGGGCTGTTCTCGGACGATAGCGGCGGAGAATGAAAAAAGCCTTCCCCCTTGGGGGAAGGTGGATTTGCGAAGCAAAGACGGATGAGGGGTAGTTGCAAGTCGGATTCCGCTCTCCGGACGGCATCTAAAGATGACTTCCCCTCATCAGTCGCTTACGCGACAGCTTCCCCTGAGGGGGAAGCCTTTTTTATTTATTGTCCAGATCATCCCACCCCACAAGATCGGGCAGGGTGAGAGTCTCATCCGAGCAGTGAAGGTGAGCACTTTTCTGATCCTGAGCCATGGTGCGCACCACCTCATGGGCGACCTCCCGGATGGCTGCGCAGTCCTCGGGCAGGTCGGTCTGACTGCGGCCGGAGTGGGTGAACAGGATCTTGCCCTGATGGCCCACCACAAGTGTCAGGGGCAGCAGCTGCGGGGCGCTGCTGTCGTAACGGTAGCCTGCATCTTTTGCGTTTTTGTAGATGCGCTGGGCGGCAAAACTCCAGCTCAGGATGCCGCGGGCCTGCTCCACACCGAGATAGCTGTAGAGCACCCCCGGCGCGTCGCAGATGAGCGGGAAGGGAAACTGGGCCCCTTTTGTGGCCTTGGCTACCATCTTGGGGGAAGAGCGCACCACGCAGGCCAGCCGCACGCCGCGCAGCCGGGGCAGCGTTTCCAGATAGCGGGTGAGATACGCCTGAGTGACCGGGTGGTCAAAGCCGGGCAGAAAGATCATCACCAGCGGCTGGTCGCCCTCGCACAGCTGGTAAAAATCGATTCCCGGGGTGGTGGGGGTGTCAAAGGTGAACCGGGGAATGGAGGTCCCCACAAGATGCTCCGTCTTCATGCCGCAGTTGCACATCCTTTCCATGATTCCGATGAACTGATAATAAAAAATCCACACACTGCTTCTCTGCAGAAGGTGCAGAGGACAGTGGTGGATGGATTGTTATAAAAAGATCCCGCCCGGTCGTCTGCGGTCAATCAAACCTACCCTTGCGGACAGGTGGGTGCCCTGTCTCCGGATTCGCGCTTCCTCATCGAGCCTTCATGGTCGACCCATGACGGGGAGGTCTGCAATCCACCGGGGAACTCCAAGCTCCCGTTGAATGATTAGTAGGATCATATAAACCGCAACAAATCGAGCCGGGCAGGAAGTCTCAGCCGGGTAATTTGTCTGGAAATGAGAACTTACTCGATCTCGAATTCGTCGCTCAGGCGCTGCTCAAACAGCTTGCTGACTTCCAGCAGAGTCTCATCGTCTTCCACGACGTCCAGATACTCGCCTTCGTCATCCTCGCCGACGCTCAGGATCACGAGCTGGGCATCCTCGTTGACGTCCTCTTCGTTCTCAGCATATTCCACAACAGCCAGATAATGCACGCCCTTGTGATCCAGCGCATCGATCACCTCAAAGGTGACCTCATTGCCGTCTTCATCCTCAAGGGTCATCAGATCGGGCTGATATTCCTCTTCTTCAGTGTTGGGGTTCTTGATTTCGTCAGACATAGATATTGTCTCCTGTATCGTGTCATAAGGCGGGCTTTTGTGTTTGACGTCCCGCTCAGGTCTGCATATAGTGTAGCGTTTTTTTGCCTGCTCGTCAAGATGCTTTTTCGCACAGAAATTGTGTAACAAATTTTCACGCATTTGCTCTCGCACTGAGCCGCAGAATATGATATACTATCCTCTGAATCTTTTGTGCACGGCGTGCCGTGCGGTCACTATAGAGTATGGAGCGGGGGCGGAAATCATGCATAAAAAAAGATGGGCGGCGCTGATCGCGGCTGCAGCGCTGATGCTGGCAGGCTGCAGTTTTGGCGGCATCGGCGGGGGCGGCAGCTCGGCCCAGAAGATCGACCGCCCGGCGGTGGAGTCGGCAGAACTGCAGTTCACCCACCCGGCGGCGGGGGACACCATCGCGGTGTTCGACACCTCAGCGGGTGTGTTCAAGGCAGTGCTCTTCCCGGACGAAGCGCCGCAGGCTTACGATAACTTCACCGGCCTTGTGCAGGCAGGCTATTACAACGGGCTGACGGTCTCCCGTGTGGAGAGCGGCTTCGCGGTGGAAGCCGGGCAGGGGGCTGACGGAAAAGGCACCACCATCTGGAACGGCAATCGTTACCCGGTGGAGACCACGGACAAGCTGCACCACTATTCCGGCGCTTTGTGCATGGGCGTGGATGCTTCCGGCGATTGCGCCAGTGTGTTCTATGTGATGCAGACCCTGCCGGGCGGCCAGTCGGTGACGCAGGAACTGGTGGACCAGATGAACAATGCCGGCTACCGCGCCGAAGTGGTCAGCGCCTATCAGAACGCAGGCGGTGCGCCTTACCTCGACTACACCGACACCGTGTTTGGGCAGGTGTATGAGGGCATGGACGTGGTGGACACCATCGGCCAGACCGGCGTGGATGAAAACCAGAAACCCGCCGAGGATATCACCATCAACAGCGTGACGATCGAAACTTACCAGTAAACAGCAAAGCACCCGCAGCGTTTAAAGCTGCGGGTGCCTTTTTAGCGTCCTCGCCCTCTCAGGCCGCTTCGCGTCCAGCTCTCCCAAGGGGAGAGCCAAGAACGTGACGGGAATGCTCTTGCCTCGCCCTTTGGGAGAGGTGGCACGGCGTAAGCCGTGACGGAGAGGGCGAGCCCGTTTATCTTTTCAGATCTCCCCCGGATGCTCTTTCCGCCACGCCAGATAGTCGTCCAGAATCACCGTGGCGCTCACCGAGTCCAGAATCTCTTTCCGCTTTGAGCCGAATGTGCCGCTCTCGTCCAGAATGTCGGCGGCGGCGCAGGTGGTCTGCCGCTCGTCCCACATGCGCACCGGCAGGCCGCTCCAGATCTCCACGGTCTTTGCCAGCTTGCGGCTCTTGGCGGCGCGTTCGCCTTCGGTGCCGTCCATGTTCAGCGGCAGGCCGATGACGATGAGCTCGGCTTCGATCTCTTTTGCCACCTCGCACACCCGGGCGGCCACCTTGTTGCGGGCCTTGAGGGTGATCTGCGGCGTGATGGCTGTGGTCAAAAATTCAGTGCGGTCGCAGGTGGCAAGGCCGGTGCGGCTGTCACCGTAGTCAACAGCTAAAATTTTCATACAGGCTTCCTCTCTTGTGTGGAAAAGTTGTTTTGCTAAAGTGTACCACAAGCGGATGCCGGATGCAAAGAAAACGGGTGGTTTTGCCGCTGTTTTCGTGTTACAATAAGCACAAATGATTCTCTGGGAGGAACACAGAATGCTCAAACTGGTTTTAGGCGGCTCCGGCAGCGGCAAAACGACCCTGCTCTATTCCCGCATCCGCGCCCGGGCGGAGAGGGGGGAGCGCAGCATTCTGCTGGTGCCGGAACAGTTCACATCCAGCACCGAGGGGCGCATCTACCGGGAACTGGGCGACGCCCTTTCCGGCATGGTGGAAAGCTTTTCCTTCACGAGTCTGGCGGAACACATCCTCTCCGCTGAGGGCGGTGCAGCGGTGCAGACCCTGACCGACGCAGGCCGGGCTGTGCTGGTGCGCCGTGCGCTGGAAGAACTGCAGGACAATGTGCATTACTATTACCGCCACCGCCGCAGCGCGGCCTTCTGCCAGATGGCGGCCGAGACCATCGACGAGCTGAAAAGCGCCGGGCTTTCCGGCACACAGCTGGCAGAACTCGCCCAGGACTGCGGCCCGGAGAGCGGCAAGCTGAGTGAACTGGCGCTGATCTTTCAGGGCTACGAGACCCTGCTTGCCGGCACCGGCATGGACCCCTCCGACCGGCTGGAACTGGCGGCGTCCCGGCTGGAAGCTGCCCTCACCCGGGGCGAACTGCCGGAATTCCTGCGGGAACGGGAAGTGTTCATTGACGAGTTCGACACCTTCAATGCGCCCAAAAAGCGGCTGATGGGGGCCATGCTGGCGGCTCTGCCCACAGTGACCGTGGCGCTGTGTGACGACGGCGCGCCCATGATCCCCGGGGACACGGGGCTGTTTTCCGGCGCAAAGCAGGTGGCGGCGCAGCTGCGTCAGCTGGCCCGCAAAAACGGGGCTGAGGTCTCTGCGCCGGAGCTGCTGCGCCGGGACCTGCGCCACAAGGAGGCCCCCGGCCTTGCGGCGGTGACCGAGCTTTTGGAAGCCGGCACATGTGACCTGCCGCCCGAAGCGCCGGAGATTCGGCTCTTTGCCGCTGCCAGCCGGGAAGAGGAAGCCCGCTGCACTGCCGCTGCCATCCGCCGCCTGATGCGGCAGGGTGTGCGCTGCGGGAAGATCGCGGTGGTCTGCCGCAATATCCCGGATTACCGCGCGGCCATCCGCTATGAGTTCCGCATGGCCGAGATCCCGCTCTACTGTGATGAACCCACCACGCCGGAGTTCAGCGCCCCGGCCACGGCAGTGCGGGCTCTGCTGGCTCTTCTGCGCGGTGCCGACCTCACCGAGAACCTGACCGTCCTCGCCAAGACCGGCCTGTGCAGCCTGACCGAACCGCAGGTCTGTGCGCTGGAAAACTATGCCTATACCTGGTCGCCCAACGCGGCGGCATGGCGGGCAGAATTTGAAAAGAGCCCCAAAGGCTTCGGTGAAGCAGAACTGACTGAAGAAGACGAAAAAACGCTGGCTGATGCCGAAGCGGCCCGCCAGCTTCTTATGACCGCCGTGGATGAGCTGCGCGGCAAGGTGCGGTGCGGCAACGCGGAGCAGATCAGCCGGGAACTGTATTTCTGCCTGAAAAAGCTGGGCGCAGAGGAGCAGCAGGCGGCGCAGGTGGAAGCCATCCGCACAGCCCGGGGCATCCCGGCGGCGGAGGAAGCCGCCCGCGAGTGGAACGTGGTGATGCAGCTGCTCAACGAAATGGCTCACCTGCTGGGCAGCCAGGGCGTCACCATTCAGGAATACGAAGAGCTGTTCAACCTGCTGCTGCGGTCGTCCGACCTCGGCCACATCCCCCAGACGCTGGACGCCGTGGTGCTGGCCAGCGCCGGCAAGATGCGTCTGGACGCACCGGACTATGTATTCGTGCTGGGGCTTTCGGAGGGCGAGTTCCCCTGTGCGCCGTCTGAGACGGGCCTGCTGACCCACGCCGACCGCGACGCCCTGATGGCAAAGCAGATCGATCTGCCGGACTGCTTCGAGAACCGCGTAGTGCGCGAGCAGGTCTGCTTTTATAAGGCACTGACCGCCCCGGCCAGAGGGCTGTGGCTCAGCTGGCCGAAAGGTCAGGGGCAGACCCTCTGCGCCGCGCTGGAGCCCATTGTGGAAAATCTGCGCCCGGCGGCACCGGAGCTGGGGATTTCTGACCTTGCGGCCACGCCTGCCGACGGTCTGGACACGCTGGGCGGCGGCTGGCCGCTCAACGATACCGAACGCGCCAGCCTGACTGAGGCCCTGCACACTCCGGCAGGGGAAGAGCCCCGGGGCCTTGCCCTGCTGCACCGCATGGAGCAGAATCCGCCCCGGCAGGTGAACGACCTGCCCGCGCTGGAAAGCCTGCTGGGGCACCGGCTGCGAATCTCCCCCAGCCAGCTGGAAAAATATTATACCTGCCGCTACGGCTATTTTCTGCAGTATGTGCTGGGCCTGAAGCCCCGCAAACGGGCAGAGCTTTCCGCCGACCAGAGCGGCACCCTGATGCACTGGGTGCTGCAGATGGCGCTGGATCCGAACCCCGGGGCGGACAATCCCTGCGGCGGGCTGGCCCCGTTTCTGGAACTGGACGACGAAGCCATGGCAAACCTCGCCTGCCTGCTGGTGGACGAATATGCCAGGCGCTATCTGCCTGAGGACACCGCCCGGTTCGCCTATCTGCTGTCCCGCCTGAAAAAGAGCATGGCCAGCCTTTTGTGCTACCTGCGGGACGAGCAGAAGCAGTCCCAGTTCCACCCGGCGGCCTGTGAACTGCGCATTGGCAGCGGCGAGGATGCCGTGCCCGGCCAGCTGTATCATCTCTCGGATGGGCGCACGGTGCAGCTGGTGGGCACCGTGGACCGCGCCGATGAGTGGGTGGAAGCGGACGGCACCCGCTGGGTGCGGGTGGTGGATTATAAGACCGGCACAAAGAAGCTGAACCTGAAAGAGGTCTACTGCGGACTGGACTGCCAGATGCTCTTGTATCTGTTCAGCCTGACCCGTGACCGCAGCGGGCGCTTCACCGGCGCAGAGCCTGCGGGCGTTTTGTATCTGCTGGCAGACCCGGCCCCAAAAACTACCAGCCGCCAGCAGGCGGAGCACAGCGTTGAATACCAGCTGGACGGCCTTGTGCGGGACGAGCAGAAGGTGTTTGATGCCATGGACGCCGACGAGACGGGCCGCTATCTGCCCTTCGGCTACCGGGACGGCAAGCCCAGCCCCAACCAGAAGGATAAGCGTGCGGACATCGCCAAGCTGAACCGCATCCAGCTGCATCTGGACGACCTGGTCACCCAGATGGGCCGTCAGCTTTACGACGGCCGCATCGACGCTGAACCGCTGGTGGCAGGCTCCAGCAAAAATCCCTGCGTCTGGTGTGATTACAGTTTCATCTGCTGCCATGAGACCGGCATCGGCGAGCGGGTGCTGGACGCCCCGCCCAAGCCTTTTGAGCCGGAAGAACCGAAAGACGACGGAAAGGAGAGTGAGCGGGCATGAGCGAACCGAAATGGACCCCGGCCCAGCGTGCCGCCATCGACGACCGGGGCGGTGCGCTGCTGGTGAGTGCGGCGGCAGGCAGCGGCAAAACAGCTGTGCTGACCGAACGCGCCGTGCAGCTCATCACCGACCCGGAACACCCGGTGGACGCGGATAAACTGCTCATCGTCACCTTTACCAATGCGGCGGCGGCAGAACTGCGGGCCCGCATCGGGCAGGCATTGCTCAGGCGCAGCCAGCAGGAGCCCGGCAATACGGCTCTGCGCCGCCAGCGGATGCTGCTGCAGCGGGCATCCATCTGCACCATTGATGCGTTTTGCCTTGACCTGCTGCACAAGCATTTTCAGGCGCTGGATATCCCGCCGGATTTCACCCCGGCAGACCCCGGCAGCGTGGAGATGCTGCGGGCATCAGCCCTTTCTGAAACGCTGGAAAACGCCTACCGTGACCCGGATTTCTGTGCTTTTGCCGATCTTTACGGCAAGGGCCGCACCGACAAGGCCGCAGGAGAGACCATCCTGCATGTGTATGATTTCCTGCGGGCTATGCCGGACTATGACCGGAAGCTGGACGAATTTCTGGCCCCGTGGCAGCAGGAAAACGGCTTCGATGCCACCTGCTGGCACGACCTGCTTCTGGGTGAAGCGGCCCGCTGCGCGAAAGCGGCCCGGGAACTTCTGACAGCAGCGCTGGCAGACTGCAAAGAGGATTTTGCCCTTGCGCAGGTGCAGGCAGAGGAAAAAGGCAAGACCGCTGCTGCCAAGGCCAAGGCCGTGGCAGGGGTCAATGATAAGTTTGCGGAGCCCCTCTCCCGGCTGGAAAGCGCCGCTGCCCTGCTGGGTGAGGTGGAACGGCTGGCCGCAGCCGGTCAGTGGACGCCCCTTTACGACAAGCTGACGCCTTATGTGCTGGGTATGGAAGAAATGCCCGGGCTGAAGGGCATGAAAAAGCGCTTGACCGGTGACCATAAAGCTGCCGTGCGCACCCGGGCAGACGAGGCAGCGGCGCTGTTTGAGCAGATCACGGAGCTGATCTCCTGCAGCGAGGAAGAAGCCGAAGCAGACCGCAAAGCGGCTCTGCCGCGGCTGCGGGCGCTGTTTGACGCGGTGCGGGATTTCGATGCCCGGTTCTCCGCCAAAAAGAAGGAGCGCAGACTGCTGGAATTCAGCGATTTTGAGCATCAGGCGCTGCGGCTTCTGCGCAGCCAGGACGGCACGCCCACCGAGCTGTGCCGGAGCATCCGGCAGAACTACGCTGCCGTCATGGTGGACGAATATCAGGATACGAACGCCCTGCAGGATGCACTTTACCGCTGCCTTGCATCCCCGGCGGGGGACAACCTGTTCCTTGTGGGCGACCTGAAGCAGAGCATCTACCGCTTCCGTCAGGCCGACCCCAGCATCTTCCGGGAAAAGCTGAACACCTGGGCACCCCTCTCCGGCGGCGCGGCACGCCCCCGCCCGGAAGAGGGGACCCCGGGCACGGACGCTCTGCTGGCGCTGGACGCGAATTTCCGCTCTGCCCCGCAGGTGGTGGCGGGCATCAATTTTATCTTTGAACAGCTTATGACGCCCCAACTGGGCGACACGGCCTACGGCGACGGCCAGCGGCTGGTGTGCGGTGCACCCGGTGAATACACCGGCAGTGTGGAAGCGCACTTTTTGCCCGACGACACTGCCGAAACGGACGCGGCGTGGATCGCTGACCGCATTCAGGAACTGGTGCAGGGCGGCGAACCGGTGCGTGACGGCAGTTCCACCCGCCCGGTGCAGTATGAGGACTGCTGCATCCTGCTGGCGGCACGCGGCGACTTCCTTGCCTATGAGGAAGCACTCACTGCCAGGGACATCCCGGTCTATGCGGATGCCCGCGAGAACCTGATGGAAGCGGCCCATATCCGGCCCCTGATCTCCCTTTTGAAGGTCATCGATAACCCGGCACAGGACATCTACCTTGCTGCCGCCATGCTGGGGCCGATGTTCGGCTTCACGGACGACGACCTTGTACGTCTGCGTGCCCAAAGCAGGCAGACAAAGCCCGGTGAAAAGCACAGCCGCATGAGTCTGTACGGCGCGGTGCTGCAGGCCGTGCAGAGCGGGGATGAAACTCCCTTCAACCAGAAGGTGAAAGATTTTTATGCTGGATTGACCGAGCTGCGCCGCATGGCCCGCAGTGCCTCGGCAGAGCAGCTGATGGAGGAGATCTTCGTCTCCACGGGTTATCTGGCGGCGCTGGGTGCCATGGAAAATGGTGCCCGCCGCCGGGAGGACGCCCGGCGGTTCGCGTCCTTCTGTGCGGCATCCGGTGCGAACGGCATCTCGGCGCTGGTGCGGGCCATCGATGCGGCGGCACAGGCAGGCTCCACCGGGCAGGATACTGTTCCCGGCGGTTCCCGTCCGGGGTGTGTCACCATCATGACCATCCACCGCTCCAAGGGCCTGCAGTTCCCGGTGGTGTTCGTGGCGGACACGGCCCGCAGCTTCAACCTGACCGATACCCGCAAGCCGGTGCTGCTTCACCGGGAATACGGTGCGGGCCTGCGGCTGCGCCCGGAGCAGGGCGAGAGCATGTACAAGACGGCTGCCTATGCCGCCCTTGCCAATGTCCACGCGCAGGAAACGCGCAGCGAACAGATGCGGCTTTTATATGTGGCGCTGACCCGTGCACAGGACAAGCTCGTCCTCACGGTGCCGCTGGGCGTCACCAAGAACGGAAATCCCTTTGCCAAAGCTGCGGCGTTCCTCGCCGCAGGGGCGGGGGAGACGCTGCACCAGCAGGCCGGGAGCTTTGCCGACTGGCTGCGGGCGGCGCTGTTGGTGCACCCCTTCGGCGGGCCGCTGCGGCGGCTGGCGGGGGACCTGGAACTGCCCTTCGTGTTCACCGAAAGCGAAATTGCCGTGTCGGTGCAGGAAGTCCAGCCGGAACCGGAAGAGCAGGAACAGGGGCTGGAAGAACGCGAAAATGTTCTGGCAGACCCAGCATTGGTGGAACAGCTGCGGGAGGGCTTTGCATGGCAGTACCCGGCGGCAAAGCTGGCTGGGGTGCCTGCCAAGGTCAGTGTCACCAGCATCGTGCACAAGGCAGAGCAGACCACGCTGGAACGGCCAGCCTTCCTCTCAAAGGACGGCCTGACCGCTGCCGAGATGGGCACGGCTCTGCACGCGTTCCTCGAACATGCAGACTTCGCCGTCCTCGCCGCCGCAAAGGCTGCGGGCACGCTGGACGAAGCTATCTTCACGGAGCGCCAGCGGCAGGTGGAGACCCAGCTGGTGGCTCCGGAGATTGCAGAAAAACTCAATGTCAGCCGCATCCGCCGCTTTGCCGAGAGCGAAGCCTTTGCAAAGATCTGCGCCGCAGATGAAGTGATGCGGGAACTGGCGTTCATCACAGCCCTGCCTGCTTCGGCGGTGCTGACGGCACAGGGGGCCTCGGCGCAGGAAGCCGCCGCTGTGCAGGATGAGCAGGTGCTGGTGCAGGGCATTGCAGACCTTGTGCTGGTGTTCCCGGATCATCTGGAACTGCTGGACTACAAAACCGACCGCCGCAAGACCGAAGCAGATTTCCTGCGGGCCTACCGTGCCCAGCTGAACCTTTACGCCCTTGCCATTGATAAGCGTTTTGCACCGAAGAAGGTGACCTATAAGGGCATCTACTCGCTGGAGCTGGGGAAGCTCATTGAGGCGTGATGTTATTGAAAAAAGGCTTCCCCCTCGGGGGAAGCTGTCACCGAAGGTGACTGATGAGGGGAAGCCGTGGTTCGATTTCGCTTTGTTAGGGCGGCATCGGCAGATAACTACCCCTCATCCGTCTGCTCCCTTCGGTCGCATCCACCTTCCCCCGAGGGGGAAGGCTATCTAAAAGTAATATTTTTCTCTCAAAACGCATAAAAAGTGCTTGACAGCGCTTTTCCTGTGTGGTAGAATAGTCGGGTAAAGAAAGCAGCTACGGCCTGTGCCGCGCTCGCCTTGTGGGGTCAGAATCCCCGGGCTATACCTGAAGGCAGTTCTTCTTTGAAGGAACTGCGGCTTTGAGTGAATTGTGTGCGGCTGTCCTGAAAATGGGCGGCCGCGTTTTCTATGCTAAATACTGCAACACTATGGATTTTGTTTGGAGGTGCATTCATTATCGCTACCGCTGGAAAGTCGAAGGAACTGGAGATCAACGGTCAGATCCGTGACCGTGAGGTCCGTCTGATCGGTGCAGACGGCGAGCAGAAGGGCGTTGTGTCCATTCAGGTGGCCATGCGCGCTGCTGAAGATGCCGGGCTGGATCTGGTGAAGATCGCACCGCAGGCTGTTCCGCCTGTATGCAAAGTGCTGGATTACGGCAAGTACCGTTTTGAACAGCAGAAGAAGGAGAAGGAAGCCAAGAAGAACCAGAAGGTGGTCGAAGTCAAGGAGACCCGCCTCTCGCTCAACATTGACACCAACGACTTCAACACCAAGCTGAACCAGACTGCCAAATTCCTGGCAGCCGGCCACAAGGTTAAGGTTTCGATCCGCTTCCGCGGCCGTGAGATGGCGCACAGCGCTTTGGGCGCAGACGTGCTGAAACGGTTTGCCGAGGCTCTGCCCCAGGCAAGCACCGATAAGCCGCCGGTGCTCGAGGGCCGCACGATGTCCATTCTGCTGATCCCGAAACCCAATAAGGACTAATTTTAGGAGGATACTAAAATGGCTAAGATGAAACTGAAGACGCACTCCGGCGCTAAGAAGCGCTTTAAGCTGACCAAGAACGGCAAGATCAAGCGCGGCCACGCATTCCGCAGCCACATCCTGACCAAGAAGACCACCAAGCTGACCCGTGGTTACCGTCAGCCCAGCTACGTTGACAAGACCAACGCAGCTACCATCAAGAGCATGCTGCCCTACGCCTAAGTGCGAGCCGCAGGCAAAGACATTCTACGAGAGATAACTAAAGGAGATATATAAAATGGCACGTATCAAGGGCGCAACCATGACTCACAAACGTCGTAAGAAGATGCTGAAGCTGGCCAAGGGCTTCTATGGCTGCAAGAGCAAGCATTTTAAGATGGCCAAGCAGCAGGTCATGAAGAGCGGCAACTACGCTCTGGCTGGCCGCCGCATGAAGAAGCGTCAGTTCCGCAACCTGTGGATCACCCGCATCAACAATGCAGTCCGTCCTCTGGGCCTGAACTACTCCACCTTCATGGCTGGTCTGAAGAAGGCTGGCATCGAGCTGAACCGCAAGATGCTGTCTGAGATGGCTATCAACGATCCCAAGAGCTTCGCCGCTCTGGTCGAGACCGTCAAGAACGCCTGATTAAGAACTTGATTCGTGACGCCCGCGCGTATACGCGGGCGTCCGTTTTGTATCCGGGGTTCTTGCGGCAGCAAACATGTTTTTCAGGGCAGCGCCCTGCCGCAGGAACTTTTGTGGCAGACGCTGCCCTATTTTACTTTTTAAAGATGAATGCCCGCTTTCAGCAGGAGGAACACAATGGACGAAAAGATCACCAGCCGGGAAAACGCAAAGATCAAATATGCCTGCCGCCTTTCTTCCAGCGCGGCATTCCGCCGCAGCGAGGGCTGCTTTCTGGCCGAAGGCCGCAAGCTGTGCCCGGAGCTTGCCCGCGGCGCACAGCTGGAAACGCTGTTCTATACTGAAAGCGCCATGGCAAAGTGCCCGGAGCTCAGCAGCCTGCCCGGCGAGCACTATCTGGTGGAAGACCATGTGGCTGATAAGCTGGCCGACGTGGGCACCCATCAGGGTGTGTTCGGCGTGTTCCGCACCCCGGTGCACAGCCTGGACGAGGTGAAGACTGGCGGGCGCTATCTGGCCTTGGAGCGGGTGCAGGACCCCGGCAACGTGGGCACCCTGCTGCGTTCTGCGGCGGCGTTCGGCTTTGACGGCGTCATCCTCAGCGACGGCTGTGCCAGCGTGTGGGCGCCCAAGACTCTGCGGGCATCCATGGGCGCGGCGGTGCGCATCCCGGTCATCGAAGCCGGGGCCATGCCGCAGGCTGTGGCCCAGCTGCGGGGAAAAGGCATCACCTGCCTTGCGGCAGCCCTTTATAAGTCCCAGCCGCTGAGTGCGGCTCAGGCCAGCTACCCCGGCGGCGTGTGTGTCGTCATCGGCAGCGAGGGCCAGGGCCTGACGGATGAGACCATCGCCGCCTGCACCAGCACTGTGCGCATCCCCATGACCGACCGGGTGGAGAGCCTGAATGCCGGCATCGCAGGCAGCATCCTGCTGTGGCATTTCCGGGAGGAGAGCCTGTGAGCGGCTTTGCCGGGCAGACCAGTCTGTTCCCGCAGGAGCCGGCGCCGGACCCGCTGCTGTGCTGGCTGTGGCTGGCCCACACGCTGGGCCCGGCCAGTGTTCATGCAGGCCGGGTGCTGGATGCTTTCGGCGGGGCACAGGAAGCCTGGGAAGCCCGGGAGACCACGGAATTTCAGCTTGCGGCAGGGCCTGCTGCGGCCAAAAAGGCTGCAGCACTCAACAACACACCGGAGCATTACCGTGCACTGGTGATGCGGTGCGATGCGCTGGATGTCCGCATCCTGCCCTTTGACGATCCGGATTATCCGCTGGCGTTCACCCGCATCCCGGATATGCCGCTGGTGCTTTACTGCACCGGCGACCCGCGCTGGCTCAATGAGCCGGGAGCAGTGGGCATCGTGGGCAGCCGCAGGCCCACGGAATACGGCCTGAACGCCGCCGCAGACATCGGCGGAAAGCTGGCGCAGAGCGGGGCGGTCATCGTCAGCGGCCTTGCGGACGGGCTGGACAGTGCCGGGCACAAAGCTGCTGTGAAAAACGGCTGCCCCACCATTGGTGTGCTGGGCGTGGCCATTGACCGCACTTACCCTGCAGCCAATGTGACGCTGCGCCATAAGATCGAGCAGAAGGGATGCATCATCAGCGAGTATCCGCCGGACGGTGCTTCGACGGGAGCCAACGGCTTCCTGATGCGCAACCGGCTCATTGCAGCGCTTTCGTCAGCATTGCTGGTGGTGGAGGCTCAGGAAAAAAGCGGCACCATGTCCACCGTTGCCCATGCAGAACGCTACGGCAAGCCGGTGTTTGCGGTGCCGGGCAGCATCTACTCGCCGAACTCTGCAGGCACAAATGCCCTGCTGCGGGATGGCCGCGCCCATGCTGCCTGCAGCGCCGACGACCTGATGGGCCCGCTGGGGCTGCACGCCAGCCGCCCTGCCCCGGCAGTGACAGTGCGTCAGCCGGAGCCGGTGAGCGACACCGAGCGCCGGGTGCTGGCCTGCATCGGGCCCAAACCGGTGGGCATGGAAGAGCTGTGCGTGAACACCGGCCTGCCCACAGCGGTGCTGCTGAGCACCCTGATGAAGCTGGAACTCTCCGGCCGGGTGTTCAAACAGCCGGGCCAGCGGTATGTGCTGCGGTAAACCGCCGCATAAATTCTGCTGGCAAAGCACACAACAAGTGTGGTATGATAAAAAGAAGAGAATCCCGCATGGTGCATAAAAGCGCTGTGCGTTCCGATAGAAGAGAAGAAAGAAATCGAATGGGAGCAAACTCAAATGGCGAAACTGGTAATCGTGGAGTCGCCTGCTAAGGCGAAGACCATCGGAAAATATCTGGGCGATGACTATGAAGTCACCGCAAGCATGGGCCATATCCGCGACCTGCCCGCTTCTCAGCTGGGCATTGACGTGGAGCATGGCTATGCCCCGCAGTACATCAGCATCAAAGGCAAGGAAAAGCTCATCAAGGAGCTGAAGAGCAAGGCCAAACACGCAGACGGCGTGCTTCTCGCGACCGACCCTGACCGCGAAGGAGAAGCGATCAGCTGGCACCTGGCCAACATTCTGGGCCTCGACCCCCACGAGCCCAACCGAATCACCTTTGATGAGATCACCAAGAAGGGCGTGAAGGAGGGCATGGCCCATCCCCGCGCCATCGACGAAGATCTGTTCAATGCCCAGCAGGCCCGCCGTGTGCTGGACCGTCTGGTGGGCTACAAGCTCAGTCCGTTTTTGTGGCGCAAGGTGCGCCGGGGCCTGTCCGCAGGCCGTGTGCAGAGCGTGGCCGTGCGACTGATCGACGACCGCGAAAAGGAGATCGAGAACTTCAAGCCCGACGAATACTGGAACGTGGACGCCACCCTCGGCGCAGGCCATAAGAGCTTCACAGCACGTCTGGCCACCGACGCCAAGGGCAAGAAGCTTCTGCCCAAGAACGAAGCCGAAGCCCGGGCCATCGAAAAAGGTCTGGAAGGGGCCGAGTATGTGGTGGCAGAGCTGAAAAAGGGCAAACGCGCCAAGCAGCCCACCCCGGCATTCATCACCAGCACCCTGCAGCAGGAAGCTTCCCGCCGTCTGGGCTTCACGGCCACCCGCACCATGCGGGCCGCCCAGACGCTGTACGAAGGTGTGGACATCGCCGGGCACGGCACCATGGGTCTGATCACCTATATGCGTACCGACAGCCTGCGCATTTCGGATGAAGCTGTTGCCGCGGCAAAGGAATATATTGCAGGTGCTTACGGCGAAGCTTATATATGCCCCTACAAGCGCACCTGGAAGACCAAGAGCGCTACTGCCGCGCAGGACGCCCACGAAGCCATTCGTCCCTCGGTGCCGTCCCTGACGCCCGATGAGGTGGACAAGAGCATCAGCGGCGACACCGCCAAGCTCTACCGCATGATCTGGAGCCGCTTCATGGCCAGCCAGATGGCCGACTGCCAGCAGGACACCGTGTCCGTCACTGTCAGTGCGGCGGACTACCGCTTCAAGGCCAGCGGCTATACTGTGACTTTCGACGGCTTCACCGCTCTGTACGAGGAAGCCACCGACGAGAAGGAAAAGAAGGAGACCGCTCTGCCCCCGCTGGAACAGGGGCAGGTGCTGAAGCTGAAAGACCTGAAGAGCGAACAGAAGTTCACCCAGCCGCCTGCCCGCTACACCGAAGCTACCCTCATCAAGGCGCTGGAAGAAAACGGCATCGGCCGCCCCTCCACCTATGCGCCCATCATCACCACCATCATCGACCGCGGCTATGTGGAGCGCGACCAGAAGAAGCTCAAACCCACCCTGCTGGGCCGTGCCGTGGACGGCCTGATGCTGGAGCAGTTCCCCCACATCGTGGACGTGGACTTCTCTGCTCAGATGGAAAAGAACCTGGATAAGATCGAAAGCGGCAAGGCCGACTGGCACAAGACCGTGGACGACTTTTATCAGGGCTTTGCGGCCAGCCTGGAGCAGGCCGAGAAGAATATGGAAGGCAAGAAGGTCAAGGTGCCGGACGAACCTTCCAGTGAGGTGTGCGACCTGTGCGGCCGGCCCATGGTCATCAAGGTGGGCAAGTACGGCAAGTTCCTGGCCTGCAGCGGCTTCCCCGAGTGCCGGGGCACCAAGCGCTTAGTCAAGGACACCGGCGGCATCTGCCCCAAGTGCGGCAAGGGCCGTATGCTGGAACGCAAGAGCTCCAAGGGCCGCATCTACTACGGCTGTGAGCGCTACCCGGACTGCGACTTCATGACATGGGACACCCCGGTGCCCACCAAGTGCGAGAAGTGCGGCAGCACCATGTTCCGCAAGGGCTCCAAGCTCTACTGCGCAAAGGAAGGCTGCGGCTTTGAGATGCCGGTGCCGAAGAAGGACTAAAAGGATACTATTATGAACTATAAAGTTACCGTGCTGGGCGCAGGTCTGGCGGGCTGCGAAGCCGCTCTGTGGCTGGCCGGCAAGGGCGTGCAGGTGAATCTGTACGAACAGAAGCCCGTGCACTTTTCGCCCGCACACAAGAGTGCAGGTTTCGCAGAGCTGATCTGCTCCAACAGCCTGAAAGCCGAACGGCTGGACTCCGCGTCCGGCCTGCTGAAAGAAGAAATGCGCCGTATGGGCAGTCAGCTGCTCAACGCTGCCGAAGCGGCCCGCGTGGCCGCAGGCGGTGCGCTGGCTGTGGATCGCGATGCGTTCAGCGCCGAAGTGACCCGCATGGTGGAAAGCTGTGAGAACATCACCGTCCACCGGGAACAGGTGGAGCACATCGACGAATCCGCTCCCATTCTGGTGGCCACCGGCCCCCTGACGGATGGAGCACTGGCAGACGAGATCGGCCGCCTGACCGGTGACGAGCGCCTGCACTTCTACGATGCCGTGGCCCCCATCGTCACCGCTGAAAGCCTTGACTACAACAAGGTTTTTGCCGCTTCCCGCTATGGCCGGGGCGAAGCCGACTACCTGAACTGCCCTTTCAACAAGGAAGAATACGAGAATTTCCATGCGGCTCTCGCTTCGGCCGAGCGTGCACCCCTGCACGACTTCGACACCGGTGCGGAACAGAGCGCCCAGCCCGACCCGGACGCCCACGGAAAAAAAGCCGACACCGTCACCGTCTACGAGGGCTGCATGCCCATTGAGATCATGGCCGCCCGCGGTGCCGACACCATGCGGTTCGGTCCGCTGCGCCCGGTGGGCCTTGTGAACCCCAACACCGGCCACCGCCCCTGGGCCAACGTTCAGCTTCGTGCCGAAAACAAGGAACGCACCCTGTATAATATCGTGGGCTTCCAGACCAACCTCAAGTGGGGCGAACAGAAGCGGGTGTTCAGCATGATCCCCGGCCTTGAGAATGCCGAGTTCGTGCGGTACGGCGTCATGCACCGCAATACCTTCCTGGATGCGCCCCGTGTGCTCAGCGCCCAGCTGTGCCTGAAAGAACACCCGAACGTGTTTTTTGCGGGCCAGATCACCGGCTTTGAAGGCTATATGGAAAGCGCCGCCTGCGGCCTGCTGGCTGCCCGCAGCCTATATGCCCGTCTGGAAGGAAAGGAACTGCCCGCCCCGCCTGTCGACACCATGTGCGGCGCGCTGGTGCAGTACCTGACCACCGAGAACAAGCACTTCCAGCCCATGGGCGCAAACATGGGCATTCTCCCTCCGCTGCCGGAGGAGAGCCGCCCGCGGGACAAGCGCCTGCGTTACATGGCACAGGCCGAACGCGCTGTTGCCAGCTTCCAGAACTGGCTGGATGAAAACGAACTCTGAAAGGCAAACGGGTCCGCCCTCTCAGGCCGCTTCGCGTCCAGCTCTCCCAAGGGGAGAGGTGGCATTGCGGAGCAATGACGGAGAGGGCGAGCCACCTGAAAGGAGAAAAGCTTATGAAAATTATCGTGGACATGATGGGCGGCGACAACGCCCCTCTGGCTGTGCTGGAGGGTGCCGCACAGGCGGTCAAGGAGTACGGCGTCACTGTCATCGGCGTGGGCGACGAAGCTCTGGTGCGCAGGACTGCGCAGGAAAACAGCATCCCGCTGGACGGCATCGAGCTGGTGAACTGCACCGAAGTCATTGACATGTGCGACGAGCCTGCCCGTGCCATCCGCCAGAAGAAGGATTCCTCCATCGTGGTGGGCCTGAACATGCTCAAGGATGGAAAAGGCGACGCCTTTGTCTCTGCCGGCAGCACCGGTGCACTGCATGTGGGCGCAAGCCTCATCGTGCGCACCCTCAAGGGCATCAAGCGCCCGGCGCTGGCCACCATGGTGCCTGCCAGGAAGCAGGCCTATCTGCTGCTGGACTGCGGTGCAAACGTGGAGTGCCGCCCCGAGATGCTGGCAGCCTTTGCTGTCATGGGCAGCTGCTATGTGAACAAGGTGGAAAACCGCACAAACCCCACTGTGGCGCTGGCAAACAACGGTGCTGAGGAGAGCAAGGGCACCCCCATGCTCAAGGAAGCCCACCAACTGCTCAAGACCACCCCGGGCGTCAACTTCGTGGGCAACATTGAGCCCCGCGATGTGCCGAACGGTGAGGTGGACGTGGTGGTCTGCGACGGCTTCACCGGCAATGTGATCCTCAAGCTGACCGAGGGCGTGGCCAAGATGCTGCTGGGCATGCTGAAACAGATGTTCCTTGCAAACCTCGGCGGCAAGCTGGCCTATCTGCTGCTCAAGAGCGGCGTGTCCGACCTCAAGCACCAGATGGACAGCGAGGAATACGGCGGCGCACCCTTCCTGGGCGCAAAACAGCCGGTCATCAAGGCCCACGGCTCCTCCAAGGCCAAGGGCATCAAGAACGCCATCCGCCAGGCAAAAGTCTGCGTGGAGAACGACCTGTGCGGCACCATGCAGTCTGCGCTGGATGAGCTGGCAGCAGCACAGAAAACAGAGGAATAAGGGCAGCTGGTTCGCCCTCTCCGTCATTGCTTCGCAATGCCACCTCTCCCAGAGGGAGAGGCAAGAAACGTAATGGTTACGCCCTTGGCTCTCCCTTTGGGAGAGCTGGCGAACGAATGTGAGACTGAGAGGGCGAGGACGCTGACCATAAATCAAGGGAGCTAAAACATATGAGCCATCAGTTGGAAACAATTATTGGTTATAAGTTCAAAAACCCGGAGCTGCTGGAAACGGCACTGACCCACACCAGCTATGCCAACGAGAGCCGCACCCCGGTGAAGCACAACGAGCGGCTGGAATTTCTGGGCGACAGCGTTTTGCAGATCGTCTCGGCGGATTATCTGTTCCACGCCTACGCTGACCGGCCGGAGGGCGACCTGACCCGGATCCGTGCCAGCCTTGTCAGCGAGGGTGCACTGTTCCAGTTTGCGCAGGAGATCAATCTGGGCGAGTATCTGCGTCTGGGCCGCGGCGAAGAGCGCTGCGGCGGACGCACCCGCCCCAGTGTGGTGTCCGATGCGTTTGAAGCACTCATTGCCGCTCTGTATCTGGACGGCGGCATGGACGTGGCCCGCAGTTTCATTCTGCCCTTCATCACCGAGGGCAAGCACGCCGAGGCTGATTACAAGACCCGCCTGCAGGAGATCGTGCAGCAGAACCCGGAAGAACGCCTGAGCTATGTGGTGGAGAGCGAGTCCGGCCCCGACCACGACAAGCATTTCGTCGTGGCAGTGCGCTTCAACTCCGACCGTGTGGCCCGCGGCGAGGGCCGCAGCAAAAAAGCCGCCGAGCAGTGCGCCGCCAAGGAAGCACTCAAGCTGCTGGGCGTGATAAAGGAAAAGTAAATGGTATTCAAAGAACTGGAGATCCAGGGCTTCAAGAGCTTTCCCGATAAGGTCAAAATTCATTTCGATGCGGGCGTCACCGGTGTGGTGGGGCCCAACGGTTCAGGCAAGTCGAACCTGTCCGACGCGGTGCGCTGGGTGCTGGGTGAGACCAGCTCCCGCCAGCTGCGTGCGGCGGGCAAGATGGAGGACGTCATCTTTGGCGGCACCCGGCGGCGCGGGGCCATGGGCTTCGCGCAGGTGCGGCTGACGCTGGACAACTCCGACCACACGTTTGACTTGGACGCCGACGAGGTGACCATCGGCCGCAAGTATTACCGCTCCGGCGACAGCGAATACACCATCAACGGGCAGGTCTGCCGCCTGAAGGATGTCTACGAGCTGCTGCTGGACACCGGCATCGGCCGCGACGGCTACTCGGTCATCGGGCAGGGCCGCATTGCGGAGATCGTGGCTGCAAAGTCCAGCGAGCGCCGCGAGATTTTTGAGGAAGCCTGCGGCATTGCCAAATACCGTTACCGCAAGACCGAAGCCGAACGCCGCCTTGCTGCAGCGGGCGAAAACCTTGAGCGCCTGCGGGACATCCTCGGCGAGCTGGAAAGCCGGGTGGGCCCGCTGGAAAAAGAGAGCGCCAAGGCCGAAAAGTTCCTCGAGCTGGCTGCACAGCGCAAAACGCTGGAAGTGACCCTCTGGACCGACGGCGTCCACCGCGCCCGCGAAGCCGTGCGCCAGCAGGTGCGTGACTACGAGACGGCTCAGGCCGACTACGAGCGCTTTGACCGGGAGACAAAAGCCGCCGAACAGGAGGCTGAGGAGATCCGGATGCAGGCACAGCAGCTGACGGTTGCTGTCGAGCGCCTGAATGGGGATATCCGCAGCATCACCGAGCAGATCAGCGGGTCGGAAAGCCGAATCGCCGTGCTGGAAAACGACATCATCCGCAACGAGGAAAGCGCCGCGTCCCTGCGGGAAGAAATTGCCGCGGGAGAGCAGGACAGCACCGAGGCGCAGGCCGCGCTGCAGCGCCACCGGGCCGTGGCAAAAACCATGGAAGCCGAGGGCGAAAAGCTGGCGGCGGAGATCGAAGCCCTGAATGCCGAGATCGCCCGCCTGACCGACGCAAGCAGCGCCAGCGGTGCCCGCAAGGACACCCTGAAAGCAGAGCTTTCCGCTCTGACTGCCCAGCGCACCGAAGCGCAGGTGGCGCAGGCTGCCGCCGAAGCTGCCGAGGAGACGGCCCGCCAGCGCCTGCCCGCGCTGGAAGCCAGCGCCGAAGAGAGCACCGCCCAGCGGGACGAAGCAAAGCAGGACCTGGAGGACACCATCAAGTACCGCCGGATGCTGGAAGAAAACGAAAAGCAGCTGGCCAATATCCGCTCCGGTCTGGAGCTGAAACTGAAGGGCCGCAAAGCCGCGCTGAACGACGCTGATGCGGCAGAACAGAAGCTTGGCCGTGAGCTGGACGCCGCCCGCCAGCGGCTCTCGGTTCTGCGGGAGCTGGAAAAAAACATGGACGGCTACCAGAACTCGGTCAAGGCCGTCATGCGCGCCGCCGGTGCCCGCCGCCTGCGGGGCGTCATCGGGCCGGTGTCCGCCATCCTGAAGGTGGAGCCGGGCTGTGAAGTGGCTGTGGAGACCGCCCTCGGCGGCGCTTTGCAGAACATCGTGGTGGAGAACGAAGCCGCTGCCAAAGCGGCCATCGCTCTGCTGCGCAATGACAACGCGGGCCGCGCCACCTTCCTGCCGCTGGACACCGTCCAGCCCGGCGTGTTCCGGGGCAGACTGTCCGGCACGGCTAGGCTTGCCTCCAGCCTTGTGCAGGCTGACCGCCGGTATGACAACATCGTGTCGAACCTGCTGGGCCGCATCATCGTGGTGGATGACATCAACGAAGCTTCGCGGGTGGCCCGGGACAACGGCTTCCGCAGCAAGGTCGTGACCATGGACGGTCAGGTCGTCAACGCAGGCGGCAGCTTTACCGGCGGCAGTGTCCAGCGCAGCGCGGGCCTTTTCACCCGCAAGCAGGAGATGGAAGAGCTGCGGGTGAAGGCCGCAAAACTGCAGAAAGACTGCCTTGCCGCACAGGAAAAGACCGACCAGTGCAAGGAGCAGGCGGACGCCTTGCAGGCAGAGCTGACCGCCACGGCCAGCGAACAGATCACTGCCGCCAACGACAAAGTCCGCGCCGAAGCAGAGCAGAAGCGTTTGGAAGCCGCTGTGCAGCAGCAGGAGAGCACCCTTGCCGCCCGCCAGCAGGAGATCAATGCCCTGAAAGCATCCCTCTCCGACAGCCGCAGCAGGGCGGATGCTGCCGCCGCACAGCAGGCTCAGCTGACCGCGAAGATCGATTTGCTGACTGCTGAGATGAACCGCATCGCTGAGGGCGACGACAGTTTCGTGGCGCAGCAGACGGAGCTGAACCAGAAGCTGAGCGCCAAGCGGCTGGAACAGGTGACCCGCCAGAAGGACGCCGAGCTGGCCTACAGCCAGATCGCTGCTCTGGAACAGCGGGCGCAGGACGCCGCCGCACGCAAAGCTTCGCTGGAAGAAAGCCTTGCGGCGCTTGCTGCCCGCAGTGAGAACTGCCGGGCTGAGATCGCCGCCATCCGGCAGGCCAAGACTGACAGCCAGAGCGAGATCGCAAAGAAAGAACAGGCCATCCGCGAAGCTACCGAGAAGCGTCTGGAACGCCAGCAGGCAGAAACGTCTGCTCTGGCCCGGGCCCGCACTTCCTCCGACAGCCGCGAAGAGATGGGCCGCGAGATGGCCCGCCTTGCCGAGCGCAAAGCCGCCGCCGAGACCGAGTACGACCAGACCGTGGCAAAGCTGTGGGATGAATATCAGCTCTCGGTGAGTCAGGCGGAAGAACTCTGTGTGGAGTTCGAGAGCCTGACGGCTCTGCGGGCACAGGTGGCCGATCTGCGCGGAAAGATCCGTGCCCTCGGCAGCGTGAATGTCAGCGCCATCGAGGAATACAAAGAGGTCAAGGCCCGCTACGACGCCATGGTGCGTCAGGTGACGGATGTGGAAGAGAGCCGCAACGAGCTCAGCCGCATGATCTCGAAGCTTTCGGCCCAGATGAAGGAAATTTTCTCGGACAGCTTCCGCGCCATCAACGAAAACTTTGGCCGGGTGTTCACCGAGCTGTTCGGCGGCGGCGAAGCAAGCCTTGTGCTGGAAGATGAGACCGACGTTCTGGCCTGCGGCATCGGCATCCGGGTGGCTCCGCCGGGCAAGGTCATCAAAAATCTGGAAGCCCTTTCCGGCGGCGAACAGGCGCTGGTGGCCATCAGCATCTACTTCGCTATTCTGGCGGTCAACCCGGCTCCGTTCTGTATTCTGGACGAGATCGAAGCTGCGCTGGACGACGCTAACGTGGTGCGGTTTGCGCAGTACTTACGCCGGGTGAGCGACAAGACCCAGTTCATCGTCATCACCCACCGCCGCGGCACGATGGAAGCTGCCAACGTGCTTTACGGCGTCACCATGCAGGAGGACGGCGTGTCCAAACTGCTCAAGCTTGATCTGGAACAGGTTGACGCATCGCTGGTTTCCTGATATATATTAAAGAAAAAAGATAGGAGGACACCATGGGGTTCTTCGGATTTGGCAAGAAAAACAAAGAAAAAGAACAGGAAAAAATGAAGACGGGTCTGGAAAAGACCCGCACCGGTTTCTGGGGCAGCATCCTCAACACCCTCACCGGCAGTGTCATCGACGACGACATGTACGATGATCTGGAAGAGCAGCTCATTCTTGCAGACGTGGGCGGCGATGTGGCCGTGCGTCTGGTGGACAAGCTGCGCGACCGGGTGCGCGAAAAGGGCCTGAAGACCGGTGAACAGGCGGCAGATGCCCTGCGTGACATCATCGCCGAGGAAATGACGCCGGACGCTGAGATGGATCTTTCCGGCAAGCCTGCCGTTATTCTGGTCATCGGCGTCAACGGTGTGGGCAAGACCACCAGCATCGCAAAGCTGGCTGACTACTACACCCGCGAGGGCAAAAAGGTCATGCTGGCGGCAGGCGACACCTTCCGTGCCGCCGCCAGCGAACAGCTGGAGATCTGGGCCGGCCGCGCCGGTGTGCCCATCGTCAGCGCAGGCGAGGGCGCAGACCCGGCGGCTGTCATCTTTGATACCGTCAAGTCTGCCACCGCACGCGGCTATGACATGGTCATCGCCGACACCGCAGGCCGCCTGCACAACAAAGCAAATCTGATGGCAGAGCTTTCCAAGATCAGCCGCAGCGTCAAAAAGGCCAGCCCCGAAGCCAGCCTTGAAACGCTGCTGGTGCTGGATGCCATCACGGGCCAGAACGCCATCAGTCAGGCCAAGGAGTTCTGCAAGGCGGCGGACGCCACCGGAATCATCCTGACAAAGCTCGACGGCACCGCCAAGGGCGGCTGCGTCGTGGCGGTCAAGCAGCGTCTGGGTCTGCCGGTGCGGTTCATCGGCGTGGGCGAGGGCATCGATGATCTGCTGCCCTTCACCCCGGAAGGCTTTGTGGAAGAACTGCTCCCCCGTGAGTGGAAGCACTGAGGAGGGCAGCAGCATGAAGATTTGTGCAGCCACCGGCAACGCCGGAAAGCTTCGCGAACTGCGCCGCATTCTGGAAGCGCAGGGCCACGAGGTGGTGAGCCAGAAGGAATTGGGCATCACCATTGAACCGGACGAGAACGGCACCACCTTTGAAGAAAATGCCCTCATCAAGGCCGAGACCATCTGCAGGGTCAGCGGCCTGCCCACCATCGCCGATGACTCCGGTCTGTGCGTGGACGCGCTGAACGGTGCGCCGGGTGTCTACAGCGCCCGTTACTGCGGCCATCATGGCGATGACGAAGCCAACAATGATAAGCTCTTGGAGGCTATGAAGGATGTGACCGCTGAAAAGCGCGGTGCAAAGTTCGTGTCGGCAGTGTGCTTCATCCTGCCGGACGGCCGACACCTGACCTGCATGGGCGAGTGCCCGGGCAGCATCGCTTTTGAGCGGCTGAACGGTGACTACGGCTTCGGCTACGACCCGCTGTTTATCCCTGCAGACTGCGGCGTGGGCAAGACCGGCAGACGCCCCAACACTGAAAAGCGCAGCTATGCGCAGCTGACGCCGGACGAAAAGGACGCCATCAGCCACCGCGGCAATGCGCTGGCAGAACTGGAAAAGCAGCTGCCGAGCTTTCTGGCAGAGAAATAAAACGATTTTAATGGCCTCCGCGTTCGCTCTGGCCATAATTTAAGGAATTAAAATCTTTTATTTCGCGTTTGTCGTGCTCTGCGGAGCACTCCAAACGCCTTTTCACAAGAAAGGCCCGAACCGGCAGATGCATAAATTGATTTTCTACATTTTACCGTTACGACCCCATCTCGTGAAAAAAGTAAAATTGAAAAATCCGCAGATTTTTCAATTTTACAAAATTATAAAATAAAAATTCCTCTGATATTGTCAGAGCGAAGCGGAGACAATTCTATATCGTTATAACTTAAAGGAGAAAAATTATGCTGACTAGCAAACAGCGCGCTATCCTGCGCGGCAAGGCAAACACCATGGACCCCGTTTACATCGTGGGCAAGGGTGAGATCGACGAGACTATGATCCAGGGCGTGAAGGACTGCCTCGACGCCCGTGAGCTCATCAAGGTCAAGGTGCTGGAAAGCAGCATGTACAACGCCCGCGAAGCTTCCGTCAAGCTGGCAGAGGCCACCGGTGCCGACTGCGTGCAGGTCATCGGCTCCAAGTTCGTGCTGTACCTGCAGAAGAAAAAGGACAGCGCTTACGCCGATCTGCTGAAGTAAGATGAAGATCCTTCTCTACGGCGGGACCTTTGACCCGCCCCACAACGGCCACCTGAACAACCTCCGCGCCGCCGCTGAGCGTGTCCGGCCGGACAAGGTGGTGGTGATGCCCGCCGGGCTTTCACCTTTCAAGCAGAAGACTGCTGCCCCCGGGGCCCTGCGGCTGGAAATGTGCGAGTGCTTCCGGGCACTGGAGCAGAGTGAAGACGCCATTCCGGCGCTGGAAGTCAGCGGCTGGGAGGTGGCGCAGGCCGAAGCGGGGAACCGCAACTATACGGTGCTCACGGTAGAAAAGCTGGCGGAGGAAAACCCCGGTGTCCAGCTCTACCTTGCCATTGGCAGCGACATGCTTCTGAGCTTTGACGGCTGGCACCGCTGGCAGGATATCCTGCGCCTTGCCCACCTAGTGGTCACCAGCCGCAATGTGGGCGACGACCCCGAACTGCACGCCAAGGCCCGGCAGCTGGACCCCACGGGTGCACGCATCCTGTTTGCGCCGGTGCAGGCCCTGCCCATGGCCAGCAGTGAGCTGCGGGCCCGCTTGGCCGAGGGCGAAGCCTGCGAAGCGGAGCTGCCGGAGGCAGTGCGGGCGGTCATCCGCCGGGAGAAGCTTTATAAAAAGAAAAAGGAAGGTTCGGGCAATGAATCTCAAACAGGCAAAGGAGCTTGTGCGCAGCCGACTGAGTGACAAGCGCTATGAGCACACCCTGAATGTGAAGAAAATGGCCGTAAAACTGGCAAAAATTTACGGTGAAGACGAGGAGCGGGCCGCGCTGGCTGCCCTGCTCCACGACTCCGCCAAGGAAATCAGCAAGGACGAGATGCGCGAGATCATGCGTGCCTACCCCCAGTACGCTGAGGGCGGCGAAGAGCGCCCGGCCCCGGTGTGGCACGGCGTGTGTGCCGCCATTCTGGCCCGCACCCAGTGGGGCGTCACCGATGAAGCCGTGCTTTCTGCCATCGCCTGCCACACGGCGGGCAAGCCCGGCATGACGCGGCTGGACAAGATCCTGTATCTGGCGGATATGACCAGCGCCGAGCGGGACTGGCCCGGCGTGAACAGGCTGCGCAAGCTGGAAAAGAAGGACCTGGACGCTGCCATGCTGGCCGCGCTGAAGCAGACCAACGATTTCGTGCTCTCGCAGGGCAAGCCCCTTGACCCGATGTCAAAGGCAGCTTACGAGGATATCCTTGCCCGCAGCGGGAAAAATGAGCTTTGAGGGAAAATTTCCCCCGGAAGAAAACAGATTGCAGATTCTGTCGGATAATGTTATACTAAAAGCTATGACAGGTCTGCAGGAAATGATTTTTGCAGCACCGCGAAAATCTGGAGGATAAAAAGAAGCATGAGCCAGACTCCACGCCATATCAATACAGACCGATCACTGAACCGTCCGGATCAGGCAGCGAGGGCTCCGCGCCGCTCTGCGGCCCACAGCGGGAGCAGTGCTCCCCGGCAGAACGGCGGAGAACCGCCTCGTCGTCCGGCTCGCAGCACCGGTCAGGGGGAACCGCCCCGCCGCCGCAAAAAGAAAAAGAAAACGCCTCTGTGGCTGCCGTTTGTGATCGTCATGGCCATCATTGCGGTGATTTCCGGCGTGGTGGTGTACGGCGTCAGCCTTGTGAACAAGGTGGAAGACAGTATCCGCCCGGACGACAGCGCCCCCACCATTGAGGAAGAGGTGAAGACCGCCGAGGAATACAAAGGCGACGTGGTCAACATTCTGGTGTGCGGCATCGACTATGAAGAGGGCCGCAATTATTCCAACGACCCCACATCCAACGACGGCATGACGGACATGATCCTCTATGTCCAGTTCGACATCAAGAACGGTGCCCTGCGGATGCTGCAGATCCCCCGCAACAGCCTTGTGACCACCAAGAACAAAAAGGTCACCCTGTCCAACGGCAAGACCTACGCCGCCACCAACTATCAGATCAACTCGGTGGCACTGTCCAACGGCGGCAGCATTGCAGCGCTGGCGGACGTCATCTACGACCAGTACCGTCTGCCCATCGACTATTATGTCTCGGTGGATATGCAGGCGCTGGTGGAAATGGTGGACAACTTCGGCGGCATCGAGGTGTATATCCCTCATGATATGTCCTATGGCGGCAGCAAGCTTCTCAAGGGCTACCGCAACCTGGACGGTGCATCGGCAGAGTTTTTTGTGCGCTGCCGCCATGGCGAGGGCTATGCCAACTCTGACATCGACCGCCTGAACATGCAGCGCTATTTCTACGCCGGCCTGTTCAAGCGCGCCCGTTCCATGGGCGTGACCGACATCCTGAACCAGCTGCCCCTGATCTTCAACAACTATATCAAGACGGATATGGATCTGTCCACCATTGCAAAGCTGCTGGTGTCCTTTTTAAAGATCGACAGCTCCAACATCATTCTGGCGCAGACGCCGGTGTTCATGGGCGTGCCCAATGTGGGCAAGACCGACACCTTTGACGGCTACTCCTGCGTGGTGCCGGATGCGGGTTCCATTGCAAACCTGCTCAACCAGTATTTCTGCACCTACACCGGCCCCATCGATGTCAGTGAGATGAACCTCGTCACCGACGAATGGCCCCACGGCAGCGCATCCACCGATGCAAACGTGCAGTATATGGGCCGTATCGACAAGGAGTCGGACGACGCCATCCTGAGCGGCGACACTGATCTTTCCGGCGCTGTGACCACCGACGGTCAGGCAGCCGGTTCCGCAAACTAAAAAATCGACAGGAGCTTTCCCTTGCGGGAAGCCCTTTGACAGAAAGGAAAAACCTTATGGAGAACTTCAACGACAGCAAGGCTCTGGCCATTGAGATCGCCAAGATCCTCGACAAGAAAAAGGCCCACGATGTGCGGGTGCTGAAGGTGGAGAGCCTGACTGTGCTCACCGATTACTTCGTCATCGCATCCGGCACTTCCACCACGCAGGTGGCTTCTCTGGCCGACGAGGTGGAATTTGAGCTTTCCCAGAAGGGCCTGGAGCCCTACAGCACCGAGGGCTACGATTCCAAGAACTGGGTGCTGCTGGATTATTCCAACGTCATCGTGCATGTGTTCGTGCCCAACACCCGCACCTATTACGATCTGGAGCACCTGTGGGCCGACGGCGAACCCATTGATATCTCTGAGTACCTGACCCCTGACAGCACCATCGAGTAATTTTATCAAGGCAAACCGGGCCCTGCCGCCAAGGCAGGCAGCCCTGCAGCATAAATCATTCCAATTACGGTATTTGTAAAAGTAAAGTCTGGAGCTGATTACAAACATGAAGTACGATTACAAGGCTGTTGAAGCCAAGTGGCAGAAGGTGTGGGAGGACGAAAAGACCTTCCATGTCGAGATCGACCACTCCAAACCCAAGTTCTACGCACTGGTCGAGTTCCCGTATCCGTCGGGCGCCGGCCTGCATGTGGGCCATCCCCGCAGCTACACCGCGCTGGACGTGGTCAGCCGCAAGCGCCGTCAGAACGGCTACAACGTGCTGTATCCCATGGGCTGGGACGCTTTCGGCCTGCCCACTGAGAACTTCGCAATGAAGAACCACATCCACCCGGCCATCGTCACCAAGAACAATGTGGATCACTTCCGCAGCCAGCTGAAAGCCCTGGGCTTCTCCTTCGACTGGGATCGTGAGATCAACACCACCGACCCCGAGTATTACAAGTGGACTCAGTGGATCTTCCTGCAGCTGTACAAGAAGGGCCTGGCCTACAAGAAGGAAATGAACGTCAACTGGTGCACCGGCTGCAAGTGCGTGCTGGCAAACGAGGAAGTGGTCAACGGTGTGTGCGAGCGCTGCGGCAGCGAGGTCGTGCACCGCGTCAAGAGCCAGTGGATGTTGAAGATCACCGCTTATGCCGATAAGCTGATCGACGGCCTGGACGGTCTGGATTACATCGAGCGCGTCGCCACCCAGCAGAAGAACTGGATCGGCCGCAGCCACGGCGCAGAAGTCAACTTCGGCACCACCGCAGGCGACACCCTGACCGTTTACACCACCCGCTGCGACACCCTGTTTGGTGCCACCTACATGGTCGTCTCTCCGGAGCACGCCATGGTCAAGGCATGGCTGGACAAGGGCATCATCAAGAATGCCGATGCCGTCAAGGCTTATCAGGCTGAGGCTGCCCGCAAGAGCGACTTCGAGCGCAGCGAGCTGAACAAGGAAAAGACCGGCGTCAAGCTGGAAGGCGTCATGGGCATCAACCCGGTCAACGACACCGAGATCCCCATTTTCATCTCCGACTATGTCCTGTCCACCTACGGCACCGGCGCTATCATGGCCGTGCCCGCTCATGACACCCGTGACTGGGAGTTCGCCAAGAAGTTTGGCCTGCCCATCATCGAGGTGGTCAAGGGCAGCACTCCGTCCAATCTGGACGAAGCAGCCTTCACCGATGTGGCCACTGGCACGCTGGTCAACTCCGGCTTCCTGAACGGCCTGTCCGTCACCGACGCAAAGAAAAAGATGATCGGCTGGCTGGAAGAGAACGGCAAGGGCCGCGATAAGGTCAACTACAAGCTGCGCGACTGGGTGTTCAGCCGTCAGCGTTACTGGGGCGAGCCCATCCCCATGGTCAAGTGTGAGAAGTGCGGCTGGCAGCCCCTGCCCGAGAGCAGCCTGCCCCTGACCCTGCCGGATATCACCGACTTTGAGCCGGGCCCGGACGGTGAATCTCCGCTGGCCCGCCACAAGGACTGGGTCAAGACCACCTGCCCCTGCTGCGGCGGCCCTGCTACCCGTGAGACCGACACCATGCCTCAGTGGGCCGGTTCTTCCTGGTACTTCCTGCGCTACATGGACCCCCACTGCAAGGACGCCATTGCTTCCAAGGAAGCTCTGGATTACTGGTCTCCGGTGGACTGGTACAACGGCGGCATGGAGCACACCACTCTGCATCTGTTGTACAGCCGTTTCTGGCACAAGTTCCTGTACGACATCGGCGCTGTGCCTTCTCCGGAACCCTACCAGAAGCGTACCGCTCACGGCATGATCCTGGGCCTGAACCCCCACAGCTTCGTCAACCTGCCCGCTTCCGAGCAGGAGAAGCTGCTGAAGGAGTACGGCAGCCAGAAGGCCGCTGAAAAAGCTCTGGAAGAGAAGTACGGCGAGATGGCCCGCCACCCCATCGTCAAGATGTCCAAGTCTCTGGGCAATGTCATCAATCCCGACGAGGTGGTCGATCAGTACGGTGCCGACACCATGCGTCTGTATGAGATGTTCATGGGCGATTTCGAGCAGGCTGCACCCTGGCAGACCTCTGCCATCGCAGGCTGCAACCGCTTCCTCGACCGCGTGTGGGCTCTGTCCGACAAGCTGGTGGAGGGTGAGGGCTACCGCCCGCAGATCGAGACCCTGATGCATCAGACCATCAAGAAGGTGGGCGCAGACATCGAGGGCCTGAAGATGAACACTGCCATTGCACAGCTGATGACTCTGGTCAACGCCCTGTACGACAACGGCGGTGCCACCAAGGCCGAGCTTGAGACTGTCGTTCAGCTGCTGAACCCGTTTGCTCCCCACATGACCGAGGAACTGTGGGAGAAGCTGGGCCACAGCCACGACGAGCAGCTGGCCTATTACCCCTGGCCCAAGTACGAAGAGGCCAAGTGCGTGGAGGCCACTGTGGAAATCGCTGTGCAGGTGAACGGCAAGGTGAAGGCACGCCTGAAGGTCGCTGCTGACATCGATGCTGCTTCTGCCATCGCTGCCGCAAAGGCTGACCCTGCTGTTGCCGCCGCTCTGGAAGGCAAGCAGCTGGTGAAGGAGATCTACGTCAAGGGCCGTCTGGTCAACCTGGCCGTCAAGGGCTAAAAGACACGATACCCTGCCGAAAGGCTGGATATACAACTACCCGCAGAGGCGGACTGGCGCATAAAACACCCGGGAGCGTCTGTTCAAAATCTTTTCAAAAGTTTTGAGCAAAAAACTTTCAAAAAAAGGTTGACGAACCGGAGAAAATGCGCTATACTGTCTACTGTTAGTTACCATGTAACAACGAAATTCCTGCCTCACGGTCCAAGGGAGGGAATAAGATGTCGGAAATTCGTGTTAAAGAGGGCGAGTCGCTGGAAAGCGCACTGCGTCGCTTCAAGCGCAGCACCGCTCGCAGCGGTGTGCTCGCAGAGGTCCGTAAGCGCGAGGCTTACGAGAAGCCGTCTGTCAAGCGCAAGAAGAAGTCCGAAGCAGCCCGCAAGCGCAAGTTCAAGTAATTGATCGCTTGAAATCGCTGTTGCTTTAGATTTCATACGCGTTGCTAACGCCGATGTAGGAGAGCCTGTATTGCAGGCTCTCCTATTTTCATTTATGGAAAAGATAAACGTCTTCGCCCTCTCAGCTTCGCTCGCGCTCAGCAGCTCTCCCAGCGGGAGAGCCAAGAACGTGGCGGTCAGGCTCCTGCCTCTCCCACTGGGAGAGGTGGCATTGCGAAGCAATGACGGAGAGGGTGAGCCCGCTAAAGGCAAAGAGAGGGTTCTACCTATGTTAATTACCCCCGAATATGTTTTCAAGGATGTCACCCACATCACGCCGGAATGGCTGGCGGCAAAAGGCATCAAGGCTTTGGTGCTGGACATCGACAACACCCTCACCGCCGACCGCAGCCAGGAGCTGCCGGAGGAAGTGGCGGCGTGGCTGGACACTATGCGCAAAGCGGGAGTCAGGCTCACCATCGTGTCGAACGGCGCGGAAAAGCGGGTGCGTCCTTTCGCCAAGAAGCTGGGCCTTGCGTACCTGTACCGCTCTGCAAAGCCGCTGCCCTTTGCTCTGATGGTGGCTCGCCGCCGCATGGGCGTGAAACGGAAGCAGATGGCCATGGTGGGCGACCAGCTCTATGCTGACCGCATGGCTGCAGCGCTCTACGGCATCCCGGGTCTGATGGTGGTGCCCCGCGGGCCAGACCTTGGTGCGCAGGTCATTCTCAAACGCAAGTGGGAGAAAAAACACTGGCAGAAATACTATGACCGGGGAGGAAAGACCCTGTGAGTGATTGGAAAATACGGTTCGGTACAGCGGGCACCAGCGACAGTTTCACGGTGCAGGGCTATAAATCCAGTCTGGATGTGCCGGAATACACGGCCAAGATGGGCCTGAATGCCTTCGAGTACCAGTGCGGCCGGGGCGTGCGTCTGGGGCTGGACAAAGCCGCAAAAATGGCGGCGCTGGCTCAGCCGAAAGATATCCTGTTCAGTGTCCACGCGCCCTACTATATCAGTATGTCCAGCCTTGAAGAGGACAAGCGGCTGAACAGCATCCAATACCTGCTGCAGAGCGCAGCAGTGTGCAAAGCTCTGGGCGGCAGGCGCATTATCTTCCACTCCGGCAGCTGCGGCAAGCAGAGCCGGGAAGCGGCCCTTGAAAAGGCGCTGGACACCATGCGCCGGGCTGTGGAAGCGCTGGACGAAGCGGGCTTTGCAGACATGACCCTCTGCCCGGAGACCATGGGAAAGATCGGTCAGCTGGGCACACTGGACGAGGTGCTGGCTTTGTGCGCGGTGGACAAGCGCATCACGCCCTGCATCGATTTCGGCCACCTGAACGCCCGCACCCTGGGCGGCATCCAGACCAAAGCTGACTATGCGGCCATTCTTGACCGCATGGCTGAAAAGCTTGGCGACGAGCGGGCAGAGCAGTTCCATGTGCATTTTTCCCGCATCGAGTACTCTGCCGGCGGTGAAAAGCGGCACTGGACCTTCGCTGAGACTCAGTTCGGCCCGGAACCCCAGCCGCTGATGGAGCTGCTGGCCGAGCGGAAGCTTTCGCCGGTGATCATCTGCGAGAGCGCGGGCACCCAGGCCGAGGACGCACAGACGATGCAGTGGATGTACTGTGCAGCGTGCAAAACGTAAAAAATTTTGTGTTTTTATCGTCTTTTTTGCCGAAACCCCTTGCCAAATGCAAGAGGATTGGGTAAAATAAATAGAGATATGCGTTAAGCATTTGAGATTAAACTAATGGAGGAATTCCTATGATTTCTGCAGGCGAGTTTCGCAATGGCGTGACCTTTGAGCAGGACGGCCAGGTTCTTCAGGTCGTTGAGTTCCAGCACGTTAAGCCCGGCAAGGGCGCTGCCTTTGTCCGCACCAAGACCAAGAACGTGATCACCGGCTCTGTGGTTGAGACCAGCTACAACCCGACCGCAAAGTTCCCTCAGGCTTTCATCGAGCGCAAGGACGTGACCTACAGCTACGAGGATGGCGATCTGTACCACTTCATGGACAACGAGACTTACGATGACATCCCCGTCAACGCAAGCGATGTGCCCGATAACTTCAAGTTCTGCAAGGAGAACGAGCTGTGCAAGCTGCTGTCCTACAAGGGCAAGGTCTTCAGCGTTGAGATCCCCAACTTCATCGAGCTGGAAGTTACCCAGACCGAGCCGGGTGTCAAGGGCAACACTGCCACCAACACCCTGAAGCCCGCTACCGTCGAGACCGGTGCTGAGATCCGTGTTCCCCTGTTCATCAACGAGGGCGACCACATCCGCATCGATACCCGCACCGGCGAGTATATGGAGCGCGTCTGATTCTTTTAACGCCAAACCGGGCAGCGGGCAACCGTTTGCCCGGTTTTTTAAAACCCGCTTTTTCTGATTTTAAGGAGGGCATTCGTATGGAACTGAACAAAAAGGCAGCCTATCTGCAGGGCCTGGTCGATGGTCTGGGGATCGACGATTCCACCAAAGAGGGCAAGATCATCAAGGCTATGAGCGCACTGCTGGGCGAGATGGCCGATGCCATCGAAGGCATGGACGAGGATCTGTCCCGCGCCTACGACCAGATCAACGACCTGAGCGATGAGCTGGAGGATCTGGAAGCAGATCTGTACGAGGATGAAGACGACGAGGAATCCGAAGAGGAGAACGCCGAAGCAGACGACGATGCCAACGATGACGACATCGCCAGCGAGCCGTTCTATGAGGTGGCCTGCCCCAACTGCGGCGAGACTGTTTACGTCAGTGAGGACGATCTGGATGCTGGTGAAGCCAACTGCGCACACTGCGGCGTGACCTTTGAGGTCGCTCTTGAGGGCGGCGAAGAGGAGGCTGAGGACGGCCCCGTGCAGTACGAGGTCACCTGCCCGGACTGCGGCACCACCTCTGTGTTTGAGGAGGACGAGCTGCTGGACGGCGCCCCCAAGTGCCCCAACTGCGGCAAGGCTCTGGACTTTGAGGTGACTGAAGAGTAACCTGAAAAATCAGCCGCCGTAGATGTCGTTTCACTTCACGACTCCAGCTGTGAAAAAGCCAACCAGGAAAATCCACAGATTTTCCTGATTGGCAGGTAATAAAATGAAATTTCCGCTGAATATAGCCAGAGCAAATGCGGAGGCTAATCGTTCAGCAAACAGAAAAGCTGCTGCACAGTGCTGTGCAGCAGCTTTTTGTTTGTTCAATGAGCCTCGTTGGCATCCTGCAGCCACATGCTGCCGATGTCCAGCGCATTATAAAGGCCCCGCTTCGTGCTCTGACGCATCACTTTGGAAGTGTCAGCGGTGGAGATCAGCATCAGCTGAACCTTGTCAGCGACCTGCTGGCTGCCCACGGGGGTGGTGGTCAGGATCTGGAGCCGAAGCACATAGGGGTCGGTCATCCGGCCGTAGTACAGTTCATTGTCCTTGCGGACGAGGGGCTTGCCCTTGTAAGTCAGTTTTGGAGTAAATGCCATCGTGAAAGCCTCCCTGTCGTTTTGATTCAGCTTAGTATAACACATTTGCAACATGAGATGCAAGTATTTGTGTGTTTTGTACAACAAGAACTTGTAGCCGAGTGCGCAGATATGCTATACTATAAAAGAGAATGGCCGGGTGAGCCCGGGGAAAGCGAGGGAGAACGGATGGCAGATTATCAGGAATATCGGCGCAGAGTGCTGCACCGGCGCTGGCGCAGACGGTTCATGGCGGCGGGGCTGCTGTTTCTTCTGGTTCTGCTGGGGGCTATCGGTGTGCTGTGGAAGCGGCTTCACCGGGAGCGCAGGCCCTCGGGCGTGGTGCAGAACGCTATCCTGCAGCCGGTGACCCAGGACAACACCTGGAACACGGTGGAGTATGCGGCGGCACGGCCGCTGAGCATCCAGAGCACCACCGGCGGCTCGGGTACGGCACTGGATTTCCGCATGGCGGCGCTGCCGGAAAACACCCCCGTGGACAAAAACTGGTTCAATGATGTTACCTTTGTGGGCGACAGCCTGACCCAGGGGATGCAGCTGTATGATGAGGGCCTGCCCAACGCAATGTTCTGCGCCTACCGGGGCGTGGGGCCCAATGTGGTGGTCAACGGTGCCACCTGCCGCCGGGCAGACGGAGGGACTGAGGTGCCGCTGGAAGCGCTGACAGCCCAGCAGCCGCGGGCCATTTACGTTCTGCTGGGCACCAATGTGCTGGGGCGGGACACAGACTACACCAGTTTTCTGACCTATTACCGGCTGATGCTGGACATGCTGAGCCAGACGCTGCCGGATGCGAAGATCTATGTACAGTCCATCACGCCGGTGCGGCCGGAGGTGAGCCAGAAGGAAAACCACGAGGGCTTGAACCGGGATCGGCTGTGCCGCATCAACAACGAGCTGGCGGCTATCGCGCTGGAAAAGAACTGCTATTTCCTCAATTTGTGGGAGGTTCTGGCCGACGATAACGGCGACCTGATCGAGGAATATGCCCAGCCGGATGGCTACCACCTGAAACCTGCAGGATACACGGCCTGGGTGGATTATCTTTGCAGCCACACGGAAGAATAAATGAATCAAAATGGCCTCCGCTCTGCTCTGGCCATCATTCAAGGCATCAATATTTTGTATATTGAGTCAGTGGAACGACTGCGGTCGTTCCGCTGACTCTTTTTCCCATAAAAGGGACGAAAACGTCAGATATATCGTCTTCTGAAACGCCGTTTTCATTTCCGGCCCTCTCCCGTGAAAACGCAAAAACGGTCAGCCTGCAGGCTGACCGTTTTTGCTGAATTTAAGATATTCTTCTTCTGATCATGACCAGAGCAAAGCGGAGACCATTCCAATCAAAAGCCAGACTCAGAACAGGCCGGTGATCTTGCCGTCGGCGTCCACATCAATGTTGACCGCGGCGGGCTTCTTGGGCAGGCCGGGCATGGTCATGATATTGCCGCAAATGACCACCACGAAGCCTGCGCCTGCAGCCAGACGCACCTCACGCACTTCCATGGTGAAGCCGGTGGGAGCACCGGTCAGCTTGGCGTTGTCGCTGAAGCTGTACTGGGTCTTGGCAATGCACACGGGCAGGTCACCATAGCCCATTTCGGTCAGCTCGGCCAGCGTCTTGCTGGCAGCGGCGCTGTAGTTCACGCCGTCGGCGCGGTAGATCTTGGTGGCAATGGCGTTGATCTTGTCCTTCAGGGGCATTTCCAACGGATAAGTGTACTGGATGGGACGGTCTTCCATGATCTCCAGCACCTTTTCTGCCAGAGCTTTGCCGCCTTCGCCGCCCTTGGCGAACACCTCGCTCAGCACGCAGGGCACACCCTGCTCGGCGCACACCTGTTCAACGTAAGCCTGCTCCTCCGGGGTGTCGGTGGGGAAGGCGTTGATGGCCACCACCACCGGCAGGCCGAAGCCGTTTTTCAGGTTGTCGATGTGGCGGATGAGGTTGGAAGCACCGGCCTTGACCGCTTCAAGGTTGGGCTGGTTCAGGTCTGCCTTGGCCACGCCGCCATGGCTCTTGAGGGCGCGCACGGTTGCCACCAGAACGCAGGCATTGGGAGCAATGCCCGCATAGCGGCACTTGATGTCGAGGAACTTCTCAGCGCCCAGATCTGCGCCGAAGCCTGCTTCGGTGATGGTGTAGTCGGCCAGAGACAGGCTGAGCTTGGTGGCCAGAACACTGTTGCAGCCATGGGCGATGTTGGCGAAGGGGCCGCCGTGGATGATGGCGGGGTTATTCTCCAGCGTCTGTACGAGGTTCGGGTCCAGAGCGTCCTTCAGCAGGGCAGTCATGGCACCGGCCGCTCCGATCTCGCCCGCGGTGACGGGTTTGCCGTCGTAAGTGTAGGCGCACACGATCTTGGAAAGGCGCTCTTTCAGGTCAGAAATGCTGGTGGCCAGACAGAAGATGGCCATGACCTCGCTGGCCACAGTGATATCGAAACCGTCCTCACGGGGGGTGCCGTTCACCTTGCCGCCCAGGCCGTCCACGATGAAGCGCAGCTGGCGGTCGTTCATGTCCATGCAGCGCTTCCAGGTGATGCGGCGGGGATCAATGTTCAGCGGGTTGCCCTGCTGGATGCTGTTGTCGATCATGGCAGCCAGCAGGTTGTTGGCGGTGCCGATGGCGTGCAGGTCGCCGGTGAAGTGCAGGTTGATATCTTCCATGGGCACCACCTGCGCATATCCGCCGCCGGCAGCGCCGCCCTTGACGCCGAACACAGGGCCAAGGCTGGGCTCACGCAGGCAGAGCATGGTCTTTTTGCCCAGAGCATTCATGGCGTCGGCAAGGCCCACGCTGGTGGTGGTTTTGCCCTCGCCTGCCGGGGTGGGGCTGATGGCCGTGACAAGGATCAGCTTGCCCTGCTTTTTTGCGCTGTGGATCAGGCGGTGGTTGATCTTGGCCTTGTAGCGGCCGTAAGGGATCACGTCCTCGTCGGCCAGACCCAGCTGTGCGGCCACCTCGGTGATAGGTTTCATTTTGGCTTCCTGTGCGATCTCGATATCAGTTTTCATCAGACATCCTCCTTGACAATGAAAAAGGCAGCTTTGCGCAGCAATTGCGCAAGGCTGCCCAGACGGTCGGCATTGACTCTCCCACGCATCCGCACTGTGGTGCTCCACAAGGTTCCGTCAGCGGAAACGCGGTCTCTATGCTGTAAAGATAGCACACTGCCGGGGTGTTTGTCAAGGATAAACAGCGCTAAATATTTTGCGTTATACGGTAGTCTGTGGTATACTTATCATGGTTTACTATGAAAACAGAAAGCAGGAATCCCTTTTATGCTGCAAAACCCTGAATTGCATTATCTGGATAACGCCGCTACCACCATGGTGGCGCCTGAGGTGGCGGACGTCATCGACAAGGCCATGCGGGAGCACTGGGCCAATCCCTCCAGCCTGTACGGCCCCGGTGCCCGCAGCGAGGAAGCGCTGAACGCCGCCCGTGCCGCCGTGGCCCGCACCCTGGGCTGCAAGTCAAAGGAGCTGTATTTCACCTCCTGCGGCAGTGAGAGCAACAATCTGGCCCTGCTGGGCGCGGCCCAGACCCGCACTTTCGGCAAGGGCATCGTAGTGTCCGGCTTTGAGCATCCCAGCGTCCAGCGCCCGCTGGAAAAGCTGGCGAAGCTGGGCTATGATGTCACGGTGGTCAAGCCCTGCCCGGACGGCACGCTGGATATCAACAAAATGCTGGAGCATGTGGACAAAAACACCATCCTCGTGGCCTGCATGATGGTGAACAACGAGGTGGGCACCCGCAACGATGTGGAACGTCTTGCCGCCGAGGTCAAGCGGCGTAACAGCCGCACTATCGTCCATGTGGACGCCGTGCAGGCGTGGATGCGCGTGCCCATCAAGCTGGCGAACATCGACACGATGTCGGTGAGCGGCCACAAGATCCACGCACCCAAGGGCAGCGGCGCGCTGTACCTTTCGGACAGCCTTGTGCAGGCGTTCCAGCCGCCCTATCTCGGCGGCGAGCAGGAGCGCGGCCTGCGCCCCGGCACTGAGAACCTGCCCTACGCCATGGGCCTTGCCGCTGCGGCCACCCGCCTGGCCAGGACTATGAAGAGCCGTGACACCGCTATGAAGGCCCTGAACCAGCGACTGCGGGACGGGCTGAAAGCCTTCCCCGAAGTGGTCATCAACAGCCCGGACAATGCCGTGCCGGAGGTGCTCAATTTCAGCGAAAACTGCATCAAGAGTGAGACGATGCTGGCATGGCTGGCCGAAGCACAGGTGTATGTTTCGTCGGCCAGTGCCTGCGGGCGGGGCCAGCCCAGCCACACGCTGGCGGCCATGGGCAAAGACCCGCTGGCCATCGACACGGCCATCCGTGTGTCTTTCTGCGGCGACAACACCCCCGAGGATGTGGACGCCTTCCTCAACCGCTTCGAGGACGGCATGAAGAGTTTGCAGAGGATCCGGAAGTAATAACAGAACAACTCCTTCCGTCATCGCTGCGCGATGCCACCTCCCTCAATGAGGGAGGCTTTGGCAGTACGGCGAAGCTTTCCTCTTTGCCAAGGGCTCCCTCCCCGAGGGAGCTGGCACGGTGTAAGCCGTGCCTGAAGGAGTAAAATAAGTCAGGAGATACAACATTTATGCATGAAATTATCATGGGCTATCAGGGCGAAATGTCCCTGAAGGGCCTCAACCGCAACCAGTTCGAGTCGGCCATGATGAAGATCCTTCGCTACCGGCTCAAGACCGTGGGCAAGTTCAAGGTCTACTGCACCCAGTCCACCTTTTATATGGAGCCCGAGGAAGAAGACGTGGACATGGACCTCGCCTTCGACCGTGTGAGCAAGGTGTTCGGCCTGGCCGCGCTCAGCCGCGCTGTGGTATGCGACAAGGACTTCGACACCATCTGCCAGACTGCCGAGGATTACCTTGGTGCCAGCCTGCACGGCATCCGCACCTTCAAGGTGGAAGCCCGCCGCTCCGACAAGAGCTACCCCATGACCAGCCCCGAACTGATGCGGGAACTGGGCGCTTATCTGCTGGGCAAGCACAACTACCTCAAGGTGGATGTGCACAACCCCGACTTCAAGGTCATCGTGGAAATTCGTGATTACGGCGCGTATATTCATGGCCCGAAAGTACCGGGTGAGGGAGGTCTGCCCGTGGGCACCAGCGGCCGTGCACTGAACATGCTGTCCGGCGGCATCGACAGCCCCGTGGCTGCTTACCGCATGGCAAAGCGTGGTTTGGCCTTGGATCACATCCATTTTGCGTCCCCTCCGTACACTTCTGAACGTGCAAAACTGAAAGTAAAGGCTTTGGCCCAGCTGACCAGCATTTACACCGGCAGCTCCAATCTGTTTGTCGTGCCCTACACCAAACTGCAGGAATACATCCGGGATAACGCTCCGGACGTGCTGTTTACGGTGCTGATGCGCCGCAGCATGATGCGCATTGCCAACGTCATCGCCAAGCGGCAGGGCTGTGAAGCCCTCATCACCGGCGAGAGCCTGGCCCAGGTGGCCAGTCAGACCGTCAAGGCACTGCAGTGCACCGACGCTGCGCAGGGTCTGCCCATCCTGCGCCCGCTGATCGGCATGGACAAGACCGAGATCGTGGAGACAGCCCGCCACATCAACACCTTCGAGACGAGCATTCTGCCTTACGAGGACTGCTGCACCATCTTCACCCCTCCGCACCCGAAGATCCGCCCGGAGCTTGCTGAAATTCTGGAAGCCGAAGCCGCCATGCCCGGCCTTGCTGCGCTGGAGGCTGAAGCCGCCGAGAACGCCGAGCGCATTCGTATCCGCATCACCGATCAGGTAGAATTCGAGGGGTGAAAAATCCATGACTGCAGAGATCATCAGTGTGGGGACCGAGCTGCTGCTCGGCAACATTCTGAACACCAACGCTCAATATCTGAGCCGTGAGCTGGCGGCGCTGGGCATCACTGTCCAGCGGGAGAGCACCATCGGCGACAACCATGGCCGTCTGGCGGATTTTGTCAGCGAGGCCAAGTCCCGGTGCGATCTGCTGGTGTTCACCGGCGGGCTTGGCCCCACGGCGGACGACCTGACCAAGGAGACTGTTGCGGCCTGTTACGGTGATACGCTGGCCTTTGACGAAGAAGAGTGGGCAAAGATCACAGCCTATTTTGCCCGCACCGGACGCAAGACCACCCCCAACAACCGCAAGCAGGCCATGGTGCCGGTGCATGGCCGCAAGGTCATCAACAACCATGGCACCGCCCCCGGAGCATGGTTCGAGCAGGATGGACGCTGCGCTGTGCTGATGCCCGGCGTGCCCCATGAAATGAAGGCCATGTGGGAGGAGAGCGTCCGCCCGCTGCTGATGGCCCGCCAGAACTGCACCCTGCACAGCCTGACGCTGCGGGTGCTGGGCGGCGAGAGTGATATTGAATACCGCGTGCGCGGCCTGCTGGAAAACGAAAACCCAACCGCCGCCATCTACTGCAAGACCGGCGAGTGCGAAATTCGCATCACGGCCCGGGCAGAAAACGACACGGATGCCGAAAAAATGTGCCGTGCTTACGCCACAAAGTTCTATGATCTGCTGGGCGACGCGGTGTATGATGAGGATGTGGCCGGTCTGGAAGAGACCGTGGTGCACACCCTGAAGGAAAAGGGCCTGACCATCGCCACGGCGGAAAGCTGCACCGGCGGCATGATCGCCCAGCGGCTGACCAATGTGTCCGGCTCCAGCGAGATGTTCGGCTTTGGCTTTGTCACCTACTGGGAGCAGGCCAAGGCGAAGATGGTGGGCGTGGACCCGGAAGTCATCCGGAAATACAACGTCGTGTCGGCCCCCGTGTCGGCGCAGATGGCGCTTGGCGCGGCAGAAGCTGCCGGGGCTGATATCGCTGTCAGCGTCACCGGTGTGGCGGGCCCCACCGGCGGCGATGCTGTCCGCCCGGTGGGCACGGTGTATCTGGGCGCAGCCCGGGGTGAAACCGTGTATGTGAAAAAGCTGTTTGTCTCCCGTCCGGACCGTGCACTGGTGCGTGCCCGTGCAGCACAGGCCGCGCTGGAGCTGGCACTGCGTCTGGCTCAGGGCAAAGTTCCGGAAGACACTCAGGCATTAGCAAAGAGCGCACAGCACGATGACACGGCCCTGACCGCGCTGGACGAGCATTTCCTCAAGGGTTAATAGAAGCGGCCCCCGGGCCGCGGGGGTGAAGCTGTTGACACATGAAGAAAAAACGCAGACTGCCTGCGTGCTGCGGCTGTTCGGTGCGCCGCTTTGGGCGGTGCAGCAGGCAGCACAGGAACTGGGCGCTGCGGCTCAGTGCCGCGGCCGGGGAGCAGAGACCCTGCTGGCGCTGCAGGCAGAGACGCCTGAACAGTTGAAAGCAGCTCGAAAGGCAATGCAGGAGCGATTTTCCACGGAGCTGTATGGGGAAGGGGAAACGCCTCTTGTCTGTGCAGCGGTGCGGGCGCTGGAAGGCCACCGCAAGCTTCTGGTCTGTGCGGACGCTGATGCCGGGGCCCTGCTGGAGGCACGGTTCGAGACAGCAGCGGAAGCTGAAAAGGTATTTGATTTTGGGGCTATGAGCTACGCAGACGAAAAAGTCCGGGCCAGACTGGACGCCAAGACCCGCAGGGTGAAAGGCGGGCCTGCCGCCATGGCCCTTGCCCGGGTGCAGGCGGCACAGCGTTTTGTGGGCGTGGAGCTCGCCGCCGGGTGCTTGGAACGGGCCGAGGATACTGTGCTGTTTCTGGGCAGCCGCAAGGGCTGCTGGGTGCGCACTGTGGCAAATGCCGATACGCCCGCCCTCTGGCTGCTGGACATGATCCGCCGGGCAGCTTCCGGTCTGCCGCAGGCCGAGGGGACAAGCTGGCAGGGCTACGGCAAAGCCATCCCGGCGGATGTTCTGACTGCGCAGTCTCTGCCGGACAGACCGGAAGATGCGGCTCCTGCAAAGCCGCCCCGCAGGCATCACCGCCTGAGGAACTTCCTGTTTGTTCTGCTTTTGCTGGCCTTGGCGGGGCTTGCCGCCGCGTGGTACTTTACCGGCGGCGACCTGACCGCTCTGCCCCAGAAGCTGCAGAGCCTTGGGGCCGACAGCCTGCCGCATTCCGGCGCGAAACTGATCTGAATAGAAATGACACCGCATGGGTTTGCCGCCCGTGCGGTATTTTTTTGCAAAAAGGGCTTGCAAAACCCGGCGAAAGTTGTTATAATTTTGACCATGAATTAGTACGCTGTACTAAAACGAGCAAAAAGAAGGAGAAAATAGAGTATGAAACGAGCAGTATCCCTGATCCTCGCGGGCAGTCTGGCATTGAGCCTTGCAGCCTGCGGCGGTTCCGCATCCAGCATCACCACTGCATCTTCTGCGGAGGGCACCACCCTGACCGGCAAGGGCGACGGCTTTGGCGGCGTCATCACCGCTACCGTCACCATGGAGGGCGACACCATCACCGCCGTCAGCTTCGACGCCCCGGATGAGACCGAGAGCGTGGGCGGCGCAGCCCTGGACACCATCGCCCAGCAGATCGTGGCCGCCAACGGCACCGAGATCGACGGCGTGTCCGGCGCTACCTACACCACCGACGGCTGCAAGGCCGCTGTGCTGAACGCACTGGACCCGGAAGCAAACCCCTATGAGGAAAACACTGAGTCCACCACCGAGTGGCCCACCGGTGCCGAGCCGGTGGAGATCCCCGCAGGCAGCAACATTGTGATGGCTTCCACCTACGGTCTGTACACCAAGAGCCCGGATTCCGCACAGGATGCTGTCATCAAGGCCACCCTGTACTGGGACGAGGACACCGACACCTGCTACGCCATCCGCTTTAAGGAAGCCCTGACTCCCTGGGAGGATACCGGCAGCACCAGCGGCTGGGCCTGCGTGGAGGATGCTGATGTTCTGGCAAAGCTGGGCGACGCCGTGATCCCCTTCAGCGCACCGGCCACCGAGTACAGCGAAGCCGTGGATACTAACTATGCAAAGTACATCCAGATCGGTGATATCGTCTGGACGGGCGCTGAGGGCAGCACTGCCAACAGCGAGCACGCTGTGGTGTACTCTGCTGTTATCGACGGCAAGGAGACCACCCTGTTCGACTATTGCGCCACCGAAGAGGGAGGCAAGTGGTATCTGGATGCCACCGACGGCAAGGACTGCTACCTGCTGAGCAGCGACGAAGCCGCTTCCTCCGCCGACGCCGACAATGTTGCTGCCACCTACAGCATGCAGTACAAAGAGGGCGATGGTCACGGCACCGATTTCTGGTCCAGCCCCATCACCTTCCCGGGCAACATGCAGCTGCTGAAGGAGTTCGCCGAGCAGACCAACTTCAGCTATGATTACTACGCAGACGGCGGCCTGACCCAGAACGAGGATGGCTATTGGCAGACTGCCGATGCTGTTTCCGGTGCCACCATCGCTGAGGGCTGCACTTATCTGGATATGCTCAAGACCCTGTACGACCGCATCCAGAACGGCGAGTGCGAAAAAGCTATCTGAGAATGACGCTTCCCTTTTGACCGGGTTATGGTATACTGGTGAAAAGGGGAGAGGAAACATGGAAGACACCAGAGGCAAAATTTTAACGGCGGCGGCGCGGCTGTTCGAGCAGCAGGGCTACCGCAGTGTGTCCATGCGGGCCATTGCGGCAGAGCTTGGCATCAGCGTGGGAAACCTGACCTATCATTTCCCGCACAAGCAGGATATCGCCACAGCCCTTGTGGAGCAGGAGTTGAAGACCATCATCCTGCCGGAAGAAGCGACTCTCGCGGCGCTGGACGGCTATCTGCGCCGGATGCTCATCTCGCTGATCGATCACGCCCGGATGTTCGACGACCCGCTTCTGTTCGAAGACCTGCCCGGTCGGCAGCAGGAGAACGCATCCCGCATTGCCCGCCTGCAGCAGAATCTGGAACGGTTTTTTGTCCAGCTGCGGCAGCAGAAGATGTTCCGGCCGGAGCTGGACGGCCAGACCTTGCAGGACGTGATCGACCTCATCATGTTCAGTCATGTGGGCTGGCAGCAGCGGGTGTCGGTCGTCCGCCGCCCCGCCGATGAAGCTGTGAACGATATGATGCGCATTCAGTGGCTCCTGCTGCGGCCCTACCTGACCGAAGAAGGGCAGAAGCAGCTGGAACAGCTTGGCGTGAAATAAAAGAAAACCGGAGGGCACAGATGCCTTCCGGTTTTTGTTTGAGAGGACAGTTTTTAAGAAGATGCTGTAAGCCGTTACGGCTCCTCCCGTGAAAAGGCAAAACCCGGCAGACCGCAGTCTGCCGGGTTTTGCAATATAAAAATAAAGTTTCCTCTGAAAATGCCTAAAGCGAAGCGGAGGGTATTCTTAATTGTTATGCTTTATGCTCACTCAGCCATCGCAGAGCCATATAGGCATATGCTGCGGAGCCCTCGTACAGTACGCTGTCGTCAAAGCGCACCTTCGGGTGGTGCTGGCCGTAGACATAGCCCTCCTTGGCGTTGCCTGCAGAGAGGAACATGCTCACGGTGGGCACCTCGTGGCTGACAAAGGCGAAGTCCTCGCTGCCGCCGCCGGGTTTGCCGCCGGTGATGGGGGTCATGTCCATGGCACCCCGGCCCAGCAGTTCGGTCATATAGGTCAGAGCGTTCTTGGCGAGGGGCGTGTCCACCACCATGCAGGGGCAGTGGTCGCTGAATTCCACCTCAGCGGTGCAGCGGTAAGCCGCAGCCACGCCCTGCGCGATCTCGGTCATACGCTGGTGGATCTGTTCGCTCACTGCGCCCTCGGGGTCCACTGTGCGGATGGTGCCCCACATGTCGGCGGAGTCCGGGATGACGTTGGAAGCTTTGCCTGCTTCAAACCGGCCCGTGGTGAACACGCCGAACTTGGCGGGGTCCAGCTCACGGCTGTTGATCTCCTGCAGGGCAATGTGGATGTGGGCCGCTGCGGTGATGGGGTCAATGCAGGCGTTGGGCATGGAGCCGTGGCCGCCCTTGCCGCGGACAGTGATGTGATATTGCTCACAGCTTGCCATGGTGATGCCGCCGCCCGGCACCAGCACTGTGCCCACGGGCAGGGGCATTCCGGCCAGAACGTGGAACATCACGGCGGCGTCTACCTTCGGGTTTTCCAGCAGGCCGCTGTTCAGCATGTTCAGCGAACCTTGAAAAATTTCCTCGGCGGGCTGGAATTCCAGCTTCACGGTGCCCTCGATCTCATCTTCATGCTCTTTGAGCAGCTTGGCCGCGCCCAGCATCATGGCCGTGTGCATGTCGTGGCCGCAGCCGTGCATCCTGCCCGGCACCTCGGAAGCAAATTCTTCACCGGATTCTTCCTGAATGGGCAAAGCGTCCATGTCGCCGCGCAGCAGGATGGTCTTGCCGGGTTTCTTGCCGCCTGCCAGAGCGATGACGCCGCATCTGCCGCAGTCCTGCGGGGCATAGCCCATCTCAGTCAGGGCCTTTTTGACCAGCGCCTTCGTTTCGGGCAGGTCGAAGCCCACCTCAGGGTGACGGTGCAGGGTGCGCCGCCACTCCACCAGCCGGGGCTCCAGTGTTCTTGCCGTTTCCAGCAGTTTTTCCGGTGAGATCATCAAAATCAACTCCCATCAAAATGTTTTTCACAGAAAAGTTTTTCTGATGTTATTATACCTGCAGACAGTTTCATTTGCAATCTTTTTATCCAGAGCCCCTTGACAGTCTCCACGCTCTCATTTATAATTAAGAAAATTCTTAATTAAGCTTTTTCTTAATCATGAGGCGCACTATGACCGATCTTGAATTGCTTCATTTGATCACTGCCCCAACGCGGTATCAGCTCCTGACATTTCTGCTGGAATATCACTACTGTGTCAAAGCTCTTGCCAGAAAGCTTGGCATCAGTGAGCCCGCAGTCTCGCAGCAGCTTCAGGTTCTGAAAGACTGCGGCCTTGTGACTGGAGAGCGTCTGGACTACCAGATGCATTACCGTGTTGACCATGCACGACTGGAACAGGCGGCACATGCCATCGTCCCTCTGCTTTCATCCTGTCAGATGCCGCAGAGCCATCTGGAGAACTGTGCCTGTGAATTTGCCGGAAACTGCAGCCGGAGAAAGGCAGGGAAAAAGGCATGAGTGTTTCCAACGACTACCTGATCACTGAAAAGCCCCTATGGGCCCTGCTTCGTTTTTGCGCCCCCATGATTGCAGGCAATCTGTTCCAGCAGACTTACACCATCGTGGATTCTGCCATTGTCGGTCACTACAACGGCGAGACAGCTCTGGCCGCTGTGGGTGCTTCCTACTCTCTGACCACGATCTTCATCTGTGTTGCCATTGGCGGCGGCATCGGAGCCTCGGTGGTCATCAGCCACCATTTTGGGGCCAGACACTATGGGCAGATGCGTTCTGCCATTTCCACTGCGATGCTGACATTTCTGAACATCAGCGTTCTGCTTTCCGCGGTCGGGCTGCTGTTCAGCCGTCAGATCATGACTGCACTGAACACCCCGGCAGACGCATTGGAGATTGCGGTGCGTTATCTAAATGTTTATTTTTATGGTCTGCCGTTTTTATTTATGTACAACATTCTCTCGGCGATGTTCAACGCCTTGGGAAAGTCCCGCATCCCGCTTTACTTTCTGATCTTTTCTTCCCTGCTGAATGTTGCTCTGGACTGGTATCTTGTTGCAGTGCAGGGGGCCGGTGTTCTTGGCGCTGCTTACGCCACGTTCCTTGCTCAGGGCATCGCAGCAGTACTGTCGTTCCTTGTATTTTGCCGGGAGCTCCGTCAGTATGAGGGTGCTTCCGACGGGCTGTTCAGCCAGAAAGAGCTTCTGGCCATGGCCCGGATCGCACTGCCCTCCATCCTGCAGCAATCTACCGTTTCCATTGGAATGCTGCTGGTTCAGTCGGTAGTCAACGCTTTCGGCACACAGGTACTGGCCGGATTTTCTGCCGCCATGCGGATCGAATCGCTCTGCGTTGTTCCTATGTCCGCCATCGGCAATGCCCTTTCCTCCTACACCGCACAAAACCTTGGGGCCGATAAGGCCGACCGAGTCGTGCAAGGGTACCGGGTGGCAAACCAGATGGTTCTCCTGAGTTCTATCTTCCTCTGCGCTGCGCTGGAGCTCTTCTGTTCCCCCATCATCGCCCTGTTTCTGGATCAGGCTCCCTCCGTCCAAACCATTGCCACCGGCGAAGGTTATCTGCGGTTCATCGGCTTTTTCTTCTGTCTGATCGGGTTCAAAATGGCCGTAGACGGCGTCCTGCGGGGTGCCGGTGACGTCCGGATGTTCACCGTTGCCAATCTGGTCAATCTCGCGATCCGAGTCCTGCTCTCGTGGTTCGGTGCCCCGATCTGGGGTGTAGCCGTTGTCTGGTATGCTGTGCCCATCGGCTGGCTTGCGAACTTCTGCATTTCCTTTGCGCAATACCGAACCGGAGCATGGCGTACTCAAAACCTTGCATCCTGATCGATTTTTCCACACACAAAGCCCCCGGAATGGACTGCTCTGAACCGGTCCGTAAAAAGTAGACAATAGACAAAAGACCTCCCCGTGTAGGATAA